>DATJYO010000037.1:0-86213 GCA_035499555.1 Bryobacteraceae bacterium
CCGCCGCCCTCGCCGAGACTGGCGCCATTAAGGCCTCATTGCAGTACAGGGAAATTCCGAGATTGCTTGCCTCCCTAGGAGGGGCCGCTCGCACAGAGCTGCGTTAGGAAAAGGCCGCTCCGGGCCAGAGATCGATTGGCCAGCATCTCGTGCCGGGCCCGCACGAGGGGTTACCTGAGATTAAACCGCGGCCCCTCCTGGCCCCAAAGATGGCGGTCCGCTGCGTCGAACTTCGCCGCTCGGATAGGCAGACATAATTTTATTCCGAGAATGTTTGCCCCCGGCTGCATTCGCAATTTGGGCAGGAGAGTAAGACTTGCGGCGCATAGGCCTGACCGGGAGAACAGAAGTCCGAGAATATTCACCCCCCTTCGCGCCAGTCGGGAATGAGCGCTCAAAAATCAGTTCCCGAGGTGTTCCGAAATGTGAACGGGATCCAAAGCCAGTTCGTGGATCTCTGTCGATTTCACGCGAACCCGGGAGACCGTGTGCGAGTGATTTGGGAATGTCAAGGTTGTGGAGATTATTGCCGTGCCTGGAGGGAACGCATTGAGCGAAGGAGTCGCGGTAGCTCCCTCCGCCCAAAAACCGTTGGGCGGTCGGTTGGGCGGAAATTCGGCGTTTTATACGATGAATACGCCAAGTACAAGGCCCTAAGTGCCTGAGGCTTCAATAAAGCGGAGAAGTCCATAGTGCTTCACACGCAGGAGGTCACAGGTTCGAGTCCTGTCGCGCCCACCATCTTTTCGTAGAGAAGGATCTCCGGAGCATCTGATGCGTGATGCTTTCCAGCCCGACTGCTTCGGCCGCCGGTTTCAGAACACGCTTGAGGAAATTGTCATACCGGGTCGGAGTGTTGTACTTCGATGGAAAGAGGAACGCTTCGGGGTGGGTGTCGCCACACCAAGCCTTCCAGTCGTGAAGTAGCGCTTGTACTGGCGCTGGCAAGTACACGTAGCTGTTGCTGCGCGGAGACTTGGGGGTCGGGTCACGCGTATCCCAGTCGTTCCACCGAAGTGCAAACAATTAATCACGGCCGCAGCGCACAGGCATAGAGAACCCGAAGATCAACTCATTCCGTCCGCCGCCAATGCCTCCCCCAACTACCCCGCAGATGCCATACCCTACGAATGAGCCGCCATGCTGATCGTCTTCTCCGGCCTCCCCGCCGCCGGCAAAACCACCCTCGCCCGCGCACTGGCCCGCGAACTGGGCGCAGTCTACCTCCGCATCGATTCCATCGAGCAGGCCATCCGTGACCCCGTCACCCCACTCGACGACGCCGGCTATCGCGCCGCCTACGCCATCGCCGCAGACAACCTCCGCCTCGCCCGAACCGTCATCGCCGATTGCGTCAACCCCATCGGCCTCACCCGCGATGCCTGGCGCGCCGTCGCCTCTCGCGCCCGCACCGAAGCCGTCGAAGTCGAGATCCAGTGCTCCGACCCCGCGGAGCATCGCCGCCGCGCCCAATCCCGAACCGCCGACATTCCCGGACACCAACTCCCCGCATGGAACGACATCGCCTCACGCGAATACCATCCCTGGACCCGCCCCCGCCTCGTCATCGATACTGCCGGTCAAACCATCGCCCAATCGCTCCAGGCCCTCCGCGACGCCCTCCAAAAACAAAAAAGCCGCGCCCCGGGCGAACCCGAGACGCGGCATTCTGACTCCTGACTTCTGTCTTCTGTCTTCTGACTCCTGCCTTCTTAGTAGTCCATCTCCGGACCATGGCCGCCCGGACCACCCGCCGGAGCCGGCTTCTTTTCCGGAATCTCGGCGATCATGGCTTCCGTGGTCAGCATCAGCGACGCGATCGACGACGCGTTCTGCAGCGCCGAGCGGGTCACCTTGGTCGGGTCGATGACGCCCGAGGCCACCAGGTCTTCATAAGTGTCCGTCTGGGCGTTGTAGCCGAAGTTGGCGTTGCCGTTCTCACGGATCTTGTCGACCACGATCGCGCCCTCGGTGCCCGAGTTCGACACGATCTGCCGCAGCGGCTCTTCGCAGGCCCGCTTCACGATCCCGATCCCGATCTGCTCGTCACCTTCCACCTTCACACCAGCCAGCGCCTTGGAAGCGCGCAGCAGCGCCACGCCGCCGCCCGGAACGATGCCTTCCTCTACCGCCGCGCGAGTGGCGTGCAGAGCGTCTTCCACGCGAGCCTTCTTTTCCTTCATTTCGGTCTCGGTGGCCGCGCCGACCTTGATCACCGCCACGCCGCCGGCCAGCTTCGCCAGCCGCTCCTGCAACTTCTCGCGGTCGTAATCGGACGTGGTCTCGTCGATCTGGGTGCGCAACTGCTTGATGCGGCCCTCGATGCCCTTCTGGCTGCCGGCGCCGTCCACGATGGTGGTGTTGTCCTTGTCCACCGTGATGCGCTTGGCCTTGCCCAGATCGTCCAGCCGCACGCCTTCCAGCTTGATGCCGGTCTCTTCCATGATGGACTTGCCGCCGGTCAGGATGGCGATGTCTTCCAACATGGCCTTGCGGCGGTCGCCGAAGCCGGGAGCCTTCACCGCGCAGGCGTTCAGGGTGCCGCGCAGCTTGTTCACTACCAGGGTGGCCAGGGCTTCGCCTTCCACCTCCTCGGCGATGATCAGCAGCGGCTTGCCGGAGCGCGCGATCTGCTCGAGCAGCGGCAGCAGGTCTTTCATGTTGCTGATCTTCTTCTCGTGGATCAGGATGTACGGATCTTCGAGCACGCACTCCATGCGCTCGGCATCGGAAACGAAGTAGGGCGACAGATAGCCGCGGTCGAACTGCATGCCGTCCACGGTGCTCAGCTCGGTGTGCATGGTCTTCGACTCTTCGACCGTGATCACGCCGTCCTTGCCGACCTTCTTCATGGCATCCGCAATGATGTTGCCGATGGTGGAATCGCTGTTGGCCGAAATGGTGCCGACCTGCGCGATCATCTCACCGGAGACCGGCTTGGAGAGTTTCTTCACTTCCTCCACGGCCGCGTTCACGGCCTTGTCGATACCGCGCTTCAGGGCCATCGGATTGGCGCCCGACGCCACGGCCTTCACGCCTTCGCGGAAGATCGACTGCGCCAGAATGGTGGCGGTGGTGGTGCCGTCGCCGGCCACGTCCGAGGTCTTGGAAGCCACTTCGCGCACCATCTGCGCGCCCATGTTCTCCAACGGATCCTTCAACTCGATCTCTTTGGCCACCGTCACACCGTCTTTGGTGATGTTCGGGCCACCGAACTTCTTCTCCAGCACCACGTTGCGGCCTTTGGGGCCCAGCGTGACTTTCACCGCATCGGCCAGTTGGTTGACGCCGCGCAGTATTGCCTGACGGGAATTCTCTGCGTATATAATCTGTTTCGCCATTGATTTCTCTCCTTTTTCACTTGCGCAAAAACGGGGCGCCCCGCTCCGCTTCCACCCACGGAATTATATGGCGGCGCGGAAAGCGCGTCCTTTGCGCGTATTTACGAAGCCTTCTTGGCCGCCTTGGGTTGCGTTTCCAAAATGCCGAGGACCTCATCTTCGCGCATGATCAGGAACTCATCGCCATCCAACTTGATGTCACTGCCGGAATACTTGCCGAACAGGATGCGGTCGCCAACTTGCACGTCGAGCGGCACTAGTTTGCCGTCCTCCAGGCGCTTGCCCTTTCCTACGGCCACGACTTCGCCTTCCTGCGGTTTTTCCTTGGCGGAATCGGGGATGTAAAGGCCACCCTGCATGGTTTCCTTCTCCTCGATCCGTTTGACCACAATACGGTCATAAAGCGGACGAATCTTCATTAGCTTTCGAACCTCCAGGTTTGATGTTTACGGGATATGCGGATTCCGATTTGCGGACTCCGAAGAACCTTTTTAGCACACTCGGGCATCGAGTGACAAGATTTGAGTGTAACCCATTGGTACCATTAGTAATATAGGTGTTGACGCCGTCTCGGCCGCGGCCTTTAGCGGCCGATCAGGCGCAGGAACTGCTGGCGCACCGCCTCTGCCGTGGCGTTGTCGGAGGCGATGACCAGCACCGTATCGTCACCCGCTATTGTACCGACCACCTCCGGCCACTCTTCGTTATCCAGCGCCACAGCCACCGAGTTGGCGTGCCCCGGCGAGGTGCGCAACACCACTAGATTTTGCGCCGCGCGCACATCGTGCAGGAATTCCGCGGCGAGGGTGCGAAAAGACGGGCCGGCCTCTTCGGGTAGCATCTCCCGATACCCTTCCGGCGTCTTCACCAGCCGCAGTTCGCGTATGTCGCGCGAGAGCGTCACCTGGGTGGCGGGCAAACCGGACCCTTGCAGCTCGCGGGCCAGTTCCTCCTGGGTGCGTATGGGCTTGTTGCGGATCAGCTTGAGGATCTGGCCGTGCCGGTAGGCTTTGCTCATAGTATCCGGGCCAGCCGCGCGCGCGCCTCTGCGAGGGCCTGTGTCACGGCCCGCGGACCGGTGCCGCCCGCAATCTCGCGAGTGGCCAACCCGGCGCGCGCGTCCAACAAGCGCGCCATGTCGGCCGTAAATTCAGGCGCGAACTTCCCCAACTCCTCCGCAGTCCAGTCCGCCGGACGGCGGCCCGTGCGCACGCTTTCGAGCACCAACCGGCCGACCAGTTGGTGCGCCTGGTGAAACGGCGTGCCGGCGCGCGCCAGCGCCTCCGCCAGATCGGTGGCCACCACCCAGCTCTCCTGCGCAGCGGCCAGCGGGCGCGCCGGATTCAGTTTCGCGGTTTCGACCACCGCGCGTGCCATCTCGAGCGAGCCGGCCACCTGGCAGGCCGCGTCGAACAACGGCTCCTTGTCCTCCTGCATGTCCCGATTGTAGGTCAAGGGCAGGCCCTTCATGGTGATCATGAGGGCGTTCAGGCAGCCCAACACCCGCCCGCACTTGCCGCGGATCAGTTCGAGCGAGTCCGGGTTCTTCTTCTGTGGCATCAGGCTGGATCCGCTGGTGACCCCATCGGCCAGATCCAGCCAGCCGTATTCTTCGCCCGAATAGAGAATCCAATCTTCGGCGAAGCGGCTCAGGTGCAGCATGGCGGCGGCGGCCGCATAGAGGAAATCGAGCGCGAAATCGCGATCGGCCGAAACATCCATGCTGTTGGCCGTGAGAGCTTCGAACCCCATGTCGCGGGCCATGGCTTCGCGGTCGAACGGGAAGCCGCTGCCGGCCAGCGCGCCGGAGCCGAGCGGCATCACGTTGATGCGCCGCCGCGCCTCGGCGAACCGCTCCGCGTCGCGCGCGAACATTTCGAAATACGCCAGCAGGTAATGCGGCCACAGCACCGCCTGCGCGCGGCGCGTGTGGGTGTAGCCGGGAATCACCGCGTCCGGATAACGTTCGGCCTGATCGAGGAGGGCCTGCATCAGGCCGGCCAGCAGCTCGCGTACACGGTCGCATTCGCCACGCAGCCAGAGCCGCAGGTCCAGCGAGACCTGCTCGTTGCGGCTGCGCCCGGTGTGGATCTTGTCGGCCACCGCCCCGGCACGTTCCTTCAGCTTGCGGATGACCAGCGTGTGGACGTCTTCATCTTCCGCGCCCTGGAAGAATTCCGGGCCGGCGGCTTCTTCGCGAATCCGGTCGAGGGCTTCCACGATGCACGCGCATTCCTCCGCGCTGAGGATGCCGGCTTTCTCCAGCGCGCGCGCAAAAGCCTGCGAGCCCTGTATATCCGCGCCGATCAGGCGGCGGTCGAAGTGCAAAGAGCCGGAGAAGCGCTCGAAGATCTTCGACGGGCCGGTTTCGAAGCGGCCGCCCCACAGTTTCATGCGGACTTGGCGGCGGCCAGCGCCGCCCGCACCTTGATCGGCAGCCCGGTCAGGTTGATGAAGCCCAGCGCGTCTTTCTGATCGTAGGAAGCGCCCATGGTAAAGCTGGCGATATCCAGCGAGTAGAGCGAATAGGGCGACTTGCGGCTCACCGGCTCCAGGTTGCCTTTGTACAGCCGCAGGGTGACCTCGCCCGTCACCGCCGCGCCTACCGCCGCGAAGAACGCATCCAGCGCCTCGCGCAGCGGCGTGAACCACAATCCGTTGTAGACCATCTCGGCATAATCCAGCGCCAGGCGCTGCTTGTAGTGCAAGGTCTGCCGGTCGAGCGTCAGGGCTTCCAGCTCGCGATGCGCCGCGTAGATGAGCGTGCCGCCGGGCGTTTCGTAGCAGCCGCGCGATTTCATGCCCACGAAGCGATTCTCCACCAGGTCGATGCGGCCGATGCCGTGCTCGCCGCCGATTCGATTGAGCTGCGCCACCAGCGCCGCGCCGCTGAGGCGCGCGCCGTTCACCGATACCGGCACCCCGGCCTCGAATCCGATGGTCACCTCGGCGGGCTTGTCCGGCGCTTCGCGCGGGCTGCGCGTCAGCATCCATATATCGTCCGGCGCCGCATTCGCCGGATCTTCCAGCGCTCCGCCTTCGTGCGAGATGTGCCACAGATTGCGGTCCCGGCTGTAGATCTTGGTGGTGGACTGCGCGATGGGCACGTTGTGCGCCTTGGCGTAGGCGATGGCATCCTCGCGCGACACGATGGTCCATTCGCGCCAGGGTGCGATCACCGCCAGGTGCGGCGCCAGCGCTTTGTAGGTCAGCTCGAAGCGCACCTGGTCGTTGCCCTTGCCGGTGCAGCCGTGCGCCAGGCCGTCGCAGCCGGTGGCCCGCGCGACCTCCACCTGTTTCTTGGCCAGCAGCGGCCGCGCGATGGAGGTGCCCAGCAAGTACTTGTGTTCGTAGACGCCGCCCGACCGCACCAGCTTCCACAGGTACTGGGTGACGAACTCTTCGCGCATGTCCGCGATGTGCACTTCCGACGCGCCCGTGCGGCGGGCCTTCTCTTCCAGGCCGGCGAGCTCGTCGTCCCCCTGGCCGATGTCGCCGCAGACTGCGACCACCTCGCAGCCGTAGTTCTCCTTCAGCCAGGGGATGATGACAGAGGTATCCAGTCCGCCCGAGTACGCCAGGGCGACCTTCTTCGGTTTGTTCATATTCCTGTGATTATCCCAGCATCATGAGCAGCAGCGCTTTCTGCGCGTGCAGGCGGTTTTCGGCTTGATCGAAAACCACTGAACGGCTGTGCTCAATGACGGAATCGGTGACTTCTTCTTCGCGATGCGCCGGCAGGCAGTGCATAAACACGGCGTCCGGCCGCGCCAGCGAAAACAGGGCATCGTTCACCTGGTATTCCGCGAAGGCTTTGCGCCGGCGGGCGGATTCCTTCTCCTGCCCCATGCTGGTCCACACATCCGTGTAGACCGCGTGCGCGCCGTCCACGGCCTCCGCCGGATCGTCGGTGAGACGCAGCGTGGAGCCGGAAACGGCCGCCAGCCCGTCGGCCTGCGCCACGATCTCAGGATTGGGTTCGTAGCCGTGGGGCGTGGCCAGGGCGAAGTCAACGCCCAGGCGCGCGCAGCTCAGCATGAGCGAGTGCGCCACGTTGTTGCCGTCGCCGCAAAACGCCAGCTTCAGGCCGCCGAACCCGCCGAAGTGTTCTTTGAGCGTCAGCACATCGGCCAGTGCCTGGCAGGGGTGGTACAAATCGCTCAGCGCGTTGATGACCGGTACCGACGACCACTGCGCCAGCTCATCGATGGTGTCCTGCGAAAACGTGCGCGCCACGATGGCGTTTACCCAGCGGTCCAGATTGCGGGCCACGTCCTTGATGGGCTCCCGGCCGCCGATCGGCCCTTCGCTGAACACCGCGTCACCGCCCAGTTGTTTGATGGCCAGCTCGAAGGTGAGGCGCGTGCGCAGGGAAGCCTTTTCGAAGAGCAGGCCGAGGTACTTGCCGTCCAGCGCGTGCGCGTACTCGCGCGGCGACTGCTTCATATCGGAGGCGATGTCGAGCAGGCCGGCGAGTTCGTCGTCGGTGAGATCCAGGTCGCGGCAGAGATCCGGGGCGGCAATGCGGGTAGTCTGTTGACGGCTGATGGGAAAAGCGGCCACGGCGGCACCTCGCTGTGAATGTTTATTCACTCTAATGAATAATATTACACATGCTGCCTGGCCTCGTCAAGGCCTTGTCCCGTGAAGTTACTGTAAATTTCTAACTGCCGCTTCTTTTTCAGTAGCTTACAGACAGGATGGACGGCCGCTAGCGCGCGACCAGTCAACTTCCTCGATCCGCCCGATCACGAACATATAAAAGAACGCACCCAACAGAACCACTCCCGTGGCTACCGCGAACGCCCAGAAGAACTGGCCTGTATTCTGCACCACGATGCCCGTCACGGCGGGCGCTACCACCCCCGCCAGGTTGCCGATGCCGTTCTGGATGCCGGTCCATTGGCCCGCGGCGGGCGGGCCGGCGAGGGTCTGGATCAGCGCCCAGTGATTGGAACTCCACATCCCGAAAAAGATGCAGGTCAGGAACAGCAGAATCATGGAAAGATCCCGGTTACCCACCGCCACGACCGCCAGAATGGTGGCGGAAAGCGTCAGGCCGCCGACCGTGAAGGTCTTGCGCACGCGCGTGGGAGTGGCGCCGGCGGCGATCCACAGGTCGGAAAGCCAGCCGCTCACGGCCGCCGAAACGCCGATGGCGAGATAGGCCAGGGCGCTCATGATGGTCATGCGCCGGCTCGAGAAATGCCGTTCCGTCACCATGTACGAGGGCAGCCAGGTCAACAGGAAATACCAGAAATAATTGCCGCAGAACAGGCCGCCGAAGGATCCCCAGGCGGAGCGCTGCGCCAGGATGCGGAGCACCCCGGGCGGATCCGCCAGTTTCTCGCCCGAGATGCCGTGGCCGCGCGGCATCCACTTGATCCAGGGGATCAGCCAGAGCAGACTGGCAGCGCCCAGGACGATGAAGAACGGACGCCAGCCGAAGCGCGCCATCAACAATCCGCCCACCAGGATGCCCAGCGCCGGTCCGAATTTCGAGCCGGCGTCGATGATGGCATTCGCCAGGCCGCGATGGTGCTCCGGATAGTGCGTGGCGAAGATCTTGGAGTAGGAAGGGTAGGCCGCGGACTCGCCCATGCCCAGAATCAGCCGCAACGAAAAAAGCAAAACGAACCCACTGGCCATGCCGGTGACGGCGGTGGCCACCGACCAGAGCAGAAAGGCGGCGGCATAGACCCTGCCGACCTCGAAGCGGCCCAGGACCGCTCCCACGATGCCGAACAACTGGAACAAAGCGTAGGTCCAGAAGAAGGCCGAGAGCAGATAGCCTTGCCTCTCCGGGTCCAGGCTCAAGCCTTTGGGCGCGGGCAGGGCCACCGCGATGGAGAGATTGCTGCGGTCGATGTAATTGATGAAGATGGAAATGAACAGCAGGGCCAGCACGCCCCACTGCGCGCCGGACAACCTGGTGCGGGCGGTGACTACCTTGGCGGACATAGAATTTCAATTCGTCGGTTTGGCCCGCGGCGGAGCCACGGTAGCGAAATCCTGCTTCACGCGCGCGACGTATTCTTCGAGCAACTGGGCCACCCGCTCCCGGCGGGCGGACTTCACGATCAGGCCCACGTGGTGCGGCCGCTGCATGCGCCAGACGATCTCCGGGTCGGTGTACGCCGAGGTATCCGGATGCTCCTGCCGGGCGAGCGAAACCAGCAGGGCGGCATAGTCGTGCGCCGGCAGGGGCGGGGCGTAGGGCGATTTGCCTCCGGCGATTTCCACCTTGGCCCACTCGCGCCACAGATTCAGCCCGCTGGCCGCTTCCACCAGCTCGGCGATGTGCGCGCCGCCCACCCGCGCGGAAGTCTCCAGGAAATACAGGATGCCGTCCCGGCCCCGGATGAATTCGGTGTGCGACACGCCACGCAACAGCCCCATGGCCGGCAGCACCCGGCGGTTCTGTGCCAGCAGCGCTTCCGCATCCGGCGCGCCGCGTTCGAGCAGGCGGGTGGTGAAGATGCCGCCGCCATGCGAAACGTCCAACGGCGGATACCCGTACTGGCTGGACGCGGCGAAGAGAATCTCGTTCTCGTAGACGATGGAGTCGACGTGACAGACGTCGCCGGGGATGTAGCGCTCCACCAGGAAGAAAGACCGCTGATCGCCCAGCGCGTGATCCGCGGCGCGCAGTTCCTCGCGCGAGTGCAGCACCTGGATGCCGATGGCGCCGGCCATCATGCGCGGCTTCAGCACCCACGGCGGTGGCACGCGCGCGGTAAACTCGCGCACCTTCTCGTCGTTGAGCAGATGCACGAACTCGGGAACATGCAGCCCGGCTTCCATGGCGCGCATACGCATGGCCAGCTTGTCGCGAAAATACCGGGTAGTGGTCTCGCCCATGCCGGGGATGCGCAGATGTTCCCGCAGCGCGGCGGCCATCTCCAGGTCGAAGTCGTCGAGAGGCACCACGCGGTCGATCGTCTGGGTGCGGGCCAGGTGGCTGATGGCCAGCAGTGTGTCGCTGCGGTTCCAGGTCTTATCCTGGTCCGGCATGTAGAAGATGTCGTCGATGCTTTCGCGCGGCCACTGGGCGGCGTCCTTGAGACTCAGCGAGGTGATGAGGAAGACGCGCGCGCCCCGATCCTTGGCCTCGCGCAGGAAGTCGTGGCCTTTCTCGTAGCTGGCCAGGCACAGAAAGGTCAGAGGGTCCATGGGCGCATGGTGTTCTGTTGGGAGGCGATGATCAACACCATGCATCCATTGACGGTGTGGCTCTCGCGATGATCGGTGGCGGCCCTGGCGCACTGGTAATCGCCCGGCCGCAGGACCAGGTCGCCAAAACGCAAGTCGCCTTCCAGGACGAAGCAGTGCTCCACGTCCGCATGCGCGTGAGGCGGATACTTGGCGCCCGGCTCCATGCGCACCAGGAGCGCCACGCTGCCGGTCGCGGATTCCTGGTACAGCCGCTTGGCCACCACGCCGGGCACCAGCGGCTTCCAGTCGCCGTCGCCGGCGCGGACGACGCTGATGCCGGGCGGCGGCGCGGGTTCCTGGATGCGCGCCAATAGCTTCTCGCGCAATTGCGGCGGGGGCGCCGGACCGGTCACCGCGAACGGCAGCAGGCTGGCCATATCGTGAAAAGTGCGGGCTTCATCCGCGCACACGATGCACCCCTTCATGTGCTCGCGGAATTCGGCGGCGTCTCCGGGCGGCAGCGCGCCGGCGGCGAACAGGCTGGCGCGTTCCCGAATCTCGTCGGTAGCGGTCTGATGTTCCCTCATGCCAGCGCCCCCAGTTGCGCGCGTAATTTCATCATACCCATTCGAATCCGCGTTTTGACCGTACCCAGAGGCTGGCCCAGGCGATCCGCCAGTTCGGAATGGCTGTAGCCATGCCAATAAGCCAGCTCAATGGCTTCGCGCTGTTCCGGCGCCAGCGACGCCAACGCCGCCGCCACCTCCCGCCCGACACCCGGTTCCACCGGCGGCACCGCGGCGGCTCTGACGTCCGTACCTTCCAGCGGCGTTTCAAAACTGGCGCGCTTCCCGCCGGCGCGCAAACGATCGATGGCCCGGGTGCGCGCGATGGTCAGCAGCCATGCCACTGCCGTTCCCCGCTGGCCGTCGAATCTGGCGGCGGAGCGCCAGACCTGGGAGTAGATGTCCAGGGTCACTTCCTCGGCGTCGGCCGCATTTTCCAGGACCCGCAGGACCATCCCGTAGACCAGGCGGTTCGACGTGTCGTACAGCGCGGCCAGCGCGCCCTGGTCCGCGGCCGCGATGCGGCGGATGAGATTCCTCCAGTTGCTTTCGAACTCGGCGCGGGAAGCGCCCGCGGATGCGAAGGCCGGCATGGCAGACGTCAAGAGGGGCAGTATAACAGACCAGCGGGATGCCTACTCGTAACGGAGCGCTTCGATGGGGTCCATGCGGGCGGCTTTGATCGCCGGCAGCAGCCCCGCGATCAGTCCCACAAACTCGAGCATCAAGGTGGAGGTCATCACCGCGAATTGCGAGATCTGCAGGTGGATGTCCCCGGCGCCGCTGGTGTCCTTGAACAGCGGGCCGAGCAGCGGCAGAGTCTGCAGAGTGGCGGTGACGCCATAACCGCTGGCCACTCCGACTACGCCCCCCAGCGTGACGATGGCCATGGCCTCCAGCAGAAACTGAAACAGGATGGAACGCCGGGTGGCGCCGATGGACTTCAGCACGCCGATTTCGCGGGTCCGCTGCGTGACCGAGACCAGCATGATGTTGGCCAGGCCCACGCCGCCGATGGCCAGCGTCAGTGTGCCGACGAAGCCGAGCAGGATCTGCAGGGCCATGCCCATGGTGTCCACGATGCGGAGGAATTCGTTAAAAACGATGATGCGCACGGCGCGTTCGTCGTTGGGCGAGAAGTTGTGTACACGGGCCAGCGTCTCGCGCACCTGGCGCACCGCCTCCGTGCGAAAGAGTGGATTGACGGGCATCCATACGATGAAGTCCGGGTACTTGATGTCCCGCAGCAGCGACCCGGTATCGTACGGAATGAAGATGCACTCGTTGTCGGGCTCGTTATAGTTGGAGATCTGTGTCTTGGTCTTGAGCACGCCGATCACGGTGAAGTGCAGGCCGTTGATGCTGATATCTTCGCCTTCGGGCGGGATCTCGCCGAACATCTTCCGCGCCGCTTCGCCGCCCATCACCGCCACGCGGTGCTTCTCGGCCTCGTCTTCCGGACCCAGCCAGTGGCCGGCGGCCATGGTCTGGTTGCGTATGCGGCCGTAGATCGGATAAACAGCGCGCACGGCGATCGACTGCGTGCGATACCCGCGGACCACGGTGGCCCCGTGGATCATCACTTCCGGCGAGATGGCCACGGCCAGCGGTACGGCGTCACGAATGGCGTCGACATCCGTGCGTTCCATGCGAACGCGGCGGCCGGCGCGTTCGCCGCCGGCCTGCGTGGAGGTCTGGCCGTCGAACATCAAGACCAGGTCCTGGCCGACGGCCATGAAGGCTTTGCGCAGCGCGAAGTGGAACCCGTCGCCGTAGGAGTAGAGAATCACGAAACAGGCCACCCCCCAGGCCAGGCTGACACAGGTCAGCAGGCTGCGCTGCCGGTTGAATTTCAAGGCCGCGGCGGCTTCCGAGAAGACCGAGCTAACGCTCATAGCGCAAGGCCTCCACCGGTGTCAGCGAGGCGGCGCGCCAGGCGGGAAACAGGGCCGACGCAATGGCTACCACCGCCAGCGCGCTGAAGGACCAGGCGGTGGTGGTTCCCTTCACTGGCAGCCCCGCGAACATGTCGGATTGCAGGGGCAGCGAATTCACCAGCGACGCCAGGCCGTAGGCGCCCAGGAAGCCCATCACTCCGCTGACCCCGGCCAGCATGATACCCTCCGCCAGGAAGTCGATCATAATGCGCCGGCGGGTGGCGCCCACCGCTTTGCGTAACCCGATCTCGCGCGTGCGCTCGGTAACCGAAACCAGCATGATATTGAGCACGCCCACGCCGCCCAGCGTCAGGGTTATCACGGCAATGGCGCCCAGGAAGGCGGTCATCGATACGAAGATCTGATCCACCAGTTCCGCGCTCTCGACGGTGTCCCACACGTAGACGGCTCCGGGATCATCCGGTTCGAACTGGTGGTTGCGCGCGAGCACGCGCATCACCTGGTGCCGCGCGTCCTTCCAGTGAGCGAGCGAAGCCGGCACATAGATGATGTCGTTGACGATCCCGGGATGGAAATTGTCGTCCTTGGGCGGCAGGTCGCGCACCATGGTGGTGTAAGGGATGTAGATCTTGTCGCCGTCCAGGCCGTTGTAACTGCTGTTCTGATTCTTGGCGGGCATCAGGCCGGCAATGCGGAAAGGCAGGCCGTTGAGAGAAATCTGCGATCCCAGGGCGGTGTTGCGATCGCCAAACAACTGCTTGCGCACATTGTCGCCCAGCACCGCCACACGCTCGCCGTTGGTTTCGTCCGCATCCACCAGGAAACGCCCTTGCGCGATGGGGATGGTGCGGATCCTGGAATACAACGGCTCCACGCCGTTAATGGTGAACGAGCCGCTGTTGTAGGGGCTGGCGACTTTGGCGCCGTTTTGCAGTTCCCCGATCACCCGGCTGACCAGGTAACATTCCGCGCGAATGTCGTCGATGTCGTCGTAGGTGAAGCGTATGCGCCGGCCGGCGCGCTGCCCGCCGACCTGCTTCTCGGTGCGGCCCGGAAACATCAGAACGATATTCTCGCCGAGCTGCTTGGTATTATTGCGCTGGCCCTGTTTGAAGCCGTCGCCCATGGCCACGATCAGAACGATCGACGCCACGCCCCAGGCGATTCCCGACATGGTCAGGAAGCTGCGCAGCTTGTTGCGCAGCAGGCTGGAAACGACTTGTGAAAGCAGTTCGTGCAGGTAGCCCATAGCAACCACCATCGCGGCACTTCAAGTCCCGCCGAGGTTCGCCTCCTTATTGCAGGATTACCTGCTGGCCGGCATTGATGCCCTTCGCGATCTGGGTCTTGGAGCCGTTGCTGATTCCGGTGGCGACCGGAATCTTGCGCTTGCCGGTCTCGCTGGTGGGATCGGGTATCTCCACCGAGGTGGATTTGTCCTTGTTGTACAGGATGGCCCCTTCCGGCACGGCGATCACACCCTTGCGCTCCTCCAGGATGATCTCGGCGTTGGCGGTCATCTCGGCGCGCAGCTTACGGGATTCGTTGGAGATCGACACGCGCACCTCGAAGGTCGTGACGTTATCCTTCTCCACGCCCATGGGCGAGATCTTGGTCACCTTGCCCAGGAACTTCTCGTCCTTGAAGGACTCGATGGTAATACGCGCGGGCTGGCCGAGATAGATCTTGCCGACGTCGCTTTCGTCCACTTTGCCCTTCACGTAGACTTCGGACAGGTCGCCCAGAGTCATGATCAGGGTGGCCCCGGAACCCATGGTCAGAATGGAACTGACCGCATCGCCTACTTCGCGGTCGCGCGACAGTACCACCCCGTCGATGGGCGAGAGGATGGTGGTATTCTGCAGATCGTCTTCCGCCTGCGCCAGTGCCGCTTTGGCCTGCTCGATGGCGGCCTTGGCCTTGGCGATGGCTGCCTGCGCTACGCCGAGATTCACCACAGCCGACTGCTGCCGGTTCACGGCCATTTCGTAGTTTTTCTCGGCATCGTCCACGATGTTGCGCGCTACCAACTGCTCCTGGAACAGGCTGCGCGACCGGTCCATTTCGCGCTTGAGGAAGGGCACATCCGGCCCGGCGGCGTCCACTTTGTAACGCTCGTAGTCGGCCTGGGCGCTCTTCAGGTTGGCTTCGGCCAGCGAAAGCGCAGCCTGGAACTGCCGCACCTGCGGCAGGACGTTGTTTTCGTCCAGCTTGCAGATCAACTCGCCTCTGTGCACCACGTCGCCCACGTTGACCGGCAGGCTCTGTATGATGCCGCTGGCTTTAGATTTGACCTCGACCTTGGTGACCGGTTCGATCTTCCCGGTGGCAACCACGGAGCGGGCCAGGTCGATGCGCTCGGCCTTGACCAGCTTTTCCGGGTCGATTTTAGGAGAACCCCGTCCGATAGCCTTGAGGGTGAAGATGGCCGCGCCGCCTAACAGGGGCACGACGAGGAACAAGATCCACTTGATCGATCGTTTCTTGCGCGAGGTTGCCATGGGAGTCTCTAAAGCGGATACGTAGAAGTACCGCCAAGAGTTCCAAACTGTGGGACCAGCCTATGCCGGGGTGGCCACGCGGACGGGGCGGAAGCGGGCGCTGAAATGCCGCAGGAACGGCGGCTCCTCCACGATCTCCAGACCATGGATCCGATCCTTGCGCGCATTCACTTCCAGAATGGCCTCGACCACGTAGTCGATGTGGCTTTGGGTGTAGACACGGCGCGGGATGGCCAGGCGCAGCAACTCGTGGCGGGCTTCGGCGCCGAACATCACCGAGCCGATCTCCACCGAGCGGATGCCCGCGTGGCGGTACAGCTCGACGGCCAACGCCTGCCCGGGGAATTGCGCGCGCGGGATGTGCGGCAACATGCGCGCGGCATCGATGTAGATCGCATGGCCGCCGGGGGGTTCCACGATAGGCACACCGTGATCGGCGATGTGGCGTCCCAGATACCCGGTGGAGACGATGCGGTAGCGCAGGTAGTCCGGATCGAGGACTTCCTCGAGGCCCACGGCGATGGCTTCCAGGTCGCGGCCGGCCAGCCCGCCGTAAGTGGGGAAGCCTTCGGTCAGGATCAGCAGGTTGGTCTCCTGCTGCGCCAGGCGGTCGTCGTTGGTGGAGAGAAAACCGCCGATGTTGGCAAACGCGTCCTTCTTGGCGGAGAAGGTGCATCCGTCGGCCAGCGAGAACATTTTCTGGGCGATCTGCTTGGGGGTCCAATCCGCATAGCCTGGTTCCCGCTGCTGGATGAACCAGGCGTTTTCGGCGAATCGGCAGGCATCCAGGTAAAGCGGGATGCGGTAACGCCGGGTCACCTCGCGCACCGCTTCGATATTGGCCAGGGCCACGGGCTGGCCGCCGCCCGAGTTGTTGGTCACGGTGAGCATCACCAGCGGAATGTGCTCCGCGCCGGTCTCCCGGATCAGCCGTTCCAGCGCGGCGACGTCCATGTTGCCTTTGAAATCCAGCCGCGCCTGCGTGTCGGCGGCCGCGGGCACCGGCAGGTCCACCGCGCGCGCGCCGGTGAATTCGATATTGGCGCGGGTAGTATCGAAGTGCGTGTTATTGGGGACCACCTGTCCCGGCCGGCACATCACGGTGAACAGGATGCGTTCGGCGGCGCGGCCCTGGTGCGTGGGGATCATGTGGCGGAAGCCGGTCAGATCGTCCACTACACGCTTCATGCGGAAGAAGCTTTCGCTGCCGGCGTAGGACTCGTCGCCGCGCATCAGGGCGGACCACTGTCCGGTGGACATGGCGCTGGTGCCGGAGTCGGTGAGCAGGTCGATCAGAATATCTTTGGCTTCGACGAGAAACAAGTTGTAACCCGCGGCTTCGAGCAGGCGCTCGCGCTGCTCGCGCGTGGTGTGGTGCAGCGGCTCGACGCTCTTGATCCGGAACGGTTCGATGATGGTGCGCATAGGTCCCCTAGGACGAAAGTAACACCTTACTCGGGATCCTCCCCGGCCCCCGAAAAAAAAGCCCCGCCGGCGAGGGCGGGGCTTTGAGTCGGTCAGTGTTCTATTTCTTACTTGGCGGGAAGCGTTCCGGCCGCGAACAGAGTATTCCAGTTCTGACCGTCGTTCCTCATGATTTTGAAAGCGATGGCTTCGCCGGGCTTGGCGGATTGCATGGCGTTGCGCACGTCGTCTGCCGAGTTCACGTGCTGGCGGTTGACTTCGAGAATCACGTCGCCCTTCGCCAGACCGATATCTTCGGCGAACGATCCGGGCTGTACGCTGCCGATGACAACGCTACCGGTGGTTAAGCCCATCTGTTGCCGGTCGGCCGGGGTCAGGTTTTCGAGCGAGACGCCCAGCCGCGGCGTGGTGGCTTCACCCTGCGGCTGCTCGGACGATCCGCCGTTGTCGTTGTTCACGATCGCATCGCGGTCGCCGATCTTGACAGGCAGAGTCATGGCCTTGCCGTCGCGCAGGATGTGCATCTGAACGGTCGCGCCGGGCGCGGTGGAGGCGATGATGTTTACGAGCTGCTGGCCATCCGTAATGGACTCGCTGTTGACGCCGGTGATGACGTCGGAGGCCCGGACACCGGCGTTGGCCGCCGGTCCGCCGGGCGTCACCTGCTGCACGAACACGCCGGTCGATGCGCCGTATGCTTTGAGCAGAGCCGCATTCGATTCGCGGGCGAACTGCACGCCGATGGCGCCGCGCGATACCTTGCCGTGCTTGATGATCTGGTTGTAAGAGGAAACCGCCAGGTTACTGGGCAGCGCGAAACCAACGCCTTCGAAGTTGCCGCTGCCGCTGGCGATCATGGTGTTGATGCCGATCACCTGGCCGTCCAGGTTCAACAGCGGGCCGCCGCTGTTGCCGCGGTTGATGGCCGCATCCGTTTGCAGGAAGCGCTGCATCTCGTGGCCGGGATCGTTGAGGTCGCGGCCCTTGGCGCTGATGATGCCGGCGGTCATGGTCTGGTCCAGGCCGAACGGCGAGCCGATGGCCACCACCCAGTCGCCCGTTTCCATGGCGTCAGAGTTGCCCAGGTGCAGGGCGGGAAGCGTTTTACCGATATCGACCTTCAGGACCGCCAGGTCCAGCTCGGGATCCGTGCCGACCAGCTTGGCGTTGTATTCGGTGTGGTCGTTGGGCAGTTTCACCTGGATGCGCGTGGCATTTTCGACTACATGGTTGTTGGTCAGAATGTAGCCGCTGGGATCCACGATGAAGCCCGATCCCAAGGCCATGGCGCGCTGGGTTTGCGGCTGCTGCCCCTGAAACGGATTGGAAAAGCCGAAGGGGTTCTCGCCGCCAAAGGGATTGCCATTGAAGAACCAGCGCATCGCCGGCTGCTGCTTTTCCTTAATGGTGCTGAGGATCTGCACGACCGAAGGTTCGGCGCCCTTGGCAATCTTCGTGAACGAAGTGGATAGCTGCACCGGGCTGGGGATAGTAAGCGCGGCGGGAGTGGCCCCGGCCGCCCGGACGATCCCGCCGCGGGTAACCAGATCTGCTGCTAACAACCCCGCGCAGACGAGTGCGAGCGTAGGGATAACGTAACTCTTCTTTAACCTCATTTCCTTGTCCTTTTATTGAGAGATTCGGTACTTAGATTCCGTTCAAAGCCGCCGGCGGAGGCGGTTCAAAGAAAACTACCGTGATCACGAAGTACCTGGGAGACACCTCGACTTCCCAGGCGCGCACCGGCAAGATGTAATCCCGCAGAGCGAGCTGCGGCGCGGGCAGCACCGGTCCCGCGCGCCGGGCTAACAGGCGCGGCCGGACCGCCGCTTTGGCGCGCGGCAGCAGCGAAATCGGGGGAACCGCCGGCCCCGCCGGCAGCGCCACCGCCATCGTTGCGAGCGGGAACTGCTGTACACCCACCAGCGGCGTGGTCCTGGCCGCCACCAGGAGCGCCGCGCTGGCCAGCGCGCCCGCCGCGATCCAACCCGAGCGGGCGAAACGCGGCGCGCCATTCCGATCCGGCCGCAGCAGAGCTTCCACGCGCGTGGTGATCTGCCGCCGTTTGCCCGACGTGGCGCCGGGCGCCATTTCGGGCGCGCGGCTCAGCCGCGCGTGAGGCCGGCGCATCAACTCGTGCAAGTGCGTCAGGCAGGCCGCATAAGGACGCGCTTCCCCGGTGCTCGAAACCACCCAGTCGTCGCAAGCCATTTCCCGCTCCATCGCCAGGCGCCGCCCGATCCAGTGCGACGCTGGATTGAAGAAGAACACGGCGCGCACGACTTCCTGCAACAACTGGGTCCAGTCATCCCAACGCCGCAGATGTGCCATCTCGTGACACAGCACCTGTTCGAATTCCTGCGGCTGCAGTTCCGCGATCCAGCGCTGCGGAAAAATGATTGCCCGGTGCAGGAATCCGGCCGCCATGGGCGCCCGGACTTCCGGCGAAACCAACACCCGGATGCTGTCGCGCCTGCCGAACAGAGCGGCGCGGCTCTTAAGGCCATGAATATACAGGAGACTCCAGGCGACGCGTCCCAGCAGAATAGCGGCGATCGCCAGCCACGCCAGAGCGGCGTAGATCGGCCACACGACCGTGGAAGGCACAGTCAGCGGCGGAACGGCGCCGGGGACGGCAAGCGGCATCGAAGGGGCCGCGGGACGGGGAATCAGCAGCATTAATGAAGTCGCCACGACCAGTACCAGGGCGATCAGCCAAATGGCGTGCCGGGTCGCGGCACTCGGCCGCGGCAGCAGGCGCACGACGCCGGCCGCCAGGACCAGGATAAGCAGTCCCAGCCACAGGCTGTTCAGCGCCGTGGAAATGGCCGCGGCCGAGATGAAACCAGCGACTTCGAACCCGCTCATTGCGCGCCCCCTCCTTCCCCGGCGATCAGCCGCTTCAGGCGGCCGATCTCCTCTTCATCCAGCATTTCGTCTTCCAGAACGTTTAGAATGAGTAACTCCGGCGAATCCTGAAAAAACCGCTTCATCAGATTGCGGACCGCCTTGCGGCTGGCTTCGCCGCGTTGGACTACAGGATGATAGACGAATGCCCGGCCTTCTTTGGTATGGCGAACATATCCCTTTCGTTCCAGTATGCGCAGCGTGGTGAGGACGGTATTATAGGCCACTTCCGAATTGGAGAGCCGCCCCACTACGTCGGTGACTGCGGCTGATCCCTTCTCCCAGAGAACTTCCATAATGGGGAGTTCCGCTTCGGTCAGCGTGGGTGATTGTCTGCGTGCCATCGGCGATTCTCTTAATGAATTAAGAATTGCTCTACTTCCGTTGTACTCCAAACCGGCTGAAGCTGTCAACTAATTTTTTAAGATTTGAGCTCCGGACGCCTTTCGGGCCGGGGAGCCGTCTCTACTCCCCAAGGGAACCGTATTGCTGTAAACTGGAGGATACTAATGCGCAAATACATCAGTGTGCCCGCCTTGCTGGCCCTGACGTTCTGCGGAGCCGTGGCCCAGCAGCCCGCCACAGAACAGCAACCACCGGCATCTCAGACCGCTTCGGACGCCGGCGGAAAGTCCGAAGAAGCCAAACCGGCAGGTCCGGGGGCCCCGGTCGATCCCAAAGCGTATGTGATCGGCGCGGAGGATGTGCTTTCGATCCGGGTTTGGCGCGAGCCTGAAAACTCCGGACAATTTGTGGTGCGCCCGGACGGCAAGATCTCCGTCCCGCTGATCGGCGAAATTCAGGCCGCGGGCCTGACGCCGGAAAAACTAAGCGAGAGTATCGCCGCGGGTTTGCAGAAAGTGATGGTGCACCCGGAAGTCACGGTCGGCGTGGAGAGGGTCAACAGCAAAAAATACTACATCCAGGGCGAAGTCAATAAACCCGGAGCGTATCCCTTAGTGATTCCCACCACGATTTTGGAAGCGCTGGTCAATGCCGGCGGCTTTCGAGAGTTCGCCAACACCAAGAAAATCGTTATTCTGCGCGGCTCCGAGCGCCTGAAGTTCAATTATCACGACGTGACCAAGGGCAAGAATATGGCGCAGAATGTCCTGGTGCAGCCCGGTGATCAGATCATCGTGCCCTGAGTTGCTACGTAAATTATTCCGCGTTATCGCCGATCTAGGAAGTGATTTATGGTACCCCAGCAAGGATATGTGAGTGTTTCCCGGCGCCCGCCGGATGTCGAAGACTATATCGATATTCTGCGGCGCTATCGCTCCTGGATTATCGGCCCGACTTTTGCCGGGCTGGTGATCGCCGTGGTGGTGGCGTTCCTATGGCCGGACACCTTCGTATCCCGGGCGGTGATGCGCATCACGCCGCAACAAATCTCCGAGCGGCTGGTACCCAGCAACATCAGCACCCAGATGACGGAACGCCTGCTGGCGATGCAACAGCAGATCGAGAGCCGCACGTCGCTGCAGGAGCTGATCCAGCGGCCGTCGCTGAATCTCTATCCCAAGGAGCGGCAGCGCAAACCGATGGAGGACGTGATCGAGCAGATGCGCAAAGACATTTCCATCTCGCTGCTCGATTCCGCCGTGCCGCAGCCCCAGCAACGCTTCGCATCGGCATTCGCCATCAGCTTTCGATACCCCGACCGTTATAAAGCGCAGGCGGTGGTGCGGGAGCTGGTCTCCAAGTTCACCGAGGAGACCAACAACCAGCTCCGGCAACAGGCGAATACCACCACGCAGTTCCTGAGCGACCAGTTGAAGATCGCCAAGGACAACATCGATCGTCTGGACGCCGAGATCGCCAAGTTCAAAGTGGAGAATGCCGGGAAACTGCCGGAGCAGTTGCAGGCCAATATCCAGGCCGTCAATAACCTCGAAATCGAACTGCAGTCCGTCAACGAGAGCATCAACCGGGATGCGCAGGAAAAGATGATGCTCGAAACCAACATCCAGAACCTGCAACACCAGGCTAACTTCATGGGTGAGAACCTGGAGCAGGCCGCCAACCGGGAGCAGGTGAAGAATCAGCGGCTGATCCAGTTAAACGACCGCATCATGGAATTCGAGACGCAGCTTTCCGCGTTGCGCCAGACCTATAAGGAAGACCATCCGGATATTCGCAGCGCCGAGGCCAAGCTGTCCGTGCTGAAGAGGGAACGCACCGATCTGGAAAAGGAAGAGATGAGCGCGGCGTCTAAGGCTGCGCCGCCCAAGAAAGTGACCAATCCCCAGGTGGCCCAGTCGCTCGAGAACATCAAGCTGTCGATTGCCAGTGTACAGACGCAGATTCAGGCCCGCAACATGGAGATGGAAGAGCGCGGCAGGCGGCAGAAGGAACTGCAAAACGAAATTGCCCAGTACCGCGCCCGCATCGAGGCCAGCCCGGTCAACGAGCAGCGCTACGCGGCCCTGCAGCGTGACTATCAACTCGCCAAAGCCAATTACGACGAGATGTCGAAGAGGAAAGAGATCTCCGAAACCTCCAGCAACCTGGAAGAGCGCAAGGCCGGCGAGAATCTGGAGACCCTGGATCCGGCATCGTTGCCCGAGCAGGCCGCCGACCCCAACCGGCTTTTGATCGCCGCCGGGGGAGTGGGCTTAGGGCTGTTCTTTGGCATCCTGATGGCGGGTGTCAAGGAGATGAAGGATACTTCCTTGAAGAACCTGAAAGACGTGCGCGCTTATACCAACTTACCGGTTTTGAGCAGCATTCCGCTGCTGGAAAACGCGCTGCTGGTGCGCCGCAAGCGCCGCCTGTTCTGGTTGGGCTGGTCCACCGCTATCATAGTGGGTACCATCGCGATGAGCAGTTCCATGTATTACTACTATTTCGGAAAGAGCTGACCCGGCGGAGCGATCAAGGAGCGGGGGAACCTAAGATGAGCCGAGTACATGACGCATTGCGCCGGGCAGAACAGGCCGGTGTATTGAACCTGCAGAACGGAGCCGTGCCGGCGGAGCCGCCCGCCGATCCGGGGCATCCGGTGCCCGTCCTGCTGCCGGACAACGGCGCGGCGCACGCGGCCGAGGAAGTTGCCCCGGCCGGCACCCAGAATGTCATCCTGCAGAACGTCATGGAAGTGCCCTTCCAGCCCGCGCCCGAATCGCACCTGCTCGACCTGCAGCGCTCCCACGAAACCCCCGCCGAGGAATTCCGCACGTTGCGTACCCGCCTGAATCACCTGCAAACCCTGCAGCCGCTGCACACCGTGGTGGTGAGCAGCCCGTCGCCCGCCGAGGGCAAGACTTTTACGGCGGTGAACCTGGCGCTGGCCGAGTCGCACCTGACCGAAAACCTGGTTCTGCTGGGCGACTTCGATCTGCGCCGGCCGCTGATCCACAACCTCTTCCAGGTGGAGCGGGCCCCGGGATTGACCGACTATCTGATGGGCAATGTTCCGCTTTCGACGGCCTTGCGCAAAGTCACGAACATGAATCTGTACGTGATGCCCGCCGGATCGCCGGTCAAGAATCCGCTGGAACTCCTCAACACGCGCCAGGCTAAGACCCTGTTCGAGGAACTGCCCAAGGTGTTCAACTGGGCCATCTTCGATACCCCGCCGCTGCTGTTCTCGGCGGATGCCAACCTGCTCTCCACGCTCGCCGACGGCACGATTCTGGTGGTCAAGATCGGCGCCACTACGTTCGACAACGTCACGCGCGCCATGCAGTCGCTGTGTGAGAACAACGTGCTCGGTATCGTGGCCAACGGCGCGCGCGCTTCGGAACTCTACAGCAAATACACTTATTACTACTCGAAATCCGAGTAGCCGTTCCGGCTCGATCAGCGCGCTCAGCCGTCAGCCCCCGGTGGATCCGGATTTGGCCGGCGCAGCCGCTTGTCCCGTAGGCCGGGCAATGTCTACTCCGCCTTTGAAGTAGGCACCGTCCTCGATGATGATACGCGCGGTCTTGATGTTCCCGGTCAGCGTGGCGTCCTTGCGAATCTCGACTCGATCCAGAGCATTTACATCGCCTTCCACCGCGCCGTGAATCTCCACCGCGGCGGCTTTGATGGCGCCGGTCTTGACGGTCCCGTGCGGCCCTACGGTGAGCTTGTGCGCCGGCAGTTCGATCTTGCCTTCGAGCGTTCCATCTACGTATAAGTCTTCGTTGCTGAAGACTTCGCCTTTGATAGTTACCGCTTTCCCGATGATGGCAGTTTCGTTAGAAGTTTGAGCCAAGGTGTCTCTCCTGTCCAGTTTTTGCGAAGCTGGCGCAGCAGCAGCCTTGGACCAGTGTACACGACCGGCGGCCGTTGCGCCGGAACGCTGCCGCGGCGCGACAATGGTGGTTCGAAAGGAATCGCGGATTCAGAGCATATCGTTCTGATGGAGATCTATGTTTAGAAAAATCAGCATCCTGACGGCTGGACTGGGAATCCTGTCCGCGCAGAGCGTGCCGGCCCCGTGGAGGCTGGCGCCGCCTGCGCCTGCCGTCCGCGCCAGGGCTGGAAACGCCCTGCGTGAGTTGTTTCGGCTGCGTAACCCGCCGGACCAGCCGGCCGTCTGTTCCATTCCGCTCCTCACGGTGCCCATCCCCAAAAACATCGATCCGATGCCGCAGCTAGCGCCGCCGGCCAAGCCGGAACGTTCCGATACTATGGATCGCATGCCGATGGTCAAGCTGCCCGCCCCGCCCTGCCAGGAGGAGAAGCGCTGAGCGGCACGCTCTACCTGGTGGCGACGCCGATCGGCAACCTGGAAGATATCACCTTCCGCGCGGTGCGTGTGCTCCGGGAGGTGGACCTGATCGCCTGCGAGGACACGCGCCACACCCGCCGGCTGCTGGATCATTTCGCGATCGACAAGCCGGTGGTCAGCTATCACGAGCACAACGAACGGGAACGCAGCCGCGAACTGGCGGCCCGGATGCTGGCGGGCGGCACCGTGGCATTGGTGTCGGATGCCGGTACGCCGCTGGTTTCCGACCCGGGCTATCGGCTGGTGCGCGCCGCCATCGACAATGATATTCCCGTGGAGGCCGTACCCGGTCCCTCGGCGCTGCTGGCCGCGCTAGCGGTCTCCGGGCTGCCGACCGACAGCTTTCACTTCGGCGGATTTCTGCCGTCCAAGTCCGGGCCGCGGCGGCGCGTGCTGGAAGCCGTCAAAGCGGCGCCGGCGACAGTCATTTTCTACGAAGCGCCCCACCGCGTGGTCGAAACCCTGGCGGAGATCGCGCGGGTCCTGGGCGGCCGGCCGGTGGTGCTGGCGCGCGAACTGACCAAGGCCCACGAGGAAGTCCTGCGCGGAACGGCGGACCAGATTCGCGCCATCCTGGCGGCGCGCGAAACGGTGAAAGGCGAAATCACCCTGTTAATCGGGAAAGGTTCCGCGGTCGAGACAGACGACACGCCTCTGGCCGACGCCGTGGAAGCCTGCGTGACGCAAGGCATGCAGCGTATGGAAGCCATCAAGGCCGTCGCCCATCGCAGAGGTTTGTCGAAACGCGAGGTGTACCGCCGGTTGGAGGAGACCAAGGGTCCGGACGGGCACCGCTGAACGGCCGCATCCGCCGCCTGTGCCGCGGCGGATACTCTGTGCCATCCAGTGGACGTACGCACCGCCATCCACAAACAACCGTCGATTCGTGTGCAACCTTCCGTACCCCGGTTCACGTCTGAAATGGTTTAGGACAAAACCATGACTCCGACTCCGGGCCTGACACGCCGTCGCGCACTTTGGTTGGCTACCGGCGCCGCCGTGCAGCCGTGGCTTCGGCTTTACGCCGGCAGCTCCGACTTCTGGAACAAGAAGGAACCTGCAGAATGGTCTTCCGACGAGATCGATAAGCTCTTGACCAAGTCTCCCTGGTCGCGGGAGGTGACCGTATCGTCCGCCGCCGCCAGCCGCGGCTACGGCGGCGGCACGGGCGATCCCGGCATCGGCGGCGGGTCTCCCGGTGGGGGCTATCCCGGCGCGGGCGGCGGTTATCCGGGCGGCGGTATGGGAGGCCCGCGCGGTATGGGTTATCCCGGCGGACGGCGCGGCGGACAGATGCCCGTAATGTACACGGCCACCGTGCGATGGGAGAGCGCCAAGCCGGTTCTGGAAGCCTTGAAGAATCCTCTGCCGGCGGATCTGAAAAACGATTACGTGATCAGCGTGAGCGGTGTGCCGGTGTTGGCCTTCGGCCGCCAGCGCTCCGACGATGGCGACACGGATACCCGGGTATCCAGAGGCTTAAGCGACGAGGTTCTGGACCGCATTAAAAACCTGACTTATCTGGAGCCCAAGGGAAAGAGCCCGGCGCAGCCCCGCGTGGTCGAAAAAGGAGGCATCAGCAGTTCCGGCATGCCCGTGCTGCTCTATGGGTTTCCGCGCGACGTAGTCGCGCTGGCGGTGGAAGACCGGGAAGTCACTTTCACCAGCCAATTGGGACGCCTGGAGGTCAAAACCAGATTTAACCTGAAGGACATGATGTATCATAAAGAACTGGCGCTTTAGCGCGCCGGAACCCGCCGTACCCTGTAATTTTCGGAGCTTATATTCGATGCGGAATGCCTTGAAAATGGCTGCGTGGATTCTTTGTGCTTGCCCGCCGCTGATCGTGGTGACGGGCTGCCCCGCCGTCGCGCAACAGCCGCCGGCGCCCCAGCAGCCGGCCACGCAGCAGACGAATCCGCCCTCCAGCGAGCCGGCGTCGCCGCCGCCTGCGGCGCCCTCTAAACCGCCGGTCGCGGCGCGGGATTCCTTCTACGCCGGAGACGGGTTTTCGATCACTTTGCGATATGCGTACATGACGGGTCACCCTTCGATGGGAACGGGAATTGGGGACGCCAACACGTATCCCAGCAGCCTGGATTTCGGTGGTACTCCTCGTCCGTCTGGGGAAGGCATTGTGAGTATCCCGGTCGGCAAACATAACGCGTTGCACTTCTCGTTTCTTCGCATCCTGGGAACCGGCAATTCCACGGCCCCGCAAGACACCACCATCTTCAACGTCAGTTGGCCCGCCGGCACTTACATGGCTACCCACTACAATCTGGAAAACGCCAAGCTGTCGCTCGATTACCTTTCGTGGCCGTTTCCGGTGAAAGACTCCAAGTTCCACATCAAGACACTCTGGGAGATCCAATATACGACTATTTTGTCCAGTTTCGATGCGCCGGCTTTGCATGGCCAGACGGATGCCGCGGGCGCCCCGGTCGTCACCAGCGGGTATGGCAAGGACTGGTTCCTTTACCCCAGTTTTGGCTTGGGCGCTGATTATCTGATCAGCAAGAATCTGCGCTTCGAAGCGCGCGGATCCGGATTCGCCCTGCCCCACCGCTCGGACCTCTGGGACGCCGAAGCGACGCTGTGTTACCGGTGGGGCAAACTCGAACTGCAAGCCGGTGCGGAGGCGTTCCACTTCAAGACCTCTCCCCAGCGTGTGGAGTATGTGGGCGGCACTTATCCCGGCGTCTTTGTGGGGATGCGTTGGTACCCGGAATTCGGCAAGCACTAACATCCCGCCAGATTTTACAAAGCCTTAACAGCGAAGGAGAAACGCGTCTGCGCCCAACCGCGTTTCCCGTTGAAGGGATAATTCTTGACCGCCGGACACAAAAGGGTCGCGCGGCGCTCCCGCCATTCGGGAATTGCGGACCCGGACATCCGGGCCGAAGTGGAGAAGTGCCTCGCCCTGTCCCGCGAAACCGAGATGGCGGTGGGTTCGGGCGAGCGTCTGACCGCCGCGCGCCGCGCGGTGGATCTTGCCAGGGCGTATGATAGGGTACTTGAGAATATCCGTCTCGTCCCTCTTTCGGCGCCGGAACAACAGTGTGTTCGCGAGCAGTTGGCGCCCGTCCGGGAGCAGCTCAGGAAGTACAGGCTCCGCTGAGGGCTTGACAAATAATCGGAGACTCTTCAGGTGATTCGTGATTTCGTGAGTAAAGAAAGCGTGCGCGCGGGGTATCTCTCCGCGCTCGGAATTCTGTTCATCGCAGCGTCGTCTTTATGCCGGGCCCAGGCTCCCCCACCGTACAAGATTTCCACGGTTGCCGGAACCTGCAGTTCTACGTACTGCAATGCCACGCCGCCGACCTGCCCCCTTTCCAGCGTCGGTGACGGCGGGGCCGCCGCCAGCGCCCAACTCTGCGGACCTGCCGGCTTGGCCGTCGACTCCTCCGGCAACCTGTACATCGCGGATACCCAGAATGCGCGCGTCCGCGAGCTATCGACCGGCGGCAACATCAGCACGGTGGCCGGCAACGGCACGGCGGGATTCGCCGGAGACGGATCTTCGGCTACCGCCAGCAGCACCGAGCTGAACGCTCCTTCCGCACTGGCGTTCGACAGCCATGGCAATCTCTACATCGCCGACACCGGCAATTATGTGATCCGCGAGGTGGCGGGAAGCACCATCAATACGGTGGCGGGT
This sequence comes from Bryobacteraceae bacterium, assembly GCA_035499555.1. Taxonomy (GTDB): domain Bacteria; phylum Acidobacteriota; class Terriglobia; order Bryobacterales; family Bryobacteraceae; genus Bog-159. Next base: position 28,178 of record DATJYO010000037.1, read on the forward strand.
AAGAATAGTCTGGGAGCCGGTTTTGGCGGCGATCTCGGCCCGGCCACCGCCGCCCAGCTCAACAATCCCTCGGGTGTGGCGGTGGATTCCTCCGGCAATATCTATATTGCGGATCCGAATAACAACGAAGTGCGCGTGGTGTGCGAAAATCAGACGCCGATCGCGTGCACCAGCACCGCCTTCGGCAGCGTGACTTTCGCGGCCGGCTACATCAACACCTTCGCCGGCGATCAGGTGTCGGGCGCGGGTGACACCGGAGATAACGGTCTCTCGACCGGAGCTTTGCTCAACAATCCGGAAGGCGTGGCGATGGACGGCTCGGGCAACTTGTATATTGCCGACACCGACAACAACGCCATCCGCAAAGTGACCCCCGCCGGCACCATCACCACGGTAGCGGGCAACGGTAATCCACTGGGCGGATACTCGGGTGACGGCGGCCTGGCCACGCAGGCGGAACTGAATGGACCGAAGTCCGTGGCCGCGGATGGCAACGGCAACCTGTACATCGCCGACACCTACAACAGCGTGATTCGCCTGGTTGAGCCGAATGGCATCATCACGACCATCGCAGGCAATCAGGCGGCCGGTCCCGGTTTTGCCGGCGACGGCGGCGACGCCGCCAGCGCTCAGTTCTACTTTCCGAATGGCGTGGCCGTCTACAACGGCAAGGTATACGTCTCGGATACCGGAAACAACGTCATTCGCCTGTTGACGCCGCAGCCCCAGAACAATCCGCCCCAGATCAACTCCGGCGGCGTCATCACCGCCAGTGCTTTCGGCGCTTCCACCACGGCGGCGCCGGGGAGCTGGATCGAGATCTACGGTACCAATCTGGCGAGCGGCCCCCATACCTGGCAGAGCTCGAATTTCACCGGTTCCACCGCACCCATTTCGCTCGATTCGACCTCGGTAACAATCGGCGGCCAGTCCGCGTTTGTTTATTACGTCAGCTCAAACCAGGTGGACGTGCAGGTACCCGACGTGAGTGCCGGCACACAGCAGTTGATCCTGAGTAATCCGCAGGGAAATAGCAACACTTACAACCTGGCCGTGGCCGCCGCCGCGCCGGGGCTGTACGCGCCCTCGTTCTTGAATATCGGCGGCAAACAGTACGTCGGCGCGGTATCGCCGACCGCGCCGCTGGTCTGGTCTTTGCCGGTCGGGGCCGTCAGCGGACTGACTTCGAAGCCCGCCCGTCCCGGCGACGTGATCGTGTTGTACGGCGTCGGCTTTGGCGCGGTGACTCCCAAGGTTCCCGCGGGCCAGATCGCCAGCGGCCAGACGACTCTGGCCACGCCCGTGCAGTTCAGCTTCGGGGACACGCCCGCCACCACGACTTACCAGGGCCTCGCGCCGGGCTTCGTCGGCTTGTACCAGTTCAACGTGACCGTCCCCACCATCACGCCCAGCGATGCCGTGCCCCTGACCTACAGCCAGGGCGGCGTCAACGGCACCCAGACGCTATACACCGCCGTGGGAGCGCCCGGCAGTTAGACTACGCCGCGGTCCAACCTCCGTCGATCGTCACCACCGAACCGTTTACGAAATCCGCTTCGGGCGAACAGAGATACAGCACCATGTGCGCGATCTCCTCGGGCCGCCCGAGGCGGCCCACGGGCTGGCGCTGGTTCAACTCGGCGCGGACCTTGTCTTTTTCGTGCTTGTGATATTTTTCCAGGTAGCCCTCGACAAAAGGCGTGTCCACGGTGCCCGGACAGACGCAGTTGACGCGTAACTCGGTCGGATAATCCACCGCCAGTTGCCGCGTCATGGCGATCACCGCGCCCTTGGTGGCACAATAGGCGAATCGCTTCTTGACGCCCACCATGCCAGCCACTGAACCGATATTGACGATCGCGCCGCGGGAGGCCAGCAGCAGCGGCAGCGCGGCCCGCGTCACCAGGAACGTGCCCCGCACGTTGACCCGCAGCAGCCGCTCGAAATCTTCGAGATCGGTCTCGGCCACGCCGCCCACCAATCCGATTCCCGCGTTGTTCACCAGGATGTCCAGAGCCGCGATGTGCGCGAACGCGGACGCGACGGCCGCTTCATCGGTAATATCGAGTATGAGGACGGAGGCATCCGGAATCTCGCTGGCTAACGCGGCGGCGCCGGCCTGGTCCACATCGGCGATGGTGACCTGCGCGCCGGCCGCATGCAGGGCCCGGCAGGTAGCTGCCCCGATGCCGCTGGCGCCCCCGGTGACTACCGCCCGGCGCCCGTCAATACGGAAGGGATGATGCATCGTTCGAATTTTAGCGCCCTGCGGGTTCTCCAGGACGAAGTGATCCAATGCCGCCGCTGCCCGCGCCTGGTGGCGTACCGCGAGGAGGTGGCGCGCGTGAAGCGCCGCGCCTATCGCGACTGGGAATACTGGGGCCGGCCGGTCCCGTCATTCGGATCCGCGGACGCCCGCCTGGCGATCGTCGGCCTGGCCCCCGGCGCGCACGGCTCCAACCGTACCGGACGCATGTTCACGGGCGACATGTCCGGCCACCTGCTGTATCGCGTACTCTATCGGACGGGTTTCGCCTCCCAGCCGCAGAGCGTCTCGCGCGACGACGGGCAGCGGCTGATGGACGCCTGCATCACCGCGGCCGTGCGTTGCGCGCCGCCCGCCAACCGGCCCGCGCGCGAAGAGATCGCCAATTGCCTGCCGTACCTGGAACGCGAACTGGACCTGCTGACGAACGTGAAGGTGGTGGTCGCCCTGGGGCGCCTGGCCTTCGACAATTATCTCGGCATTCTGTTGCGTCGTGGATCGATTCGCCGCCGCGCGGCTTTCCCTTTCGGTCATAATTGCCACTACCAGACCGCGCCGGGCCAGCCGCATCTGATCGGCTCCTATCATCCCAGCCAACAAAATACGTCCACCGGTAAGTTGACCGAAGCCATGCTGACCGCCGTGTTCCGGCGCGCGCGGAAGATACTGGCGGCGGATTAGCGTTCTCAGTTAGTGGCGTACAGGCTCGCCAGTTGCCAGCCGCGATAACCCTGCGGGCCCTGGACATTGAGAACCTGGGTGGCCCCGGCCAGTTCGATGGCCTGGCTCGTGACTCCCTTGATGGTGACGATCAGCGCCGCGTGAAAGAAGTAGTTGCCGTTGGAGAGCAGTTGCGCGGCGCCATCGGCGGCACAGTAGACTCCCAGGCTCGCGTTCAATTGCGGATTAACTGTCATATGAGTCTCGTCCACGGTGAGCGCCATCCCGCGCGTGTAACAGTCGTTCGGTTGGCACCCGGGATATCCCAGGCCCAGCGGCGGATTGGAGACGCGGGTGTCGCCGTTATCGAATACGATCATCGGGCCGGCTCCATTGTTCGCCATGCTGACATCATGCTGGTGCGAGAACCAGGGCCATGGGTCGAGCAGAACGTTCTGAAAATCGAAGTTCGTGTCCGGTCCCCAGCCCATGTACCAGAGAGGAGCGCCGCTGCCTGCGCCGTCCTGGTAGTCGATCTTGATCACCAGGTCCTGGTCCTTCATGGATAAGATCAGATCGTGCGATGGCGGCCAATAATAAATGCTGTTGGCATGCAGCCAGTCGGTGGCGTAGGGAGAGATTCCGGAGCCGAGCAGAAAAGTGGGCGGACATCCGGCTTCACCCGTGATACACGTTTCACCCAGTACTGCCGCGCGGTTGATATCCAGGTAATCGAAAGAGTCCCAATACCACACCACCTGCCAGTTGGCATCCATAACCAGAATCGTGTCGCCGATCACATCCACCGGAAGACCGCTGGTGTCGCCCTGCGTGCCTGGAGGATATATCTTCTCCACGCTCGCCAGGGCGGCCACATATCCGTTGGGCAACGCCGTCAATTCGTGGTGAAAGCCACCCAGGCACGCCGCCCCGATCGGCGGCCGCCGCGGGATCGTAGTGCACGGCCCCCCGTTGGCCGAGCCTAGCGCCACCAATTCCTGCTGCACCACACCCGTATTGGTCTCCTTGACGATGTTCCCGGCCAGATCGACCTGCCGCAGCACCTGGGCCGCGCCGGTGGCGGGATTCCAGGAGAAGTCGTTCTGGATGGTGTACACGCCGCCATTCTGTACGGGCCGTGTGATCAGGTCGGGATGGCCGGCCGGCGGATTATAGAACCAGTTGATTTTGCCGGATAAATCGGTAGCCACATCGCGGTAGTTCGTCTCGCCGCCAAGTTGGCTCAGTCCCCAAAGTAAGGCGGGCTCGGCGGTATCGGTCTGCGGGCCGGCCGGCACCAGCACCTGGAACGTGGGGAAGGGAATGCCGGCGGGCAATGGACCCGTATTGAATTTGACGTTGGCACCGTTGGTGATCTTGCCGCCGGTAGCGGTTTGCGCGTGGATCAGGTACTGCGTGGAAGGATACATCCCGGCGATCTCGAAGGTCATCGTGGTCGAGCCGTTACATGCCGTCCAATTTGTGTTGGTGACCGCGCTGCTCGCCGCGTTCTGGCGGAAAGACGCGCGCATCCGGCTGCCCGACGGGCAAGCCGGCGCGCTGAACAACGCTACCAGCGGATTGCCGCTGCTCACCGCCACTGCATTGCTGCCCGTCGCCAGCGGAGTCACCGAATAAGTCACGGTTTTCGCGGCGGTCTCTCCGGAAGCGAAATCCTTGATCACCACCTGGATGTGATACGTGCCTTCCGGGCCGGTCGGCGCCCAGGCGAATGGCTGGGCCGCATAGGTGTTCCCGATCTGCGTGCCGATGTTGAAGTCCTTCACCAGCCCCAGCGGATGGCCGGCCAGCCCCAGGTTGAATTGGAAAGTCAACGGTCCCGCATTGCTGTCGGTGGCCGTTACCGTCCACACGATCGAGGTGCCGATCGCCTGGGGTGACGGGACGGACGGTGTCACGGAGGTGATCTTTACCGTCGCCGCTGCCGGCATCGCGAGCAGCCCGCAGAGACACAACCAAGGCTTCAGAGGCATATCCGTGCAATCCCCTCCTGGGAACTTTAGGTCATTCTACCCTTGAAATCGAGCCGCCGCGGCGATGCTGGTACCATGACGAGATGCCCTTGGAAAGCGTCCCGCTGCACTACCATGTGCAGGGTGACGGCGAGCCCCTCCTGATGCTGCACGGCTTCAGCGGCACGGGCGCCGACTGGGCGCCGCTGGCTGCGGAGTGGGCCGCGGATTTCCGCCGAATCATGCCGGATCTGCGCGGCCACGGCCGTTCCGCCAATCCCGCGCCGGAGTTCCGGCACGACGCAGCCGCGGGCGACGTCCAGGCGCTGCTGGACCGGCTGGGCCTCGCCGAATTCAAAGGACTGGGTGTAAGCAGCGGCGGCAACGTGCTCCTGCACCTGGCCACGCGGCAGCCGGAGAGAGTCAAAGCCATGGTGTTGGTAAGCGCCACGAGCCACTTTCCCGATCAGGCCCGCCCGATCATGCGGCATTACACCTTCGAGGCGCTGCCGGACGAGGAAAAGGAGAAGATGCGCCGGCGCCATCCCGGCGGCCAGGCGCAGATCGATACGCTTTTCGCCCAGGCGCGCGCCTTTGCGGACAGCTACGACGATCTGAATTTCAGCCCGGAGGATCTGGCGAAGATCACCGCCCGCACCCTGATCGTGCAGGGAGACCGCGATCCGTTCTACCCCGTGCAGATCTCCATGGACATGGCGGCCGCGATTCCGCGCTCGCGCCTTTGGATCGTGCCCGGCGGCGGCCACGCCCCCATCGGAGGCGAACGCTGGCCCGCGTTCGTGCAAACGGCGCACGCATTCCTGCGCGGCTAGCCTACGCCTTCAACTCCTCCACTATCTCCGCCGCCACCGCCCGTGCCTTCTCCAAAGCCCCCGGCTCGAAGCTGATGGCGCCCACGCGGGCGTGGCCGCCCCCGCCGTACCGTTCGCAGATGGAAGCCAGGTTGTGTTTGGGCTCGTCGTGCGCCCAGGGGTTGGATCCCACCGAGATCTTGGTCCGGAAACTGGACGGGCTCACCGAAACCGTATAAGTGCAATCGGGGAACAGGTAATACGGGATGAACTTGTTGTAGCCTTCCAGATCGTAGCCGGTAAGGTCGAAAAACACCACGCCATTATCCTGCCGCGCCCGGCCGCCGATCAGGTCCACCGATTTCAGGTGCCGCTCATGGAGCGGCTTGAACAATGCCTGGATCTCCGGTTCGCAGGCGATCTCTTCGAGCGTCCGGTGCTGCATCCAGCCGATCACCTTCTGCACGATGCCGGAACCCTTGGTCCCCTCGATCACCAGCGTGAGCTTCATAGCCGGCGCGCCCAGCTCCACCGCGGTTTTGGCGTCGGCATACTGCGCGCCGTCGATGATGTTGGCCCAACTGACCAGTTGGTTCAGGTCCGGGGCGGAGAAGCCGAAGCGCTGGTTGGCCACCGCGCAAATAAACGCCGTGCAGGATTTGTAGGAGGGATCGTACAGCTTCCGGCCGCTGTGATCCTGGCGGAAGTTCTCGGCATCCTCCGGCGTCAGGAAGGCGCTTTGGTGATGATCGAACCACCACGTCAGCCGTGGATCGCTCGAATACTTGAAGTCCACGATGGCGTTCACGTCGCCATCGAACAGGCTGTCTTCGAAGAGTTGGGACGCCTTGTGCGCCATTCCCGTGTAAGCGAACTCCGCTGCCGGGTAGAACGCCCCCTGCATGAAGCGCGTGAAGAACGCGGCGGAAGCAGCGCCGTCGAAACAATGGTCGTGATAAAGAACGCGGACCCGCATGAAAATATGGGAAACGTACCAGCTTGCCTTAATGGACGGATAAATGCAAGTGCGCCGCCGGCCCTAATACAGCAGTGCGTTAAAGAATAGTTTAAACGTTTCGTAGCTCTGTGCGCGATACTGGGGCCGCATGCCGAACAGAATAACGTGGCCGGCGCCCAACCGGGCGTCCACCAGGGCGGCCTTTCCCGCCAGGTATTTTTCGCCGAGCAGCCACCCCGAAGCCAGCAGATTCGCATCCGGATAGCGCACCGGCGCGCTTTCCCGGGTATCCCAGGCGGGGCTCTGCTCGGACCAGATCGCCAGGTCTTCGGGCAGTCCTGCGGCCAGCGGATGGCGCGTGTCGAGGCGCGCGTTCAAGATCGAACCCGGGGAGTAGTATTCGGTGCTCGGGACGCCGTGCACCACGTTGCGCGCGGCCACGTGCAACTCCCGGATGGCGTATTCGGTGGCGCGATTGAAGAAAATCAGAGTTCCACCTGCTTCCGCGAAGGCCCGCAAAGCCTCGGCCCCGGCCGGGCCCAGTCCGCCGGTGAATTCCGCGGGCATACTCCCGGCTCCGTAGCCGCTCACCATGGACTCCGCGCTGGCATCCGGAAAAACGATCGCATCGTAATGCCCGCGCAGATCGCCGTCCTGAATGTCCTTGTTCCGCAGAGAGGTGTAAGGGAAGCCGAACTCCTCCAGCACGAAACGCGTCCAGCCTTCGTCGCTGTTGGGGATGAAGCTGCGGTAAAGTCCGATGCGGCGGTGCGGGACGTTGCGGCTGCGATTTCTGGCGATCCACCAGTCGCTGTCGGAGCGTTCCGGCGTGCCGGCCTTCAGCGGCAGGATGCCCGGCTGCAATCCGGAAACGGGAGACGCCACCGCCTCCACCTGCACCCCCATCAGCAGCGGCAGCGTGTGCGCCGTCACGTCGTAGGGCCGCTGCGGCGGACCGCCCGGATAGAGGCGCATGTCCGGATAATGTTGCCGCTCGAGCAGCGCCTTGGCCCATCCGCTGTAGGGCTGCGCCATGCGTATGACGTGATCGCCGGCCGCGTCGTGCTCGATCTCCACCTGCCCGAATGCCAGTGTCTCCAGCAGCTTGCGTGTGGCGCCGGGATCGCGCTGAGCCGACGATACGATGAACCCCCAGGGCGACTGCCGCGCCACCTGCCGTTGCCCGATGCGGTAGAAGTTCCGCAGCAGTTCCACGCGATGGATGGCCGCCTGGTAGAGGCACGATTCCATTGCGATCAATTGGTCATCAACGATATCGCGCAACCGCCAGACGCCGCCCGGCCAGGGCTCCAGGAAATTCCAACTCCGCTCCTGGGCGCTGTACCCCAGCGCGTTGCGCGCCAGTTGGTTGGACTCCACCGTAATGGGACTGGCCAGCCGCGCGCTGGCGGACTCCGTCAGGATCCGCATGCCTGCGTGGAAGGCCTGGTAGTGCCGCGACGGAGTCCAAAAATCGTACATGGCGTGGATCGCGACGCCCTTCTGGCCCGCCGCCGTCAGGTCCGATGCCATCGCGGTGCCGATCATGTTGGATTCCTGCATGACGATGGCGTCGATGTTGGGTTCGATCGGGTCCAGCCAGGGCGGCACGAAGATGCGCGCCGCATTGGCGCCCATCTGGTGTACGTCGTAAACGATCTGCGGATGCCAAACGTTATGCAGCTTCGCGATGGCCAGGCGCGTCTCGGCCTGGGTGAACATGTACCAGTCGCGATTGTTGTCGTGCCCCACGTACTTCTGATACAGCTCCGGCGGGCTCGTGCCTTCGAAGGGCGTGCCCAGCGTACCCCGGTACCAGCGCGTTACGATGTCCACGCCGTCCGGATTCAGCGACGGCACCAACAGGAAGATCGTGTTCTCGAGGATGGCGCGGAACCGCGGCTTGTCTTCCGTCAACAGCCGGTAGGCGAATTCGACGGCCGTCTGCGTGGACGCCAGTTCCGTCGCGTGTATGGAACAGGTGATCAGCACCACCGTCTTGCCCTCGGCGGCGAATTTCTCCGCCTCGGATGCGGAGGTCAGCCGGGGATCGGCCAGGCGGCGCTGGATTTCGCGGTAGCGATCCAGATGCCGGAGCGTGTCGGGCGCGGCAATCGTGGCGGCGATAAACGGACGCCCCTCGGTGCTCTTGCCTAACTCGTCTACCTGTATGCGATCGCTATTGGCCGCCAGCGCTCTGAAATAAGAAACCACCTTGTCCCAGTCGAGGACCATCTGGTCCGCGCCCATGCGCCGGCCAAAGTAGGCTTCCGGCGATGGGATGGCGGCGCCCGCCGCCGTACAGGCCGCCAGACACCAGCCGGCAAGGGCCAGCCGGCACGCGGCACGCAGCCTCAAGGTAAAGCCTCCAGCATCTTCCCAATATCGTCCGGACTGATGTAGAAATGCGGAGAGACACGCACCCAGCCCTGCCGCGGCGCCGCGGTTATGCCGGCCGCCTTCAAGCGGTGGACTATCGCCCCGGCCTCCAGGCCGGCCTTGCGGAAGCTCACGATACCAGCGCCGCTGGCGGGTGTCCGCTGGCTGAGTACTTCGTACCCCTTGCCCTGGACTCCCGCGGCCACCAGGTCCCCCAGATGCTGCACGGCCGGGCCGATGAGTTCACCCCCGACGTCCAACAGAAACTCGATGGATGCACGCAGGCCGTAACATCCGATCGTGTTCATGGTGCCGCACTCGTAGCGCCCGGCGTCGGACCGCAGCCGCATGTCCCGCGAGGCGTAATCGGCGAAGCCCGCCACGTTCGTCCAGCCGAATTCCATGGGCTGGATCGAATCCTGCAACTCCTGTGAAACAAATAAGATAGCGCAGCCTTCCGGTCCCAGGAGCCATTTGTGCCCATCGGCCGCCAGCGCTCCGATGCGAGCCTTTCTTACGTCCACAGGGAACGCGCCCAGCCCCTGGATGGCATCCACCAGGAAAATGGCGCCGTGGCGATGGCAGATCTCCCCGATAGCATCCAGGTCCACGCGATGGCCGCCCAGGTACTGCACGAAACTGATGGCCAGCAGGCGGGCGCCCCGGCAGGCCTCGTCAACGCGGTCGAGCGGATCCAGGCAGGACAACCACTCGACGTGTAGGCCGGTCTCCTCCAACCGCTTCCACGGGTAGTAGTTGGAAGGAAACTCTTCGCGGAAGGCCACGATCTTATCGCCGGCCCGCCAGGCGATACCGCTGGCCACCGTGGCGATCCCTTCCGAGGTGTTTTTCATCAGCGCGATCTCACCCCGGTCCGCTCCGATCAGCCGCGCGGCTGCCTGGCGGAGACCTTCATAGGTCTCCAGCCACTGCGCGTAATGCAGGCTGCCGAATTCCATGGCGTCCTGCGCCAGCCATTGCATCGCCTCGGCTGCCGCGCGGCAGGGAGGCGCCACCGCCGCGTGGTTCAGGTAGATCAGGTGCCGGCGCACTGGGAACTCGTCGCAGTACTGTGACCAAAGGTCCTTACCGGATTTTGCAGTTGTCTCGAAACCCATTATCATGAATATACGCTACACGCCCGGAAGGAGGCGGACGATGCGGCTGGCCCGTGCTGCCATATTGCTATCTCTTACATTCCTGACCGCCTCGTTTGCCGCGAGCAAAAAGGACGATCCCGGCCAGATCGGCAACCGCGACGTCGGAAAAGGCCTCAACTGCTATTCCATCGAGAAAGAGATCGCCATGGGCAAGCAGTTGGCCGGTGAAGTCAGCCGGCAGGCCAAACTGGTGGATGACCCGTTAATCACCGAATACGTCAACCGCCTGGGCCAGAACCTGGCGCGCAACTCCGACGCCAAAGTACCCTTCACCTTCCAGGTGACCGACGATCCCAGCCTGAACGCCTTTGCCTTGCCCGGCGGGTTCATTTTTGTAAATACCGGTTTGATCACCGCCGCGGAAACGGAGGCCGAGATGGCCAGCGCCATGGCGCACGAGGTGGCGCATGTGGCCGCCCGGCATATGACCCGGCAGGCATGCCGGGTACAGGTGGCCAACATTGCCAGCCTCCCCCTGATCCTGCTCGGCGGTTGGGGCGGGTACGCCGTCCGGCAGGCTGCCAGCGCCGCCATCCCTATGACGTTCCTCTCATTTTCAAGAGGTTACGAAGCGGAAGCGGATTATCTGGGCGTGCAGTATCTGTACGCCGCGGGCTACGATCCGACCGCGGCCATCGATATGTTCGAGAAGATGATGTCGCTCGAACGCCGTCAGCCCGGAACCATTGCCAAGGTATTCGCTACCCATCCGATGAGTGGGGAGCGGCTCAAAAAGACCCAGGCGGAAATCGATCGGATATTGCCGCGGAAGGCCGAATACATTGTGAACACTTCGGACTATATGGCCATGCGGCAGCGCTGGCTGGCGGTGGAAAATGCCCGCCGGGCGCGATCGGCAGAGAAGGGCGGCGCCGTTCCCGTACTGCGTCGGGCGCCCGGAAGCAGCGCTCCGGACAGCGGCCGTCCGGACGATCGCCCTACGATTCAGCGGCGGGATTTCGACTGGTAATCCTTCCCCGAATTGTGCCAAATCCGGAGTAACCAGCCCGGGCCGGCATACGTATTCAATTCAGCGATACAGGTACATCGAATTTGGGCGTATAGTGTAAAGTAACAGGAGTCTCCTCATGAAGCGGTCCTTAGCGGTACCGGTGGCGTTTCTGGCAGTTTTCACACTTCTGCCGAACTGTTCGCTTGCCGACAACAAGAAGAACGATCCCGACGAGATCGGCAATCGCGATGTTGGCAAGGGTGTAAATTTCTGGTCTCTCGAAAAGGAGATCGCACTGGGCAAACAGTTGGCGCAGGAGGTCGAGCGCCAGGCCAAAATCATCGACGACCCGGTAATCGCCGAATACGTGAACCGCATTGGCCAGAACCTGGTGCGGAACTCGGACGCCAAAGTTCCGTTTACCATCAAGGTGCTGGACTCGGAGGAAGTGAACGCTTTCGCTCTGCCGGGCGGGTTCTTCTTCGTGAACTCCGGTCTGATTCTCAAGGCGGACAGCGAATCCGAACTGGCCGGTGTGATGGCCCACGAGATCGCGCATGTCGCCGCGCGGCATGGCACCAAGCAGGCGACTCGCGGCGAGTTGGCCCAGATCGGCATGTTGGTTGGGTCCATCTTCGTGCCCTATACCTGGGCCGGTTACGCCGCCATGCAAGGCGCCAACATGGCGATCCCCATGGGATTCCTGGCGTTCAACCGCCGGATGGAGGCGGAGGCCGACTTCCTGGGTCTGCAGTACATGTATAAGGCGGGTTACGATCCGACCTCGTTCGTGGACTTTTTCGAGAAGATCGAGACCATGGAAAAGCGCAAGCCGGGTACGGTCGCCAAAGTCTTCTCCACCCATCCCATGACCGATGAACGCATCAAGGCCGCCCAGACGGAAATTCAGAGGATCCTCAAAGCCAAGCCCGAGTACGTCGTCAACACGTCGGAATTCAACGACGTGAAGGCGCGCCTCTATTCGCTGCACAACCGGCGGAAAGTCGAGCGCGGTAAGGACGATCCGAACCGGCCGACCTTGCGGCGGGCTCCGGGCAGCGGACCCGGTCCGACGGGTGACGATCAGGACCAGCAGAAGTCCGACCAGGATGAGCGGCCGACCCTGAAGCGGCGCGATAACTAACTATCGGTTCAATATAAACGGCAGGTACGAATCCGGGGATCGCAGCGCGGTACTCTGTTGTAATATGAAGTTTACCGCATGAAGGCCCTACTGGATTCCCTCCGCCCTGGTGAACGGGATTGGGAGCTCGCCACCGCCATCGATCCGGAGAGGTTGCCTGCGCACATCGCCATCATCATGGATGGCAATGGACGCTGGGCCGCGCGCCGGCGCTTGCCGCGCGTGGCAGGCCATAAGGCCGGAGTCGGTCCGGTTCGCAGCACGGTAGAAACCTGCGCCCGGCTTGGGATTCAAGTCCTCACGCTGTACGCCTTCTCCGTCGAGAATTGGAAGCGCCCGCGCACCGAAGTGGAGACGCTCTGGCGCTTGCTGCGGTTCTATCTGCGCAAGGAGCTGCCGGAGCTTCAGAAGAACGACATCCGTTTGCAGGCAATTGGGAGACTGGAGGCGCTGCCCCCCGATGTGCGCCGCGAGCTGAATGAGGTGGTGGATGCCACGGCGGGGAATGGGGGCCTGCGCGTCAACCTGGCGATCAACTACGGCGGCCGGACCGAGATCGTCGACGCGGTCAATGCCATCCTGGATGAGGCCCGCCTGGAGGGTAATCTCTCCTCCCTGCGCGTCGACGAGGCAGCCATCGCCGCCCACCTGTACACGGCATCGTCGCCCGCGCCGGACCTGCTCATTCGCACTTCCGGCGAAATGCGCATCAGCAACTTCCTGCTCTGGCAGATCGCCTACTCGGAGCTTTACATGACCGAGACGCTCTGGCCGGATTTCAGCCGCACGCACCTGCTGACCGCGGTGCTGGAGTACCAGAAGCGGGACCGCCGCTACGGCGGCCTGAGCGCTACGCCGATCGAGTCCTCGCCCCCGGCCGTCTCCGAAGAGATGATTGCGGTCTTGCCCACCAGATGAAGCGGGTCCTCACGGCGCTGGCCCTGATTCCACTGATTGTCTACGTGGTGTTATGGTCTCCGCCGTGGGCCGTACTGAGCGTCACGGCACTGGTGGCCCTGCTGTGTTATCACGAATACGCAGGCATTGCCGCGGCCTACCAGGCCGGTTCTCTGGGACCGCTCGGATACGGCGCGGGTTTGCTGATCCTGGCGCTGCCGGATGAGACCGCCGCGCTCTTTACCATACTGGCGGCAGCCTTGATCGCCCTGAGCCTGGCCTTGCGCGCCGACGATCTGCGCGCGGGCGTGGTGCAGTCGGCATTTCTGGTGTTCGGCCTGGTCTATGTGTTCGGCACCTGGCGCTGCGCGCCACTACTGGCCGCCCAGAACCGCTATTGGCTGATGTACGCCCTGCTGGTGAATTGGATCGGCGATATGGGGGCCTACTATGTCGGGCGTACCGTGGGGCGGCACAAACTGGCGCCGGTGGTCAGCCCGGGCAAGTCTTGGGAAGGCTCCGCGGCGTCGCTGGCGGCGTCGCTGCTCTTCGGCTACTTCTTTCTGCGCTGGGCCATCCCGGCTGTCCGGCCCGCGGCCGCGCTGCTCCTGACCGCGGCGGCCAACGTGGCGGGCCAGTTCGGCGATCTCTGCGAGTCTGCCTTGAAACGGGGAGCGGGCGTGAAGGACAGCGGCACGTTGCTGCCCGGCCACGGCGGGATGCTCGACCGGGTCGACAGCACCCTGTTCACGCTCCCGGTGGTTTATCTGTACCTGGCTTCAATGCGCTGGTGGTGGTTCCGGTAGGTGCGCGACGACTCCGCCCGAGGCGTCCAACAACTCCAGGACCGGTGTGCCGTCCGCCTTCACCTGCAGGCGCACGCGATCGCGTCCCTGCGGGTCCATCAGGCGCAGCCCGACTGATTTGTCGCCGCTGCGCCCGAAGTACGCGCGTTGCGCGTCGCCCGGGTGCGCGGCCAGAAACTTGCGCCATTCGCCTTCCTGTTCCGCGGGCGGCAGCTTGCGTATGCGCAGCGAGGCTTCGAAAGCTTCCATGATGGGATAATCGCCGCGGTCCGTGATGCCGATTCCCGAATGGCGGCGGCCGTTCTCGTCGCCGGCATCGATAGTGAAGACCTGGTCCTGCTGATACTGGTCGAAACTGAGATGGCCGAAGCTCTCCACCTTGCCGTCCGTTTTGGCGCCGCCGAAGATCAGGCCGCCGTCCTCGGTGCCCTCGTCATCGAAGAAGATCACGCCGGCGGTCTGGCGGTCTTCGCGCGGATATTCTTTGCCCTTGATGATGAAGCCGGGGCACTGCGCCTTGTTGGAGAGCACCATGCGCAAAGTGCCGTCCGGCTCCACGATGTTGATGCGGCGGACGGTGATGTCGTCGAAACTGGCGGAACGGGAACGCTTGGCAAAACCCGAAAGCACCGTAACTGCGAATGTGGCCGTCAGTACGCCGGAATAGATGGTGAGGAAACGCTGGCTGAACATACGTCGATTCTAATCGAGCCGAACGTAGGTGGGCTTGTGCAGCAGACTGCCTTCGTCGGCGATGACGAATTTGCTCAGGTCCGGGCTGCCGCCGTGGCCGGTAATCAAGCCGAGGCCGGTAGCGCCCGCGGGGACCTTGAAGGTGCGCGTGGTGGTGACGGAGTCGCCCGGCCCCAACCGGACATCCAACGGCGTGGCCGACGGGTCGGGTTCGGGGGGATAGCGGTTGCCCTCCCGATCGACGATATAAATCCACGCGCCCAGTGCCCGCTGGGATACCCGCTTCGCCTCGCTGAAGATGCGCAGCGAGACCGTGTAGGCCACCTGCGGCGGCGCGGCGGCGTGGCTGACCTTTTCGACGGTGAGGCACCAGTCGTCGAAGCACCACGGATCGCCGACCTGGAGAACCCGCTGCGGCGACAGCAGTCCCACGACGGCAACCACGGCCAGGTACACCGCCGCGCCGATCCCCAGATTGCGCAGCATCCGCAAAGCTTGCGCGCCCCGGCCGCGGAGAGCGGTGACGAGGACCGCCAGCAGGATAATCAGCGTCACCAGCGCCAGAAAGAGGAACAGCAGGTCAAACAGGGTCATACAGGGACCAAGATACTACAGTGAACTCTGCATTGTAAAGTATTCCGCTCAGCCAACTTCGAAAGTCCAGGCATGGCCCGTCGCCTCGATCGACAGCTTGTGCGCCGTGATCCACCGGAGATGTGCCGCGCCCAAATCTTCCGGGGAGGCATCGGGTAACGGGAACCGGGTGGACTCGCCGTCCGGGCGCGCGACTGCCAGAGCGCATCGCCAGTTCGATTCCCGCCCCTGCGCGGCGGAAAGCGCTTCCGGAGAGTCCGGCGTCCAGTCGTAGGTGCAATCGATGAAAGCGACGCGCGTGGAATCGGGCGACCAGAAGAATCCCGGCATGAAGTCGTGGATTCCGACGTAAGTGTTCCCGATCCGCGGCGCGAGATAAGGTTCCTTGGCATGCAACTGCGGATACACCGTGGTGTTGCCGATCTGAAGATACTCGCTCTGTGACGAGGGCGGCGCAAAATGAATGATCCATCCCACGTGAGCCACCAGCCGCCCGTCGGGCGATGGCGTGAAATCGTAACCCAGGAGGTCGAGCCGGCTGCGGCCGGTGGCAATGTCGGTGACCACGTACTCGCTAAGGGAAGGGTTGAGGTGGCACTCGGCGGCGATGGCGCCGTCACCCGCCCACGCGATGGAGAGAATACTGGCGCAGGTCCCGTCCGGCCCGGCGCTGGCCAACTTCACCTTGAACGATTGCAGGCGGTGCCCTTCGAGATCGAGGATCACCACCGAAGGCGTGCAACGCTCCGCTTGCGGGCAGAGATCCCAATAAGCGATCCGGTTGCCGGCGGGGGAGAGCAGGGCTGCCACTTTCGCCTTGCCGTCGTGTGTCAATTGCCGGTCCGGGCCGTGTCCGGCCAGCCACACTTCCGAGTTGCGGATCTCGACGGACACGGCCTGCGCCTGTACCAGCACTGGCGCCAGGAACAGGCCTACAATCCCGCGCGCCGCCACAACTCGTCGACGCGCCGCTTCACCTCGTCCGACATGCGAATCACACCCGGCCATGGCCTTGAGAATCCCTCCTCCTTCCACTTGCGCGTGGCGTCGATACCCATCTTCGAGCCGTAGTCCGGCAGCCGGCTGGAATGATCCAGCGAATCGACCGGCCCCATCACGAACTGGATGTCGCGTTCCGGATCGATGTTGTTGAGCGCTTTCCACGCCACCTCCCGCACGTCTTGCACGTTGACGTCCTCATCCACCACCACGATGCATTTGCTGAACATGGCCTGGCCCAATCCCCAGATCGCCGACATCACCTTGCGCGCGTGGCCCGGATACGACTTGCGGATCGACACCAGGATCAGGTTGTGAAAGATACCCTCGGCCGGCATGCAGATGTCCCGCACCTCGGGCAATTGCAGACGCATCAATGGCAGAAAGATGCGCTCGATGGCTCTTCCCATGTAGAAATCCTCCATGGGTGGCGGCCCGACGATAGTCGCGGCATAGATGGGATCCTGGCGCTGGGTGATACAGGTGACGTGAAAGACGGGATACTCGTCCGCCAGCGAATAGAAGCCGGTGTGATCGCCGAAGGGACCCTCGGTGCGCAGTTCGCCCAATTCCACGTAGCCTTCGAGCACGATCTCCGCCTGCGCCGGCACTTCCAGATCGCAGGTCTGGCACTTCACCATTTCGACGGGATCGCTGCGCAGGAAACCGGAGATCATCATCTCGTCGAGGTCCGGCGGCAGCGGCAGGATGGCCGAGAACATGGTGGCCGGATCGGCGCCGATGGCCACCGCCACGTCCATGCGCGTCCGGCCGTACGCGCTCAGGCGGCGATAGTGCTCGGCGCCCTGCTTATGCGTCTGCCAGTGCATGCCGGCGGTGCGCTCGTCGTAGATCTGCATGCGGTACATGCCGCAGTTGCGCTTGCCGGTATCCGGATTGCGCGAAAACACCAGCGGCAGGGTAATGAAGCGGCCGCCGTCCTCCGGCCAGCATTTCAGGATGGGGTAATCGAGTAAAGAGAAGCCCGTCGTGCGGACCACCTCCTGGCAGGGGCCCTTGGACACGGTCTTGGGAAAGAACGATCCCATCTCGGCCAGCTTGGGCAGCATCTTGAGCTTGCCGATCAGCCCCTCGGGCATGCGCATTTCCAGATATTCGGCGATGCGCTGGGCCACGGTGTCAACCGAATCCACTTCCAGCGCGATCTGCATCTTGCGCATGCTGGCATAGCTGTTGATGAGCACTGGAATGCTGTAGCCCTTCGGCTTTTCGAACAGCAGGGCGGGGCCGCCCGCCTTCACGGCGCGGTCGGCAAATTCGGTGATCTCCAGGACGGGATCGACTTCGAAGGGGATGCGGCGGAGTTCCTGGTTCTTCTCCAGCGCGGCGATGAATTCACGTAGATCGGAATAGGCCATAACCGGGGCGTCACTTTCTACTATGATTGAAGTTCACGTAACCAATCATCATAGGAGAGATCATGTTCAATCGAGTGGCATTCGTCACGGGCGCCAGCCGCGGCATCGGCCGGGAGATCGCTCTGACGTTGTGCCGCGCCGGCTACGATATCGCGGTGGCTTCGCCGGAGATCGAAAAGAATGAAGAGGTGGCGGAAAAGATCCGGGCTTGCAGCGGGCAGGCGCTGACTGTAAATCTGGACCTGTTATCGTACGACTCCATCCGGGACGGCTTCGCCAGGGCCATGCAACACTTCGGCCGCATCGACGTGCTGGTGAACAACGCCGGCGTCACGCGCGACGGGTTGGCCGTACGCATGAAGCGCGAGGATTGGGACCGGGTGCTGCAGATCAATCTGCACGGCGCGTTTTTCGCCATACAGCAGGTGCTGCCGGCCATGATGAAGCAGCGCTACGGCCGCATCGTCAATATCGCGTCGGTGGTGGGCGAGTGCGGCAACGCCGGCCAGGCGAACTATGTGACGTCGAAGGCCGGCCTGATCGGGCTGACCAAGGCCATCGCCCAGGAAATGGCCGTCCGCGAAATTACGGTGAACGCCGTAGCTCCCGGCTTTATCGACACCGATATGACCGCGGTCCTGACGGATGAGATCAAGGAGAAACTGCTGGCGCAGGTGCCTCTGCGCCGCCTCGGACGGCCGGAGGAGATCGCGGCCGCCGTACGGTTCCTGGCCAGCGACGAAGCCGGGTATATCACCGGCCACGTGCTGAACGTAAACGGCGGGATGTACATGTAGTCGGCGCGCGCGCCGGCCACCCGCCCAACCCTTCCACCAAAATTGCGTCTAAACAAAGGACATCAGCGTAGATGAGAGTGGAGGACCGGAACCATGGAACCGATACGGACGTGCCTGCAGGACCTGCGCTACGCCGCTCGCAATCTGCTGCGTTCTCCAGGGTTTACGGCGGTCGCCGTGATCACCCTGACCATCGGAATCGGCGCTAATTCCGCCATCTTCAGCGTCATTGACTGCATCCTCCTGCGGCCGCTGCCCTATCGGGAGCCAAGCCAGTTGGTGCGCTTATACGAGACTGAGGCCGCGCCCGGGACCTACCCGTTCGCGGCTCCTGATTTCCTGGACTGGAAAACCCAGAACAAGACCTTTCAGGATATGTCGCTGTTCAGTTGGCCCGGGGACATGAATCTGAGCGGCGAAGGCCGTCCGGATCACGTGACGGCGGTGCCTACCGAATCGAATTTCTTCGCCCTGCTGGGGGTACGGCCACTGCTCGGCCGCACCTGGATAGCGGGCGAGGACGAGCCCGGCAAGGATCAGGTCGCCATTCTGAGTTACGGCTTGTGGCGGTCGCATTTTGGCGGCGATCCGGGTGTGCTGAACCGCGTCATCTCCCTGAATTCCAAGAAGTACACGATCGTTGGGGTGATGGGGCCGCATTTCGCCTACCCGTTCGAGACCGAGATGTGGATCCCGCAGGATATGGATACCAAGAGCCTGGAGATTTACGGCGGCCGCGGCAGTCACTGGGCCAATGCCATCGGCCGGCTGAAACCCGGGGTGTCCGTGGAACGGGCGCGCGCCGATTTGAAAGTCATTGCGGCACGCCTGGAGAAGACTTACCCGAATTCGAACGACAAGGTAGGTTCCCAGGTGGTCGCTTTGCGTGACGATCTGGTCGGCGAGTCCCGCAGTTCCCTGATCATGATGCTCGCCGCCGTGGGGCTGGTGCTGCTGATCGCCTGCGCGAACGTGGCGAACCTGCTGCTGTCGCGGGCGGTGTCCCGGCAGAAAGAGATGGCCGTGCGCAGCGCGTTGGGCGCCGCGCGCGGACGCCTGCTGCGGCAACTGCTGACCGAGAGCCTGCTGCTGGCCGGCGTCGGCGGCGCGCTGGGCGTGGCCGTGGCCTGGATTCTGATCTCGCTCGCGGCGCACGCCAACCACCTGGCGTTGCCGCACGTCAACGCGATCGAGCTGAACGGCTCCGTGCTGGCGTTCACTTTAGCGCTGGCGGTGATCACGGGCGTGCTATTCGGCCTGATTCCGGCACTGCGTACATCGCGGCCGGATGTGCACGAGGAGTTGAAAGGCGGCGCGGGCAGCCTGGTTACCGCCAGCCGGCGGCGGCGTTTCACCAGCGACATGTTGGTAGCCGGCGAGATGGCGCTGTCGCTGCTGCTGCTGGTTTCCGCGGGTTTGCTGCTGAAGGATTTCGCCCGGCTGCGGACTCTGGACATCGGGGTCCGCACCGGCGGCGTATTCACCGCCGCCGTCCGGCTGCCCGAAACCGCGTACAAGAAGGACGCGCAGAAGTTTGAGTTCGCGCAGACCCTGGTCGAGAAATCCGCGGGTATCGCGGGCGTGGACGCGTCGGCGGTTACCGACCGCCTGCCCCTCGAAGGCGGCAGCAACTACTTCGTCCACCTGCGCGATCGGCCGGATTTCAAGAGCAACCTGCTGGTGGAGACCCACTCCGTCAGCAGCGGATACTTCCGGGCGATGGGCATACCCCTCCTCGAGGGGCGGGGCTTTTCGTCCGAAGACATCCAGCGCGGGCGCCAGATCGACGAGCGCTTCGAGCAGGGAGCCGGCGCCCACATCCCGGATAGCGAGGCTGACGCCATGTTTTATCCGGTGCTCATCAACCAGACGATGGCCCATGCTTTCTGGCCGCATTCGAGCCCGCTCGGCAAGATGTTCACCAACGGCGACCACGGTCCGTGGCGGCAGGTGGTCGGGGTGGTGGGCGATGTCCGCCAGTGGGGGCTCACGCACAAGCCGGTTCCGGAAGCCTACGATCCCTTTACCGGCACCAACGGATCGTTCCTGGTTCTGCACACCTCGCGCCAGCCGCTGAGCCTGACCGCCGACGTGCGGCGCGTCCTGGCCCAGATGGATCCCAGTCTGCCCTTGTTCTCGGTGCGCACCATGGACCAGGTGATCGGGGAGCATGCGCAGGGCGAGCAGTTTCTCAGCCTGCTGGTCGGATCGTTCGCGGCCCTGGCTGTATTGCTGGCAGGCGTAGGGATCTATGGCGTGCTCTCGTACATGGTGACCGAGCGTACGCGCGAGATCGGCATTCGTATGTCGCTGGGAGCCAGCCGCCGGCGCGTGCTGGGCCAGGTCATCCTGGAAGGCATGCGCCTGGCCGTAGTCGGCTTCGCCATCGGCATTGTGGGCGCCGTGGCAGCCGGACGCGTGCTGGCCAGCCTCCTGCACGAAGTGAAGCCGGGCGACCCGGCGATCTTCACGGTTACCGCCGCCTTCCTGGTGCTGGTGGCCTTTGGCGCCTGCTATCTGCCGGCCCGGCGCGCCGCCCGGCTGGATCCGATGACGGCGCTGAGATACGAGTAACTTCTACTGAAAGTAGACGCCGTCGCTGTTGTAAAAGACATCCGTCAGGATGCCGCGGCTCAATCCGGTAGCGTTGAACGTGGTGGGTTTGTTATATTGCCCGACCCACATCCAACCCAGCGCATAACTGTAACCGGAGGTGTTGGTAGCCGTTCCGGAGGGCGGCAGCGACGAAAGGACCCACTTGGGAATCGTGAACTGCCCCGCGGAGAACGGCGCGGTGCACTGGAAGAAGGCCGACTGGCTGAAATCGCTGGTGGTCGCCGAATATCCCCCGATGGTGACCTGGCCGTTTTGCAGCGCGGAGTTACCGCCCGTCCACTGGATCACCAGATCGCTGGAGCGCGGCAGTTGCTGATTGTAAGTTATGTTCGAAAACTTGATCGTGCCCGTGCTGGTCAATTCGGTGATGGAAAAGCTGCCCACGTTAGCTCCGCCGCTGCCGGCCAGGGTGAAATTGTTGCTGCCCCACAGAAAGGTGGCGTTTCCATTAGTTAGCTGGGATTCGTATATCCCGGCCGGGTAGTATTGGGTCAGCGGGACCGTGATCTGGCCCGTCAGCGACACGGCTCCGGCGTCCAGTTGCGCGGGACTGAAATCGGCAAGGGATACATTGATCCAGGGACTGGTGTCGGTGGTGATGCAATAGCCGTTCGATACGCCATACTCGGCCAACCCGGCGGCCTCAGGATCGATTTCGCTGAAGCTCGCCAGTCCAAAATCTTCCTTCACGTAATTGCCGTAGCCAATTTGCGCCAGCAGGCTCTCCAGCCGCGCGTACGCGAATTGGACCTTCTGGCCCGCGGCCAGTTGACTCACCAGGTCCTGCCCGAGGACGGAATCGTTGCAGGTCTGCCCGCTGGAAGCCACCGCGATGGTGGTGATCGAGCCGACTACACCTCCGGTTTCCACGCCCACGGGCACATAGCATCCGGTAACTCCCGCCGGCACCTGAAAGACGATCTGGTCCAGGCCGGCGCAGCAGGGAGCGCGTCCCTGGTAACTGGTGGCTGCCGTGGCATTGCCCACGTGGACCGTAATCGGAACGGACAGGTTCCCTACCGGGGGCGCCTCCGCGTCACTGCCGCTGATGGCGCCCAGCCCGGTGCCCCACAGCAGCACATAGTCGCCAGGATGAAAAGCGTGGATGATCGTATTCTTCACGTAGTTGGTATCCGTGGCGATGGCCTGCCCGTAACCCATCTGGTTGTAAGTGAATGGGGCAAAGGCGCTGGCGACCACCTGGACCGGGGCCGCGGCGCTGGTCTGATCGTTGTAAGAGACGGTGACGGTTCCGGCGCCCACGGGCGTGCTGGACGGCATAATCGCGTTGATCTGGGTGCTGTACGCGAACAGTATGATGGCTGGTACCGTGGCGCCCCCTACGGTGACGCTGACCGAGGATCCGCCGAGCGACGTGGTTAGCGGAAATGTGCCGGCCTGCACCCAGGTATCCGGCCCCAGGCCCGTGCCGAAGATACTGAAAATCGAGCCTTGCGCGATCCCCGACCCCGGTAATCCAGGCGTGCGGAAGCTGGCGGAGCTCGCAATAGGGCTTTGCGAACTGATCACGGGCTGCGCGAAGGACGGCGTGAGGGAGAAAATCGCCGCGGTAACCACACCGGCGAGGTGCCTGTACATAAATCCTCCAATAAAAGAGTATCAACTCTCATTTTTGGATGTTTGCCGGCGGTTTCGCGTTACTTAGGCGCGGACGCAGGCGCCCGGCGCCAGCGGAGCTCCAGATCGCCCTGCTTGAAGCGGAACCCGCTGACGCCGGCGGAGCCGTCTCGCTGGAACTCGACCTCGATGTCGGCCGGATCGAAGAAGAAGCCATTGGCCGACATGGGGGTGAGCGGCACCGATCCCATGGGGCCCAGGTCCAGGACTAACTGCCCCTGCTGGTTCTTGACCGTTCCCCGCATGGCCCCGACCTGGTAATCGCCCACATATTCGTCCAGGAGTTTGGCGTCGATGGTTGCGGCTTTCCGCATCTTCCTGGGCCGCTCGCCGAATGCATAGAAAGCGCTGTCGTCGGAGCCGACGTACAGCACCCCATCGTCGATCACGGGCGAGGACTGTACCGCACCCTCCGTCTCAACTTGCGCCAGTTGCTTGCCGGTGGCGGCGTCGAGCGCGACCACCGCCGCTCCGTGGGTGGCGGCGTATACCTTGCCGCCGGCCACCGCCGGGGACGAGAACACCCGGTCGGTCGCGGCGAAGCGCCATTTCTCCTTGCCGCTCTGCGCGTCCACGGCCTGCACGAACCGGCCGTCGGAACTGCCGCAGTAGACCACGCCCGCATCTACCGCCGGCGAAGTATTGACCCACGAACCGGCGTGGCTAAAACTCCATTTTTCCCGGCCGGTTTCGGCATCCACCGCGCGCAGGTATCCGTCGCGGGCGCCAAAGAACACGGCGCCGCCGGCCACGGCCGCGGAGGACTGGATCTCGCCGAAAGGTTGACCGGCCAGGCTGGTTTCGAAGCGCCACTTCTCGGCTCCCGTGGCCGCGGCCAGGGCATGCAGACGGCCGTTCATGTCGCCGATGTAGACCATGCCTGCCGCCACCGCCGGCGTGGCGCGGACCGTGCTGCCGGTGTCGAACTGCCACTTGACCGTGCCGGTCCTCGGGTCGATCGCCCGCACGCGCCCGTCGAGGGCGCCGGTGTAGAGCACGTCCCCGGCAACGGCCGGCGAGGGCAGCCAATAATCCCAAGTCCGGTTCTTGCCTCTGCCGTAAAGCCAGGGCCGCGCATCGCCGGTCTTCACTACCCAACGCGGCTTTCCGGTTTCGAGATCGAGCGCGTAGATACGGCCGTCGGCAGCCGTGAAGAATACGGCGCCATCGGCGGCCGCCGGCGAGGAGCTAAGGTCGCCCTCGGTCGAGAAGCTCCAGCGGAGAGCGCCATCGGCGGCATTCAGGCAATAAAGATGGCCGTCTTCGCTGCCGAACAGTACGGCGCCCTGCGCGACTGCGGGCGAGGAGCGCACCTTGCCCTGGGTCTTGAACCGCCATTTCAGGTCGAGGTTGACTGGCCCTTTGGAATCGTAGACGCCAGTATGGGCGGGATTGCCGCGGAACATGGCGGTCTGGGACGAGACGCCCGATGCGGCCAAAATCCCGCAGAGGAGAACGCTGCGGGGCAACATAGTCGAAAAAAGAGTACGCAGTCCGAATCGTCAGAGTTCCATCGCGCAGACTTAAGCGCCGTTGGAAGAATTCTGCGAGCCGTTGGTGACCTCGCGCATCACATCGGCAACCACGTCATCGGCGCGGCTGGATTGCAACTCCTGTTCCAGGCGGCGCAACGCCACGCCGACCACATCGCGGTGGTGCAGCTTGGCGCCGGGGCCCTTGGACGAGAGTTCCAGCCAGAGGCGGTGCAGCAGGTCCAGGTCCTGCGGCCAAAGCCGGGGCGGATGCGGGCCGAGGTTGAAGAAGATGGATTCCTCGTCTCCCGGGACCACGATTTCGAGTGACAAAGAAGGACGTGGCTCCGGCAGGTTCTCCCACTCGCGCCCGACCGTGGCGCCCTGTTCCGCGGGGCTCAGCTTGGGCGACAGGCCCATCACAATGCGGGAAGACTGCAGCCGTTGCGCCGCCTGAATAATCGCCGCGTATGGATTTCCACCCGGCACCACCATCAGCTCCACATGTTTGCCCGCTTTTTCGGCGAGGTTCACCACCTTGGTGAAGACTTCGGTCTCATCCACCGAGAAGATCTGCCGGATGTCCAGGGCATGCTCGCCGGAACCGGCCTGCGTCACCTGGCGGACCGAGAGCACCACCACGTCGATACGGCGCGTGTCCGTCTTCTCGAGGATGCGCTGCAGGTGCTCGAGCCGGTTGGGATTGCGCACGGCTACGATCACGTTGCCGGGCCGCAGGCGGGTGGCTTCGGCGGTCAGGTCCTCTTCGGTGGTTAGATTGAACTTCTCCATCTCCTGCGAGTGCGCGGCCATGTGGCGGCGATTGTACAACTCGGATAACTCGAAGACGATGAAAAAGGCAATCGTGAAGCTGACGCCCGAGATGGTGGCCACCTTCTTGGTCACTACGTTGATGATGGCGAGGCTGAACAGGGCCAGCGTGATCAGGAAGAGGCCCACGGGGACTTCGGTGCGGCCGATGTGAAAATTCAGCGGGACTTTCCATCCGCGCCCCTCCGGCTGCTTATAGCGCAACACCAGCACGGAAAGAGCCTTCATGGCGAAGCTCCACACCACACCGAAGGCGTACGCCTCTCCCAACATGTACACGTCGCCGCGGCTGATGGTAATGGTGGCCAGTTGCAGAATGACGATCGCGTTGATGATGCGCGAGCTGGTCCCGTACTTGTGATGCGGATGGCGGAACCAGTCCGGCAGCACGCCATCCTCGGCCACCCGGTTCAGCACGCCATTGGAGCCGATGATGGCGGTGTTGACCGCGCCGGACAGGATCAAAGTGCCCACCAGCACCACGAAGGCATGGAAGAGCAGGCGTACCGACACCGGCCCCACCAGGAACATGGACAAGCCGCCGATCAGGTTATCCAGGAATTTCTGGCGCTCGACGTCCGGGATAATCATCACGGCAAAAAACGAAACCAGCGACGTGAACAACATGCTGTAGATGAAGATCACGAAGCCGGCGCGTTCCAGGTTCTTCAGCTTGGGATGGGCGATCTCGCGGTTCACCTGCGCCAGGCTCTCCTCACCGCTCATGGCCAGCAGCGAGTGGCCCAGACCGATCAGGATGGCGATGGCGGTGATGGAGGACGCCACGGTGCCGCGCAGCCAGCCCAGCGCCTCATGGCTGAAATGCAGATTCGACGGAACCGGCAGCGGCACCGGATGGTAGCCCTTCTCGAAGATCGTGAGCAGGCACCAGGCAATCAGGATCACCACCATGACGGTGGTGACCTGCATGATGCGGAGCGCCTTCTCGCTGGATTCGTGAATGCCGATCACGTTCTTCCGCCAGAAATAGAGAACGACCACCGCGGCGAAGACGGCGGCGAAGGTCTGCGGGTTGACGGACAGCCCGGGCATGTGGAGATACTGGCCGGTCTCGTTGATGAGCCCGCCCAGGTACAAGCCCGCGCTGACACCGCTGATCGGTCCGGTAAGAACGTAGTCGAACATCAGGGCGGAAACTGAGAATTTGGCCAGCGTGCCGCCCATGGCCTCGTGCACAACTTTATACACGCCGCCGCGCACGAACATGCTGCAGCTCTCGATGTAGATGGCGCGCACGGCGTAGGAGAACAGCATGATCGCCAGGATGAACCACGGCGCGGCCTTGCCAATAGCCTGTTCGGCGATGCCGCCGACATAATAGGCTGAAGAGGCCAGATCGCTGAGGACGATCGCTGCCGCCCTCCAGAAGGAGATGAACGACAGCATGACAGTCGTAGCGACAACGACATTAACGGCACGGGGCCGTTGTAGCTGGGTCATGCGCGAGGTGCCCAAGTGCTCACTTGCAACCACATGTTATCACGGGGAGTGGCATAGCGCCTCGACGCCGTGGCGCGGGGACCCGACGGTTGCCCGAAGGCGGCATTGTTTTCAGATGATTGCGCCGGCAATCCGCTTGCTGGATTGAGTTGCGAAATGAGGACCGCCCTCGCATTTCTGTTCCTGATGGGGACCTCCCTGGCCCGTGCCGCTACGCCTGGCTTCCTGTTGGGTTTCAACTACGCCGAGTCGTTCGGATTCTCCGATCAAGCGCCGACTGTCGTAGCCGTTGACGGATCGAACGCCATCTACCTTTTGGGTGCTACCTACCATCCCAGTCAGTTGCCCGCCACCAGTGTTTTAGGCCAGACGAGCGACTTGGATTCGTTCGTGCTGAAGCTGTCGCCGGACGGCCGACACATCGTCTACCTCACCGCCCTCGGTTTTCAGGCCAACTCCATGGCGGTCGATGCCGGGGGCAATGCCTACATCGCCGGGCCGGATTTCGTGGCCAAGCTGAATCCCGCCGGCACGGCACTGGTCTACCAGATGAAGATCGGCCTGACCGTCTCTCTGACCGGCATAGCGGTCGACGCAGCGGGCCATGCCTACGTCCTGGGCTACACAGAGCCGAAAGGCTATCTCCAGACCACCCCCGGCGCTTTTCAGCCGGAAGAACCCAACGGCCTCAACAATCACGCGTTTGTCGTGCGCTTGAACGCGGAAGGAACGGCCTTCGACTATGCCACTTACGTGACCGGCAGCAACGGGGACACGCCCACCGGCATCGCCGTGGATAGTTCGGGAGCGGCAGTCATCTCCGGATACACCGGCTCCACCGACTTCCCAAGCACGCCGGGGGCTTACCAGGGATCGAAAAACGGCGACATACTTTGGAGCTTCCTCACGCGTCTGCTACCGGATGGCTCGGGCCTGATCTACTCGGCTTGGCCGATTCCGGCGGGCACCGTGCCGGTGGCCGTCGATCCCAACGGCAACGCCGCCCTGGTGGCGGGCGCCGGTCAATTGTTGCGCTTCGATCCGCAAGGATCTCTGGTGTTTTCACAGTCCACTCCCGGAATCGGCGCGTTGGCCGTGGACGCCGGCGGGAATATTTATGCTTTGGTCGGCGGGCTGGCGCAATATGTGGTCAAGAACAGCGTATTCACCTGCACACCGGGAACCTCCATCGCGGCACTGACGGTCTTCGATCCTACCGGCAACCTCCTGCAATCGACTTATCTGCCGCCGCACGCTGCGGCGAGCACCCTGGCGCTGGGTCCGGGCGCGTCCGTCAACATCGTGGGTTCGACGCTTGCCGGCTTCACGGCCACGCAGACCCTCGCCGGCGGCGGTTCGTGGTTCCTGGCGGTGCTTACGCCGGACCCCGCGGCGCAGCCGGTCCAACTGGCGTGCGTCACCAGCGCGGCCAGTTTTTCGGCCACTGCGATTGCGGCGGGGGAGATCGTTTCGCTTTTTGGACAGGGCCTCGGGCCGGTCGTGGGAACTCAGCCGGTGGTCGGCATCGACAGCGGTTTCCCCAGCCGCCTGGCGGACGTGCAGGTGACATTCAACGGCATTGCGGCGCCGCTGCTGTACGTCCAGGACGGGCAGGTCAACGCAGTCGTGCCATGGCCGCTGGCAGGCGCCGCCTCGGCCGAGATCTGCGTATCCGACTTCCTGCCGGCGTCGAACTGCCTGGAGTGGCCCGTGGCCGAAGCGGCGCCAGGAGTGTTCACCGTGGACGGCGTCCACGCCGCGGCGTTGAACCAGGACGGCAGCATCAATTCGGCGGACAACCCTGCGGGTCCCGGTACGCTGGTATCCGTGTGGGCCACGGGCCTCGGTCCGATGACCCCGCTGCCGGCCGATGGCGCTATCGTGGTTCCGCCCCTGCCCGTCAACGACATTCAGTTCGGGGCATTTGACCGCGTGGGCGGCATCATATTCAGCTACTCGCCGCTGGCGACCACATATAACGGCCCGGCGCCCTACCTGGTGGCGGGGGCGAGCCAGATTAACTTCATGGTGACGGACCTGGAGATGATAATCGCGACCACGGCCAGCGACTCAGCTTACTTCAACAGCAACAGCTTTATTGTCTACGTCGCCGGTAATTGACGCGCCCGGTTTCCCACTACCATAGAGGTTGGCGATGACCTCCGAAGAACTGGCCCGCTCCATCGTCGCGCGGCTGCGCGCGAGCGGGCACCAAGCCTACCTGGTCGGCGGCTGCGTCCGCGATCTGCTCCTCGGGCGGACACCCAAAGACTTCGATGTAGCCACCGAAGCCCGCCCCGACCGTATCACCGAGCTGTTCGAACGCTCCGAGCAGGTGGGGGCGCATTTTGGCGTGGTGCTGGTGCGCGAGAACACGGCGCAGGTGGAGGTGGCCACTTTTCGCAGCGATGCCAGCTATAGCGACGGGCGCCGTCCGGACGCCGTGTGTTTCGAGGCCAGTCCCCGGCAGGACGTCATGCGGCGCGACTTTACCATCAATGCGCTGCTGCTCGATCCGGATACCAACGAGGTGCTCGACTTCGCCGGCGGGCGCGCGGATCTCAGCCGGCGGCTGATCCGCGCCATCGGCGATGCGGACGCGCGCTTCCGCGAAGATCATTTGCGCCTGATCCGCGCCGTGCGCTTCGCCGCGCGCCTGGGATTCGAGATCGAGCCGCAGACGCTGGCGGCGCTGCAGCGCTTGCACCGCCTGATCCTGCGGGTGGCGCCGGAACGGATTCGGGACGAACTCGTCCGCATCCTGACCGAGGGCGGGGCGCGGCGCGGCTTCGAGCTGCTGGATGCCACCGGCCTGTTAGGCGACCTGTTGCCGGAGGTCGCGGCCATGAAGGGCGTCGCGCAGCCGCCCGAGTTCCACCCGGAGGGCGACGTCTGGACGCACACCCTGCTGCTGCTCGAAAGGCTGCGCAGTCCCACGCCCACGCTGGCCATGGGCGCGCTGCTGCACGATGTCGGCAAACCGCCCGCGTTCCGGGTGGCCGACCGTATTCGTTTCGACGGCCACGTGGAGGAGGGGGTGCGGCTGGCGCGCGGCATCCTGGGCCGGCTGCGCTTCTCGAACGAGCAGGCGGAGATGATCGAGGCGCTGATCGCCAATCACATGCGCTTCAAGGACACGGGCAAGATGCGCGAGAGCACCCTGAAGCGTTTCCTGCGCATGGAGAACTTCGCCGAGCACCTGGAATTGCACCGTCTGGACTGCCTGGCCAGCAACGGCCGGCTGGAGACCTACAAGCGGGTCTGCGCGCGGCTGGCGGAGATGGGCGAGGAAGAGCTGCGGCCCAAGCTGTTGCTGAGCGGCCGCGATCTGATCGAGGCCGGCTACCAGCCCGGGCCGCAGTTTGCCACCATGCTCGCGGCGCTGGAGGACGCGCAGTTGGAGGGCCGCGTCAAGAACCGCGACGAAGCCCTCGCGCTGGTGCGGGCGCAGTTCGGTCCCGCTACCGAATAACCAGGTCCGCGGGCTGGCCGAGTTCCACGGGATGCAGATAGCGCCCGCGGTTCTTCTCTTCCTTCGGCTCCTCAACCACGACCGGGTGCGCGACGGCGTAAGCGTCTTTGCGGATCCCCGTAACCGCCCAGGAAACGCGCAGGCCGGGCCGCCCGCCCGCGATGGTGAAGGTGTTCCCGGAAATCTCCGACGCGATATACACCGGAGCATAGCCGCCCAGGCAGGTCAACTGATAACGGAAGTCCCGGTTCAGGGCTTCGAACCAGTCGGGCAGCATCACCTGCGCGTTGCCGTTGGCGTCCAGCGTGACGATGCCGTCATAGAAGTTCTTCATATCCGGCGATTCCACGAACGAGTGCGACAGATATTTGTTGGCCGGGTCGAGGGGGTGGTCGATTTTGAACGTTCCGCTGCCCTTGGTGATTTTGCCGCTGACATTCAGGTTGCCGGAGAAGGTGCCGTTGCCGGCGGCGTCCACGCTAAATATCGTCGTAAAGCCGGGGCCGGACTGGCCGGCGATGACCGTGCCCGATCCGCTGGTGTTTACAAATTGGCCGGCAATGCCGCCGGCACTGGCGGTAGCGCCTTCCACGCCCACGGCGAAACCGGAGGTGGCCGTGGCGCTGCCAAAGACGCCGATGCCGCTGGTGCTGCTGGCATATCCGCTGACGCCGTAGACCGGTCCGCCGGACGTTGCTCCTTCGTAACCATTCAAGCCCGACGCGCCACTGGTGCTGCTGTTGGTGCTCCCGGTGACGCCGAAGACGGCCCCCGTGCTTGCGCTGGCGAAGCCGCCGACACCGGCGGCAAAGTTGGTAGTGCTCGCATTCTGCCCGTAGACGCCATCGGTCTGCCCACTGCTTGCCTGGGCGTTGCCGAAGACGCCCGCGGAGCCATTTCCGCTGCTGGTAGTGCTGCCGTTCACGCCATACACGCTCCCGGTCGCAGCGCCTTCAAACCCAATGACTCCAGCGGACCCGCCGGTGGTGCTGCTGGTCTGCCCATTGACGCCGAAAACCTGGCCGGTAGTGGCCTGTTCGTTGCCGAAGATAGCGGCGGACCCGTTGCCGCTGCTAAGCACGTTTCCGTTGACGCCGTACACCGTCCCCGTGCTTGCCCCTTCATTGCCCACCAGGCCGGAAGACCCGTTGCCGCTGCTGTTGGTGCCGCCGATGACGCCGAACACGTTGCCCGTGGCGGCTCCCTCGAAGCCGGACACAGCCGCGGACCCGTTTCCGGTGCTGTTGGTGCCGCCGGTGACGCCGAACACCTGCCCGGTGGCGGCGCCCTCAAATCCGGTAACCGCCGCGGACCCGTTGCCGGTGCTGTTGGTGCCGCCGCTGACGCCGAACACCTGCCCGGTGGCCGCACCCTCATATCCGTTCACCGCCGCCGCAAAGGGGCCGATGCTGTTGGTATTTCCGTTGACGCCGTACACTTGCCCCGTGGCGGAGTTCTCGAATCCGTTCACTCCCGCGGAATTCTGGGTGGAGCTATTGGCGCCGCCGGCGACTCCGTACACTCTCCCCGTAGCGGCGCCTTCATTGCCCTGTACGCCCGCGGATCCGTTGCCGGTGCTGTTGGTATCCCCCGCCACGCCGAACACCTGCCCGGTGGTCGCGCCTTCATATCCGTTGACTCCCGCCGCAAAGGGGCCGGCGCTGCTGGTGTTGCCGTTCACGCCGTACACCTGTCCCGTGGCGGCGTTTTGTTGTCCCCATACTCCCGCGGCGTTCGCCGTGGTGCTCGCGCTTTGGCCGTAAACCCCGAAGGCGTTTCCGCTGGTGGCGCTATTGACGCCCCACACGCCGCTGCCGGAAGGCGCATTCACGCTGCCCTCCACGCCGTAACCGGAACTGCTGGACGAGATACCCAACACGCCCACGCTGTTTCCGGTGGCCGCCGCGTTGTTGCCTTCGACGCCGGCGCCGGTCGCATCGTGTGCGACGCCCAGCACACCGAAGTCCGCGCCCGTGGTGTCCGTGGTGTCGTTGGACGTTCCCTGCACTCCGATTCCCTTGGCCGCCGTGGCTGTAGCGGAAACGCCGGCCGTCCCGCCCTTGGACGATATGCCGATTCCACTGGTGGCGCTGGCCACCAGCCCCTTTCCCGTACCGGTCTGCTGCACCGCCACGATCTGCGTCGTGTTGCTGCCGGTGAATGTGGTCGGCCCGCTGGTGGCGTTGGGCGCCGTCGCGTTAGTCTTCGGCGCCGGCGAAGGCTGCAGGGTGCGGATGGTTTGGCGCACCGAATCGGTCAGATCCGTTTTACGCACGATCTCGCTGGCCGGAACGCCCGCCACGCGCAAGGCTTCCTCGGCGCGCAGCGCGTAGGGCACGCTCACCAGTTGCACGCGCGGCTGTTCCACGCCGCCCAGCGGCGTGACGGCCAGCCAGCGCGGTTCCCCGATCCCCAGCACCTCCGGCGGCAGTCCCCCGTTTTTGGTCGCACCCACCATTACGGTATACCGGCCGCCCGCATCCGGCTCGACATTCTGGATCTCCGACCACAAGGCTACCCCGCCGCTTTGTTCCTTATAAATGGCGATCTCGACGCCTATCGGACCACCGACCTTCGGTTCAGGTACACTTAGTACTCCGTTGTATCGGACTAAGCGCGGCACAAAGCCTACTGACCCCTCAGTAATTCCCTGATGATCCGCCGTTTGTGCCCTCAATTCACTTAGGACCAATGGACTACTTAGACAGACCGCCACACAGATCAGCCGATTAACTCCCATGATGCAATTCTCCTCAGCTTGTTTAGCGAAACTCAGGCTGTAAAGAGGACATTCCCCTCCTCCGGATTACAGCGTCCTGGAATTATATGTGTGGCGTTGCGGTCCCGTCAAGGGCGCCAGACAAATACCATGTAGAGTACGACCAGGAAGACCGCGATGACGGCGGCAGCCGTGGCGCGTTCCAGCAACTGGATACGGCTCTGACTCACTCGGGCTTACCCTGCAACTGCGCGTCGAAGAACTTCGCCGCCGCGCGATACGCGCGCAGCCAGTTGGCGTAGCGCAGGAAATCGTGGATCTCGTCCGGGAAGATCAACTGCTCCACGTGCACGCGGCCGCGCAGGGCTTCGACTAACTCCACGGTTTGCCGGAAATTGACGTTGCGATCGTCGTCGCCATGGATCAGCAGCACGGGCGAACGCCAGGTCTTGAGATCCGCCATGGGCGACGAGTTGAACGCCAGCCGACCTGCGGCGTCGTCCTTTCCGATGCCCAGTTCCCCGGTCCAGTCATGCACGCCGTGCAGATCCACGCCGGCGGCGAACAGGTCGGAAGCGCGCGCCAGTCCGAGCGCGGTCAGATATCCGCCGTACGAGCCGCCCCATAAGCCGATGCGCGCGGGATCGACTTCCGGCCGGTTCTTCAGGAACAAGCCCGCGCCCAGCACGTCGTTGAACTCGCTGGCGCCGGTGGGGCCGTAGTTGATGGCTTCGCGGAAATTCATGCCGTAGCCGATGCCGCTGCGGTAATTGACCGACAGGACCACGTAGCCGCGGCTGGCCAGATACTGGTTCATGGCGTATGCATTGTTGTAGTAGTACATGTAATGCCAGCCCAGCAGCATCTGGCGCTGGGAGCCGCCGTGGAAGAAGACCACGGCCGGATGGCGGCGGCTGCCTGCATCCTGGGGCAGGAAAAGCTGGCCGTGGATCTGCAGGCCGTCCGCCGCCGAAAAAATCACCTGTTGTGGCGCGACCAATGCGGCGGCAGGGAAGTCCGCCGGAATGGCATCCGGCGCCAGATCGCGGATCTCCCCGGACGCCAGGCGCACGGCGGGACGAGCCTGGCGATGGGTATCGGCATGAATGAACACCAGGGCGCCGTCGCTCGCCACCGCCGGCGACCACTCCAGTTCGATGCCGCTGGTGACGGCGGCCGGCTTGCCGCCGGCAGCCGCTACGCGCCAAAGGTGACGCCGGTCGATGTCGTCCTGGTTCGATGAATAGACCATTTCGCGTCCGTCGGGCGTCAGGGCCACGTGCTCCACTTCGAAGGCGCCGGGCGTCAGCAGCGTGGCTTCGCCGCCGGCCACGGACACCGAGTACAAGTGCGTCCAGCCGTCGCGCTCCCACGGGAACACGATCCGGTCGCCCGCCCAGTACAACTGCTGTTCCGAGCCCAGTTGCCGGAATGCGCTGCCATCGCCTTCCGACGCTTTCCAGATTTCCCTGCCGGGCCCGCTGCCGCCGGCGTCCGCGACCCGGATGGACCAGGGCGGCGCGCTACGCACGGCGGCGAAGTACCTGCTCTCGTCGACGCTCGGAATGCGCAGAAACGCGATGCGCCGGCTGTCGGGCGACCATACGGGCTGCTCGTCGTGCTCCACGCTGGGATCGAGATAATGGACCGTTTTGGCTTCGCAGTCGTAAACGCCGATGAAGCTATGGTTGCCGCGGCGGCTGACAAAGGCCAGGCGCGCGCCATCCGGCGACCAGCCGAGGCTCCCGTTCTGGCCGCGCGCGTGGATCAGTTGTTCGGCCTTTTCCTTGCCGTCGAGCGATGCGGACCACACCTGCCCCTTGCGCACGAAAGCCACCCGGCCGTCTTTGGGCGAGACCACGGGATTGCTGCCTTCGCCGATGAGCCGCGGCGCGCCGCCGGCAGCCGCCACTACCCAAACCTGTTGCTCCGCGCCCTGCGGATCGCTGGTCGGATTGGGATATTCGCCCGCGCCGTTGGCGCCTTCGCCGCGCACATAGGCGATCTCGCGGGCGTCGGGGCTCCAGGCGAGCGCCGAGATCTCCTGGCCGTCGTCGGCGGTGTACGCCGTGATGCTGTGGCCGCGATAATCCGGCGGCGCCGCGACCCAGATATTCCGCACGCCGCGAGCGTTATAGACCCAGGCGATCTTGCCGCCCGCGGGCGCCACCACTGGCGCCGTAGGAAACGGCGCGCTCATGACCTGTTCCAGCGTGAAAGGCGATTGGGCGCAGGCGCAAATGGTGACGGCAAAAAGCAAACCGGCAGGACGCATATCGGTATAGCTTATTACATCCTGCCGGGGATGCGTTTCGCCCGGCCGGTCAGTTGGCGAGAAGGGTCAATCCCGGCGGGCTGACGATCGGACCGATCGCCAGACGGATCTCCGGGTTTTGCGGCAGGACTTCCGGTAGCCGGACGTTTACCTGGTAAAGCCCCGCGTATCCGGGGGCCACGCCGGCGTAGAGGATCAACGCGGGATCGATCGGCACGCCGTTCAGCCAGACGCCGAACTGGCTCATCTGGCTGAGGCTTTGCGCCATGCGCGGAAGAACGCCATCCTGCAGATCGGGGTTGGTGTTTCCCAAGCCGGTAGCCCACAGGGTGATGACTTCACCGGCGGCGGCCGGCGCGCTGCTCGAAACCAGCGATCCGTCGAGATGTGTCGCGATGGGGATGCTGCCGGCGGTTTCAAACAGCGCCGGCGCCGCATCCTGCAGCTTGACCGTAACGATCGGGCCCCGCGTGCCCTGGCGGTCCACCCAGAACTGGAACGTGCCGGCCAGCAGCGAGCTGGGAACCAGCACATTGATCTGCGTGGGAGAGACGTAATAGAGATACGCGGGCCAGCCTTCGAAGTACACTTCGACATTGCCCAGCGTGGTGGGCATCACGCCAGCGGATAGGTCGCTGGCCTGGAGAGCGCGCGTATTCCAGGAAAGGTTCGTGCCGAAGATGGAGATGATGGTGTTGGGGGCCAGGCCGGTAGTGAAGCTGGCGCCATTCACGACGCCGGCGGCGGTGTAGTTGGGCGCGTTGGAAGTCTGGGCGCTGAGGCAGACGGACAGCGCCAACGCGACGAATAAAGATTTCACGGCAAATACATAGTGGACTGACAGCGGCGCGTTTCTCAGCGCGACGCTACCCTGGATAAAAGAGGCCGGGCATGATCTACATGGTGGTAGAGCATTACAAAGACGCGGTGGCGGTGTATCGCCGCTTTCAGGAACGCGGGCGCATGGCGCCGGCGGGTTTGACGTACGTGTCGAGCTGGGTGGACGAGAGGTTCGAGCGCTGTTTTCAGGTGATGGAATCGACGGACCGGCGGCTGCTGGAGGCGTGGATGGCGGCGTGGAGCGACCTGGTGGATTTTGAAGTGTATGCGGTGATGACCTCGCGCGAAGCCGCCGCGAAAATGGCGCCGCGGCTGGGCGGCGAAGGCCTTTGAGGGGCGCGGTCCGGTCAGCGGGCGAACATGGCGGCGCCGCGGACCGGGCCGGCGTCGCCCTCCTGTACGAACACGATCAGACGCGTGCCGCGGGGCACCGCCACCTGCTTGCGGAAGCCCTCGCGCCCGGTGATCTTGCCCGCCTGCCGGACATCCTTCAGGATGGCGACGTGTTCCAGGTGGCGGCCCTTGTTTTCGCCGCGTAGAACATCGGACGAGCCGCCGTCCGCCGCCTGCGCGATATAGACATTCGCCTTGTGTACGCCGGCCGGGAGCGGATCGACTTCGACCGTGACGGGAGCATCTCCATCCTGCGCGCCGTGAATGCGCACGGACACCTTCGGCGCCGCGGCGGCTGAGCGGATGGCCGCTTCCGCCTTGTGTGCGTCACTGCCATTGAATTCCGTAGCGCCGTCCACGATCATCTCGGGCGTGTAGGGGCCGGGCAATCCGAAGTGGCGGTCGTATGTCTCCTGCCGCGTGGTGATAGCGGCGGAGGAGAAGGGATCGGTCCAGCCGTCGTGGTTCCAGTAGTCCACATGTTCGCTGAGCACGATGATCTGCGCTCCGGGAATGGGCTGTTCGCGATCCATCCTGGCCAGCAGAGCGTCGGCCGGGGGACAACTCGAGCAGCCTTCGGAGGTGAACAATTCCACCAGGACAGGTTGACCCTGGCCCACGGTTCCTCCCCGGGCCAGAATGGCCGCGGCTAAACCCAGTAACAGCACCCTTGGCATGCTGATCTCATTGTCGCGCACCCGCGGCGTGATGGGTCGGCCCGATGGGCGGCGGTTAGCTGGCCCGCTTCAAGCGGGGCCGCGGCTCCGCATCGCGATCCGCCGTGCTGCCTTGGTCCGTCCTGGCCGGAGTCCGCGTATGCAACACCGGTTTGCCGGGCTGTTCGTGCAGCTTCAGACGATTGCCGATCTCCATCAGCCGCGCGCGGACGTCGTGAAATTCGGAGGTGTCCACCACGTACTGCGGCTGCACTTTCAGGTCCTCCTGAATCTCTTTCTGGGCGGCGCGAATGCGCGATCCGGTCATGGGATGCGTGGAGAACAGGCGCGAAACCGCCCCGGGCTTGCTCTTTTCCATGCTTTCGATGCGCTCGAAAAAGTTGACGAACTCCACCGCGTCGTAGCCGGCCTTATACATGTACTGCAGCCCCAGCAGATCGGCTTCGGCCTCCATGTTCCGTGAGAACTTCAGAAATCCCATGGGCACCGCCAGGCCCATGGCCTGGCGGACGGCGTAGCCGGCCCAACCGCCCGCGAAGATCAGCGGAAGCGTGGAGTAGTTGACCAGCCGGCCGCGGGTCGCCTGCCGCGTGCCGTGCCGCGCGGCAACGTGCGCGATCTCGTGCGCCAGCACGCCCGCCAGCTCCGCTTCGTTGCGGGCCCGCAGAATCAAGCCGGTGTTCACGAACATGAATCCGCCCGGCAGCGCGAAGGCGTTCACTTCGTCGGAATCCACCACCTTGACCGTGAACGGCACTTTGGCGTCGGAATTGTGCGCCAGGTTTTGCACCAGGCGGTTGACGTATTCGCGAACAATGTCGTCGTCCACGAATTTGGCCTGGCGTTCGGTCTCCTGCGCCATCTCTTTGCCCAGACCGATTTCCCGCTCGACCGAATAGAAATTGACCCCCTTGCCGACATCGCGATTGCCGATCTGATCCGGATCGTGCTCCGCGTCTTTGTGCGCAGCCATAGCGCCCGGTGCCGACAGCAGCAGAGTCAGTGAAAAAAGGAAGGCTCTCCGTCCCTGGCGCTCCATGATCCCCTCCGTAGAACGCGTATTGGGTGAATTATACACCAGCCGGCCACGCTAAACTGGGATGAAGTGGAAGAAGAGGTACTCGGTAAAGCATACGACTCCCGCCTGATGCGACGCCTGTTGGGATACATGCGTCCTTACAAGGGCTTTGTCGCGCTATCGCTGGTCTTCCTGCTGCTGCAATCCGTGCTGCAGGTCTTAGGGCCGCTGCTCACCAAGATCGCGGTCGATCGCTACCTGGCCCCCAGTTCCACGGGCGTCCCCACTTTTCTCGATCCCTACCTGCCGGCCGGACAGTGGAATGGCCTGGCCGCGGTCGGCCTGCTGTACCTGGGCGTTCTGCTGGGCACTTTCGTCTTCGAGTTCTTCCAGGTCTACCTGATGCAGTACACCGGGCAGCTTGCCATGTTCGATCTGCGCAAGCAGCTCATGACGCACCTGCAGCGCCTGGATATCGCCTTCTACGACCACAATCCCGTGGGCCGCCTGGTCACGCGCGTAACCACCGACGTCGACGTGCTCAACGACCTGTTCGCCTCGGGCCTGGTGACCATTCTGGGCGACGTGCTGGTGTTGAGCTTCATCGTGGCGATCATGTTCCAGCTCAGCCCCGGCCTCACCGCATTGATGCTGGCGGTGATGCCGCTGGTGATCCTGGTGACGGCTATCTTCCGGCGCAGCGTGACGCAGAGCTACCGCCGCATCCGCATCGCCATCGCCAAGATCAATTCATACCTGCAGGAGCACGTCACCGGCATCGTGGTGCTGCAGCTTTTCAATCGCGAGACCCGCAGCCGCCGGGAATTCGACGTGGTGAACCGCGAGCACATGGACGCCTACAAGGACGCCATTACCGCCTATGGCTGGTTCTATCCGGCGGTGGAGTTTCTGTCGATGATGACGCTGGCCGGGATCCTGTCCTACGGCGGCTTTCGCATCACCCGCGGCGCGCTCACGCTGGGCGTAGTGGTGGCATTTTTGCAGTATGGGTTGCGTTTCTTCCGTCCCATCCAGGATCTGAGCGAGAAGTACAACATCCTGCAGGGCGCCATGGCTTCCGCCGAGCGCATTTTCAAGCTGTTGGATACGCCGCCCGGAATTCTGCCGGCGCCCGCTCCGCAGCCGCCGCCGGCCTCGGCCCGCATCGAGTTCGACGGGGTCTGGTTCGCGTACAAGGGAGAGGATTGGGTGCTGCGCGACGTCAGCTTCACCATCGATCCCGGTGAAACAATCGCGGTGGTGGGCCATACCGGCGCGGGGAAGACCACGCTCATCAGCCTGCTGTTGCGCTTCTACGACGTGCAGAAGGGGGCCATCCGCGTGGGCGGCTGCGACGTGCGGCATCTCGATCCGAGCGATCTGCGGCGCCAATTCGGGGTGGTCCTGCAGGACCCCTATCTCTTCACCGGTACGCTGGAGGAGAATGTGCGGCTGGGCACGGACGGCATCGACTTTGCCGCCATCGAAGAAGCCGCCGAACAGGTGAATCTGCTCGACTTCATCAAGTCGCTGCCGGACGGATTCAAGCATCCCATCCGCGAAAGGGGCAGCGGCCTGTCGACGGGCCAGAAGCAGCTCATCAGCTTCGCCCGGGCCCTGGCGCACAATCCGCGTTTCCTGATCCTGGACGAGGCCACCTCCAGCGTGGATACCGAAACCGAATTCCGCGTCCGGGAAGCTCTGAGCCGCATGGTGGCGGGCCGCACTTCCATCGTGATCGCGCACCGGCTCTCCACCATACAGCGCGCGGACCGGATCCTGGTGATGCACAAGGGGCGGCTGCGCGAGTCCGGAACACACCAGCAGTTGCTGGCCACGCGCGGCATCTATTGGAAGTTATATCAATTGCAATATAAGGATCAAGAACTGGCCCAGGTTCCGGTTCTGCGCGGGAATTAGCCCAGGCGTAACAAGAGTTAACCAACTGTAAGTGGTGCTTGGCTCCGGTCTATTTTGTTACACTTGTTTTGCCTGCAATTGAGGTAAGTCATCGTGAGAATGCGCCTTCTATTATTCGGTGTTCTGGCGATTGCGGGGTTTCCGCAGGATGCGCAGAAGCTGGCGCCGTACTACCCGACTCCGGAGACCGTTGTGGTGAAGATGCTGGAATTGGGCGAACTGAAGCCCGGCGAGAAGGTGTTCGATCTGGGCAGCGGCGATGGCCGTATTGTAATCGCGGCCGCGCGCCGGTTCCGCGCCAAGGCAGTAGGTATCGAAATCGACAAAGAATTGTGGCGGCAGAGCCAGGAGAGTATTCGCAAATTGGGGCTCGAGAAATCCGCGGAAATCATCAACGGCGATATTCTCAAACAGGATTACCGCACCGCCGATCTGGTCACCGTGTACCTGTTGCCAAACTCCAACGACAAAGTGCAGCCGCTCCTCGAGCGGCAATTGCGCAAGGGGGCGCGCGTCGTCGCGCATGATTTCGAATTTCGAAACTGGACCCCGGCAAAGGTGGAAGACATCGAGAATGACGGCGAGGGCCGCAGCCACACGCTGTTTCTGTACCGGCGTTAAAGCGCAGGGTGCATCCTGGTGACCGGCGCGATCGCTTCGCCTCCCGGTTTCAACCGGCGAGCCGTGTTGTGGACGCGGGTGGCGTTTGCCGCCCTGGCGGTGGGCTGCGGGATGCTGCTTGCGCCGCCAACTACGCCGTGGGCCCTGGCGGTGGCTGGCGCTTACCTGGTCTTCGGTCTGCTGCTGCCTTTTCGCAAGCGCGCCTTTGGTGGCGCGGCGGCCCTCTCGATCCTGTTCGCCGATACCGTATTTTTCCTGGTGCTGGTGGCCAGCGGCATCGGCGCGGCGATCTGGCTTCCGGCCTTTTATTGTCTCTACCTGATGGGGGAGGCGGCTTTTCTGTACCGCCCCCCGGAAGTCTTGATTGTCTCCGTCGTCAGCGCGGGTTTCTGCATTGCCGTGCAGTCCACTCGTGTGTTCATGCTGTGGCGCACGCCGGTGGTGGCGGGAGCCCTGGCGTACGCCTTTGCCGCATACAAGAAGAAGCTGGACGCGCGGATGGAACGGACCGCGGAAGAGGCTGCCGAGACGAAGGCCGGCGCGCAGCGGGCGCGGGAAGGGGAACGCCAGCGCATCGCCTCCGATTTTCACGACGGCCCGCTGCAGAGTTTCATCGCCTTGCAGATGCGCCTGGAAATCCTGCGGAAACTCCTGGAGCGCGATTTCCACGCGGGCATGGAAGATCTCACGGACTTGCAGCAACTGGCTCAACAGCAGGTCAAGGAACTGCGCGCCTTCGTACGCAGCATGCGGCCGCTGGACCTGGGCGGCTCCAACCTCTATGCTTCCGCCCGCCGCATCTGCGAGAATTTCCAGAAGGAGAGCGGCATTCCCCTGACATTTGTCGGCGGCGAGGGATCGGTGAAGCTGCCCGACGAAATGGCTTCTGAACTGGTGCAGATGCTCCGTGAAGCTCTGCACAACGTCCTCAAGCACGCCGGCGCCACGCGGGTCGGGGTGGCCCTGGAGCAGGTTGGCAAGGCGCTCGAACTTTCGGTCGACGACAACGGCCGCGGTTTCCATTTCAGCGGCGTGTACACGCTGGACGAGTTGGAACTGCTGCGCCTGGGACCGGCCAGCTTCAAGAGACGGGCGCGCGCCCTGAACGCCGAGATGACCCTGGAATCGCGGCCGGGCCGCGGCGCCGGTCTCAAGCTGCGGGTGCCGTTGCCGTGAGAGCCTCCGCCGGCGGCCTGCTGCTGTGCCTCTTCTTATCCGGCTGCGGACGCTACGCCGATTTTACGCTTCCCCAGCCGGCCTCCGCCAACGCACAGGTGCGCTATCGGTGGCAGCCGCGCGAGTCTCCGGTGCTGACGCATGGCGACGTGGGAAGCTGGGACTCGCACGACGTCCTGAATCCGTCCATCGTGCGCCGCCAGTCCGGATACTACAACCTCTATTCCGGCTTCGACGGCCGCATCTGGCGAACCGGCCTGGCTACGTCGGCCGATGGATTGATCTGGCACAAAGAAGGACCCGTGCTGGCCCCGGACGCGCAGGCCGGCGAAGGCGACTACATCGCCGCCAACGGTGCGGCGCTCCTCGATGGGGACCAGTTCTGGTATTGGTATCAAGCCGGCGACAAAGAGATGCCCCGGTTGGGCCTGGCTCGCGCCCACGATGCCCGCCACTGGCGTAAATCGCCGTTTCCGGTGATGGACACCGGGCCGCGCGGAAGCTGGGACGAGCGCGGCGTCGCCGACCCGTACGTCATCAAGGTGCAGGGGTATTTCTATCTTTATTACCTGGGCCAGGATCGCGCGCATCGCCAGCGCCTGGGGGTAGCGCGTTCCCGCGACGGAGAGCATTGGGAGAAACTGCGCACGAATCCGATTCTGGAACCGGGACCTTACGGCAGCTTCGACGAGATGGGGCTGGGCGAGCCGGCGGTGTGGATCGGCTACGGCTATTATTGGATGCTCTACACCGGGCGGGATGCCCGGGAGAACCGCCGTCTCGGTATGGCCCGTTCCAGCGACGGCGTGCACTGGCAGAAGCTCGCTACCGTCATGGCCGGACCGCCACCCTGGGCCGGCAAGGTGATCTGCGATCCCACCATCGAGGTGCTGGATGGAACACTGGCTGTGTGGTTCGGCGGCGGCGACCGTGCTTCACCGGACGAAAACCTCGACGGCCAGATCGGCGTGGCCGTGCTCGAGGCGGTTGAATCCGGCAAAATGAAGTAATGATGGCGGCGGGTGGCAGATGACTCGGCCCGTGAATCTGCTGCGCCGCGCGCTGCCCTTTCTGAGTGTGGCGCTGGTTGCGGCGATCGCCTACGACGGTTGGATCTTCTACGGGCGCTCAAAAAGCGTGCGGGACGCCGAACGCGCGCGCCAGCAGGAGGAGACCCGGCGCGCCCGCGAAACCATCGATCTGCTCGGCGGAACCAGCTTCCGGATCATCAACTTCTATGCCGCGCCGCAGACAGTCCGCCGCGGCGAGTCTACCCAACTTTGCTTCGGTGTGTATGCCGCGAAGCTGGTCCGCGTCGAACCCGGCTTGGGCAACGTGCATCCGGCCATCAACCAGTGCCTGGCAGTGACGCCTCACCGGGATACTCTGTACAAGCTGACCGCGGAGGATGCTGCGGGCAACGCTCTCACCCAGTCGGTCCAGGTGAAGGTCGTCCCCTAGCCGGCGTGTTACAAAGAGAAGCGATGCCCAACGAGCTGGCGCACTACACTTGCTACCGCGCGGCGGGCCCGATCTACGTCGATGGCCGACTGGATGAGCCGTCCTGGCTGGCGGCGCCGCGGTCCGCGCCGTTCGTGGACATCGTGACCGGGGAGCCGGCCTGGTTCGACACGCGCGTGGCCCTGCTGTGGGACGACCGGCACCTGTACTTCGGCTTCACCGCGGAGGAGCCGCAGGTGCGCGGTTATCTCACCGAGCGCGATTCGCGGATTTACGAAGACAACGACCTGGAAGTCTTCATCGCCGGCAAGGATGCTTATTACGAATTCGAGATCAACGCCTTGAATACGATCTACGAAGTCTTCTGGCTCTGGAAAGACATCCACCGGCCGGGAGGCCCTTATTTCGGCCGGCGCGAGTTTGATCCGTCAACCGAGCGGACCATGGTGCTGGACGGCGTCGGCGGACACGTCCACCCGCGCGGCGAGCGATGGGGGTTCCTCGATTGGGATTTTCCGGGGCTGCGTCACGCCGTTCATATCGCGCCTCCCGGCTGGAGTGTCGAATTGGCGTTGCCCTGGGCCGGCCTGCGCGATCTCGCCGACGGGCGTTCGTTACCGCCGCGTCCCGGCGATATCTGGCGCATCGACTGCTCCCGGTTCCAGCAGTTCGACCGCGCCGGAAAGAAGCTGGATCCCAGCGCCGGTTGGACCTGGAACCGCCACGGCCACTACGACTCGCATATCCCGGAGACTTTTACGTTCGTCGAATTCAGCAACCGGACGGTGGGGCATTAACGGCGCCAGTAGCCGCGCTCCATGCGATAACCGCGCCCGCTGTGGACCCAGCGGTGGGGCACCCAAACCGCACCGCGATGCGGCGGGCGACGCCACGCACCGCCTACCCACGCCCAGTTGCCGCCGCGCCAATCCCAGTATCCATCCGTCCAGACGTAGCCGGGGCCCGGCGCATAGCCCACCACGCCGTAGCGCGGCACAGGCGGCGGCACCCGCACATAAACGTACCCGCCGCCACAGGCGGCCGACGCCAGCAATCCCACGGTCATGATGGGGAGCAGCAGAAGTTTTCGATTCATGGTTCGATCCTCTGCTGAATCCAACGCACACGCGGGCGACGCGGTTGCGGCGGCAGGCCATGCTGAATGCTATTTAATGTGATCGCCGGCCTAAGGCAAGAGCACAAAGCGCTCGAGCGCTACCT
This sequence comes from Bryobacteraceae bacterium, assembly GCA_035499555.1. Classification (GTDB taxonomy): domain Bacteria; phylum Acidobacteriota; class Terriglobia; order Bryobacterales; family Bryobacteraceae; genus Bog-159. The sequence continues at coordinate 72,458 of DATJYO010000037.1, forward strand.
TCGAGCTTTTATCCATGCGGCCATCGTTACGATGAAATATGATCTTGATCTCATCGAAGGTGTGCAGGTTGGCGGCATCGGTCATGGAATATGTGAGTATCTGTTCAAATCGGCCAGGCTCGACATTGACATCTCCCAGGCTGGCGCGCGCGCGGGTCCTGGAATCGATCAACACAACCTGCAGGGATACCGCACTGGTGGCGGCCTCGCCGTTGGCGATGACGAGCTGAACCGCGCGGCAGCAGCGCGGGTCGGCGGGAGGATCCAGGCGTTGATACGCTTCCATCTGTATAGGCCAGCCGTCCGTGGTATGAAACGATAGCTCGGTGGGCGTACCGCGCCGGACATAAGATCGCGCGGGCGGGCGTTGATTGGGCCAGCGGAACATCCAGTATTCGCCGGAGAAGGGAATGCCGACCGGCTTGGAGAGTGGGGCGTTCAGAAGACCGGGCTGGATCGGCGGCGGTATCAGCAGGGTGGCCTGCGGTTTCAGCTCCGGCAGCAGGATCACGCCTGGAAAGTCGCCGTCCGGCGCCAGGCTGCCGTCCGGCGGTTCGGCGACCTGGGTGACTTGCTGCGCACCTGGCGGAACGCCCGCGCCGGATCCGCGGCCGCCGGCAAACCGCGCGCGCAGTCCACCGTAGGAGACGGTGACGGCCAGCAGGAAAACCACCGCGATGCTCAGGAACGAAGGGGGCAAGACGGGTTCGCGGACGGGCTGATACGCCCCGGTGGCGATCGCCAGCGAGGTGACCATCGCGGCGGCGGCAGCCAGCAGCGCCGCGGCGGCCAGGGGATGGTTCCATAGCTCGGCGACCAGTCCCAGTTGGGCCGCGCCGGATGCCAGCATGGCGTTCGCCGGTTTCACGGTAGCGTATCCGAGCGCCGCGGGCGCCCACCACCGGGCCATCAACTGGCGTGCGGCGTGGGCCACCAGGACGGCGCTTACCAAGAACGCGGCGGGCAAAGGCAGCGACGCCAGAATCACCGCGGGCGCGAACCACATGGCGGGCGCGGTGGAACGCAGCGAAAAGCGAAACGCTTCCGGCATGTCCGCCAGCGAGACGGTAAAGTACATGGCGCAAGCGATGAAGGCCGCCACCATCCAGGCGAGCATCACGTAGAAAAGCGCTTCGCTGGCAAGATCGGCGGCCGACTCCCAGCGCAGCCGCGGCAGCACGGCGTCAGACCACACCAGCCAGCCCATAACCACCACGCCCGCCACCTGGGCGATGGTCAGCAGCCGCCCGCGGGATTCTCCGGTCGCCGGCACATTACCTTTGACACCGGCGGGGACGAAAACGGCTCCGCGGGCGGGAGCCGCATTCGGGCTCATCGCCGCGATTTTCCGCCGCAGGGGCCCGCGAGGCGTTGTTTGACGGCATCCAGAAACTCGTCTTCGCGGTCGAGTTCCACGCTGATGCGCAGCCAGTAGAGCGGCAGAGGGGCAAACAGGTGGGCGGAGTCCTCGCAGAGGTTCACGAGGTCCTTCTCGGTGGTGAGTACCGCCTGGGCGCCCTCCTCGCGAAACAGCCGGCCCATGGAGCGCACCTCGCGCGGTCTGTAGGAGTGATGGTCCGCAAACTCGATCTGCACTACGGGGCGGCGGCCGACAGCCTCCAGCGTGCGCCAGAAATATCGCGGATTGCCCAATCCGCAGAAGGCGGCCACGCGGGTGTAGGGCAGTTCGCCGGGAGGCACGGTTTCGCCCGTGGCCGCGGCGACAAAGGCCTCGGGACGGGCGCGGGCATGGAAGACCGGCGCGGCCGGGTTGTAGAGCCGCAGAAAATGCTCCGCGGCAGCGGCCACGCGGCCGATCTCGCTGCGCGTGATCACGAAGATACTGGCACGGGCCAACGCTTCCAGCGGTTCGCGCAGGCGGCCGAGCGGCAGCGGGTAGCCGCCGCCGAAAGGATCGAGGGCATCCACCAGAACGATGTCCAGAGCACGATCGATGCGGGCGTGTTGAAAGCCGTCGTCGAGCAGCACCGGGTTGACGTCGAATTCGCGCTCCAACAGTTGGCCCACATGCCAACGATCGGGGCCGATGCCCACCGGGGCGATGCTCGCGCGCAGGAAGAGTTGCGGCTCGTCGCCGGACTGTTCCACGGGCAGATGCGCACCCGCGGCGAGCACCTGGTGCGTCAGCGGGGAGTGGCGGCCGTAGCCGCGGGTCAGGATGCCGGGGTTCCATCCGGCGTCCTTCAGCCGGCCGACCAGGTGCAGCACGAAAGGGGTCTTGCCGGTGCCGCCGGCGGTGATATTTCCTACGCTGATGACGCATGCCTGGAGCGCGCGGCGCCGGGCCACACCGCGCGCGCGGCGCCGCCGGCCGCCGCGAACCCACAAGCGCGACAGAACCCAGAGGACGGCAAATGCCGGTTGCGCCGGCCGGTACGCGGGCACGCTCCCGCTGAAAATCTCTTCGGCACGGCCGGCAGCCCGCTCCGTGGCACCCTGGCGCGCTTCGGCGCAGGATCGCGCGCGGGCCCCGAGGTCCGCGGCGCGCGCGGGGTTCGCCAGAAGGTCGCCGACGGCGCGCGCCAATTCAGCCGCGTGGGACACCTCGCACAGAGCGCCGGCGGCGCGGAAATCCACGGCGATGGCCGCGAAGTTCTCCAGGTGCGGCCCGGTAACGATGGGCCGGGCGGCCAGCGCCGGCTCCAGGATGTTGTGGCCGCCGCGGGAGGCCAGCGTGCCGCCCATGAACACGACATCTGCCAGCGGAAACAGGCTGCTGAGCTCGCCGATCGAATCCAGCAGCAAGGCTCCCGGCAATGTCACGGTCTCGCCGCCGGCCAGGGCGGAGCGCCGGACGAATGGGATGCTGGCGCGCGCCAAGGCGGCGGCCGCCGTATCGAACCGCTCCGGCTTGCGGGGCGCGAGCAGCAGCAGCAGATCCGGATGGCGGGCGGCTACTTCCCGGAACGCCGCAATTACGGCGTCGTCCTCGTCCGGATCGCCTGGGGCCGCGGGCGGCATGGTGCTGGCCGCGATCCAGATCTTGCCCGGCCCTACCGAGTGGATGAACCGGCGCACGGGGGAGTCCGGCGCGGCGTCCGCGGCCGCGGCGTCGTACTTCAGATTGCCACCCACCGCCACCCGGTCCGGCGGCGCGCCGGCGGCCAGAAAGCGGGTCCGCATCTCCGCGCTCTGCGCCAGCAGCAGGTCCACGTGGGCGAGCACGCCGCTGAAGAACCAGTGCAGCTTTTGATAGCGCGCAAAGGCCTTGTCCGAGATGCGGCCATTGATCAGCAGCAGACCGGCCGCGGTGCGCTTGGTTTCGCGGAACAGGTTGGGCCAGATCTCGGTCTCCATCACGATCACCAGTGCGGGCCGCAAGGTGCGCAGGACGCGGCGCACCGCAAACGCATAGTCCAGCGGCGCGAAGAAGATGCCGGCGGAATCGCGGAGCTTGTGTGACGCGGTGGCATAACCGGCCAGCGTGGAAACGGAGACGAACACCGGCGAGCGCGGCAGTCGGGTGCGCAGTTGGCGCACCAACTCGACCGCCGCATGGGCTTCGCCGACCGAAACGGCGTGCAACCAAATGGCGCCGGGGACGGTCTGTCTAAAGTGGACCGGCAGGAACCCGGCGCGTTGCCGCAAGGACCCGAGGTAGGCGCGCTGACGCAGTCCACGCCACAGAAGATAAGCCAATACGGCGGGCGATCCAAACGACTGAAGGGAGCGGTAGAGTAAATAGATGCCTTTTATTTTCAAACGTTTGGCTCTTCTCTCGAGTATAGCGATGGTATTGGCGCCAAACAAGGCGATAACGGCCGACAAGGGCAAAGACGAGAAATTCGTGCCGGGGCCGGCGGCCAGCTATCCCTCCCACCAGACGAGCGAGAAGGTCACCATCGGGGTGAAGCCCTATTTCAACGACGAAGACACGCGGCCGGTCTTCGGCAAGCACAATCCGTACACGTATGGCGTGCTGCCCGTCCTGGTGGTGATTCAGAACGACAGCGGCAAGTCGATCCGCGTTGCACCGCTACACGCGGTGTGGCAGGGTCCGGAGCACGACCGGGTAGACGCGACACCCGCGAAGGACGTCCGCTACCTGATGCCCGTAAAACGGCCGACCTCGCTGCCGGGGCCGGCGGGCATACCCAAGCTGGGGCACAAAAACCCGCTGGATACCTGGGAGATCGAAGGACGCGCCTTCTCCGCGGAAATGCTGCCGCCGGGCCAATCGGCCAGCGGGTTCTTCTATTTTCAGACCGGCTATCAGCGCGGATCGAGCCTGTACCTGAGCGGCTTGCAGGAAGCCCCGTCAGGCAGGGATCTCCTCTATTTCGAGATCCCTGTCGTCGAGAAGTAATCCCGCGGCCGGATTACTGATAGGTGACGTTGATGGTCGTGCCGGTGGCGCCGATCGCGAATCCGTAGTCCAGGTTCGGCGCGCTAAACGTCGTGAAGACACTGGAATTCTCCACGAAGAGGTCTCCGTTGCCGGCAGGCAAGGTCGAAGTCACGTAGCTCGGGACATTGAACTGGAGCGCGCTCTGCGGGGCGAGGCAGACGAAGCTTCCGACCGATCCGCCGGTGGCGGTTGACGAGCCCGAGATCACCACGTAGGAATCGCTGGCGCCGCCGGTCCAGGTAACACCGACGCCCTGCCCGCGGTTGATGGTGGCATCCGAACTCTGGTTGGTCCAGTCAAGAACCGGGTTGGGGAGTGCCACCGCGGCCGAGAAACTGCCCACGTCGGCGCCTCCGGTGCCGGCGAACGTGAACGTGCCGCCGGCCGAAGTGATAGCTCCCGCGGGAAGCAGGGCCACGTATGTGCCTTTCGTCGCCGACTGGAGGTCGTACGTTCCGGCCGGTCCCATGACGCTGAGACTGCCGGCGTCGAGTCCGGTGGTGGTGATGCTGGCGCCGGAGGCGGTCAGGTTGACGATGCAGCCTCCCAGGGAGATGGTGGAGGTCGAGGCGTCGAAGGACGCGCCGGAGACACTCTCAAAGGAGGCGGAGGCGAAATTCTGGGTCTCGGCGCTTCCGCCCGTACCGGGAGCGGTGAACTGGCCGACAAAGATGTTGCCGTACTTCACCGTGGCCTTACCGCTCAGGGAGCCGAACAGACTTCCGTTGCTGCCATAGATCTCATCACTGCACTCGCCGCCGTTCGCGCTGATCGCCAGGGTGCCGAAGTTCGACGACACCGCCGCTGCTCCCGTGCCGGTCACGGCCACAACCGAGATGCCGCAGCCGGTGGAAACGGATTTCGGTATGGTGACGTTGATCTGATTCAGGCCCGGGAATCCCGACGACCCGCGGTAGAGCACCGTACCGGCGACTCCGCCAAAGTAGATCTGCAGCGGCACATTCACGGCGTGCGGGGTAGTGGTGTAAACGGAATCGCTGTCCGCCGCATCCGCGCCCAGTCCGGAACCCCACATGACGATGGTCTCGCCGGGGGTGGCGGAGTTGGTGTAATTGTACAGCGCGCCGGTGGTGGGGCTGGTGGCCACGATCAGGCCGCTGCCGGTCCCATAATAGGTATCCAGTCCCATCGCGCTAGGCACCACCTGGATCGGGAACGCGTTGCTGGGTGTGCCCTTGTAGGTGACCGTGAGAGTGCCGTTTCCGGAAGGCGTGCCGGCCGGCATTACCGCGGCGATCGCCGTGGGGATGGCGTAGTACATAGCCGGCGTGACGGTCGTGCCGCCCACGGTTACCGAAAGGGTGGCGCCAGCCAGTGTGGTGGGCAGTCCCGCGCCGCCGCTCGATTGCAGGGTGACCGCTCCGACCGGCGCGTCGGCCATGCCGGTGCCAAAGATCACGAAGATGGAACTGGGCGAGATGCCGGAGTTCGGGAAGCCGGTCGGAATGTAGCTGTAGTTGTTGGTAACGCCGGTGATGGCGGGGCCGTTGTTGCCGCCGCCGCCGGTCACGCCGAAGGTGGTGTATTGCAGAGTGATGGAACTGCTGCTGCTGGCCGTTACCAGAACCTTGGCGGAGTGGCCGCCGTTGGACACCGCCACGAAGACATCGCCGACCACAAGCAGGCTCTCTTCGATGGGCGTCGAGGTCTCAAACGATCCGAGCGCCTGTACCTCCGTGGCGCTTAAGGCGTCGAAGCCGGCGCTGCCCAAATCGCCCAGGTTTTGACCTTTAGCCGTGCTCTGAAACGTGATACTGGCGCCGGTGAACGAGAGGTCGCCGCCGGACGTTCCGGTGGCGCCGGTGTCCAGGTTCAAAGTCGATCCGGCCGGTAGCGTTGCGGTGCCGTTCAGGTCGGCCCGCGCGACCATGGGAAAAGAGAGCGCTGCAACCACGAGGGCCGCGCCCAAAGCCTGGTTTCTTTTCATAGAAGATCCTCCGTTGACGATCGGGAATTAGTATATCAATGAAAGCACCCCTGTTGAACTCGGGAAATCTGCGGGTTACAGCGGCATTGGGTTCGTTTCGCAGAATAACCGGCAACGGGCCGGCTCGCGGCGGCATCCATTGCCAGGAGGGGTTCCGTGCCCGTTTACATCTTCGCCCGTTTCCAACCAAAGCCAGGCCGCGAGCAAGAGGTGAGCGACGAGCTGAGACGGGTGCTGGCGCCGACCGGCGCGGAACCTGGCTGCCTATCGATCCGCCTGTTCGAATCCCTGCGCGAGCCGCGGGTCTTCTTCATTCACTCCGAATGGGTGGACGAGGCGGCGTTTGAGGCGCATATCCAACTGCCGCACACGCAGCGCATGGTAAGCCAGGTGGAGCCGCTGATCGCCGATCCGCTCGAAGCGGTGCGAACCCGGAAGGTATACTGACCGAATGAGCCACGCATCGCCCGAGATTATTTTCGAGACCCTGAATGCTTACCAGCGCACCGCCGCCCTGCGCGCGGCGATCGAGATCGGCTTGTTTCGCGCGCTGGGGGACGGGCCGGCCGACGCCGCCACCCTGGCGCGGCAATGCCAATCGTCCGAGCGCGGCATGCGCATCCTGTGCGATTACCTGACCGTCATCGGACTGCTGGAAAAGAGCGAGGGGCGCTTCGGTCACACGGCCTCCAGCCGGGCGTTTCTGGATCCGCGCTCGCCCGCCTGTATCTCATCCATATCGAAGTTCCTGACGCATCCGTTTATCGCCGAGCCGTTTTTGCGCCTCACAGAGGTCATTCGCAGCGGACAAACGGTGCTGCCGGGCGACGGCACGGTGGAGCCGGAGAACCCGATCTGGGTCGAATTCGCACACAGCATGGCTCCCATGATGGCCGGCATGACCGGCCCGCTGGGCGCGCTTGCGCTGGACGGGCTGACGGGGCCGGTGCATGTACTGGATATTGCGGCGGGCCACGGGTTGTTTGGGATCGAGGTGGCGAAACTCAATCCGGAAGCGGACGTCACGGCGGTCGATTGGGCGGCGGTACTGGAGGTGGCGCGGGCCAACGCGGCCAAAGCGGGCGTGGAGGCGCGTTATCACACGCGGCCGGGAAGCGCGTTCGACGTGGAGCTCGGGGGACCGTACGATATCGTGCTAGTCACCAACTTCCTGCATCATTTCGATCCGCCGACGTGCGTCGGGCTGCTGCGAAAAGTGCGCGCGGCATTGAAGCCGGGCGGCCGGGCGGCGGCGCTGGAGTTCGTGCCCAACGAGGACCGGGTCTCACCGCCGATGGCGGCCGCGTTCGCCCTGAGCATGCTGGCCCATACGGCAGGCGGCGATGCCTACACGTTCCGCGAGTTGGAACAGATGTACCACCAGGCGGGCTACGGGACGGTGACCGCGCATGCCATTCCACGCAGCCCGCACACGGTGGTGATGGGGCGGAGTTAGAGCGCCCCGGCGTTCTCGCGCATGACCTGAGTCAGGCAGTCTTCCAGGGTGTCCAGGGCGAAATCGCACTGATCGCGGGAGATGACGAGCGGCGGGCTGAGGCGCAGGGTGTTGTCGCCGGCGCCCAGAATCAGCAGCCCACGCGCGAAGGCCAGGTTCACGACACGGTCGCGCAGGTGCGGCGCCTTGGCCTTAGACTGCTGGTCGCGCACCAGTTCGACGCCGAGCATCAGGCCGAGTCCGCGCACCTCTCCGACAATCGGGAAGCGGGCGGGCCAATCGCGCATGCGCGACATCAGGTGGGCGCCCATACGGGCGGCGTTATCGACCAGTTCCTGTTCCAGCAATTCGAGGGTGACCAGGGCGGCGGCGCAGGCTACGGGATTGCCGCCGAAGGTGGAGGCGTGCGCGCCGGGAGTCCAGCGCATGAGATCGGCGCGCGCCACGGTAGCCCCCAAGGGAAGGCCGCTGGCGATGCCTTTGGCGACGGTCAGGATGTCGGGCGCCAGTTGGAAATGCTGGGAGGCCCACAACTTACCGGTACGGCCCATGCCGGACTGCACTTCGTCGCAGACCAGCAGGATCCCGTGCTTTTGGGTGATACGCGTCAGCTCGTCGAAAAACTTCTGCGGGGGAACCACGTATCCGCCCTCGCCCTGGACGGGTTCGATGACCACGGCGGCCACTTCGTCGGCGGGCGCGATGGTGGCCAGCAGCGTGTCCTCGATGTAGCGGGCGCATTCCACGGCGCAGTTCGCGGGCGTCTGGCCGAACGGGCAACGGTAACAATTGGGATACGGCGCGTGCACCACGCCGGGAACCAGCGGGCCGAAGCCGCGGCGCTGCACGGCCTTGCGCGCGGTGAGCGACAGCGCGCCCATGGTCCGGCCGTGGAAGGCACCCAGGAAGGCGATGAACTTATCGCGCCCGGTGGAGTAGCGCGCCAGTTTCATCGCGCCTTCGACGGCTTCCGCGCCGGAGTTCCCGAACGAGACACGGCGTTCGAAACCGCCGGGCGCCACGGCGGCCAGCTTCTCGGCCAGATCCACGAGCGACTCGTAATAGAAATCGGTGCCGGACATATGGATCAGGCGGCCGGCCTGTTCGCGGATGGCTTCCACCACGCGCGGATGGCAGTGTCCGGTGGAAACCACGGCGATGCCGGCATTGAAGTCCAGAAAACGGTTGCCGTCGACGTCTTCGACCATCGCGCCTGCGCCGCGGCTGGCAACCAACGGGTAGGAGCGGGTGTAGGACGGCGAAACGGTGTGCTGGTCGCGGGCGATCACCTGGGCGGCACGCGGTCCGGGCAGCGGCCCGGTCAACTGCGGCAGATCCTTGCGGACGGCCTCAACGATCTTACTCATACACAATCCTCCTTACAACTTAAAAAATCAGGGCCACGAAACAGGGAGGAATGCGGACACTAATCCGAACCAAACAGACCAGGACGGCAGATGGAGGGCCGGCTCAGCACACACCTATTGTATAACGGAAGTGCAGGGTTTGAGCTTTTTAAAGCGGGCGGCGGCTTCGGCGGCGGCGCGTTTCCGGAGTTGGGCGAACCGATCGAGCTGGTGGCGGCAGTTATCGGCGTGCCCGCTCAGCGAAGCCTTGTAGGCGCGCAGCTTGGAAAGCACCTCAGAATCCCGCAGGTCGCCGAAGACTGTGTCCGCGAGCGATTGGGATTCGAGCATGGTACAGCCGTGCAGGCGCCAGGCAAGAATCGCCAGGCAATCGACGAGCACCTCTTCCATCGGCTCGACCGGGTGGTAGCGTTTGCGAAGATCCTTGCGGAGGCGCTTTTCACCGTTGGGTTCGGCTTCGTCCAGCAATTCGGAGATCAGGTAGTCGATCCGATTGAATCGGTGGTTGCGCGATCCGGGTTTGGCGTGGGGCATATATTTCGATCCGATTTTATGCGAGCCGCCGGTCCGCCCTCGGCCCAGGCAGGCCGACGTGCTGTTGCAACCTGATGAAACCAAACGCGGAGATTTATTTTTCCGGTTTGTGACCGGCGCCGAGGTTTGCGTTATGCTCGGACGTATGGCGGATCGGCGCTTCAGCGACGTGGGCGGCACACCGGGCGGCTTGGGCGAATTCCTGCTTGGCTTCGCGCTGGCCTGTGTAGGCGGTTATCTTCTGACCACCCAGGTGATGGTGGCCGGCGGATACTGGAACTTCTGGGGCGGCAATTCTTTCGGTATCACGCTGATTCCAATGTTGATCGGGGTGGGGCTGCTGTTCCGGGACGGCCGCAGCGTAATCGGCTGGCTGCTGACGGCGGCGGGCGCCCTGTTTATCCTGGCCGGGGTACTGGCGAACTTGCATATCTATTTTCAGCCGACCAGCCTGTTCAACACCATCGTGATGCTGGTGCTGCTGGTAGGAGGGCTGGGGCTGATCGCCCGCGCGATGCGGGCGCACTGAGCGGTACCGATTACCACCCTTCCGGTTGCCGGGACTTATACTGGAATCATGGCAAGAGGTTGGGAAAGTAAGGCGGTCGAATCGCAAATTGAATCGGCCGAAAATAACGTCCATCCTCCTCGCGGCACACCGACTTCAGCAGAAGAATTGGAGTTGCTCCGTAAGAAGGAAAGTTTGACACTTTCTCGCACCCGGGTCCTACGGGAACTGGAAACGAGCCAGAATCCACGATATCGGAACCTGATGCAAAAGGCCCTCGACGACTTGAACTCCGAGCTTTCCCGCTTGGAGCGTGGGGCCGTGCGCGCAGCGACAGCGTAACCTGGCAGTTCATAGAACCGGGCAGTAGCGGCCCGAGCGGGTAGCCGCCCGGCCGCAAAGCTGAATTGTATTCCTCATGGCGCTGGTCTGAGGGCGTTATGGCGCGGCCTGCGCCTCCCTTAACAGCCGCGACCTTAAAGGCCGGGCTGGGGGAATAAAATGAACGCCTCTTTGCTTTTCGCCGTGCCGTTATTAGTGGCTGCCAGCGGACTGGCGGCTACCGGATGGTCCACCTTTCAGGATCCATTCGAACGCGCTTTCACCGTTGACGTCCCGCAGGGTTGGACCGTGCAAGGGGGCATGTTCCGCCTGGGCTACTCCGACTATCGCCCGATGGTGGATATGCGGTCCGCGGATGGCCGCAGCTACTTCCGGCTGGGGGATGTGGCGGTGCCGAGCTACAGTATGCCGTCGGGGTTCCACGCGCGAGAGGGCGAAACTTACGACCTCGGCGCACAGGCGCAGATGACCGTCGCCGCGTACCGCTCGGGCCAGGACTTCGTGCGGCTTTACGCGCGGGGACGCTTCCTGGGCATGTGCCAGAGCCTGACGGTGGAGGACGCACACGAGCCGGCAGCGGTAGTGGATCGCGGTCCCCTGTCACCGGGCGTGGTGCGGACCTCGGTGGGCGAAGCGATGTACCGTTGCCAGACCAAGCAGGGGCCGCGGATCGCGTACGCCTACGCGCGCACGGCGCTCTACCAGGGACTTTGGCAGGTATCCATGCTCGCCAGTTTCATGGCGCCGCCGGAACAGGCGGAGACTGTTCGCGCGATCGCGCGGCGCGCCACCGAGTCGCTGCATCTGGACCAGCAATGGATCCGGTATCAGCAGCGGATGGACCAGGAAGGGCTGGCTTACCAGCGTCTGCGGCAGCAGGGCCGGCTGCAGCAACTGGCGCAGCAGGTGCAGCAGTTCCAGGCACGCATGCAAAGTATGCAGAGCCAGGTGCGGTCCTTTGAACGGCGGCAAGATGCGCAGGCCGCGCAGGTGGCTTCGTTTGGCGATACGCTGACGGGGCTTACGCCGGCGGTCGATCCGTTGAGCGGCGAGATCCACAAAGTCTGGATCGGTCCGAATTCGGGTTACTGGATCAATGGGCGGGGCGACATCGTGAACTCCAACCTATCGCCCGGCGCGGGTTGGCAGGCGATGATCCATTAGCCGTCAGGCGGCCGGAGGATTTTTCGGCGGCAGGACGCGCTCGGCCATGGCATAGCGCAGGCGGTCGAGACCTTCGCCGGTCACGCTGGAGATCGGGAAGAACGGCAGGCTGCGCTCCGCCGCGATCCGACGCAGAGCCGCGACGCGCGCGGGATCCTGGGCGGCGTCCATTTTGGTGGCGACCAGGATCATGGGCTTGGCCGCCAGGTCCGCGCTGAAGGAAGCCAATTCAGTCATCACCGTCTCGAAGTCGTGGGCCGGATCGCGGCCGCTGGCTTCGGAGACATCCACCAGGTGGACCAACAGCCGGGTACGTTCGATGTGTCTTAGGAATTGGATACCGAGTCCGTGGCCCAGGTGCGCGCCTTCGATCAGGCCCGGGATATCGGCGACCACGAAACTGCGGAAGTCGTCCATGGAGACGACGCCCAACTGCGGCTCGAGCGTGGTGAAGGGGTAATCGGCGATTTTGGGCCGGGCCGCCGAGATGCGCGAAATCAGGGTGGATTTGCCGGCATTGGGAAAGCCGACCAGGCCGACGTCGGCCAGCAGTTTCAGTTCGAGGCGCAGGCGGCGCTCATGGCCGGGCTGGCCGGGCTCATGCTCGGTGGGCGCCTGATGGGTGGCGGTCGCGAAGCGGGCGTTGCCTTTGCCGCCGCGCCCGCCGCGCGCCACCAGGAAACGCTCGCCCGGGGCGGTGAAATCGTACAGGCGTTCGCCGGTCGAATCGTCGTAGACCACCGTGCCAACGGGTACCTGGACGTCGATCGAGTAGCCGTCGGCGCCGGTACGATTGCTGCCTTCGCCGTGCCGGCCGCGCTGGGCTTTGTGCTCGGGGTTAAAACGGAACTGGAGAAGAGTGTTCTGGTGTTCGGTGGAGACCAGGAAAACGTCACCGCCCCGGCCGCCATCGCCGCCGCTGGGGCCGCCGCGGGGGACGTACTTCTCGCGGCGGAAGGCCAGACAACCATTGCCGCCGTCGCCGGCTTTCACCAGGATGCGGGCTTCGTCGATGAACAGTTAGGCGACTTCCTTGACGCTGACGAAACGGCCCAGGCGGCCGCGGTCGCGATATTCCACCACGCCGGTGACCTTGGCAAACAGCGAATCGTCCTTGGCCCAGCCGACGTTGTCGCCGGGCTTGATCTTGGTGCCGCGCTGGCGCACGATGATCGAACCGCCCGGCACCAGTTGTCCGCCGAAGACTTTCACGCCCAGGCGCTGTGCGTTGGAATCGCGCCCGTTTTTGGAACTGCCTAAACCTTTTTTATGCGCCATACTTCACCTAGACCTGAATGTCGCCCACCTTCACTTCCGTGAAGTCCTGGCGATGCCCAATCGTGCGCTTGTACTGCTTTTTGCGCTTGAACTTGAAGACCAGCACCTTTTTGCCGCGGCCGTTGCCGACGATGGTGCCCGTGACGGTGGCGCCGCCCAGCTCCGGACCGGCGACCAGTTGGCCTTCGTCCTTGAAAACCGCGCGCAATGGCAGGGCGACTTCCGAGCCGATTTCGCCTTCCAACTTTTCCACGCGGACTACGTCGCCCGCGGCCACGACATACTGTTTTCCGCCGGTTTCAATGATTGCATGCATGGGTTAACCTCTGAAAATCGCGCCGGGACACACGGAGTGGGTCGGAGCTTTGGACTAAGTTTTTAGTGTACAACAAAACCGGGGCGTTCGCCAACCGCATTGCGCGGCGCGGATCAGCGCCAGCCGTTGTTATAGAGGATCGAGATGGCCGACCCGTTGCTGTTGCTCACCGGAAAGAAGCTGTTCGGCAAGAAGTCGACCGTGAACAGATCCGGGAAGCCCGGTCTCGTCTGGCCTTGCAGATTGGCGGTGGAAATCCATCCCGGACCCAGGCCGCCGCCCAACTCGACCTGGCGCCGAAAAGTGCCGTCGCCATTGCCGGCGAAGAGATACACGGTATTCAACCACCAATCGGTAATCGCGAGATCCGGGATGCCATCCCCGTTGAGGTCGGCGGCGATGATCTGGTTGGGCGCTCCGGCCCAGGTACCGGTGACGTAGGATGGCGGCTGGAACGTGCCATCGCCATTGCCC
>DATJYO010000038.1:0-9813 GCA_035499555.1 Bryobacteraceae bacterium
TGCCAGAGTAGAGGACGGCGTAGCGGTTGCCGTCCGGGAACCAGATGGGTATGGGGCGGGGAAAAGGCAGCTTGATCAGCGCCGGCTTGGCCCGCACGATCGGCTCATGAAACACGGTCATGGTCGCCGGAGGCTTCAGCCCGTAGGGAGGAAATCTCGCGGCCAGCGTGCGGCGGAGGGCTCCGGTGTTCGGGTCGTGGAGCAGGTAGCGGCAGTTGTGTCCAAAGTTGGCGCGTGGATCGTCATCCGCGAATACCAGGATGCTGGGCGCGTCGACAACCAGGTTCTGGATCGCGGGGCCGAGCCGGGTACCTGCTGCATAGATCTGCGTATCCAGGTGCAGATTGGTAGTCTGGCGCTGCGCGGCAGCGAGGCTTGCGAGCGCATTAGTTTTGACGTTCGAAAGAACTTCTTCGATCTGAGGCATACATCCTCCGGGTGCAACTTCTGGTTATGGTTCGGGCACAGCCAAGGCTGTGTCCGGGAGACCGGGGGCGCGGTGCCATACGCGCCAGCGGTGGACATCGCCGCGATGAAAGGGCGGGAAGCGTGCCTCGAAAGAAAGAGTGGCTCCGCCGCCGACTGGGACGAGCAAGTACCGGCAGGAGTGGCCCCAATTGGCTCGCGGTTCGCGGTCCAGGAATGCCAGCCATGCATCCCATGGGACCTGGATAGCGCCTTGCGGGTAGTCGAAGGTAGTGCCAGCGGGGATTGGATCCCGTGCCACGTAGGCGACGCCTCCGGCGCGCTCCGCATCAGTCAGCTGAGCGCGCAAGACCGCGTCGAGTTCAGTGGCGCTGAGGGGCACGGCGTGGACCTGACTCTCAGTCCGATTGTGCCGTGACTGCGAGCCACATTACAGGGTCCGTGTAGGCTTAGGTACTAATGTTCACTTCTTCGGCCAGACCACTCCCTGGTCTTTCTTCGTCACCGCCGCCAGGCCCTTGTACAGGAACTTCTGGATGCGCTGGCCGCGGTAGGTCTCGGTGGTGAAGATGTTGCCCTTGGAATCCGTCGCAATGCTGTGCACGGCGTAGAATTCGCCGGGCTGGCGGCCGCCATCGCCGAAGCTGGTCAGGATCTCCATCGACTCACGCTGGATCACGTACACCTTCTCGTTGGAGCCGTCTGCAAGGTAGATGTACTTCTGCTGCGGGTCCTTCGAGAATGCGATGTCCCAGACCGAGCCGTCGCCCAGCGTGTTCTTGGCGATGAACACTTCCTTCAGAAACTTGCCGTCGGGCTGGAAGACCTGGATGCGGTCGTTGGGGCGGTCGCAGACGTACAGCAGGCCGTCGTTTGACAACTCGGCGCAGTGCACCGGGTTGCGGAACTGCTGCGCGGGCGGATCGTTCGGGTTGTAGCGGCCGAGCGGCGTGTCGTCGGGCTTGTTGCCGTAGGCGCCCCAGTGGCGCTTGTACTTGCCGGTCTCTGCGTCGAAGACGATCACGCGATGGTTCCCGTAGCCGTCGGCCACGTACAGCTCGTTCGTCTTGGGATCGACGTACATCTTCGCCGCGCCCTTCAGGTTGTCGATGTCGTTTGACCCCTTGCTCGCGCCGGGCTTGCCGATCTGCATGAGGAATTTGCCCTGCTGCGTGAACTTGAGGATCATGTTGTCGTTGTAATAGCCCGGCCCTCCGAGGCCGCCTTCGCCGGCGCCGGCTCCGCGCGCCGCGCCCCCACGGGCTGCCGCCGCGGAGGCCGGAGGCTGTCCGGGCGGAGTGGGCTTGGGACGGCCGTTGCCGCCGATCCAGACGTTGCCTTTGTAATCGACGAAGATGCCGTGGTTGGTCTCCGGCCAGTCGTAGCCTTCACCAGGTCCGCCCCAGCTGCCGATCAGGTTGCCGGCCTCGTCGAATTCCAGCACCGGGGGCGCCGGCGCGCAGCACTCGGATTCGACCACGCCGTACTGCCGCTTGGGTCCGGGCGGGTTGGCGACGGCGTAGTTCTCCATCGCTTCGAGCGACTGCTGGCGGTGCACGATCCAGATGTGGTCGTTGGAGTCGACGTTCACGCCGATGACGTTGCCAAGCACCCAGTGGTTCGGCAGAGGT
Source organism: Bryobacteraceae bacterium (assembly GCA_035499555.1). Taxonomy (GTDB): domain Bacteria; phylum Acidobacteriota; class Terriglobia; order Bryobacterales; family Bryobacteraceae; genus Bog-159. Next base: position 2,058 of record DATJYO010000038.1, read on the forward strand.
TTGGGCCACATGGGGTCGACCTCGAAACGGGGCGCCATGACGCCGGCGGCGTTGACCTTCGAGAAGTGGTCGAGGACGACGGAGCCGGCGGCGAGCAGGAGAGCCACTCCGGTGAGAATGGCAGTGGGGCGATGGTGTAAGCTGGGCTTCACGAGTGGCGATTATATACGAAAAGGCGGGGTGCGGGATTAGGGGTTCGGGATTCGGGAGGCTCGCGGCCCTTTTGGTGGTGTACGGTGGTTTCGCTTGGGGGCACGATATTCCCAACGACGTTACCGTACAGATGTACGTGCGGCCGGTGGCGCAGCGGCTGAATGTGCTGGTGCGCGTGCCCATGAAGGCCATCCGCGATATCGATTTCCCGCAGCGAGGCGGGTACCTCGATATCGAGCGAGCGGGGCCCATGTTGGCGGACGCGTCTCAGTTATGGATCGGCAATTTTCTTGAAATCTACGAAGGCGACCAGCGGCTGCCCAAACCACGTGTAACAGCAGCGCGGATCACGCTGGAATCGGACCGCTCCTTCGCATCCTATGAATCGGCGGCCGCGCTGTTCTCAGCCCCGCGCCTGGGCGGCGACGTCGCGGTGGTCTGGAACCAGACCGTGTTGGACGTCTGGTTCGAATACCCGATCGTCTCGGAGCAGTCGCGGTTTTCCGTGCATCCGGCGCTGGCGAGGCTTGGGCAACGCGTCATCACGGTGCTCCGGTTCCTCCCACCCGGCGGGGCTGTGCGCGCTTTCGAATTTACCGGCGATCCAGGGCTGGTGAGACTCGATCCTCGCTGGCATCAGGCGGCGCTGCAATTCGTGCGGCTCGGCTTCCTGCACATTCTGGACGGCACGGATCATCTGCTCTTTCTCTTGTGCCTCGTGATCCCGTTCCGTCGCTTCCGCGCGCTGGTGCCGGTGGTGACGGCCTTTACGGTGGCGCACTCCATCACCCTGATCGCCTCGGCGTACAACCTGGCGCCGGACGCCCTGTGGTTCCCGCCGCTCATCGAGACGCTGATTGCGGCTTCGATCGTCTACATGGCGCTCGAAAACATCGTGGGCGGAGCGACGGTGCACCGGCGCTGGATGATCGCTTTCGGTTTTGGGCTGGTGCACGGCTTCGGATTTTCGTTCGCGCTGCGGGAGACGTTGCAGTTCGCCGGGTCGCACCTGCTGGCGTCGCTGCTGTCGTTCAACATCGGGGTTGAGCTAGGACAACTGCTGGTGCTGGTGGCGCTGATCCCGGTGCTGGAGCTTCTGTTCCGGCACGTGGTGGCGGAGCGGATGGGCACTATTATTCTGTCGGCAATCGTGGCTCACACAGGCTGGCATTGGATGACCGAGCGTTGGGAGCGTTTCGCGCAGTATCACGTCGCCTGGCCGGAGGTCACACTGCCGGTGGTGGTGGCGGGGATGCGTTGGGGAGCGGCGATTGTGGGTGCGGTGGGAATTCTGTGGTGGATTGCCAGCAGGCCGCCCGCTCCCTTACGATCGCGGTTCGGTGTCCGGCGTACTCCGGACACGGAACCGCGAGCGTGAGCAAGCGGGGGGCCCGGCGTCTTAGTTGTTGCCGCCGACCGACGGCGCCGGTTCCGCCGGCTTGTTCGGCACCGTGTAGGTAAACCAGCCGATCATCATTTCTTCCCAGGTCTGGTCGCCCCACTTCACTTCCTTGGTCGGGTCGGGGTTGTACTTGTTGTTCGGCGAATTGTCGAAGTGCGCTACGCAGTCGATGCGTGTGCCCTTGGGCAGCACCACCGGCTTGGCGAAGTCGTAATTGAGCTGCCAGTTGAAATCGTACCTGGGGACGTTGAGGATGACTTCTTCGCGGCCGTCGGGATAGACCACTGTGTACTTGAAGTCCTTGCCGCGCACGTGCATGTGCGGCATCAGGCCCAGGATTTCGACGTCTTGCTTGGCGGTCCAGGTGGACTTCACTTCATAGTTGGGATCGCCCGGGGGAATCGCGAAACGGTTCTGCAGCGCGTTGGCCGTGATCGCCCTGTACTTCGGCGGCTCCTTGGCGAAACGCAGCCCGATGTAGCTTCGGTCCGTCACCGGCGTGCCGTTGGGCGTGTAGTGCATCTGGAAGAGCAGCTTGCTTCCCGCTTTGATCAGCTTGGCTGTGCCCGGCTCGAATACCGTCGCCGGCTCGCCGGGGGCGAATCCCACCAGCAGGCTGCCGACCTCGCGGCGCTGGTTGGCCTCGCCGTTCGGCCCCTGCACGAATACGATCACGTGATGGATCTGCCCGCGGTGCTGCGGACGGATCTCGGCGGCTTCAATCCATTTGTCCTCGGTGAAGTTGGTGGGGACGGTGAAGTACTGATATGCGACGACGCCCGTCGCGGGCACTTCGAAATCCTTACCCATGTCGATGATCAGGTCGGGCTTGCCGATGTTCCAGCCGCTTTCAAAATGGGGCAGGGCAGGGGTGTCCTTCGCGTTGCCTTCGGGAGCGCCGTTGTCGGCCCAGGCGGAGATGGTCTGGATGTCCTGAGCGGTCAGCCCGCGAGCGTTCTTGAAGGAACCGAAGTGCGGGTCCGCGAGCCATGGCGGCATCTGGCGCTGCAGGACCGCGGTCTTGATGGCTTTGGCCCATGGGCGCGCTTCCTGATAGCTGGTGAATGCCATGGGGGCGGCTTCGCCCTGACGGTGGCATTCGACGCAGCGCGAGTACAGAATGGGCGCCACATCCTTCGAGAACGTAGGAACAGTACCGGCGGGCGCGGCCGAGAGTGCAGCCCCAGCCATGAGGGCGGCGGCACAGACGCGAGTGATCATGGATTCCCCCTCCAGGGTTGGTGCCAGTCTACCACAGAAACAAACCGACCGTTCGTTCGGTACAATCGGTGGCATGGCGCGAAAATACTGGGTTGCTCTTCTTCTGGCGGGCGCTGCCTTCGCACAGCAGAAAGCGCCCGCGGACGTCAAACCGGCCAGCATTACGTACGAAGAGGTGGCCTATCCCTATCCGGTGCAGTACCTCCCGCTCACCATGTACGGGCAAGACGTCCGGATGGCCTACATGGATGTGCCGCCCGCCGGAACACCGAACGGCCGAACGGTCATGCTCTTCCATGGCATGAACTTTGGCGGCTTTTACTTCGCCGGGCCCATCGAGGCGCTGCGCAAGGAAGGCTTCCGCGTGGTGGTCCCGGACCAGGTCGGTTTCGGGCGGTCGTCGAAGCCGATCATGCCGTACAACTTTCACGACATGGCGCTGAACAGCCGGCGCCTGCTGGAGAAACTGGGAGTCGGCAAGGTTGCAATCGTGGGCCACTCCATGGGCGGGATGCTCGCGGCGCGATTTGCGGCGTCCTTTCCGGACATCACGGAGCGGGCCGTGATCTACGACCCCATCGGCCTCACCGATCCTCGCTATGAACGGCCGTGGCGTTCCGCCGACGATGCCTACAGGGCCACCATGGCGCAGACCGACGATCAACGCTGGCAGGGTTTCTATGCCAATATCCGGCGATATTTCCCTTCGCCCGGCGCCTGGAAGCCGGAATACGAGCAGTACGTGCGCATCCTCTACGCGCCAACGCTGAGCGGCGACTGGCCGCGCCTGGCGATGGTGCGGTCGATTTACCAGCAGATCCTATACCTGGATCCGGTGGTGTATGACTGGCCGAAGATCAAGGTGAAGACGCTGGTGATGGGCGGGGAGAAGGACGGGCAGGACTTTCCGAAGCTGGCGAAGCACATTGCCGACACCATTCCGGGCGCGGAACTGGTGATCTTTCCGAACCTGGGACATGTGCCGCACCTGGAAGCGCCGGAGGCCTTCTATCCGGCGTTGCTGAAGTTTTTGACGGAGCCGCGACCGTAAGGGAGCGGTGGCTGAAAGCTTCGTTAGTGGCCTTGGCCACCACTCCCTTACGGTCGCGGCTCTGCGCGGAGGCTCTGTTTTCGCTTTTTGGCTTTCGGCACCTTCCCGATCCTCGGATCCCGCGCCATTACCAGTTCGCACGCCCGTAGCGCGGCCTCTTCGAAATCCGGCGCTTCGGCGGGCAGGACCTGCCAACCGGTCTCTTTGCCGTTGCCGAGCACGCCGATCGACCGCATGCGTGGAAACTCGACGCGAAGGCTCTCGTGGTGCTCGCGCGTTGTTGCGAGCCAGACGCCGTTATCCTTTCCACCCCGTTTGTCCCGTAGGATCAGCACGATCTTCGCGCCGACATAGACCGCCAGGCAGCCGAACATCGGGTTCGTGCGCGGCCGGAGCGTCTGGAGCGCCTCCAGCACGAATGCATAGGGTATGGCTCTCTTCGGCTTAGCGGCGAATGGGTCGGTAAAAGTTTTCGGCATATTACGGCCTCGCCTGCCTGGCGAAAAAGTCGAACATCGGCCCGATGTTCGGCGCAGCGACGCTGATGTGGTTCCCGCCCGGTACCTCGACGTAGACGATGTTCGCACCGGCCTTCTTTCCGGCCTCGACCATCGTCCGCGACTGCGTCACTGGCACGGTCGGATCGGCATCGCCGTGCACCACAAACTGCGGGATGTCTTTGAGCTTTACCATCCCCGCCGCGTTGCCGCCGCCCGAAATCGGCCCAAGCGCCGCGAACACGTCGGGGTGATCCATGGCGGTGCTCCAGGTGCCGTAGCCGCCCATCGAATGCCCCATGAGGTAAATGCGCCTGGCATCGATTTTGTAATCGCGCCGCACCTCGGCCAGCACGTCCATCACGTCCTGCTCCGCCGCGCCGCGGTACATAGACGCCGTGTCGCGGCCTTTCGGGCAGACCACCAGGAAGCCCAGGCGCTCGGCGTTCTTCTTCACCTCGCCGGCGTAGGCGTCGAACATGCTGTTCTCGTCACCTCCCATGCCGTGCAGCGCCACCACCAGGGGCCAGGACTTGGCCGCCGTGTAGGAATCGGGGATGAAGAGGCGATACGGTTGCAGCGTGTTGTCCGCGGCCGAGCGGTATGCCTTATGCAGATCGCCGCGCTTCTCGGCGAATGGATCTTTGCCCCCTTCGAGGGCGTCCAGCATAGCATTCGCGGCCGCGAATTCGTCTGCGAAGTGGATTCGCGCAGGGTTGGCGTCTCCCGAGTCGGCCCGCTCGTACAGTGTCACGGCGTAACCCGCGGTGGCAAGTGCCGCGGCATTCTCCCGGGGCGCCTTGGCCAGGCGCGCCTTCAGTCGCGCCACGGCTTCCGACAGGCTCTGAATATGAGCCGGCACGCGAACGGTGGCAAGGGAGGTCTGGCCTGCGGCGATCCGCAACTCCACCTGATAGTCACCGGGCGGCACGTTCGGAACGACGATCTCGATTGCCTGCGGCAGCTTGCTGGGAGAGGCCGCGATTTCGTTGCCCAGGCTGTTCTCACTGCCGCCGGCGGCCCGCAGGACAGGAGTTTCGGTGAATTTCTGCATCTCTGGAGGGAGTTGCGGCGGGAAGAGCGCGGTCACCATCAGCCTGGCGTGCTGTCCCGGCTCGAGCATCGCGTGGTCGAGCTTGGTCCGCACCGCCGCGGAGAACTCCGCTGCCGGCGTCCACTCCTTCCCCTGCATCACCGCCGTCCCGTGCGCCATCGCACGCATGGCGTCGCCGTACTTGCCCGCGACATTGGCCTGCTCGGCCTCGCGGTAGAGACGGTCGGCATCCTGTTTCTGCGCGTCCGTGAGTTGCAGGCTGTTGCGCTGCGTCCGGTATCCGACCGAAGTGCGCAGCACCAGGCTCGCATCCTGCGCCTGCACCAGCAGAGCGCTGAACAGCACCAAGGGGACGAGAAAACGGCGTAGCATCATACGCCGGTCAGTATACAATCTGTGCGATGACCACTCAAGAAACCCAGTACACGGTTGCGGACCGCGTCGCGACGATTACCCTGAACCGGCCGGACAGGCTGAACGCGTGGACGCGGAACATGGAGAAGGAAGTGCGACAGGCCATGGAGACAGCGGCGGCGGACGACAACGTGCGCGTGGTCGTCGTCACCGGCGCCGGCCGCGGTTTCTGTGCGGGCGCCGATATGAGCCTGCTGCAGGACGTGGCGGACAAGGGTCTTCATCCGCTGCCGGATGCGGCTAACGGCGGCGTGGCCGATGATTTCCAGCGGCAGTATTCGTACTTTCCATCGGTGCCGAAGCCGATCATCGCCGCGGTCAACGGACCGTGCGTGGGGCTGGGCTTCGTGATCGCGATGTTCTGCGATTTGCGCATCGCCTCCGACGAAGCAAAGTTCGGCACCGCGTTCGCACGGCGCGGCCTGATCGCGGAGTACGGCCTGGCGTGGCTCCTGCCGCGCATCGCGGGTCATGCCAATGCAATGGATATTCTGCTGTCGGCCCGCATCTTCGGCGCGCAGGAGGCGCTGCGGATGGGCATCGTGAACCAGGTAGAACCTGCGGCAGCATTCCCCGCTGCCGTGGCCGCCTATGCGCGTGAGCTCGCGAACACGGTCAGCCCGCGGTCGATGGCAGTGATCAAACGACAGGTGTACGGTGGCATGACGCAGACGCTGGGCCAGGCTCTGGACGTTGCCACCACCGAAATGCGCGCCAGCCTGCAATGTGAAGACTTCAAGGAAGGCGTGGCGCATTTCGTGGAAAAGCGTGCTCCGGCGTTTACGGGAAGATAGCTTCACTCACCGCAGAGACGCCGAGAACGCAGAGAAAACCGCTCTGAGATTTTCTCTGCGTTCTCTGCGTCTCTGCGGTGGGAATTGGTTTGCAGCGGTCATTTCACCCAGATCATCATCACCGGCGCGCTGAATGGCCCTACCGACAACTGCACTGCCACCTGTCCCGCCGGCAGAAATCCGCCGGGCACCCGCGCGTTGACCTGCAACTCTCCCACCTGCCCCGGGGCCGCGCCGGCATACAGCAGATCGGCCGAGATGCCGCCCATCGTCACCGCCACCGTCTGCCGCGGGCGCGGATACGGCGCCTCTGCGGCCATGCCGGAAATGTTTGTGCCATCCGTGAGGCCTTCTCCCGTCGCGAAGAACGCCACAATCGTTCCCCGCGGCGCGGGGCTCCCTTCGGAATTGATCGACCCGTCCTGGTTCACTACCACCGGGAACAGCGCCGGATTGGCGGTGACTACGGCCAGGTCCACCGCGCCGGCGGATTTCCCCTGGTAGAACGCCTCCACGTGCGTCGTCGCATTCCCCGCGATGGCGTAAGGTGCCTGCACATTGATCTGCCCGTATTGGGCGTAGAGAATCGGCGCCGCGATGCCGTCGAACCGGACCTCCGCGCCGGCCAGCAGCGTGGGGAGCAGGCCGGTAGCGTCGGGTGCGGCGGCCACACCGGTATCGGGTCCCAACCCGCTACCGAAGACCACCAGAATCTCGCCGGGCGCCACCGGACCTTGCGTCAGGCTCGCGGCATTCAGCGCGGCTACCGAGGGGGGCGTGACCACCGGAGCCGGGGGCGCCACCGCCTGCGGCACCAGGCGCCGGATGCGGTTGTTGCCGGAATCCGCGAAGTACAGGTCCCCGGAACCGTCCAGAACGAGACCCGCCGGATGGTAGAGCTGGGCTGATGTCGCCGGTTCTCCGTCACCCGAGTATCCCGCTGATCCCTGGCCCGCGATCGTGTGAATCACGCCATCGGGCGTAACCTGCCGGATACGGTGATTCTGGGTATCGGCGATAAACAGGTTTCCGTCATCCTCCACCGCAATCCCCGCTGGCGCATTCAGCTGCGCGGCGGTGGCCGGCCCTTCGTCGCCGCTGCTTCCCGCAATCCCCGTGCCCGCCAGCGTGGTGATGCGGCCGGCCGCTGTTACTTTGCGGATGCGATGA
>DATJYO010000039.1:0-156907 GCA_035499555.1 Bryobacteraceae bacterium
CTTAAACCTCTGCCCCGGATGCTGCCCCAGCATATGCTCGATAAACCGGTCGATCTCCACCGCGCTCTCCCGGAACATGTCGTAGTGCATCGGCACCAGCCACTCCGCCCCAATCTCCGCCGCCAGCCGCGCCGCCTCCGGGATCTTGAAGTTCCGCGCCCCCCCGATCGGCAGTAGCGCCACATTCACGTTGTACGGCAGCAGCCGCGACGCCAGCCCCTGGTACGGCACCCCGTCCCCCGCGTGGTAAATCGTGTAGCTCCCGAACCGCACCAGGTACCCCAGGTACGGATACCCGCCCTGCGCCGTCCAGTCGAGCTGCGGATGCGCCGATGGCGCCGCGTACACCCGGTCGTCCAGAAACTCCACCCGCAGGTCCGCGTTCGTCGTCACCATCCGCTGGTACGCGATCCCCATCTCGTACGCCCGCGCTGCCGCCGTGATCGGCATCACCACCTTCGCCCGCCGCGACGCCGCTACCATCGCCGGCACCGTGTCCGGGTCCATGTGCCCCGCGTGCGCGTGCGTGCACAGGATCAGCCCCGCGTGCGTCACCTCCTCGCCTCCGAACGGCGGCGCCACCAGCCGGTCCGCCCGCTTCCGCGAAAGCATCGGGTCTACGTATACGATCGCCTGCCGGTACTTCAGCACGAACCCGCTGTGGCCCAGCCACCACAACCGTGGCCGTGCGCAACGCGCCCCCGCGATCTCGTCCAGCAGTTCTCGGCCCCCGTTCGCCGGCTGAATCACACGAGTATTGTAGCCCGTCACTCGCTTCACCATACATAGAATTAAGTTTGCCCCAGGCGATCAATCACTTGGAGCTCTCGTAGAGCCTTCCGCCCCGCCCCCCGCTGATACCGTGGCTCCGGAACCAATCCCAGCCGAGGACCAATCGATGTCATCCGACCGCAAAATCGCGGCCAATCGCCGCAACGCCCAGCGCTCCACCGGCCCCCGCTCCCCCGCGGGCAAATCAGCCGTGGCTTTGAATCGTTTATCGCATGGACTGTACGCCGCCACCCTCATCCTGCCCGGCGAAGATCCCGAACAATATCAACAACTTCACGACCAATACCAGGCCTATTACCAGCCCCGCGATATCGTCCAGCAGGAGCTCGTCGATCAGCTTGCCGCCGCCAAATGGCGCATGTTCCGCACCGCCCTCCTGGAAGCCGAATTCATGGAAGATCACGAGAACCAGGACCTCGACCGCCGCTTGGCCAACCTCAACCGCATCACCCAGTGCCAGGCCCGCCTCTACCGCCAGTGGGACAAGCTGCGCAAGGACCTCGACGCCATCCGCGCCGCCCGCGCCGCGCCCGCCGCCGAAAACCAGGAGAAGGAGAAAAAGATGCAGCCGGAAAACGACGATAGCCAGTGGGCGACCCCCGAAGAATGGGCCCGCCAGCAGGTCGCTAAACCCAAGAACTACAAGCCGCCCAAGCGTTTCGAGCTGACCTGGCGGCCGGACCCCGACGGCCCGGAAAAGGTTATCGCCCGTATCTACAAAGGCAAAAATGTGGACCGGTTCCCGGACGAAGACTAGCCTCGAACCGCAATCTCCCTATTCCCTACCGACTTTGCTACAATACCTGAATCCACCCCGGTTACCCGCTAATCCAAGGTGATAGATGACGCATCCCGCGGCCCTTCCCGATCTCCGCACCCAGGCCCAGCCGCTGCTCTCCACCATCGGCCATACCCCCCTCCTGCGCCTCGATAAAATCGCCCGCGACGTCCCCGGCGTCCGGATCTTCGCCAAAGCCGAATATTTCAATCCCGGCGGCTCCGTCAAGGACCGCGCCGCCCTCAACATGATCCTCGATGGCGAGCGCTCCGGCCGCCTCCACCCCGGCCGCACCATCCTCGACGCCACCAGCGGCAACACCGGCATCGCCTACGCCATGATCGGCGCCTCCCGCGGCTACCGCGTCAAGCTCTGCCTGCCCGCCAACGCCTCCGTCGAGCGTAAGCGCATCCTCAAAGCCTACGGCGCCGAAATGGTCTTCAGCGATCCCGGCGAAGGCTCCGACGGCGCTATCCGCAAATGCCGCCGCATCTACGAGTCCGATCCCGATCTCTATTTCTACCCCGATCAGTACAATAACCCGGCCAACTGGAAAGCCCACTTCGAAACCACCGGCCCCGAAATCATCGCCCAGACCAACGGCCTGCTCACCCACTTCGTCGCCGCCATGGGCACCTCCGGCACCTTCACCGGCGTCAGCCGCCGCCTCCATCGCGATCTGCCCCACGTCAAGTGCTATTCCGGCCAGCCTTCCAGCGGCTTCCACGGCCTCGAAGGCCTGAAGCACATGCCCACCGCCATCGTCCCCGGCATCTACGATCCCACGCTCGCCGATGGCAACATCTGGCTCGAGACCGAAGAGGCTTACGCCATGGTCCGCCGCTTGGCGCGCGAAGAAGGCCTGCTCGTGGGAATCTCCTCCGGCTGCAACGTGGTCGCCGCCCTCCGGATCGCCCGCGGCCTCTGCGCCCAGGGCCGCGCCGGCATCGTCGTCACCGTGCTCTGCGACTCCGCCGAAAAATATCTGAGCGACCAGTTTTGGGAAGAAGAATGATCCGCATCGCCCCCGACGCCTGGCAGCAGATGGTTGCCCACGCCCAGTCTGTCTATCCCAACGAATGCTGCGGCGCCATGCTGGGCGCCGTCGTCGACGGCCACAAGATGGTCCAGGTCTCCCTGGCTCTCGAAAACGCCTACGCAGGCCGCCAGGCCGCCCGCTATGAGCTGCGTCCCGAAGATCTGCTCCGCGCCGACCGGGAAGCCCGCAGCCGTAATCTCGACCTCATCGGCATCTATCACTCCCATCCCGATTGCGACGCCTATTTCTCCGAGACCGATCTGAAGAACTCCTGTCCTTGGTATTCTTTTGTAGTGCTGTCTATTCGGCGGGGGGAGTTCGATCACGCCCATAGTTGGCTCCCTGATGCCGATCAAACCAAAGCCGAACCAGAGGAATTGATCTACTGAAATGCCGAAAGTTTTAATCCCCACGCCCCTGCGCCAATACGCAGGCAAGCAGGATTCCGTCGAGCTCGGCGGCGCCACCGTCGCCGAAGTTCTCTCCGCGCTCACCAGCGCCCACCCCGATCTCCGTCGCCAGCTCTATAACGACGAGGGCAGGCTCCGCAGCTTCGTCAACGTCTACCTGAACGATGAAGACATCCGCTACCTGCAAAAGGACGCCACCCCCGTCAAGGAAGGCGACACCGTCTCCATCGTTCCCTCCATCGCCGGCGGATCCGTGGCCGCGCCCCCCGGGCCGGCCGCCGCCGCTCTCTCCAAAGACGAAATCCTGCGCTACAGCCGCCACCTCATCATGCCCGAAGTCGGCATGGAAGGCCAGCTCAAGCTCAAAGCCGCCAAGGTCCTGCTGGTTGGCACCGGCGGCTTGGGCGCTCCCCTGGGTCTCTATCTCGCCGCCGCCGGTGTCGGCCGCATCGGCCTGGTCGATTTCGACGTGGTGGATTTCACCAACCTCCAGCGCCAGGTCATCCATGGCACCAGTGACGTCGGCCGCAAGAAACTCGATTCCGCCGCCGATCGCATGCGCGAGATCAATCCCTACGTCCGCATCGACAAGCACGAAGTGGCTCTCTCCAGTGAGAACGCCCTGGATATCCTCCGTGACTATGACTTAGTCGTGGATGGTACCGATAACTTCCCCACCCGCTACTTGGTAAATGATGCTTGCGTGTTACTCGGTAAGCCGAATGTCTATGGCTCGATCTTCCGCTTCGAAGGTCAGGCCACTGTCTTCGCTTATCAGGGCGGACCTTGTTATCGCTGCCTGTACCCCGAGCCGCCGCCGCCCGGTCTGGTTCCGAGTTGCGCCGAGGGCGGTGTCTTGGGTATTCTGCCCGGCACCATCGGCCTCATTCAGGCTACCGAAACCGTCAAGCTGATCCTCGGCGTCGGCCAGCCCCTGGTGGGCCGCCTACTCCTCTACGATGCCCTGGCCATGCGCTTCCGCGAGTTGAAGCTGCGCAAGAACCCCGAATGCCCGGTCTGCGGGGATCACCCCACGGTGACCAGGCTGATCGATTACCAGCAGTTCTGCGGCGTACCCAGGTCGCAGCCGGAGACATCCATGGAAGCTGAAATAGAACCCCTTGAAGTAAAAGCTAAGATCGATCGCGGCGATGACTTCCTGCTGATCGACGTCCGCGAGCCGCACGAATACGAGATCTGTAGGATCCCTTACGCCAGGCTCATCCCGCTGGGTCAGTTGACGCAGCGCCTGAGTGAGTTGGATCCGGGTACCGAGATCGTGGTGCACTGCAAGAGTGGCATGCGCAGCGCCAAGGCTACCGACTTACTAACTCGCAGCGGCTTTAAGGCCCGCAACATGAAAGGCGGTATCCTGGCCTGGAGCGACAGAGTAGATCCCGCCGTTCCTAAGTACTGACTTAGTTGCCGGCCGGCTTTACTACCCAGCCGTCTTGCAGGTTGATGATGCGGTGTCCGTACGCCGCGTTGGCCTCCGAGTGCGTCACCTGGATGATCGTCGTGCCTTCGTCGTTCAGGCGCTTGAACAGCTCCATGATCTCCTTGCCCTGGCTGGAGTGCAGGTTGCCGGTCGGCTCGTCCGCCAGGATCAGCTTCGGGCTGGCGATCACCGCCCGCGCCACCGCCACCAGTTGCTGCTGCCCGCCCGAGAGTTGGTTCGGATAGAGGTCCCGCTTCCCCACGATGTGGAAACGGTCCAGCGTGTCGCACACCAGGCTCGCCCGCTCCGCCGACTTGACGTTCCGGTATGACAGCGGAATGTCCAGGTTCTCGTACACCGTCAGGTTGTCGATCAGGTGGTAGCTCTGGAACACGAAGCCGATGTACTTCTTGTTCAGCTCCACCCGGTCCTTGGGCTTCATCTTGTGTACGGCGTGGTCCAGGAAGCAGAACTCGCCGGTCCAGGCCCCGTCCAGCATCCCCAGGATGCTGAGCAGCGTGGATTTGCCGGCCCCCGAGGGACCCATGATGGTCACAAACTCGCCTTCCTTGATCTCCACTTCGATACGCCGCAGGACGTACGTTCTCCCGTAGCCCGCTTCGTAGAATTTGTCCATGTTCGCGGTTCTGATCATGAGCTTCTATTTTACTTGACGGGCGGGGCGCGGATGCGTCCCGCCCCGGCTGGCCCTCAACGTTCCGCAGTACGCTATACTCCCGGAGATGAAACCGCGCATCCGCCTCACCCTGGCCTTCTTCGCCCTTACCGCCGTCGCCGCCGCGCGCGGCCGCGATCTGGGGATTCCGTTCCAAGGTTCGCCCGGCCCCCTGAACGCCATTACCGATGTTGCCGGCGTCGCGGTGGGCCATCGCACCCTCATCTCCGGCGAGGGCCGGCAGGCCGTGCGTACCGGCGTGACGGTCGTCTTTCCGCGCGGCCGGCAGTCTCCGGACCCGGTCTTCGGCGCCTGGTTCTCCCTCAACGGCAACGGCGAGATGACCGGCACCACCTGGGTCGAGGAGTCCGGACTGCTCACCACCCCGGTCCTCATCACCAACACCCATAGCGTCGGGGTAGTCCGCGACGCGTACATCAAGTGGCAGGTGGCCCACTCCGGCAAGTCCGATTCCGACGAGTGGTCCCTGCCCGTCGTGGCCGAGACCTGGGATGGCTTTCTCAACGACATTAACGGATTCCACGTCGGCGAGCGCGACGTGGTGGCGGCCGTCCAATCGGCCCAGGGCGGCCCGGTGGCCGAAGGTAACGTCGGCGGTGGAACGGGTATGGTCTGCTATGGATTCAAGGGCGGCATCGGCACCAGTTCGCGCAAGGTGGGACCCTACACTGTGGGCGTCCTGGTCCAGTGCAATTGCGGTCGGCGCGCGCTGCTCCATATCGCCGGCGTGCCCGTGGGCCGGGAAATCACCGGGAACGTGCCTTACGCCGCCAACTACCGCCGCCCGGGAGAAGACGTCGGATCCATCATCATCGTGGTGGCCACCGATGCGCCGCTCCTGCCCCACCAGATCAAACGCCTGGCGCGGCGCGCCTCGCTGGGGCTCGCGCGCACCGGCTCCATCTCCGGCAACGAGTCCGGCGATATCTTCATCGCCTTCTCGACCGCCAACCCGGACGCCGGTAAATCGTCCGGCGTGGCCGCCGTGACCATGCTGGCCAACGACGATATGGACCCTTTGTTCGAGGCCACCGCGCAGGCCACCGAGGAAGCTATCGTGAATGCCATGGTGGGTGCCGAAACCATGACCGGATTCGAGGGTCACACGGTCATCGCTCTGCCGCACGACCGGCTCCAGGAGTTGTTGCGGAAGTACAACCGCGTGGCGCCGTGACGCGCTAAACCGCGCCGGCGTTCTCGAATCCGCACTCCTTCCAGCGCGTGCCCCACTCCCACATGCCGAACGTCACCTGCTTCGGCAGCGGATGGCCCACTTGGCGGGCAAGCGCGCTGATCTGGCCGCGATGATGCGCGTCGTGCGACAGCAGATAGGCGCACATCCCCACCACGTCGGGACGGAAGCCTTTGACTTTGCCCTCCGGCGTATCCAGCGCTTGCTTAAGCAGACGCGTGCAGGCTTCCGCGCTTTCCGCCAGCGCCCGCATGGCCTGCTTGCGCGTGACGGTCGCCCGGTCGATCTTGTCCGGCAGCGGCTGTCCCTTCGCCGCGGCCACCAGCCACATGTGCCGCACGTTGTGCATGTGCGCCGCGATGGACGCGATCGTGCGCCCTTTGCCGCCCGGCGGTTCGGCGTTCCAGGCGGCGTCATCGATGTTCTCGAGCAGGTATTGGTTGATGCGCTCGTTCACCGCGTAAGACTCGAGCAGAGCCCGCTTCAGGTCAAGCGGCGCCGACGGTTTGGGCATGGTTGGTCAACTCTCCGATCTCCGGTATGCGGATGCTCACCCGGTCCCCCGGCGCCAGGGCGGCATCCTCCGGCACGATGATCCCGGTGCCGGTCAGCAGCACGGTGCCCGCCGGCGTGTGATTCGCCCGCCGCAGATACTCGATCAGCGTTTCGAACTTGCGGTGCAGCTTGGCCGTGGAGACGCTGCCGGAGAAGATCTCGCGGCCTTCCCGCGTGATGGTGCAGGTCATCTCCAGTCGGTACGGATCGGGAAGCTCGTCGGCGGTGACGATCGCCGGGCCCAGCGCGCAGCACGCCGCGTAGATCTTGGATTGCGGCAGGTACAGCGCGTTCTCGCGCTCGATGTCCCAGGCCGAGACGTCGTTGGCCAGCGTGTAGCCTACGATGTCGCCTTTCCCGCCCAGCACCAGCGCCAGCTCCGGCTCGGGAGCCGTGAAGCGGGAGTCCACGCGTATGCCGATCGGCTGTCCGGGCCCCACGCACACCCGCGCCGTGCCTTTGAAGAACACCTCCGGACGCGCCTGGCTGTACACATACGCGTACATTCCCTCGCGCGTACCGTGTTCGGAATCGCGGAACGCGGCGCTGCGTTCGTAAGTGCAGCCGCAGGCCCACACCTCCGGCGGCACGATCGGCAAAACCGGCGGCCGCGCTTCGCTGTGATGGCTGGCCAGCCGCGCCGCAATCTGGTGGAGGGGGAGGCCCTGCGCTTCCGACCGGCGAATCAGGTCGGCCATGCTGTAGCCGGGAACTTCCCGCGCCAACGCCCCTTCGAATATGGCGGCCAGGTAGCCGCCTTCGCATTTGATTTGTCCTAGATGCATCGGTTAGCGGACCTAGTATTTCAGATAGACGGTCTTGTAGTCGCTGTAGAAGTCCAGCGCGGCCGGACCCTGCTCCTTCGGCCCGAAGCTGGATTCCTTGGTGCCGCCGAAAGGCAACTGGTATTCGACGCCCGCGCTGGGCAGATTGACGGTCAACAGGCCGGCCTCCATTCCGTAGACGAATTCGAATACGCGCGACAGATTCGTGGTCTGGATCGAAGCCGATAGGCCGAATGGGATTTCGTTGGCGATACGCAGCGCATCGTTGAAATCGCGCGCCCGCATCACCGCCAGCACCGGGCCGAAGATCTCCTCGCGCGCGATGGTCATCTCCGGAGTCACGTCCGCAAAGACGGTCGGCTCCACGAAATAGCCTTGGGCGAGCGCGCCGTCCGTGAGCCGCCGTCCGCCGGTCTTCGGCTGTCCCGCTTCGCCGCGGCCGATCTCGATGTAGCGCAGCACGGTCTCCATCTGCGCCTGGTCCACGCAGGGGCCCATGTCGATGCCCGCCTGCATGCCGTCGCCGACCTTGAGCCGCCGCGTGCGCTCCACCAGGGCTTCCACGAAGCGCGTGTAGATCGCCTCTTCCACGATCACCCGGCTGGTGGCCGTGCATTTCTGGCCGGTTGAAAAGAACGCGGCGTTGACCGTGTTCTCTACCGCTGCCTTGAAATCGGCGTCCGCCAGCACGATGGTGGGATTCTTGCCGCCCATCTCGAGCTGGATGCGCAGGCGCCGCTTGGACGCTTCCGCGTGCAGCCAGTTGCCGGTCTGGCAGGAACCCGTGAAAGAAACGGCTTTGAGCGGCGCCGCGTCTACCAGCGCGCGGCCCAGCGCGCCGCCGGGCCCTGCCACGAAGTTCACTACACCCGGGGGCAACCCCGCTTCGTGCAAGGCTTCCACGATCCGCCAGGCGCTGAGCGGCGCCGCGGAGGCGGGCTTCAGCACTACCGTGTTGCCGCACACCAGCGCCGGCGCCAGCTTCCATGCCGGAATCGCGCTGGGAAAGTTCCACGGCGTCACCAGGCCGGCTACCCCGACCGGCTTGCGGATGGCGAACATGTGGACCCGGTCACGTTCGGAAGGCACCAGCAGGCCTTCCAGGCGCGCGCCTTCGCCGCCAAAATAGCGGAAGATGTTGATGCTGCGCCGCACCTCGCCTCTGGCCTCCGGCAGCGTCTTGCCTTCTTCCCGCGTCATGTCCGCGGCCACCTGCTCGAAGCGGCGATCCAGGATCTCGGCGGCTTTGAAAAGGATGGCGCCGCGCGCCGGCGCATTCAACGCCGACCAGGCCGGAAACGCGCGCCCCGCCGCCTCAGCCGCGGCCGTGACGTCGTCCGGCGAGCCTTGTGCAAACATCCCGACGACCTCATCGGTATGGGCAGGGTTGCGATTCTCGAACTGCGCTGCGCTGCCGGTCCATTGGCCGTCGATGTAATTGAGAAAAACCGGAGTGTCCATGATCAGGAAATGGAGGGACTAGAGCCCCCTTGCGGGCCGAACCCCGCCCTCCAATCATATCGCGGGTGCCTGGAAGTAGGCATCGACTTTACGCAGACCCGACACCGACGCCACCAGGTTGGCCGGAAACAGCTCGATCCGCGCATTGTAGTGTTCCACCGCTTCGTTGTACTTGCGGCGGGCCACCGCGATCTGGTATTCGGCGCCTTTCAGCGCGTCCAGCAGGTCCGCGTATCGCTTGCTGGCCTGCAGCCTGGGATAGTTCTCCACCAGCAGCATCAGGCCTCCGATTGCCATGTCGAGCCGGGCGTTGGCCCCCATCTTCTCGCGCCGGTCGCGCGCCCGGCGCAGCAGGTTCCGCGCATCGTCGACCCGCAGAATGGCGGCGCTTTCGGCGGGGGCCTCGCTTCCCACCGCCTTGGTCAGATCCGCGGTGAGATCGGCCCGATGCTGGAGCGCGGCATCCACGGCGCTCCAGTCGGCATCGATGGTCTGGCGTTCGGCGAGCAGATCCTGGTGCACGTTCCGGCAATGCGCGCCGAACAAAAGCGCGGCCGCCAGCAGTGCCAGGGCCAGCAGTTTGCTCACTTCAACACACCAGGTCTTCGCGCCCGATCTTGAACCCGTCCAGATTGCCGAGCACGGTGAGCGCGATCTGCTTCGGATCGAAGAAGGCTTGCGCGATCCGCTGCACGTCTCCGGCGCTGACCTGCTCGATGCTCTCCACCAGTTCGTCGAGCGTGAAGAAGCGGCCGAAATACATCTCCTGGCGGGCCAGGTTGGACATGCGGCTGGAAGTCGATTCCAGGCTGAGCATCAGCGACCCTTTCAGATGGTCCTTGGCGCGCCGCAGCTCCTCGGCGCTGACGCCCTCCTGCTTGAGCTGCTGGAATTCCTTGATGATCGACTCCACCACCTTGCGCGCGGATTCGATGGACGTGCCCGCGTAGATCGACAGGCAGCCGGTGTCGCGATAGGGGCTCAGCTCCGAGAAGACCGCGTAGGCCAGACCCTGGCGCTCGCGGATGTTCTGGAACAGGCGCGAGCTCATGCCGCCGCCCAGCACCGTGTTCAGCACGTAACAGGCGAAGCGTTCCTCGTGCGGCAGCGGGTAGGAAGGAACGCCCAGGCACAGGTGCACCTGCTCCAGCGACTTCTTGTTGCGCAGCGCGATACGCGCGTGCGTGGCCGGCGTCTGGTCCGCGGGCGGCGATCCGTTGGGCGGGAGCGACGCGAACTGCTCGCTCACCAGCTTGACCAGCGCCGCGTGCGTCAGGTTGCCGGCGGCCGTGATCAGCAGGTTGGAAGGCGCGTACACCGCGCGGTAGTAATCGCCGATCATCTGCCGGTCGAAGCGCCGCACCGTCTCCCGCGTGCCCAGGATCGGCTTGCCCAGCGGGTGGTCCTTCCAGAAGTTGGAAGAGAAGATCTCGTGAACCAGGTAATCCGGGCTGTCCGCCTCCATCTTGATCTCTTCCAGGATGACGCCCTTTTCCTTGTCGAGGTCCTCCTCGCGGAACAGCGGATGCAGCACCAGGTCCGCCAGGACATCGAAGGCCAGCGGCAGGTGCTGATCCAGCACCTTGGTGTTGAAGCAAACCAGTTCCTTGGCCGTGAAAGCGTCCAGGTTGCCGCCCACCGAATCGACCGAGCGCGCGATGTCCTCCGCCGAGCGATTCGTGGTGCCTTTGAAGAGCATGTGCTCGATGAAGTGCGAGATGCCGTTCTGCTCGCCGGTTTCCCGGCGGGATCCCGTGCCGATCCAGATGCCCACGGAGATGGAGCGGACGTGGGGCATGGTCTCGGTGATGACCCGCACCCCATTGGGGAGGGTGGTCATTTCAATATCGCGCACAGACGTGGCGTTGGTTGGCATGAATGAAAAATGGGGCTCCTGCGTAGCCCCTCTTCATAGAATACAACTTCGGGACCGGGTTTTCGCCGCGCGCGGGGATATAAGATATTCGTATGCTGAACTTCAGATGGACGGAACGGCACGCGGTGTTCGTTCCCGAAATCGACGCCGAGCATCAGTCGATCTACAAGTTGTGCGGCGATTCCCAGCGCGCGCTGGCGTCCCGCGCGGCCGGCGCCCAGGTCCATTCGTTGCTGAGCGAGCTCGCCGTGCATTGCCTCGAACACTTCTGGCACGAGGAGCGGCGCATGCGCGCCACCGGCTATCCGTTTTACCCCTGGCACCGCCAGCAACATCAGACCGCCCGGGCGAGAATGGCCGGCCTGCAAGCCCGGATCCGCGAAGGCGACCGCGGCGCGGCTCTTGAACTGTTGCAGTTCCTCCACGGCTGGCTCGACCAGCACATCCGCATCGCCGACCGCATGCTGGGCGCGCATCTGCGCAATCGCCAGCGCGAGTTCGCTCTGCGCGCGTCGTAGCCTGACCGTTCGCCGCCCGGCCGCGCAGGCGATACATTAGAGGGGAACGGACGCCAACAAACATGAACTCCACGCGGATCATCTGGTTGACAAGCATACTGGCATGGGGCCTTTCCTCCAGCGCCTTGGCGCAGAAGAAGGCTGTCGGGTTCAAGCCGGGCATGCCCTTCAGCGAGGGGTACGTGGCCGGCAAGACCCTCTACGTGGCCGGCCAGCAAGGCCCCGACGCGCACGGCAAGCTGGCCGGAACCGACATCGCGCAGCAGACCGCCAACGCCATCGCCGCCATCGAGAAGGTAGTCAAGCAAGCCGGCTTTCGCATGGCGGACATCACCTCCGTGACGGTCTACATCACGGACCTGGGTGACGTGCCGAAGATGAACGAGGTCTATAAGAAACTCATGCCGGATCCCAAGCCGGCGCGGGCCACCGTGCAGGTGGCCGGCTTGATCGGCGGGGCCAAGATCGAGATTTCGGCCATCGCCGTCAAGCCCTAACCTCAGGCCACGTCGGCCAGGCCGTGGCTTCCGGCACGCGGCCGGCTGGGCAACGTCACGCTGATCGGTTCCACGATGCCGCGGGCGGAGGCGAAGCTGCGCAGGCGGGCCAGCGCCGAATCGGTTACCTCCTGCCCCACAGCCAGCAGCAGCAGGCCGTTGGTGCTGCGCACATCCCGGTGGATGATCATGCCGCTGCGCAACTGGGCCAGGCTCACCAGGCGGGTCTCGTTGCCGGCCTCTTCGATCTGCACCTCTTCCAGCGCGTCCATGAACACCGGATCGTAGCTGTGATCCTCGCGCATTTCGGCCAGCGTGGAATCCAGGTCGCCCCCGCGCATGATCAGGCTGTCGAAGTCCGACGCCACCTTCAGCAGGCGCGCCCCGGTAATGACACATTCCGGCTTCCCCGCGTGGCCGGCCGGCGCGCTCTGCTCCGCGATGATGGCGGCGATGTCGCCCAGCCGCGGTATCTTGGCCAGCAGGTTGTAGCCGACCAGCGTCTGCGCGGCCAGGAGCTTGGCCTCCTCGGGGTCCAGCTCCGCTCCGGCATAGGCCTTGTCCAATACCTCCGACGGCACCGTGACGCAGCCGATCTGCGAGAGCATGGCGGCAATTTCATACTGCCACGCGTCAGGCAGAGAGAGCTTGCGGGAAATGTGGCTCACGTAGCGGGAAATGCGGCTGGCGCGGCTGAAGGCCGCGGGATTGACCAGGCTCAGGATTTCGCTCATCACCGCCACGGCGCCGTGCAGCGTCTGCTGCAGGAGCTCGCGTTCCGCCATGATCAAGCGGTGCTGATCGAGGGCGGCCTGCAGTGCGCCTTCCAACACCTGGGGCGGACACGGCTTGGTGAGAAACTGAAAGACATTGCCGGCGTTCACGGCGGCGACGGCGTCGGCGAAGTCCGCCTGGCCGGTCAGCATCAGTCGCACGGTGTCGGGCGATGCGGCGCGCACCCGGCTGAGAAACTGGATGCCATCCATGCCGGGCATGCGCAGGTCGGAGACCACCACGGCAAAGGGCCCTTTCCGGGCGATGGTCTCCAGGGCGATCAGGGGCCCCAGGGCGGTCTCCACCTCCAGGCGGCGAAACTGCCGCTCGAACGCCTGCAGGACATTCGGCTCGTCGTCCACGAACAGGATGCGCTTCAACATGCCGGTACCTGGCCTGCGGATGACTTGTACGTCTGCATCCATTCGTCCACGTGGTGTCCCAGTCCCATGGCCCCCAGGCAGTCGATGGCGCGCTCCTGCTCCAGCCCGCCCTTGCTCAGGACATCGGCCAGGTAAACCACGCCCGCCGGCGTGCGGGCCTTGGACAGATCCACGGGGAACTCGTGGTGCCGCAGAACCACCTCGGTGACCTCGTCGGGGAGCGCCCACAGCCACAGCAGGTAGGCGCCTACCTCCGCGTGAGTTGTGCCAAAAGTCTCCGCCTCGGTGACCAGCTCCGATATGCCCGCTTCCGCGGCCCGTTGGATGGCCGCGTCGTACTGTTCCGGATAACGGTTGGCCAGCACCAGCTTGCCCACCGCGTGCAGCAGTCCGCCGATGTAAGCCTGCTCCGCGGCTGGTTTGGGCAGCCCCACGGATTCGGCGATCCTTCGCGCTACGGCGCCCACGGCCAGGCTGTGCTGCTGCAGCGACTCAATCGAGAAATGGCGCAGGCCGGAGCACTCGAACGCGGAGAATACGGATGCCACCAGCACCAGGTCGCGCACCGTGTCGGTTCCCAGATAGGCCACCGCCTCCCGCGGGCTGGTGATCTGGCGGCGAACCCCGAAGAAGGCCGAGTTGACCAGTTGGAGAATCTTCGCGCTCATGCTGATGTCGAGGTCGATCACTTCGCCGATCTCCTTCGGCCCGACCTCCGGCGAGTCGAGCATCTCGAGCAGCCGGGCATACACCGCGGGCACGCTGGGAAGCGTGTGAATGCTGGAGATGAGCTGCTTCAACTGGGGGTCGCCGAGCATGATCCGCAGGCTGAACGCGCGGCTCACGGTCATGCGCAGCGTGGCGGCATCGCACGGCTTCAGCAGGTACTGGTGCGCCAGCGTGGTGGAGCGGATGGTCACTTCGTGATCGGCGGTGCCGGACAGCACCAGCCGGACCACCTGCGGGTGCATTTTGACCACCGCCGAGAGCAGCTCCAGGCCGTTCATGTCCGGCATGCGGAGGTCGGTGACCAGGACATCGTATTCGGCCGCGGCCAGCATCTGCAGCGCTTCGCGGCCGCTGGACACAAAATCCATGCGCCACTCGCTGCGCAAGGGATACAGCATCCGCCGCAAGCCGTCCAGCACGTTCTGTTCGTCGTCTACGAAGATTACGCGTTTCACGATTCCCCGGTCTCATCATCCAAAGGAAGCTGGATCAGAAAGGTAGTTCCGGCGCCGGGCGCCGATTCGAAGCTGATGGTGCCGCCGTGCTTCTGTACGATTACCGCATGGGCGATGGCCAGGCCCTGGCCCGTGCCTTTGCCGACCGGCTTGGTGGTGAAGAACGGGTCGAAGATCCGGCCTTGGATCTCCTCGGCAATGCCGGTTCCCGTGTCGCTCACCCGGACCTCGGCCCAAGACGCGCGGCGCCGCGTGCTGATCCGGATGGTCCCCTTCGCGCCCGGCGATCCCTTAATGGCATCCGCAATGGCATGCGCGGCGTTGACGATCAGATTCAGGATGACCTGGTTGAATTCGCCCGCCACGCACGGCACCCGGGGCAACTCCGGATCGAAGTCCGTGATCAACTCGGCCACGTATTTCCACTCGTTCCGCGACACCAGGGCGGTGCTTTCGATGGCGCGGTTGATATCCACCGGCGCCTTCTCGACCGGTCCCGGATGGGAGAACTCTTTCATGGCCCGCACGATCCGCGCCACGTGCTCCACGCCTTGGAGAAGCTGCGCGATGGCCTTGGGAACTTCGGTCCGCAGATACTCCAGGTCGATATCGCCGGCGAATTCGCCGCCGGCCGAGGCTTTTATAAAGTCCTGAAAGGCTTCTTCCAGAAACTTCCCGTTGTCGCCGATGTACTGGATGGGCGTGTTGATCTCGTGCGCGATCCCGGCCGCCAGTTGTCCGATGGATTCGAGCTTCTGCGCCTGCGCCAATTCTCTTTCCAGCCGCTGCCGTTCGGTGATGTCGCGGAACACGCACACCAGGCGCTCCACGACCCCCTTCACGTTGGTGATGGGACTGATGACTACATCCAGGAGCATGGGTGTGCCGTCGGGCGTCCGCAAGCTCCCCTGATAGGCGCCGATGCCGCCGGCGGCCGCCTGTCCCAGCACCTCCCGGCAACGTTTCTTCTGGGCGCCTTCCCACAAGTCCGGCCAACGCAGATCCAGAATGTCGTCGGCGTGCTTGAAGCCCAGCAGCTTCCGGCCCCCGGCGCTGATGTAGTGAACCGATCCCTGAAGGTCCAGCACGCAAACGCCGTCGGAGGTGCTTTCGAGGATCCGTTTGTTGAATTCCTCGCTGGCGCGCAGGGCCTCTTCGGCCGTCTTGCTGCGCGTGATGTTGCGCGAGATGCCGAAGGTTCCGACGATCCGGCCGGAAGGGTCGGGGAGCGGCAGCTTGGACGTGGCGACCCAGGCGGTCCGCCCGTCCGTCCACGTCTCCCTTTCCAGCTTCCCCAGAATAGGCTGGCCGGTGCGCAGGATCTGCTGTTCGTCCTCGTACGCCTGCCGGGCGTGGGCTGCGCTGAAGAAGTCGAAGTCCGTCTTGCCGACCGCTTCCCCCGGATCGCGCAGTCCGAGATATGTGGCTTGTGCCCGGCTGATCTGGGTAAAGCGGCTTTCCCGGTCCTTGAAATAGATGTGGTCCGGAACGTTGGCCATCAGGATGTCGAACAGGTGTTTCTGCTCGGCGAGCGCCAACTCCGCTTGCTTCCGGAGAGAGATGTCTTGCACGAAGGCGAACTCGTATTCCTTGCCGTCGAACTGGAAATAGTCCGCGGTAACCGAGACCGGGAAGACGCTGCCGTCCCTTCGCTTACAGGCACCTTCAAAACACAGCGTCCGCCGCTCCCGCAGGAGTTTCCAATGCACTTTCCAGGATTCGGCGGAGCGGTCCGCCGCGAATTCCTCGATCCGCATCTGGAGCAGTTCTTCCCGCGAGCAACCCACATAACGGCAGGCCGACTCATTGACGTAGAAGACTTGTCCCTCGGCGTCCAGCCAGAATATGGCACTGCCGGCGCGGTCCACCGAGAACTGGGTCATCCGCAGTTCCTGCTCCCGGCGGCGGCGCTCGGTGATGTCCACGGCGATGGCCCTGGCGCCGAGCGTCTTTCCGTCCTCGACGATCGGTGTTGCGGACACCAGGATGGGAAAGATGGTTCCGTCTTTACACTGCGCGTCGTACTCGCACGAGGATACTGCGTGGCCGCCTATGATCTCGGAGAAGTCACGGCCCGCCCGCTCGCGGTCGCACGGCGCCGTGATATCGGGCACCTTCAGGCCATGCTGCAGGTCCTCGCTCGAATAGCCCAACAGTTGCAGGGCATTCGCGTTGGCGAACGTGATGTTGCCCTGTATGTCGGTTTCGATGACAATTTCGGGGAGGGAATTGGCCAGGCTGCGGTACCGGTCGGCGCTTCTGGCCAGTTCGAACTCGGCCTGCCGGTGAGCGGTGACGTCCTGCTTGATGGCGATGAAATGCCCGATCGATCCGAACTCGTCGCGCACCGGAGTGACCGTCATGTCTTCGTAATAGAGCGATCCGTCCTTCCGGCGATTAACCATTTCGCCGCGCCAGACCCGGCCGGAGAGAATGGTGCGCCAGAGCTGATCGTATACGTCGCTGCCATGCGTGCCCGATTTCAGAATGCGCGGGTTCTGGCCGATGACCTCCTGTGCCGTGTAACCGGTCAGCTCGGTAAAGGCCCGATTGATCCATACAATACGACCCTTCCGGTCGGCGATGACCACCGCGTTGGCGGCGGCGTTCAGAGCCGGCAGAAACAGGCGGCTCGGATTAAGGGCATCCTGCAACGAGGATTCGGCTCCATCCCACGGCGGGGAGGCCGGCTGGCGGATGGCGGGTTGTGACTCCGGGGTCATGACCTATCTCTGCACGCACCTGCCTGGTGCGGCTGCCTCGCCAACTACGGTGTGGGCACGGCCGGGGCGAAGGCTAGCACGGAATCCCACTCATCCGCTGTCCGAAGTATACCTTCCATTTTTTGATTAACAGAAGTTCCGAATAGTTAATTCCGGTGTATATATCTGGTTAACAGCGAGAGTCCTGAGCCAGGGTCCCGATAACCCGACATAGGAGCTGATTAACCGCTGGCCTTACCGGCGGACTTAGGGTATCCTGTCAACCATGCGCACTGCACTCGGGTTTCTGCTGTTGTTGTCTGCCTTGCCAGGCTACCTGTCGGCGCATCTTTTCACGGAATACGACATTCCCACCGCGGCCAGCCAGCCCTTCAGCATCGTTACCGGGCCGGACGGCGCGTTGTGGTTCACCGAACAGAACGGAAACCGGATCGGCCGGGTCACCACCACCGGCATATTCAAGGAGCACCGGCTGCCCGAACCGGCCAGTGAGCCGATCTGGATCAAGGTCGGGCCGGATGGCGCGTTGTGGTTCACCGAGCACGTCGGGAACCGCATCGGCCGCATCGCCACGAGCGGACAGATTACCGAGTTCCCCCTGCCCACGCCCCACAGCGGCCCTTGGAACATCGTAGTGGGACCGGACGGCGCCACGCTCTGGTTCACCGAAGAGGCCAGTTCCCAGATCGGTTCCATCACCACCAGCGGAGTCATCACCGAATATGCCGTGCCGCTCGCGCCGTGGGACATGACCGTGGGCGCCGATGGGGCGCTCTATTATACGGAGCGGGATTACAACCAGGTGGCGCGATTCGATCCCGCCAGCGGCCAGGTGACCAATCAGTTTGTGGTGCCGACGCCGGCCAGCGCGCCGAACTACATCACCAGCGGCTCGTCCGGGAGTCTCTGGTTCAGCGAGCAGGCCGCGGGCAAGATCGCCAGGCTGGTGCTCGGGGTGTTCACCGAGTTTCCGTTAGCAGTGGCGCGCAGCCAGCCCGGCAGCGTGGCCGTCGGCCCGGATAACGCCATTTACTTCACCGAGCACGCCAGCAATAAGATCGGAGTCCTGCTCTCCGACGGCACCATCGACGAATTCCGTGTCCCCACGCCGAACTCGCTGCCCATGGTGATGGAACCGGGACCGGACGGCGCCATGTGGTTCACCGAGTTTTACGGAAATAAGATCGGCCGCATGCAGGTTTCGCCGCAGTAAGTTCGCGCGGCGGATGTGCGGCGATTCATCGCGCCGCCGGCGCTCCCGTGCCCCAGCTACTAAACACGGAAAGCCAGCATTGACCCGTGCCGACAGTCAGAGAGATGGGCCAGCCAACCCCGTTATTCACAAAATTGATCTGACTGACTCCGGCGGCCTCGAAAGGCGCCGGACCGGCATACTGCACAGTGACTGGCTCAGAGGTTGGGCTCCCAGACGGCCAAAAAATCGGGCAGCACGGCATAATCGACGTCAAAGTCACCGGCAGGACATCGTCCGGCAGGGGAAGCCCCACCATGCCGCCGTCCCGCTGCGCCGGTTCGATCGGTCCCAGCCCGGTGGCGTAGACGGTCACGTAGCTTCCGCCGGGCGCCGGGTTGGATGCCGAGTTAAGGGTTCCATCCTGGTTGACGGCGAGCGTGGCACCGCCCCAGGTGAAAACGCCCGGATGCGCATCCACGGCCGTCCGCGTGATGCAGTTTGTGATGGTTCCGTTGTAACTGACGCAAACGTCCACCTTCTGCCCGCTGGTCAGCGACCACGGGGCGATCGCATTGATCTGGCCGTCCTGTACGTATAGAAGCGGCCCCGGTGTTCCGTCAAAAGTCACCTGGACGCCGGCCAGTTGGGCGGGCAATCCGGTCCCGTTCGCCGCCGCCCCTACACCGGCCGCCGGTCCCAGTCCGTGTCCGAACAGGCTGACCAACTCACCGCCCGAGATCGCCGAGCTGTCGTAACTGGCGGCATTGCCCACGCAGGCGAGCTGCACGGTCTGCGCGTCAGGGTTCGGGGAGAATTGGATCAGAGCCGGTGTCTCGGTGTGCCCTGCTCCCCATGTCACCCCGAGCACGTCTACTCTTGAATTTGCGCCCACGGTTATCGCCGGCGGCAGCGCGGCGAAGCCCAGCTCTGTGACCGGGAGGTAAGTAGCCTGCAAAAGGCTGCCGCTCGAATTGAGCACGGCGAGCGCGGAGTTACCGCCGGCGGAACACGGCGCGACGCTGTCCTTCGCCGGGAAGTTAGCGGCCACCGGCTGCACCAGGGTGCCGTTCGGATAACCGGGTGACAACACGACATAGCTATTGCCGGCCCCGTCCAGCGCCAATCCGGCCGGCAGCGATGATCCGGGCAGGTCTTGCGAGAAGATCACCCCCGTGCCTTGGGCATTGAACCGCATGACCAGAAAGTCCACGGCGCTGTTGCCCCGCACGGCCACCGTCGCGTTGTCCGCGGAGTCCACCGCGACACAGCAGGCTGTGCTGCCCGCGGTAAATGTGGAATAAATGAGTCCGGTGCCGCTGGAATTCAGGCGCGTGAGGTAGGATGACCCGCTGGAAAGATAAGCACCGGACGTGACCGGGTGGCCTCCTATGTAATCGGTCCCGGTGACGAACGCGTCTCCGGACTTACCTACGGCGATTCCGGCGGGCATGCCGCTGCCTAAATAGGTCGTGTAATCGAGGGAGCCGTCCGCCTTGAGGCGTGCGACGAATCCGTTTTCGGCATTGGCGTTGGCTGCGGTGGACTGAAAGGCGCCAGGCGTCGTCCGCATGCCCGGAAACGCTGTGCCGGTGACATATACGCGCCCGCCCGAATCTACGGCGATACCGGTTGGTATCTGCCCGCCAATCGGAGTTTGATAAACAACCGTGGCGCCGTCTGTCCCCAACTTCTCCACGAAGATGCTGGACGCCACCGGATTCCCCGCCAGGTAGACATTTCCATCCGCATCTACCGCCATGACCGGAGCGTAGATTGGCAGCGTTGTCTGGTAGGCCACATCGCCTGCCGGGGTGAACTTCACCAGATAGCTTTGCCCCGTGTCGATATACTTACTCACCAGTGCATAGACGTAGCCCTGCGCATCCGATGCGAGCGCCAGGTTGGTGACTGGAAGCGAGCCGTTACCGATCGGCCGGGAGTAATCGACGCCGAGCCGCAAGTTCTGCGCCGTCATCGCGGACGCAGCACTCAGAAGAACGAAGCAGAGGGACGCTTTCGAAGCATGGCCTGACCTCAAGCGCACGCCGCGCGCATAAGAGCCCATGCACATGATTCTAACTCGCAGAACGCGATGCCCCTTCGGTTGACGCGCCTACTCGCAGCGCACGGCTACCATCGGATCTACGCGCGTGGCCCGGCGCGCGGGCACATACGCGGCCGCCATCGCGAGCGATATCATCACCGCGGCGCCCAAGACGATCGGGTCCATGCTCCCGGCCGGGAGATCCGGGATCAGGCCGGCCACGAATCGCTTGCCCCAGTACGCGATCAGCCCTCCAACCACCAGGCCCGCGCCGCTCATTCCCAGCGCCTCGCGGAAGACCATACGGGTGATGTCGGCAGGCGTTGCGCCGATCGCCATGCGAATTCCGATCTCGTTGGTGCGCTGCGCCACCGCATAAGCCAGCAGCCCGTAAACACCCAGCGCCGCGAGCAACGCGCCCAACGCCCCGAACAACCCGGAAAGAATGGCGCTAAGGCGTTCCGGAACGATGGCGCCGTCCACTTGTTCGGCCAGCGTCTTGACGTTCCCGACGGCTACGGTCTTCAGCAACCCGCGCACTACGCGGCGCGCCTCGCCCGCCGCGGCCTCCGGCGGCACCGCGGTCCGCAGCGCGAAGTGGGAGGAATCGCTCCCCAACTGAAAGCTGTTGAAGTACACAAAGCGCAGCGCAGGCTCGCGCATGTCCCCGGATTTCGCATCGCCGGCGACGCCCACAATCTCGAAGGGCTGCGTGTCGCCGTCGAACGTGATGTGTTTGCCGATGGGGTTGCCGTCAGGGAAGAAGTAGCGGACGAACGTCTGATTGACGATGGCCACGCGCGGGCGGCCCACGTCCTGAAAGGTGAAGTCGCGGCCCATGAGCAGGGGAATACCGAAGGTCGCGAAGTAGTTCGGCGCCACCCAGTTCTCGGAGAGGAAGCGCCGCTCTCCGGGCTTGGCCCGGTAGCCCTCTACGGTCGCGGGACGCATCGCGCCCACGCCGGCCATCGGATAGAATCCGCACATGGTCGCCGAGCGCACGCCCGGCACGGCCTCCAGGCGCCCCAGCAGATCCTGGTAGGCGCGGGCCAACTGCTCGCGGCCGTATCCGCTGCCGGCCGCGTTGAGATCCAACAGCAGCACGTGGTCGCGCTGGAAGCCCAGGTTCAGGCGTTCCAGGTTCGCCAGGTGGCGGATGAACAAGCTGGCGGCGCTCAGCAGCGCCACGGAGAGCGCTACCTGCGCCACCACCAGGCTCTTGCTGAACAGACGCCCCGAACGGGTGTCGGCGGTCAGGGCGAATGTGCGCAGGGAAACCGCCGGCGCGGACCGGAACGTTTGCCACGCCGGGGCCAGTCCGAAGAGGATGCCGGTGAACAGAGCCACGGCGGCCGTGAAGACGAGCACCACCGAATCGGGATGCGCCTGGAGTGCGACGCGCTCCCGGCCGCTCCCCATAATCCGGACCAGCACGTCCGTTCCCCCATACGCGAGCAACGTCCCGGGCAGCGCGCCGCTCACGGCGAGCAGCATGGACTCGGTCAACTGCTGCCGGAGCAGGCGGAACCGGCCGGCGCCCAGCGACAGGCGCACGGCCATCTCCCGCCGCCGGCCCGCCGCACGCGCCAGCAGCAGGCTGGCGATATTGGCGCACGCGATCAGCAGCAGAAGCGCCGTCACCGCCATCAGCACCAGGGCCGGCTTGCCCACCTCGTCGCGCAGGTGCGAGAGGCCGGCCGCCGCCGGCTGGACCTCGATCTTCCACTGGCGAACCGTGCGGTCGCCGTGGGCCTTGAACTCCTCGTCCAGGGTCCACTGCCATAAGACCTGCATCTCGGCGCGGGCCTGCTGGATGGATGCGCCCGGCCGCAGGCGCGCGGCCAGTTTCAGCCAGTACTGCGCGGTGGCGGCATAACTCGGATGGTGCGCGGTCAGCGGCCGCCAGATGTCCTGCGGATTTGCCGGTTCCAGGCCGGCGAAGCCCCTGGGAGCCACGCCCACGATGGTCAGCGCGCGGTGGCCATCGCGGATTTGCCTTCCCACGATCGCCCGGTCGGCGGCAAAGCGGTTCTGCCAGTACGACCAGCTCACCACCGCGACGTCCGGGGACGAGCCCGGGCTGCCGTCTTCCGGGCCGATGAGACGGCCCAGCGCGGGATTCACGCCCAGCGTCGAGAAGTAGTTCGTGGATACGAACCCGCCGCGCACGATCTGCGGTTCCAGTCCATCCCCGCGTATGGTGAAAGGTGTGTCGGACGCCGCGATCAGTCCCGAAAACACATGATTGTTCTGGCGGTAATGCTCGTAGTTCCGCCAGTCGAAAGCGTTGAAATGGTCCTGCCCCGGAGCTTTGAAGAGCAACTCCACCAGGCGTCCGGGATCACGGACCGGCAGCGTGCGTAGCATGAGGGCGTTGACCAGGCTGAAGATGGCCGTATTGGCGCCGATGCCGAGCGCCAGCGAGAGAGCCGCCAAGGCCGTGAATCCGGGGCTGCGGCGCATGCCGCGCAACGCGTAGCGGATGTCTTGCCAGAGCGTCGCCAGGCAGCTCCCCTTATGGTCTTGCCTGCGCATGTTCGTAGGCATTCTACTCCGGCAGCCGGGGGCCTGTCCACGGCGGCGCGGTCCGTGAGTTGATATACTTTTCGCGTGTTGACCTCACGCGCTGCCTTACTCAGTTGCCTTTTGCTTGCGTTGCCGGCCATGCCGGCCGACGAGCCGGAGAAGCCTGCCAACGCCATGCCGGCGGATACCTTCGCCGGGCTCAAACTGCGCGCGATCGGCCCCGCGGTCACTTCCGGGCGCGTAGTCTCGTTCGCCGTCGATCCGCACAACAAGAGCACCTATTATGTCGGGTCCGCCTCCGGCGGTGTCTGGAAAACCGTGAACGCGGGCACTTCGTTCACCCCCGTTTTCGATGGCGAAGGATCGTACTCGATCGGCACGGTGGTGATCGACCCGAAAGACTCCAATGTGGTGTGGGTGGGCACCGGCGAGAACAACAGCCAGCGCAGCGTTTCTTATGGCGACGGCATCTACCGTTCCGACGACGGCGGCAAATCGTGGAAGAACATGGGACTCAAGAAGTCCGAGCACATCGCCCGGATCGCCATCGACCCGCGCGACTCCAACACCGTCTACGTAGCCGCCGAGGGTCCGCTGTGGGGACCGGGCGGCGACCGCGGACTGTACAAAACCACCGATGGCGGCAAGAACTGGAAGGCGGTGCTGACCATCAGCGAGAACACCGGCGTGAGCGACGTGGTGCTGGATCCGCGCCATCCCGACGTCTTGCTGGCCGCCGCCTACCAGCGCCGCCGCCACGTCTGGACTCTGATCGACGGCGGCCCGGAGAGCGCCATCTATAAAAGCGTGGATGCCGGCGCTACCTGGAACAAGATCAAATCCGGCTTGCCTGCCGAAAATCTGGGCCGCATCGGATTCGCCGTGTCGCCGGTGAACCCCGACGTGGTGTATGCCAGCATCGAATCCATCGATAAGAAGGGCGGCATCTTCCGCTCCACCGATTTCGGCGCGACCTGGGACCGCCGCAACGAGCACGACGACCAGGCGCAATATTACGCGCACATCGTGGCCGATCCCAAGAACGTCGACCGCATTTACGTCATGGATGTTTTCCTGCAGGTCTCCGACGACGGCGGCAAGACCTTGCACAACCTGGGGGAACGCTACAAGCACGTGGACAATCACGAGATCTGGATCGACCCCGCCAACACCAGCCACTACCTGGTCGGCTGCGATGGCGGCGTCTACGAGAGCTTCGATCGCGCCGCCACCTGGAACTTCAAGGCCAACCTGCCGGTGACCCAGTTCTACGACATCGCGGTGGATGAGGCGGCGCCCTTCTATCACGTGTACGGCGGCACCCAGGACAACTTCTCGATGGGCGGACCGGCGCGCACGCGCAGCGTCCACGGCATCACCAACCAGGATTGGTTTGTCACCGCGGGCGGCGACGGATTTCATTCGCGCGTGGACCCGAAGGATCCGGACACCGTCTACGCGGAATCGCAGTACGGCGGGCTGGTGCGCTTCGACCGCCGCACCGGGGAATCGGTGGGCATTCAGCCGCAGCCGGGGGCGGGGGAGCCGCCGTTACGCTGGAACTGGGATTCGCCGATTCTGGTAAGCCCGCATTCCCACACGCGCGTGTACTTCGCGGCGAACAAGGTGTTCCGCAGCGACGACCGCGGCGATTCCTGGAAAGCCGTCAGCGGCGACCTGACCCGCCTGGTCGACCGCAATACCCTGCCGGTGATGGGCAAGGTCTGGGGTCCGGACGCGGTGGCCAAAAATGTATCGACGTCGTTTTACGGCAACGTCGTGGCGCTGGCCGAATCGCCGCGCAAGGAAGGGTTGCTGTATGCCGGCACGGACGACGGACTGATTCAGGTGACCGAGGACGGGGGCGAACACTGGCGCAAGATCGAGAAATTCCCCGGCGTGCCCGAGGGCACTTACGTCAGCCGCATCCTGGCATCGCAACACGGCGACGCCACCGCCTACGCCGCGTTCGACCATCACAAGAATTCGGACTTCGCGCCGTACCTGCTGAAAACCACGGACGCAGGGCGCACCTGGACCCCCATCCAGGGCGATCTGCCGGCTAACGGTCCGGTGCTCGCCATCGCCGAGGATCACGTGAACCCGCAACTGCTGTTCGTGGGCACGGAATTCGGTTTGTACTTCACCATCGACGGCGGCAAGCAGTGGATCCGGTTGAAGGGCGGTCTTCCCACCATCGCGGTGCGCGACCTGGCCATCCAAAGGCAGATGAACGACCTGGTAGTGGCCACCTTCGGCCGCGGCGTCTACGTGCTCGACGATTACACGCCCCTGCGCGACCTGAAACCGGAGACGCTGAAGGAGGATGCCCTTCTGCTGCCGGTGAAAAACGCGCTCATGTACATTCAAACGCGGCAGTACGGATTGCGCGGGAAGGGATTCCAGGGCGAGTCCTTCTTCACGGCCGACAACCCGCCTTACGGTGCGGTATTCACTTACTATCTGAAGGACGCGATCGAAACCAGGAAACAGAAACGGAGGGACGCCGAGAAGGAAGCCGAGAAGAAGAAGACGGCGATCCCGTATCCGACCATGGAGAGCCTGCGCACGGAGGACGAAGAGGAGGCGCCCGCGCTGCTCTTTACGATTTCCGACAGCTCCGGACGCGCCATCCGAACCATAACCGGTCCGGTGACCAAGGGGATTCACCGGGTGAGTTGGGATCTGCGGGAACCGCCGGCGTCGCTGCCGAGCCCTCGGAACAGGGAGGCGGACGACGATCTGTTCTACGAGGAGCCGACGGGTCCGCTGGTGACGCCGGGACGCTACACGGTATCGGTCGCCAAACGCGTGGATGGCGTGCTCACGCCCATCATGTCCCCGCGCGAGTTCACGGTGGAGGCTGAAAGCACGACGGATGCCGCCGGCAGCCGCGAGTTGCTGGAGTTTCAGGTCAAGGTGACCAAGTTGCAGCGCGCCGTCGCCGGCGCCCTGGACACGGCCAACGAACTGAAGTCGCGGATCGCCAGAATCGAAATGGCGATCGATGCCACGCCGGCCATGGATCGCAAATGGGCGGCCGCCGCGCGGGCCCTGGAAGCCGGGAACAACCAGGTCCTGCGCGCACTGCGCGGCGATATCACCATTGCCCGCCACAACGAGGATGTGCCGCCGTCGATCATCGGACGTGTGGACACGATCGTGGGCAACGAAAGCGCATGGCTGCAGCGCCCGCCGGGGACGGACGTGCAGGCGTACGAGATTGCCAGCCGCGAATTCGCGGCCGAAAGCGAGAAATTGCGCAACCTGGTAGAGGTGGATTTGAAAGCGATCGAAAAGGCGCTGGACGACGCGGGCGCGCCGTGGACGCCGGGACGTCTGCCTTTGCGCTGAAGGACGGCCATGTCGGGTTCGAGAAGACAGTTCGTACAGTCGGTCGCCAACGGCGCGATCGGCGCTGCGTGGCTGGGGCAGGGAATCCGGCCTCTGCGGGCGGCATTCCCCCTTGGGCTCCCGCCGGGTCTCCAGCTTTGGAGCATCAAGGAAGATCTGGCGAAGGCCGAGGATGACACCCTGCGCCGGATCGCCAGGATCGGCTATCGCGAGCTGGAGCATTACGAGATGCCCCGGTCGCCCGCGGCGTTCCGGCGGAAATGCGACGACGCGGGGTTGAAGCTCGTGAGCGCCCATTTCGATATGCCGCTGGCGGACTTCGGCAGCCGGAAGACCATCGACGGCGCGCGGGAGATGGGACTTCAGTACATGATGGTGGTCTTCCCGGCGCTACGCTCGTTGCGCGGCGTGAATGTCGCGGATATGAACTTCAGCAAGCTGAGCACGCTGTACGAGAAGATCTCTCTGGACGACTACAAATGGAATGCCGAGCGGTTCAATTCGCTGGGAGCCCAGGTGAAGAAGGCCGGGATGCAGCTTGGCTACCACAACCATGCCATCGACCTGAAGAAGTCTGCCGGCGGAGTGGCCGGGTTTGACGCCCTGATCCAGGGAACGGACCCGGACCTGGTGGTCTTCGAAATGGACTGCGGGCACATGATTCACGCCGGCAGCGACCCGATCGCATACCTGCGGAAGTATCCCGGCCGGATCGCCATGCTGCACATCAAGGATCTGAAGGCAGGTTATGCGATCTCGACCACGCTGGATACCGAAGATAAGGATACCGATGCCGAGATCGGCGCCGGAGTGATCGACTGGAAACGCTTATTTAGCGTCATCAGGCCGGGAGACGTCAAGCATTGGTTTGTGGAGCAGGAGGGCAAGATGGACCACGCGCCGATGGAAAGCATCGCCATCTCGTACCATTACCTCAAGCAGATGTGACTTGACGCCGCAGCAGGGTAAGGTCTCGATGTGAGACACGTACGTCCGGCGGGCTGGATCGCAGGCGTAGTGAGCGTGAAGCGTCACCTCCCGACCAGTGCCAGAAACCGGGACTCTTTCACCAGAGCGATGCGGTGGCCCCTCTCCGCTTCGTGATCGACGTCCAGAAGCTTCTGCCCCTTCTCTTCCGCCTTCCAGTGGGGCGACTGGTCGCCGACCACCACGATATCGGTGGTATGGCTCACGTGGGTCTGCACCAGCGCGCCGGCCTTGCGCGCCAACTTCTGCGCGGCGGCGCGACGCACGGAAAGGCCGCCCGTGAAAACCAGCCGCTTACCGGCCAAAGAACGTACGCGAGCTGTTTTCCGGCGCGGGCCGTCCCGCGCCTCCAAGGCAGCCAGCATCTCCGCCGCACTCGCGAAACACTTTCTCCGCGGGCCCATGCAGCGCTGCAGGACCGATTTTGTAGGCGCCTTGCAGGAGAAGTTCTTCACTTCGTGCGCGGTGATCTTGCGGGAACCGACCCCGGATAGCAGAGCGGCGTATAACTGGCCGATCTGATGGACGTCGTCCGCCTGCCGCCAGTGCTTGGCGCCCTGCTGGATGGCTTTGGGCGCGAACCGCGGGGCAAAAGCGTCCGCCGCAACTTCTTTGCGGCCGAGCCGGTGCAGCGCAATGCCAAAGTCCCCCAGTTTCAGGCTGCCGTCCGACGCCACGAACACGTTTCGCGGCGTGATGTCCCGATGCACGGCGCCACTCGCATGAATCATGGTTACGGCGCGGAGCAGACGAACGATCTCACGGCGCGCCCGCGATTCCGGCCAGGGTTTTGGATTTCGTTCCAGGTAGCGGTCCAGGTCCCCTTCCTCCAGGTACTCGGAGATCAGGCAGTACAGGGGCGTGCGGCCGCCGGCCGGGGCCCAGGCGAAGGAGTCGTATACTTCGACCAAAGCCGGCACGTGACGCAGCAGGTGGCCGAAGTACGCTTCCCGGTGCCAGGTCGCGGCATCCAGGGTCACTTTCAGGACGCATAACCGGGGAGCCGCACTTGCCCCGCTGAAGCGCAGCGCCTGGTAGGCCGCGCCAAAACCTCCCTGGCCCAGGAACTTCCCGATGCGATACGCGCGGCCGCGAATCGCGTCCTCGACGATGGATTTGTGAGGAAGCGAGAGCCTGGACGCGAGCGATGTTTGCAGCGTCGCGGTCGGCTGGGTGGAGCGTGACACACTCGATTCTATTCGGTTTGAAGAAGCAAAGCGGGCGGCCGGGCCGCTGCTTCCCGGCATCCGGCCGCCCGCACGTCGAGCCCGCTGGGGTTCCCGCTTCAGGCCAGGTCGTAGCGATCCAGGTTCATCACCTTGCCCCACGCCGCCGCGAAGTCCTGCACGAACTTCTCCTTGGCGTCCTCGCAGGCATACACTTCCGCCAGGGCCCGGAGCTGCGAGTTCGAACCGAAGACCAGGTCCACGCGGGTGCCGGTCCATTTGATTTGGCCCGTGGCGCGGTCGCGCCCCTCGTATATGCCCTCCGCTGCGGAGGAGGGTTGCCACGCCGTATGCATGTCCACCACGTTGACAAAGAAGTCGTTCGTCAAGGTCCCGGGCCGGTTGGTGAAGACGCCGTGCTTGGACTGCCCGAAGTTGGCATTGAGCGCGCGCATGCCGCCGATGAGCACCGTCATTTCGGGGGCAGTCAAGGTGAGCAATTGGGCGCGATCCACCAGCAGTTCCTCGGGCCTTTGGTATCCGTTATGAACATAGTTGCGGAAGCCGTCGGCTTTTGGCTCCAGCACGGCGAAGGAGTGGGCATCGGTCTGCTGCTGGGAAGCATCCGCGCGTCCCGGCGAGAAGGGAACCTTCACGTTGTGCCCGGCCTTTTTGGCGGCTTCTTCGACGGCCGCGCAGCCGCCCAGAACGATCAGGTCGGCCAGCGAGACCTTCTTCCCGCCGGACTGCGAGCGATTGAACTCCTTCTGGATCGCTTCCAGCGTGGCGAGGACCTTGGCCAATTCGGCCGGCTGGTTCACTTCCCAATCCTTTTGCGGGGCCAGTCGAATGCGCGCCCCGTTCGCCCCACCGCGCTTGTCGGAGCCGCGGAAGGTGGACGCCGACGCCCAAGCCGTGGTGACCAGTTGGGAGATCGACAGTCCGGACTGGAGGATCTTAGCCTTCAGAGCCGCCATGTCCTGCTCCCCGATCAACGGATGATCGACTGCGGGCAGAGGATCCTGCCACAACTGGGGCTCCGCCGGAACGAGCGGGCCGAGATACCGCGAGATCGGCCCCATGTCGCGGTGGGTGAGCTTGAACCACGCCTTGGCGAATGCGTCGGCGAGTTCCTGCGGATGATCGAGGAAGCGCTTCGAGATCGGCGCGTAAATCGGGTCCATGCGCAGGGAGAGGTCCGTGGTGAGCATGGTGGGGGCGTGCCGCTTCGAGGGATCGTGGGCGTCCGGCACGGTGCCGGCTCCCGCGTCGCCCTTAGGCTTCCATTGGTAGGCGCCAGCGGGGCTCTTGGTCAGCTCCCACTCATACCCGAACAGGTTTTCCAGATAGTTGTTGCTCCACTTTGTCGGGGTGGTGGTCCAGGTAACCTCCAGGCCGCTGCCGATCGTGTGGACGCCGTGGCCGTTGCCAAGAGTGTTCTTCCAGCCCAGGCCCATCTCCTCGATGGGGGCGCCCTCGGGTTCCGGCCCGACGTACTTGCTGGGATCGGCCGCGCCGTGGGTTTTGCCGAAGGTGTGGCCGCCGGCGATGAGCGCCACGGTCTCTTCGTCATTCATGGCCATGCGCGCGAACGTCTCGCGGATGTCGCGCGCCGCGGCGAGCGGATCCGGCTTTCCATTGGGCCCTTCCGGATTCACGTAGATCAGGCCCATTTGAACCGCGGCCAGAGGATTGTCGAGCTCGCGCTCGCCCTTGTAGCGCTCGTCCGCCAGCCACTTGCCTTCGGGTCCCCAGAAAATGTCCTCTTCGGGTTCCCAGACGTCCGCGCGCCCGCCGCCGAAGCCGAAGGTCTTGAATCCCATCGACTCCAACGCCACGTTGCCGGCCAGAATCATGAGGTCGGCCCAGGAGATTTTCCGGCCGTATTTCTGCTTGATCGGCCAGAGCAGCCGGCGCGCCTTATCGAGGTTCACATTGTCCGGCCAGCTATTGAGGGGCGCGAAGCGTTGCGAGCCGGAGCCCGCGCCGCCCCGGCCGTCGGCGATGCGATAGGTGCCCGCGCTGTGCCACGCCATGCGGATGAACAAAGGCCCATAGTGGCCGTAATCGGCCGGCCACCAGGGCTGTGAATCCGTCATTAACGCGTGCAGGTCGCGGATCACGGCATTCAGGTCGAGGGTCTTGAATTCTTCCGCATAGTCAAACGCCTGGCCCATGGGATCGGACTGCGGCGAGTGCTGGTGCAGGATCTTCAGGTTGAGTTGGTTCGGCCACCAGTCCGCATTCGTCACGGCCGCGCGATTGCGGGCGCCGTGCGCTACCGGACACCTGGCTTCGGTTGACGGGTTTTGCTCCTGACCGTTGGGGCTCGACGTCCCCGTGGCGGTGGTGAGTGTTTGATCCATGTTTCCATCCTCCTATGAATTAGTCAAAACGACGGCGATAAGACTAGCGGGAAGCCTGCCGCGGCGCACACTTCTGACAGAGTCCCCGGAAAATCAGTTCGCATTCGCGAACCACGCGCTTGCCGAGCGAGCGGGAGGCCGGCCGGGGCACGTCGTACCATTCCATGTCTTCCACATCGCCGCAGCGGTCGCAGATGAAGTGGTGATGACGCATGCCTCTGGCGTCGAATCGCGCGGCGCGGCCCTCGACG
Organism: Bryobacteraceae bacterium; assembly: GCA_035499555.1. Lineage (GTDB taxonomy): Bacteria > Acidobacteriota > Terriglobia > Bryobacterales > Bryobacteraceae > Bog-159. Next base: position 30,992 of record DATJYO010000039.1, read on the forward strand.
GCCACTTCCCGCACCAAACCCGCCTCCACCAGGTCCCGCAGATTGTTGTACGTGGTGGCCCTGGAAGAGCGCGGATCCGCGCGATTCACCGCGGCGAAGATCTCCGCGGCCGTGGGATGATTGGCTTGTCCCATCAGGAATTTCATCACCGCGTAGCGTTGCGGAGTACACCGCAGTCCGCCGTCCTCCAGGGACCGTCTGATCGCTCCGGCATCCATTTGAACTTTTTAGATTATATCTAATATAAAATTTTGTCAATGTTCGGGACTAGCGATTCCCGATCAGTTCATCCAATTGAAACGCGTGGCGAATGGGGTGCATGACCGCGTGCTCCAGCATCGAGTCGATCGTGTAGAGCGTCTGCCATCGCGAGGGGAATTGGGGAGCGTCCAACTGTTCGTCGGAAACTCCCCGGAGCAATGCCCCGCGCCACCGCTCGAGGACATGTTCCAGGTAGTCTTCGGCGGCGTTGACGATGGCGGTGGCGCCAGGGACCGGCCGGATCTCCGGGTCGGGCAACTGCAGCATCTCGCAGATCCAGGCCAGGTATCCGCCGGCCGCACCTAATACGTGGCGGCCCAATGCGCCCAGCGAGGCGTAAGAGGGATCGGCGGTGGCCGGCAGGCTCACCGCCTGCGCCACGGCCCGCCGCCAGGTCTGGACGAAGCGGCGCAGATATTCCTCGTGCAAGAGCACCAGGGCGCGCACGGCGCGCGAGCGGTAGGGGAGATCGGGTGACACAACTAAGAGGATAACCGAACCGCCGCGGCCGGCGAGAACTCCAGTTTCTGGGTGGCGTCGATCTTCAGCCAAAGCAGCGCGCCCAGCAGCAACACGGCCGCCATGGGGACAAACGGCGCGTTATAGCTGCCGAAACGCGCGACGATGTAGCCATAGGCCACCGATCCCAGCAGCCCGCCCGCCTGGGCCGTGGTGTTCATCAGGCCCACCACCGCTCCCGCCTGCTGCTGGCCGATGTCCAGGCACACACCGAATACTCCGGATTGTTGGAAGGTGATCGCGCCATAAACCAGCGCCAGGAAAACAACCGTGAGAGCCGGCTGCCGCGTGACCATGGCCGCCATGGTGAACAGGCCGGCGGCCGTCAGAGCCACCACACCCAGCGTTCGCCGGCCCTGTTTCAGCCCCAGCCTGCGCACCAGGGCATCGCTCACCGCCCCGCCGGCCAGGTTCGTACAGGCGGCCAGCGCATATGGCAAAGCCGACAATAGCAGCGTCTCCGCGCGGAATCCCCGCCCTTTCACCAGAAAGGTATGAAACCAGGTTTGGTAGAAGTTGTACACGTAGCAATAGCAGAACGCGGTGGCCATCAAAGCCAGCGCACTCTGCGAACGGCCGATGAGCCGCCACGGGATGCGATGTCCGCCCGAGAAGTGAAACTCCGGCGCGCGCCGCGGCTCGCCGCTCTTCTCCGCGGGCGAATCCCGAAACCAGATGTACCAGACCGAAGCCCAGGCGACACCCAGCAGACCGAAGACAAAGAACGGAGCGCGCCATCCGTAGCGGTTCTGGATGGGTATCACCAAGAGAGGCGCCAAGGCTCCGCCCAGCTGGCTGGCCATGAGCGTAACCCCGGACATGGTGGCGCGCTGCCAGGGCGAGAACCAGCGGGCGACCACCACCGACGAACCCGGAAACGCTCCTGCCTCTCCCGCGCCGAATAAGAACCGCGTCAGAAGCAGCGGATAGAAGCTCGTCACCGAGCCCGTCAGCGCGGTAAACGCGGACCACCACAGCACGATGCGGGTCAGCACGCGCCGCGGCCCGATGCGGTCCGCCAGCGAACCGGTGGGTATTTCGAAAAGGCAGTAGGACAGGGTGAAGACGCCGGTTACCCAACTCCAGCCGATGGGGTTGATGTGCAGGTCCTCCTGCATGCGCGGCCCCGCGACGGAAATGCAGACACGGTCCAGATAAGTGATGGCGAAAAGAAGGCCGAGCAGACCGGCAACATAGGAACGGTTTCGGGTGGACCGGCCGCGCATGAGGCTTCATTCTCCCATATCCGCCCGGAAGGACCGGGCCGGCTCAGTCCAGCCCGGTGTTATGATTCTGGCCAGGACTGACATGCCTGCCAACCTCGGTCCCGAGTACCTGGCGGCGGAAGCTGAATACCGGTCCGCGCACACGGCCCCCGAGAAGATCGCCGCGCTGGAGAAGATGTTCGCCACTCTGCCCAAACACAAGGGCACGGAAAAGATGCAGGCGGATATCCGCCGCCGGCTTTCGCAGGCGCGCAAGGAATCGCAGAAGAAGGGTGCCAGCCACGCCGTGCCATTCTACCTGGTGCCGCGGGAAGGGGCCGGGCAAGTGGTTCTGCTGGGACCGGCCAACTCCGGCAAATCGAGCCTGGTCGGCGTGCTCACCCACGCCCATCCCGAGGTCGGCGATTTTCCTTTCACGACTCGCCTGCCCACGTCGGGCATGATGCACTTCGAGAACGTTCCCATTCAGCTCATCGACCTGCCGCCCATCTCCGCCGAGTTCACCGAACCCTGGTTGCCGCAAACTGTTCGCCACGCCGATGCGAGCGTGCTGGTGGTGGACGTGAACGATGCCGAAGATCTGGACGAGATCGAGCTCATCGAGGCCGACCTGCGCGACTGGCATCTGCCGCCGCCGCGTCTGCTGGCCTGCAACAAGGTGGACCAGGCCGGTGCGGCCGGCAACTTCGCAGCGTTGGCCGATCTTTTCCGCGAGCGCTACCGGGCCATCCCGGTTTCGGCCGCCAGCGGCCAGGGTCTCGCCGGTTTTGCGCGCGCGGTCTTCGACCTGCTCGACGTGGTTCGGGCCTATACCAAGGCGCCCGGGAAGAAGGCGGAGCTGGACAAGCCCTACGTGCTGCGACGGGGCGCCACCGTGCTGGATGCCGCCCGGCAGGTCCACAAGGATTTTGCCGAGCACCTGCGTTTCGCGCGCCTCTATCGGCGCGACGGCGGCCACGACGGCATGATGGTGGAACGGCAGCACGTCATCCAGGACGAGGACATCCTGGAGTTCCATCTTTGACCGCATGAGCTCGCCGCTGTGCCGCCCCGGGCCCGGCGAGGTCTTGAAGTTGTACACTACCGAAACAGGCACTCATGCGGATCAAGCTCTTAGGGAATCTCCGGATCAGCTTCGAGGGGCATCCGGTCACGGCTGTCAACACCAGCCGTCTCCAGTCGCTGATGGCCTATCTGGTCCTGCACCAGGGTGCGCCCCAGCCGCGCGAACACCTGGCTTTTTCGCTGTGGCCCGCCTCCAGCGAATCGCAGGCGCGGACCAATTTGCGGCAATTGATCCATCATCTGAAGCGGGCGTTGCCGGCTGAGTGCGACCTGCTGGAGACAACTCATCTGGCCCTTCGGTGGCGCGAGGACCCAGGTTGTGTCATCGACGTGGTCGAGTTCCGGAGGGCCATCGCGGAGGCCGCCGCCGCCCGCCAGGAGAACGATCCCGCGCGCGAGATCCAGTCGCTGGCCGCCGCCGCGCGGCTCTACGAAGACGACCTGTTGCCGGGCCTGTACGACGACTGGATCATCCCTATTCGCGACGATTACCGGAAGCGCCTGTCGGAGGTCCTCCGGCGGCTGGCCGCTTTGTACGAGGAGCGCCAGGAATGGGCGCCCGCCATCGCGTGCGCGGAACGTCTGGTGGCGCTCGATCCTGTGTGCGAACCGCACTATCAACTGCTGATCCGGCTGCATGCCGCCAACCAGGACCGGGCCAGCGCGCTGCGCGCCTATCATCAGTGCATGCGCGTCCTGCGGCGCGAAATGGGCGTGGAGCCGGGTCCGGCTACGGTGGAACTGTTTGAACGGATCCTCAAAGCGCAACCAGCGGCCGGCACGGTTGCCGGGCAGACATCCGCAGCCGCGGCAGCGAAGCCGGGGTCGCAACTCGAAACCGTGCGGGCGCTGATCGGGCGCGCGAGGGAGTGGGAACAACTGACCTCCGCCTGGGAATCCGCAGCCGCGGCGGGTCCCCGGGTAGCCTTGATCTCGGGCGAGCCTGGAATTGGCAAGAGCAGGCTCGCCGACGAGTTATACCAGGCATGCGTACGCCAGGGACACGCGGCGGCCCGGGCCCGCTGTTTCGCCGGCCAGGGGCAGGTGTCTTACGCGCCGGTCGCCGAGTGGCTTCGTTCGGATGCCGTACGGGCGGGCTGGCCGAATCTGAAACCCGCGCAGATGGCCGAGCTGGCACGGCTGGTCCCGGAGATTCGGGAGCCGTCGGCGGCCGCCGCCGCTCCCGGACAACCCAGCCCCCTCGCCGAGAACTGGCAGCGGCTCCGCTTCTACGAAGCCATCAGCGGCGCCGTCGGGAACTGCCGCAAGCCCCTTTTGCTCTACCTGGACGACGTCCAATGGTGCGATTCCGATTCGTTCGAATGGCTCAACGCTTTGTTGACCTCGCCCGCCGCGGCTCACGTTCTGCTGCTGGGAACGGTGCGGGCCGAAGAAACCGGACGCGAACACCCGTTCACCCGCTTCATCACCGCGCTGCGGCAGTCGGGGACGGTACTGGAGATTCCGCTCCAACCCTTCAACGCCGACGAGACCGCTGCCCTGGCTCGCCTCGAATCCGCCGGGCCGTTGGAGATGGGGAGGCTCGAAGAGATCTTCCACGCCACCCGGGGCAATCCCCTGTTCGTGCTGGAGACGGTGCGCGCCGGGCTGTATAGCACACGCGTGCATGCCGTGATCGCGGCGCGCCTGGGACAGCTAACGGCGGCCTCCTACGAGCTCGCCGGCCTGGCCAGTATCATCGGGCGTCCCTTTTCGTTCGAACTACTGCAGAAGGCCACGGACTGGGACGAGGAGAGCCTGTCCCTGGCACTGGACGAGCTCTGGCGCCGGCGGATCATCGAAAGCCGGGGCCCTTCCGAGTACGACTTCACGCACGACCGGCTGCGCGAGGTGGCCTGCGCCGAGCTCACCCTGGTGCGGCGGCGATATCTGCACCGGCGCGTGGCGCGCGCCCTGGCCGAAGTCCACGCCGCCGATATCGAAGGCTGGAACGGCCAGATTGCCTCGCAGTTCGAGCAGGCCGGAATGGCGGCCGAGGCCATCGCACATTATCAGGGCGCGGCGGCCTATGCTCGCCAGCGGTATGCGGAGACCGAAGCGGCGGACCTGCTGCGGCGCGCCCTGGCGTTGTGCCGGGAGTTGCCCGAATCGGAACGTCAACTCACGCAGGAACTCGACCTGCTCGCGACGCTGGGCCCCGCGCTGGTAACTACCGCGGGATACTCCGCCGGCGAAGTCGGCGAGACGTACCATCGCGCGCTGGAGTTATCCAGGCGCTTCGGGGACCGGCATATCTTCGCCATCTTAAGCGGCGCCTGGGTGTTTGACGCCGTCCGGGGCGACCTGGAGAAGTCCCGGCAGTTCAGCCTCGAATTTCTGGCCGCGGCGGAACGGGATCCGGCTCCCGGACTGATGATGGCCGGCAACTTCCTGTTGGGGACCAGCCTGTTTCATCTCGGCCGGATCGAAGAATCGCGGCGCCAGATCTCCGCCGCCATCGCCGCGGGCGACGACTCGGGAGGATCCGTGCTGGCCCTGTTCGCCGGGCCGAACCTGGGCGTATTCTGCCGCTGTTATCTGGCCCACACCTCCTGGCACCGGCAGGATGGCGACTATGGCTCTCACGCCGCGGAAGCCATCGCGCTGGCGAATCGCATCGCCGACCCCTTCAGCCTGGCGATCGCACTCGACTACGCCGCCCTGCTGCACGCCTTCCAGGGAGCGAGCCGTACGGCCCTCGAATACGGGCAGGAGGCGCTGGCCGTCTGTAGCAAGTACGGCTTCGCTTATTACCTGGCGATGGGAAATATTGTGACCGGCTGGGCCATCGCCGCGGAGGGCGAGGCCGCCCGGGGCTTGCAGCAAGTTCGCGCGGGTTTGGATGCCCTGCGCGTTTTGGGCGCCGAACTCCGGCTGCCCTACTACCTCGCCCTGCAGGCGGAGACCATGGGACGAGCCGGGCTGGCCGGTGAAGGGCTGGCCAGCGTCTCCAACGGTTTCGCGTTCGCCAGCAAGAACGGCGAACTGTGGTGCCTGGCGGAGTTGCATCGCGTCCAGGGCGAACTGCTCGCCCTCCAGGGGAATACGGCATCGGCGCGGGCCAGCTTCGGGCGCGGTGTCGAGGCCGCGCGCCTGGCGGGTTCGTTGGCTTTTGAACAAAAATTGAAAATCCTGGCGGGCGGAACGCTTGCATCCAGCGCTACGGAACGCTCCTAGAACGGCTCCCGAGTCAAAGTGGTAATATACGGCGCGAAAAACGCACGCGCGCCCTCAGAGGAGAAACACAGAATGTCCCTACAAGAAGCTATCACCGAATTTCGCGGCCAGTTCCGGGGGGCCATAATCGCTCCGGGAGATACCGGGTATGACGAGGCAAGGAAGGTCTACAACGGCATGATCGACCGCCGGCCGGCGCTGATCGCCCGGTGCGCCGACGTGGCCGACGTGATCGCGGCCCTGAAGATGGCCAAAGCCAACGGGCTGCAGGTTTCCATCCGCGGTGGCGGGCACAACGCCGCCGGCCTGGGGGTCTGCGACGATGGCCTGGTCATCGATCTGGCACCCATGCGCTACGTCAGGGTGGACCCTGCCTCACGGACGGTTCGGGTTGGCGGCGGTTGCACATGGAGCGACGTGGACCACGCCACGCATGCTTTCGGGTTGGCCGTGCCCTCCGGCATCATCTCTACCACGGGCGTGGCCGGCTTGACCTTGGGCGGAGGCATGGGCCACGTGACGCGCAAGTACGGGCTGACGATCGACAATCTGCAGTCGGTCGACATGGTACTGGCGGACGGCAGCTTCGTGGTGGCCAGCGCGGACGAGAATCCCGACCTGTTCTGGGCGGTGCGCGGCGGTGGGGGGAACTTCGGAGTCGTGACTTCGTTCCTGTTCGAAGCGCAACCGGTCAACGTGGTTTGCGCGGGACCGATGCTCTGGAATCTCGAAGATGCGGCGGACGTGATGAAGCGGTACCGGGAATTCATCACGCAGGCGCCCGAGGAAATGAACGGGTTCTTCGCCATGATGACCGTACCGCCGGGACCGCCGTTCCCCGAAGCGCTGCATCTCCGGAAAATGTGCGCCATCGTCTGGTGCTATCAGGGGCCGCTGGAGCAGGCGAATGCCATCCTGCAGCCGATTCGCGATTACCGGCAGCCGGCTTTCGAGTTGTTTATGCCCATGCCGTTTCCGATGCTCCAGAGCTTGTTCGATGCGGTGTATCCCCCCGGCCTGCAATGGTACTGGAAGGCGGATTTCTTCAAAGAACTCAGCGACGAGGCTATTGCCCTGCATCTGGAGCACGGCTCCCGCCTGCCCACCTGGCAATCCACCATGCATCTATATCCCGTAAACGGGAAGGCGAATCGCGTGGGCGAGAGCGAGACAGCCTTCGCGCACCGCGATGCGGTGTGGAGCGAGGTGATCGTGGGGGTGGACCCCGATCCGGCGAACCGCGACAAGATTGTCGACTGGGCCCGGGCGTATTATGAGGCTCTGCATCCGTTCGGCTCCGGCGGCGCGTACCTGAATTTCATGATGGAGGAAGGCGAGGACCGGATCCGCGCGACTTACCGCGGTAACTACCAGCGGTTGGCGGCCGTTAAAGCGAAGTACGATCCGGAGAACTTCTTCCGCGTCAACCAGAACATCCGCCCGGCCGCGAAGGCGGATGCCGCGCGCCAACCGGGCGACTGAGCCGAACCTGCCTGCAAGACTATTGCACGGGTAACATCGTCTCACTCGTCCCGCTGCATTCACCGGCGCTCGGACCGCAAGCCCGCGGCGTGAGGTGCGCGAGATCTTTATCGAAACAGATCCGGACCTCCTGCAGTTCGCCGCCGCGATAGCAGGAGGTCCGGACGGACTCCGCCGGCAGCCCAGGATTCGCCCCGGCAACCTTCGTCTCAATCTCGCCGGGGGAGAGATGCAGCGTTTCGGATGGCTGATTCAGTTCGGGCGGCAGGGTGATGGAGTCACGCGCCTTTCGCAGCGCCGCAAAATAATCGGCGGCGCTCAGCCCGCTGCAACTGCCATGGGCTTTCCATTCGTGCTGAATCAGGGATTCGGTGGGGATGTAGGAAAGCGTGGCCTGTACGATGGCGTCCGAGACCGGGCTGGCTGATCCGCAATTCTCCGGACCCCGCGCGCTTTCACCTTGCGGCCAGAGGCCGTGGACCACGAATCCGACATGGCGGCCGGTGCCACATTCACGCGGATCTTTCGGAACGCCAGACTGGTCGCAAAAGTCGGGCGCGTAGGAGAGCACCAGCATGTAGTAGGCGAAATCCGCCGGCGGCTTGGGTTTGTGCTTGTGGGATCGCGCAGCGGCGGAAGGCGCCAGGAGAACGCCGCCCAGAGCCAGCGCGATCAGGCATGGCGATACTCTTTGCATCATAATCTTTCCTCGAGAATCCGACCGGACCGGCTTGTGCCATTGGCCGCGGTGTAAGTTCTCTCTGTATGGTGACGGCGGCGGTCCGAACCGTTTCATGTCCCGCACAAGCGGCTAGTGAAGCCGCCAAGCAGGGCGAATCCCCAGATCAGAATCGTCGCCATGACCCGCCACGCTTGTTTCCGGAACAGCAAAGGTATCAGCGCCGTCAGAGCCGGAAACAAAATCGGAATCAGGACGTAAGGGCCGTTGACTTCGAGCGCCGTGGCATGCGTGTGGCGCCCGTGCAGGAAGCCGGAGTAGGTTGGGCAGACGAGTAAGTAGACAGCCGCCACAACCGTCAAAGCAAACGCGACTCCGGTTAACCGTGTCTTCATGACTGGTTCTACAGCTGACGTTCCGCGCTCATTTGCTTCCCGCGGTCCGGTGACTGAGGCTCCAGACGTATGCCGCCAGGGCGGATGCCTGCCCGGAAGTGAGCGACGCTCCACCCAGGGGCGGCATCGCGTTCCGGTATTTTTTGGGTTGGGGAACGCCGTCGGCGATCACTTTCAGGATGGCTGCATAACTGCCGTCGCTCCACAGCCATTTGTGGTTCGTCAGTCCCGGCCCGAGCGGTGTGCCGGTGGCATTCGCGCCGTGACAGCCGACGCAGGTGGCTCCGCCAACCTGGCCGTGGTAGATGCGATCGCCCAGCGCGATCATCGCGCGCGTCGCTCCTTTGGGAACGGGCATGTTGGCCGCGGCGCCCGCGTCCCCATTGGTTCCCTCGGGCGGTTTGGCCTGAGTTTCGACGAGATCGCCAGGCGGCTGCGAGATACTGGGGCAGGGCGTTCCGCGGGCCTCGCCGCCGCCCCGGTAAACGATCCGATATACGCGCCCGCGAATGTCATCCGAAACATACAGCGATCCATGGGGTCCGACGGCCAGCCCCGAGGGCCGGTGCAAGGCGCCCTCCGGAGTCACCGTGGGCCCGGCAAAACCATCCGCAAAAATCTCGCAGCCGCGCGCGGCCCGCGCGCCTGCCAGCGGCTGAAAGACGACGTTGTACCCGCCTTGCGGATAAGGCGCCCGATTCCAGGAGCCATGGAAAGCGATGAACACGCCGCTGCGATAGCGGGCCGGAAACTGTTTTTGGTCGTAATATACCGCCGCGTTGGGTCCCCAGTGCGCGGGAAAAGCGGCCACGGGGCCGGTCTTGCCGGCGCAAACGCCGACCTTTCCTGCCCCGTCTCCGCCGTATTCGGGCGCCAGCACCAGCATTCTCCTGGCCGTATCGTAGTAGCATTCGGGCCAGCCATAATCGCCGCCGGACTCGAGCAGCATCAGCTCTTCGGCCGGTTGCGTGGCTTCCTCGAAGGGTTTGTAAAGGCTGGGCCAGTTCGAGTGCAATTGGTCCCGTCCATGCTGCGTCACAAAAATACGCCCGGCGGCGTCGAGGGCGAAGCCCTCGGCATTGCGAATGCCCGTGGCGAACCGCTGGGCCGGCGAGAAGACCTGGTTGGTGCGGTCGGCGCTGAACCGCCAGATCCCGCCCCGCGTTAACAGTTCCGTGCACGGGTTCGCGCCGGGGATTCCAGGCTGCCGGTTCTTCGGCTGGCAGGCGTTGGTCGCGGTCGCTACGTCTACGTACATGGACCCGTCCGGGGTGATGAGAAACGGGTGCATCGGGTGATCGCCTCCCAAGGGCAATCCGGAGACGATGGTTTCCGGTGGTTTCTGCGGAATCAGCTTGCCCGGCGGCAATGCATAGCGCACGATGCGATCGTTGATCTCGGCGTAAATCCATCCGTTGTGAATTCCGATACCGGTACCGCCGGCGCCCCCGGACTGCGCGGTTTCGCCGAAGCGCTCGATAACGTCCGCCTTCCCCGTCCCGGTTTTATCCTGCAGGGCGACCAGGAAGCCCCCTTCACGCGGCTTCTCGGAGCCGTAGTAGGCTCCCGACCATGTGTTGACATACAGCACTCCGCTCGGGCTCACCGCCATGTGGCGGGCGTGACCGATGTTGTCGGCGAAAACCGTCGCGCAGAAACCTGCGGGCAACTTCAGACCGCTGTCGCCGGCGCACGATGTGCTTGCGTGTTCGGCGGAATTGGGCCGGCCCTGGGCCCATGCGGGCGCCGTGACGGCGAACAACATCGCCAGCGTGGCAACGAAGCATGAATAGGATCTATCGGAATTGAACAATGCCATTGCGTTCTCCCGCGTATTATACCCAGTCTGCATGCGCCATTGACCTCCGTTAACCCGCACCTCAGGAATACACCTCATTTTGCGCATTGTGTACACGTGTCCTACGATGGGGACTTCGGAAAGGAGTTAAAGATCATGTCTCGAAGAGCGATGGGAATGGCCGCGCTCGCCGCGTTCGCGGCATTACCTTTGCTGGCGGATTTCAGCTATCAGGAGACCACTCGGATTACAGGCGGAGCGCTGGTTTCCGCCATGAAGGTGGCGGGCGTGTTCTCCAAGCAGGCCCGTCAGGCCGGCGAGCCGATCCAGAGTACGGTCGCCATCAAGGGCGACAGAATGGTGCATCGCACCCCGCAACACGCTACGGTGATCGATCTGGCGAGCCAGACCATCACCAGCATCGATCTGCAGAAGCAGACTTATTCCGTCATGACGTTCGACGAAATGAAACAGATGATGCAGGAGATGTCCGAGAAAATGCATCAGAACAAGGATGGCGAGGTGAACTTCAAGGTCTCCGCCAACGAAACCGGCAAGACCAAGCAGATCGCCGGCCTGCAAGCCACCGAGATGGTGCTCAAGATGACCATGGAAGGCACCGATAAGAAAAGCGGCCAGCAGGGTTCCATGGTGATCACCGCGGATAGCTGGATCGCTCCGCAGGTACCGGGTTACGCGGAAGTCAGGGACTTTCATCGGCGGCTGGCCGAGAAGCTGAATTGGACGCCCGGCGGCGGGATGTTCATGAGCCGCCCGGACGTGCAACGGGGAATGGCGGAGATCGAAAAGGAGTCCGCCAAGCTGGACGGCATACCCGTTTTCCAGACCACCGTGATGGGAGGCGAGGGCACCGCCCCGGTGGACCGTTCCGATCAACCGCAGGGCGCTCCGCAGCAGCAGTCGGACAAGCCTTCGGTTGGCAGCGCGCTCGGTAGCGCGCTGGGCGGCCGCTTCGGCCTGGGACGGAAGAAGCAGACACAACAGTCGCCGCCCCCGAGCCAGGACGATGCGGCAAGCGCTCCCGGCGCGCTCCTTGAAATGACCACGGAGTTGAAGGACTTCTCCGCCGCGCCGGTGGACCCCTCGATGTTCGAAGTGCCGGCGAACTTCAAGAAGATACAGCACGACTACCGCCGCGGCGCGGAGTAGCCGGCCTCTTACGATGGCTCCGAGTCACGAGCCGCCACCACGATGATTTCCGGGCTGGCCGGAGTCAGTGGCGTGCGATCCCAGTCGCCATACCAGACCTGCGGCGTTAGCCGCGCCGCGCGCAAAAACTGGTGCAGGCGATCCGGATCGAGGAAACGCAGGCGGGTATGGCCGGCCACTGTTTTGCCCCGGTCAACGAACCGGTAGTAGTTCGTCAAGTCCACGATTCCTGTTTCGCCGTCGGCTACCGCGGCGCGGGACTCCTCGATGCGGCCGTGTTCGACGGTGGCGATGCAGTTGCGCCGGTCCGGTGTCCAGGAGAGCCAGGCTTTTCGCGCGGGGTTGCGTGTCTCAAAAGCAAATCGGCCCTCTTCAGCGAGGTGCCGGTGCACAGCTCGCAGGAGTCCGAGGACGTTGTCGTCGGTCAAAAGGGCTTGGAATGCATGGCCGGTCATATAAATCAGATCGAAGCGCAGCGGAGAATCGAGCGCCTGCCCGGCGGTCTGAATCCAATCGACGCGATCGCCTCCCGGACGCGATCGGGCGACCTGCAACATGGCCGCCGAGGGATCTACGCCCGTGACGCTCAGACCTTCCATCGCGATACGGCAGGCCAGCGTGCCGGTGCCGCATCCCAGATCGAGAACCCGGCCGCCGGTCTCACGGGCCAGGCCGAGATAGAAGTCGTCACCCGCTGCCCACGGATTGAAGCGATCGTAGAGCGAAGCCAGGAACTCATCCTCGAAAAGGTCATCCCCACGCTGCATCTCCGTCCATTTTCGATCAAAAACCGCACCAATGGCGTCCGCAAAAAATATTAAGATAATAGGCCCTTGTTATAGTATTCTGAGTTGTGGCCTGGAATCGGAGCACCCCAGCTTCCAGAGACAGGAGACAGCCATCATGACAAATGAAAACTCTTCGATTGGGCCGAAGGTGCGCCACTGGCGGGAGTTTTTGGCGCTCGCGCTCGTTTGGCTCTCTTTTGGCGCAAGCGGGTCTCGCTGTTCAGCGGCCCTGTGGGGCAACAGTTCGCCGGCGAAGCTCCTGGCTGCGCCCCTGAGTTTCGAGCCCAACCGGGGGCAAGCTGCTTCCGAAGTTCAATTTCTCTCGCACGGCGCCGGTTACGCGGTCTATCTCAGCTCAGGCAAGGTCGTCCTCACCCTGGAGCGGCAACAGCCGGCGTCCGCCGCCGCCCTGCACATGAGCCTGATCGGGGCGAATAGCAGAGTCGAAGCAACCGCGCTCGATCCGCGGCCCGGCGTGGTGAGCTACTTCATCGGCAACGACCCGGAGAAGTGGCGGGCCGGCATCCCAACCTATGGAAAGGTCAAGTATGCCCGGATTTATCCCGGCGTGGACCTGGTCTTTTACGGGAATCAGCGCCAGTTGGAGTACGACTTCGTGGTCGCGCCCGGGGCCGACCCCAGCCGCATCGCCTGGCGGATCAAGGGCGCCCGCGCCGGCGTGGACGCGGCGGGCAACCTGGTTCTGAATATGCCCAACGGTCCGGCGGTCTTCAAGAAGCCGGTGGTGTACCAGATGAACGGAGAACAGCAGGCCAGCGTGGAGGCTGCGTTCGCCGTGTCCGGGAACCGGGTCCGCTTCCGGCTGGGCAGCTACGACCATTCCAAGGCCCTGATCATCGATCCCGTGCTCAGCTACGCCAGCTATCTTGGCGGCAGCAGCACCGACAGTATCGGCCTGCCGATGGGCCCCGGTCTCCTGAATGTCGGTGCGTCGCAGGGTCTCGCGGTAGACAGCGCGGGCAGTGCCTATGTGACGGGTTACACCTACTCGGTGGACTTCCCGGCCGTCAACGCGTATCAAAGCGCGCCTCCGCCCAAGAGCGTCAGTCCCGGCAAATGGCCGTCGGCCTTTGTGACAAAGTTCAGCCCGGATGGCAGCTCGCTGGTCTATTCGACCTATCTGGGCGGCAGCGGGTCGGACTATGCTTACGCCATCGCGGTGGACGCCAGCGGCAGTGCCTATGTGACCGGCCAGACAAACTCGATCGATTTTCCGGTTACTTCCGGGGCGTACCAGACGGTCTGCTCTCCCGCTCCAACCAATCAAGGCCCGCCCTATAGCGCAGGCTGCAACTCGGCATACACGTCGGCATTTGTGACCAAGCTGAATTCCGCCGGAACCGGCCTGGTCTATTCGACATTTCTGGGCGGCAACGGGTCGGCTTACGCCACTGCCGTGGCAGTGGATGGCGCCGGCCGGGCCTATATTGCCGGCAACGAGTCGGAGTACTGCTCGACGTCTTTTGCGTTTCAAGGCTGCTTTCCAACTACCAGCGGCGCGGTGATCGGCGGAGACCTGACTGGCGGACGATCGGCTCAATACGCCTTTGCCGCCGCGTTCGATCCCACCGGCGCTCACCTGCTCTATTCCACTCTCTTCGGCGATTTGAACACCGCCTGCGAGAATGGCTGCGGCGGTACGTATGGCACCGGCGTGGCGGTGGATGCCAACGGGTATTTCTATCTGATCGGCGAGACGCAGGCCGGCAGGCTGCCGACCACCGCCGGCGTGGTTCAGCCCAGCGGCGCGCCTCTCGATCCTACGGGAATGTACGTGCTGTCTGACCGCGGCTACGTCGCGAAGTTCAGCCCGGTCCCATCCGCCGGTGGGCCATCCCTGGTCTACGCCACCTACCTTGGCGGCCAAACTCACAACCTCAACGACTACCTCAGCGGCATCGCCATCGATAGTGCCGGCAATGCCTATGTCGCCGGATATACCAATTCAAAGGATTTTCCGGTGACGTCCGGCGCTTACGGTACCGTTTGCGGGCCGAACGGGCAGAACTGCGCGGCGGCCCACGTGACCAAGCTGAATCCGTCCGCCAGCGCCATCCTCTGGTCCACTTATGTAGGAGACGCCAAGCCCGATGCCAGCGACGCCGTATTCTTTACCGGCCCCATCCAATTGGATGGGCACGGGAACGTCTACATCATCGCCCAAAATGGAGGCGGGGCGGGCTTCCCCACGATCAATCCCGTGGAGCCCACCCCCGCCGCCGGGAACCAGCAGTTGTTGATCGCCGAACTGGATCCTACCGGCTCGCAGTTGCTGTTCTCGACAACCATCGGATCGAACGGGCTCAATACCACCAGTCCGGCGGGGCTGGCAGTGGATGCCGCGGGCAACATCTACGTGGCCGGCAACACGAACGGACCGGACCTGGTCACCACGCCCGGCGCCTTCCAGACCGCTTCGAGCGATGGCGCGTGCTGCCAATACGGCAACGGCTTCGTCGCCAAGATCGCGGCCAACGCTCCGCCGGCAGTCAAGCTGGCCACCGCCGGACAGGTCGAACCTTTCGCCGCGGAGTCCATCGTGGCGGTATATGGCACAGACCTCGCCGGCGAAACCGCGTCGGCGCAGACCGTGCCGTTGCCGACATCGATCGATGGCAACATGGTGACGGTCACCGATTCAGCCGGCGCCGCGCGCCAAGCTCCGCTTTTCTACATTTCGGGCACCCAGATCAACTTCGAGATTCCGGCCGGCACGGCCACCGGGGCGGCCACGGTGGCGATCAAGAATCAGAATGGAACCACGCAGTCCACCACCATTTCGATCGGCAGCGTCTCGCCGGGCATCTTCCAGCTGAACGCCGCCGGATTGGTCGCGGCCTGGGTGCTGCCGGTGATTTCGGGTACGCAGCAGCCGTTACAGCCGGTGTACCAGGTCGCGGACGGAAGTGTGGTCGCTTTGCCCGTCAGCCTGGGATCGTCCAACGAACAGGTCTACCTGGAGATTTACGGCACGGGTCTGCGCAGCGCCAAGAGTGTCACCGCGACGGTCGGCAGCCTGACGGTACCGGTCCTGTACGCCGGACCCGCGCCGGGTTGGGCCGGAGAGGATCAAGTCAACATCGGCCCGCTGCCGCAAGCGCTGGCGGGGCAGGGAAGCTTGAATATTGTCGTGGCGGCGGATGGCCAGCAGGCCAACGTGGTTACGGTGACCATCCAATAGGCCGGGCGGCGCCGGCATAGTAACGAATCGCGCGGTTCGCTCACAATAAGTAAGAAGAGGTATATGCATGCTTCCCGCCGACCTTCTCGATCGCCGCAAAACGCATTTCACGCTATGGCGTCCCAATGCGGACACCACCGCTCCCGCGCTGGTAATCGGCAGTTTCCAGGCTGGAAATCCTAACGTGGTCGGCAATCGCGCGGAGCTTTCCCTGGCCACCTCGGGAGATACTCCCGGCCTCTGGGCTCTGGCCGCCCGGGATACCGGTTTGCCGGACGGCATTTATCATTACTGGTATCGCGTGGATAACACGCATCCGGATCGTCCCGCGGGCAGCACGGTACTGGTCACGGACCCGTTGGCGACCACCGTAGACTGGCGCGTCCTGTCGGAGATACCAACTGGCTTTGACCCGTCCGACGACCCGCAGCCGGCCGCCGTGATCCGGATGGCGAACGGCGCGCTGTCCGCGGTGGATCCGGCAGGAGAGGTAGCCGCGTTTCCGCACGATCCGGCGCCCGACACGCTTCCGCCCAACAATCGCCTGGTGATTTACGAATTGCCCACGGCCTGGACCAGTGTAGGGGAGACCGGCGGACGGGAACGCGCCGTGGGCACGTTCAAGGACGTTTTGGGCCTGGTGGACGAGAATGCGGAAGGCGCCAATTTCGCGGGACTGTCGGTACTCGAGAAGGGCCGCTCTTACCTGAGCGAGTTGGGCGTCAATGCTCTCGAATTGCTGCCGGCGGCGGACAGCTTCTTCAAGCGCACGTGGGGTTATGACACGGCCCATTACCTCGCGCCGGATTGGGAACTGGGTTTTCCGGACGGCCAGGCGGCTCCCACATCCAACGCCGATCTGGCGGCTGTGGTGGAGTCGTGCCATCAACACGGCATTCGATTCTTCATCGACGTGGTGATGGCATTTGCGCGGAACGAAGCCAATCAGTGGATCGACTTCGACGACTTCTGTCTGGAGGACGCCAGCCAGGCGCCCGGAGATCCGGATGCGCTTACGTCCGGGCGCAGCGACGGACACCAGGATATCCGGAACGGCTTCGGCAGCACTTTGTTCCGTTATGCGAGGCCGCTCGCGAGCGCGATGTACGATCCCATCGGCGGCGGCGTCACGCAGGATGCACCGGCGCGCGCCCTGCTGTACTCCTACATTACGCGCTGGATGCGCGACTTCCGCGTCGATGGCGTCCGCATGGACAGCGTGGAAAATGTCGCCAGCTGGGATTTCATCCAGGCCTACAAGGACCGCGCGCGCGCCCTTTTTCTGGAGCGATGGCAGGCGGCCGGGCTCGGCGCCGGCGCGGACGCGCGTTTCCTGGTGGTGGGCGAGGAACTGACGCTTCCCTTCGCCCTGCTGACGCAGAACCGGCTGGACGGGCTGTGGAACGAGGAATTCCTGCGCCGGCTGCGTCCCGCGATTCTGGGCCAGAGCAAAGATGGAGAAACATTCGAGCAGAGCATCCGGCGGCTGATCGATTGCCGCAACCTGGGTTTCTCCGACGGCGCGCAGGCCATCCTATATGTGACCTCGCACGACGTGGAAGGTTTCCAGAAAGAGCGGCTGTTCACCATGCTGAGCAAGTCCGGCTTCCAGGGCGACGACATCGGCAAGCGCATCAAGCTGGCGTTTGCCTGCCTGCTGACCGCGGTGGGCATCCCCATGATACTCGCGGGGGAAGAATTCGCCGACCAGCACGACGTGTTCGACGCGAACGGCAACGTGACCGAACAGGGCGGCAAGGAGGTGGACCCGGTGGATTTCTCGCGCCTGGATCAGCCGTTCCGGCAGGACATTTTTCAATATGTCGCGCGGCTGGTCCAGCTCCGCACCGGCGCAGACGCGCTCAGCGTGAACGACACCGATTTCATTCACGTGGACTTCAACGATAACAAGCGCGTGCTGGTCTGGAAACGGGGCGCGGCGGGGCAGGATCCGGTAGTGGTGGTGGCCAACTTCTCGGACTTCGCCACGCCCAACGGCCTGACCGACCCGGCTGCCGAGTACGTGGTGCCGAACTGGCCGGTTACGCCTCCGGGGCGGCACTGGCGGGAGGTGCCGCAGCAACGGGACGTGCGGCCGGACCAGGTAGGGCGCGAGCCGATCTTCGCCTGGGAGGCGAAGGTCTATCAACTGGCGTGAGCCTTACGCGAATGCTCACGCCGCGTCGGAGAACCAGCGCCGCATTTCCGCGCGCGGCACCACGCCTGTCCGCTCGGCGAGGATGATGCCTCCGCGCAACAGCACGAAATACGGGATCGCCTGTACCCGGAACTGCGCGGCGATGGTTGGGTAGTCCTCCGTGTTGACCTTGAGGACCAATCCCCGCCCGGCGATCTCATGGGCGAACTCATGCACTTCCGGCGCCGCCATCCGGCAGGGGCCGCACCATTGCGCCCAGAAGTCCACCAGGACGGGCACCTTGGCTTCGCGGGTGATCTCGGCGAACTGCGCGGCATCCACTTCGATCGGCTCGGAGACGGGCGGCAAGGCGGCTTTGCAGGATCCGCAACGGCCCGTGTCGGACAGGTGTTTGGCGGGAACGCGGTTGTTGGCGCCACAATTGGGGCAGGGTCGGATCATGCGGCTCTCTCTTTGTAAGCTACCACGGGCGGCGGAACGGAGTAATCATGCGGGGGCGAGGCTCGTGACCTGATCGCGGCGGCGCTGGTGACGGAGGACGTGGTGTTCCTGCCGCCCGGGCTTCCACCGATAAGAGGACGCGCGCCGTCGAAGCCATGTACCGCCACTTCTTCCCGCAATTCAGCAGCATCTCGCAGACGGCGACGATCGAGGAAGTGATCGTGAGCTGCGCCGGCAGCCGGACGGTACCTGGCGCTGCGCCCCGCGGGATCAGCCTGATCGACAAGCCAGAACCTCGTTTATTTACAGTATCTTGGGGTAAGTTCTGCGCATTTTCCTTGACAGCAGCTATCAAAGTGATATCATAATGCTAGCAGTGGAAAGGAACTGCATATGACTGGAGAAAAAGAGATCCGCGCGGCCTCGGGTTGGCTGATGCTCGCGGTTCTGATTGTGGTGTTCCTGGGCAGCCTGGCGGGCGTGATTCTGTCCGCGAGGGCGAGGACCTGGTGGCAGATGGGGGCTTTGCTGCTCGTCGCCGCCGTGGACAGTTTCTGCTTCGCCGGGTTGACCGTCGTCAACCCGAACCAGGCCAAGGTCCTGACCCTGTTAGGGGTTTACAAAGGCAGCATCAAGCACGCGGGCTTCTGGTGGGTGAATCCGTTGACCAGCCGGCGGCGGCTCTCGCTGCGCATCCGCAACTTCGAAAGCACCAAGCTGAAGGTGAACGATCACGACGGCAATCCCATCGAGATTGCGGCGGTGGTGGTGTGGCGGATCGTGGAGACCTTCGAAGCGGTCTTCAATGTGGACGATTACGAGCATTTCGTGCACGTGCAGAGCGAAGCGGCGGTCCGCAACCTGGCCACCAGTTACCCTTACGATGCGCACGAAGAGCAGCAGATCTCGCTGCGGTTGTCGCTGAAGGAGATCGCCGACCGGCTGCAGCACGAGATCCAGGAGCGGCTGGCCAAAGCCGGCATCGAGGTGATCGAGGCCCGTATCAGCCACCTGGCCTATGCGGCGGAGATTGCGGGCGCGATGCTGCGCCGGCAACAGGCAGGCGCCGTAATCGCGGCCCGGCAGAAGATCGTGGAAGGCGCGGTGGGCATGGTGGAGATGGCCCTGGATCAGATCAGCAAGTTGAAGCTGGTGGATCTGGATGAAGAACGCAAGGCCGCGATGGTCAGCAATCTGCTGGTGGTGCTGTGCAGCGAACGCGGCGTGGAACCGGTGGTGAACACCGGCACGCTGTATCAATAAACCGAGATAGGATGGCGCAGAGGAAGGCATACTTGTTGCGGTTGGAGCCGTCGGTTCACGACGCGTTGCAGCGTTGGGCCGATGCGGAGATGCGCAGCATGAATGCCCAAATCGAGTTCCTTTTGCGGCGGGCGTTGCGCGATGCCGGGCGTTTGCTCAAGGCGCCGCCCGCCGGGGAGCCGGACGATGGAGAGAGACAAGGTAACTGATATTCCGCCCGAGCTTTCGATGTGCCTGCCGCGCGCCGTGCGGCTGAGCGGCATCGGAAAGGCCGTGGCCGCGGCGTCGATCGTGCTAGCCGCGGGCGGTATCGTGGTACCCGCGCTGCTATGGCTGGACCGCGAAAACAAGGCCGATTTGCGGGCGCGGATCGAGCGCGAAGGGGTGGCGGTCGAGGCGGAGGTGACCCGCACCGGAATGACGGGCGGGGACGACTCGCGGCCGTTTGCGGACTACCGCTATACCTACGGTGCCGGGCGGGTGGTGCTGCAACATCGGGACCCGCAGACACTGGCGCCGGGGGACCATGTACAGGTCCGCTACCTTCCGGGCGAACCTGGCCGGAGTTGGGCCGTCGGCCATGAGCCTCACGGCGCTCCCCTGGCGGTGCTTCCAGTGCCGGCGGCGAGTTTCTTCCTGGGTGCCGTGGTCATCGCCGTGGCCGTCCGCCGGCAATGGCGCCTGCTCGCCGAAGGCCGCGCCACGATGAGCCGCATCCTGGCCGTCAAGCGTACGCGGGACTCGGAGGGCGGCACCCATTACCGCGCGCAATACGAAATCGTGCTGCCCAGCGGCGCCGTGCGGCAGATCTGGGCGCGGGGCAGCAAACGGTTCGTGGTGGACTCCCGGGTACCGGTGGTTTACGACCCGGAGAATCCAAAGCGGCTCAGCCGGTATCCGCTACCGCTGGTCTGCGTGGCGCGCGACTGAATTCCGAATCCCGAGCCCATAGACGGACGCAGCATGGGGATATAATTCGTCTTTCAATCGAGGCTCGAATCCATGAGACGGAAAACATTTGCAATCGGTGCGGCGTCAGCCGCCTTAGTATTGACTGGCCTGGCGGGTTTCGCCCAGCATGCGCCCGCCAACGGGAAGCCCGAGAACTGCCCGCCGGACGGATTCAGCGGGGGTTTCACCCGCGGCTGTCCGCAGAGACAGTTCGCCAACCCGGCCGACATCTCGGCCATGATGGCCGCGTTGCCTGACAAACCCTACGCTACGCCCCAGCGTTTGCGCCGGGTGCTGGTGCTGGCGCGGGCCGTGGGATGGGTGCACACCTCGATTCCGCTGGCCGCCAAGATGGTGGAGTATCTCGGCGACAAGACCGGGGCCTGGATGACGACCATCACTTATGACGCGGCGGCCATCACGCCGGAAAACCTGAAGCAATACGACGCCATCTTCCTGGACAGCACCACCGGCGAATTTCTGGACGATCCGGGCGACAAAGCGGTCACGAACCTGCGGCGGCAGGCGCTGCTGGACTTCGTCAAAGGCGGCAAGGGTTTGGCGGGCGTCCACGCGGCCAGCGACGCCTACCATACTAACGGGCCTAAAGTGGAGGGCACGTGGCCCGAATTCAACGAAATGATCGGCGGATTCTTCAAATTCCACTGGAGCTATCCGACCCTGATCCCGGTGAAGGTGGACGACCCGCACAGCCCTCTGACGGTCATGTACCCGCCGCACGGCTTCGTCATGGTGGACGAGACCTACACGTTCGCGCAGGATTCCTTCAGCCGGAAAAGGGTCCATGTGCTGACCAGCATCAACTACGCGCGGATGAGCGCGGAAGACAAGGCCAAGGAACCGGCCGCCACCCGGCGCACGGACGGCGACTACGCGCTGAGCTACATCCAGCACGTAGGCAATGGCCGCGTGTTCTACGAGGCGCACGGTCACGACGAGAAGGTGTATTACCTGCGGCCTTTTGTGGAGCATATGCTGGCGGGGATTCAATACGCCATCGGGGATCTGCAGGCGGACGACAGCCCCAGCGAGAAGTAGGCTGAGGACAGGGCCGCCGGGCTAGGGCATCTGTGCGCGAACCCGGGCGATGGAAGTCTCACAGGCGGCGAGCTCGCGCGCGACATCGCGTGACCGCCGCCGGCCGGCATCGGCCAGCCTGCCGCCGCGCTCCAGTTCGGACCACAGGCCCTGGCTGCGCGAGTACAGCGACTGCGCGCTCTTCCACAGCTGCAGCCGGCGGCCGGCCGGCTCGTCCATGCGCCCGGCCATGCGGACGTAGAGCCGCGCGGCGCTGGCGGCGGCATCCGCCAGGCCGGTGCGATACTGCGCGTTCCGCTCGTCCGCGGCGGCCAATCCTTCGAGCAACTCCATGGCCTGGTGAATGTTCTCCATGGCGCGCGGGCCGTCTGCCGGCGCGGCGGCGTTACCGAGGTTCAGGTAGGACTCGGCCAGGGCCCCGCGGTTCGCAGCGTTGGCCGGATTCCGGGCGTATAATCTCTGCCTGGACGCGACGGCCCTGGTGTAGTAGTCGAGCGCGGCCTTCGGCTCACCGCTCTCCGTCAGACACTGGGCCAGCCGGGTATAGCTGTTTGCCAGAAATCCATAGAGCTGATCGTCCTGGGAATCCTGGCGGAGCAGCGACTCCTGTATCGCGACACCCTGGCGCAACATCGCCAGGGCTTCGGCACGCTTTCCCAATTTGCCGAGAACCATGCCGAACTTGCCCTCGCTGAAAGAGAGATCCAACAGTACCTGGGCATTGCCGGGGTCGGCGGCCGAGAGCTTGCGGTCGATATCCAGCGCGACGCGGTAATGTTCGAGGGCGGCGCGCCAGTCCGGCAGGCGCGCCAGTGTGTCGCCCAGTTGTATATGGGCCAGCGATACGTTCCGCTGGGCTTGCGCGTTCCTGGGATCCGCCATGCGCAACGACGCGAAGAGGCTCAATTCGGAGCGGAAGTGCTGCATCGCCTGCGGCAGGTATCCGGCCTCCGCCAGCGAAAGACCCAGGTTATGGTGGGCGAAGCCGAGTTGCCGGCGGAGGTGCGCGTTGTTAGGGTCAGCCGCCACCAGACCCTCCCGGATGTCCAGCGCCGTGCGGCGATTCTCGATGGCTCCGGCGGTGTTGCCTTTCTGGCGCAGGATATCGCCGATGCCGTCGAGGCTGGTGGCCAAATGGATCTTCCCGTTCACGGCGGAAGGCCGCGTGTCGATCATCCGCCGGCTGAGCGCGGCGGCGCGCTGGTAGGCAGTCAGCGAATCGTCGATGTGGCCTTCTTTCTGGAGCTGGTTGGCGTAGCGGTAAATGCTCACGATGCGATCGTTCTGGAATCCGTCGTCAGTGGCGAACTGCTCTCCCAGCGCCTCGTAGATGCCCACCGACTGCCGGGAGCGGGCCACGGCGCCGGCCGTGTCGCCGCTGGCCATCAGCACTTCGCTCATGTCTCCGTACAGGTCCGCGAGATCCCGGCGGAAGTCCCGGTTACCGGGGTTGGCGCGCGCGAGAGACTCCCGGATGGCGAGAGCCTTGCGGTAGCTGGACAGAGCCCCCTGGGTATCGCCCAGGTTGGGAGCCTGCGGATTGCCCTGCACCTCCGCAACCCGCTCATAAGCTTCCGCCATTTCGGCCTGCAGGGACTGATCATCCTGGCTCTCCGCGGCCAGGCTGGCGAGGTAATCCAGGGCCCGATGGACAATCAGGGAACGCGCCGGGGTGGCGCCGGGAATGTCGCGGATCTGGTCGTCGAGTTCGAACAGAAACGACTTGGCCAGCTTGCGCACGTCGTTGAAGCGCCGCTCGGCGCGCGCCCGCTGGGCCACCGCCAGCCGGGCTTCCCAAAGGGTGGACGCTACGCCGGCGGCCAGCGCGATGGCGACCAGGGCGGCCGCCGCCATACCGGTCCGGTGGCGGCGTACGAACTTACGGGCGCGATAGGGCAGGGTGGACGTGCGGGCGGCGACGGGCCTTCCGGCGAGATAGTTCTGTATGTCTTCGGAAAGCTGAACCGCGGAGCCGTAGCGCCGGTGCGGCTCCTTCCGCATGGCTTTGAGAACGATGTTATCGAGATCGCCCTTCAACTCCCGGCTCAGCCCCGGCGGATCGGTGCCGCGATCGGCAGCGGCTTCCGGCGCGCCGGCCCGCAGCACGGCGGTGCTGGGGCGCTCCGGCTCCTGCCGGCAGATGGATTCCGCAAACTCCAGCGGAGAGCGGCTGGTCAGGCGATAGGGATGCTGCCCGGTCAACAGCTCGTATAGCAGCACGCCCAGCGAGTAGATGTCGGACGCCGTGGTGATGGGCTGGCAACTGATCTGTTCGGGGCTGGCGTATTCGGGAGTCATGATCTGCCCGCTGAAACCGGTAAGGTCGTGAGTCGGCGTCCCCGGCGACACCAGCTTGGCGATGCCGAAGTCCAACAGTTTGGGAACGCCGCCGGCGGTTACCAGGATGTTGCCCGGCTTGATGTCGCGATGCACGATCAGGTTCTGGTGGGCATAGTGGACGGCGGAACAGACCGCCTGAAACAGCTTCAGCCGGGCGGAGACGGTCAGGCGCCGGCTGTCGCAGTACGAGATCAACGGACGGCCGTCGATGTACTCCATGACGAAGTAGGGCGAGCCGCCGGGAGCCGTGCCGCCGTCGAGAAGGCGGGCGATATTGGGGTGATCGAGGCCCGCCAGGATCTGCCGTTCGCGGCGGAAGCGGCGGACGATGGACTCATGATCCATACCGGCTGGCACCACTTTGATGGCAACTTCCTGGCGAAACTCCTCATCGGCGCGGACGGCCAGGTAAACGCTGCCCATGCCGCCGCGGCCGATTTCCCGAATCAGCTCATAGGCGCCGATGCGCCGTCCGGCCACCGTGCTTGCATCGAGGTCCGCCAGAAGCTCCAGCGGGGGCATGCCTTCGATGAACGCTCCTGCGGCATCGTGCGACTCGATCAGTTTTTCCACCTCCCGCCGCAGCGCCTCGTCGGGACAGGCCTCGCCCAGGTACCGGCTGCGCGCGGCAGGCGCGAGCTCGGTGGCCGCCTGAAAAATCTCCTCGATCTGTTGCCAGCGCTCAGAGTCCATCGGCGGCATTCCTTGTGACTTGCTGATACAACCAGGCCTTGGCGAGCTTCCAGTCGCGCATGACGGTCATGGTGGATACCTGCAGGACCTCGGCCATCTCATCGTTGCTCAGGCCGCCGAAGTACCGGAGCTCGACCACGCGGCCTTTCCGCGCGTCGAAGGCGGAGAGGGCCGTGAGAGCCTCATCCAGCGCGATCAGGCCACCCACCTTCTCGTCAGTGAGTGTCAGCGCCTCGTCCAGCGACACGACCTGCTTGCCGCTGCCGCGTTTCACGCGGCCGCGGCGCCGGGCATGGTCCACCAGGATCCGGCGCATCATCCGGGCCGCCACGCCCATGAAGTGCGCGCGACTCTGCCACTGTACGTCCCGCTGATCGACGAGCCGGAGATATGCTTCATTGACTAACGCGGTGGGCTGCAGGGTGTGGCCGGGACGCTCCCGTCTCAGGTACTGCGCGGCCAGGCTGTGCAGTTCGTCGTATACCAGAGGAATCAGCCGGTCGAGCGCACGAGTATTTCCTTTACTCCAGGACTGTAATAGCCGCGTTGCTTCACCCGCTGCGGACGACGGCATCTCCAACCTTCCCTAAGGTATGCCGAAAACTTCTCAGAGTATACACTGCGTCCGCCGGTTTCCGCCAGCGCGGCGCATGTTAGTTTTGGCCGGTGCTTGTCGCGTTATCTATTGCTGGTGATGGTTACTAAGGGTGCCCCCCGGGGGATTCACCTGAATGGGCAGATCGTCCAGCCATAACGGAGGAAACATGAGACGTATTTGGACAGGGATGATCTGCCTGAGTATCCTGCTGTCTCCAGTAGCGGCCAGGGCCCAAAGCGAGAACACCATCTACAGCTTCACATCCGGTGCATGCTGCGCGAATTATCCGCAGACGGCGCTGCTGTTCATGGGGACGAAACTCTACGGAACCACGCTCGACGGCGGATCTAACCCGGTGGACCAGGGAAGACTGGGAACCGTGTACAGCCTGACGATCCCGGCCGCCGGACAGCAGCCAAGGAGGAACGTGCTGCATAGCTTTCCGTCGTTCGCCGGCGACGGCGCCGATCCTCTGGGCCGGCTGATCGGCGACAAGCACCACAACCTGTACGGCACCACGCAGTCCGGTGGCGCCCACAACTTCGGCACGGTCTTCAAGATGGTGATCGGCAAGACCAGTTGGACGGAGACCCCGATCTACAGCTTCAATCCGTGCCTGAACGCGTGTCCGGACGGCGATGGCGCCACGCCCTGGGACGGACTGGTCATGGATGCGGGCGGCGCGCTTTACGGCGCCACCGAGCATGGCGGCAACGGGACGAATTGCGGCGTCATCTTCAAACTCAGCCCGCCGCCGGCGGGGCAGACTGCGTGGGCTGAAACCGTGATCTACCGGTTCAGCAGCACCGATGGATGCCAACCGCACGGCGACCTGTTCCTGGGCAGCAATGGCGCGCTCTACGGCACGACTCTTTATGGTGGAGCCCATTTCGTTGGAACGGTCTTCAAGCTGGCGCCGCCCACGGGCGGTCAGACGCCGTGGACCTGGCATGACCTGCACGATTTTGACGGTTCGGACGGCTCTACGCCCAGCCCGTTGATCGGGGCTCCCGGAAATTTTTTTGGCACGGCGCAGGCCGGCGGCCAGACGCCGGGCGGATGTTGCGGCGTAGTCTTCAACCTGTCCCAGCTCGTGCCGGGCAGCTACACCCTCACCTTACTGCACGCGTTTGAGGGCGGCACGGATGGCGGACAGCCCATGGGCGCACTCTTCAAGGACGCGAGCGGCACGATGTGGGGTACGGCTTCCTACGGCAGCGCCGCCAACCTCGGCACGATATTCAAGCTGGCGCCCGACCAGGTTTTTGCGAATGTCTGGCACTACAGCCAGGCATATGGATTCCAGGGCGCCAGCCTGGATGGCGACACGCCGCAGAGCGCGATTATCGCGGACCCGAACGGCGCGCTCTACGGGACAACTTACTATGGGGGACTCTCGAACGCGGGCGCGGTTTTCCAGTATGTTCCCTAGATCAATCAGGACTCGACACAAATATGATCCATAAGCTGAATTCCAACTTGATCGCCGGGGTTTTCGCGCTGGCTGCTGCGGTGGCGCCCCCCGCCCGGTCCCAAACATATTCCATTCTGTATGATTTCGACGAGACACCGCATGGTTGTTGCGCCGGTTACCCGGGTGTTCTGGCCCAGGGCAGGGACGGAAACATATACGGCACCACCCTGGCCGGTGGAGTGTACGGGTACGGCTCGGTCTTCGTGATCGGGCCGGGCGGAGGCCTGAGCACCCTATACAGCTTCGACATTACCGACGGCCTGGGTCCGCAGAGCGGCCTGGCCATGGGGCGCGACGGTAACTTCTATGGGACGACCTACCAGGGCGGCGCGCACTCCGCCGGAACCATCTTCCGCATCACGCCCGGCGGATCGCTGACGATTCTTTACAGCTTCGCCAACAACGGCGACGGCGCTTACCCGAGGACTCCACCCGTTCCGGCGCCGGACGGCAACCTGTACGGGGTCAGCGCCAACCACGCCGCCTCCACGCTCTATCGGATCACGCCGGCCGGAGCGTTCACCGTTCTGGCCACCCTGCCGGCCGAAAGCGATGCGCCGCTTACCCTGGCTGCCGACGGCAAGCTATACGGGACGACAGTTCTGGGCGGCACCTACAACCAGGGCACCGTCTTCTCCATCACGACGGCGGGCGTATTCAAGACCATTTACAGCTTCAACGGGCCGACCGGCGGTTCTCCGCAGGGCGCGCTGTTGCAGGCCAGCGACGGCAACTTCTACAGCACCGCGTCACTCGGCGGGACATCCAGCGGCGGGGTGGTGTACCGGATGACTCCCGCCGGCGCCTACAAGGTGCTGCACAACTTCGTGGCCCTGCCCTCGACCTCAGGCAGCATTCCCACCGCCGGACTGGTGCAAGGCAGCGACGGGTACCTTTACGGAGTCACCTCCATTGGCGGCCTCAACGGATTCGGGACCATCTTTCGTCTCAAGACCAACGGCAGTTCCTATTCCGTGGTTTATAACTTTGACAAGACAGACGGCGCCACTCCCTACTCTACGCCCATGCTTCACACGAACGGGATCATCTACGGCCTTACCCAGGGCGGCGGAACCTCGGATGACGGCGTGTTGTACGCGGTCAATGAAAAGCTGACTCCGTTTGTCTCGGTGTTCGACGCTCCCTCAGGGCGGGTGGGAACGTCGGTCGAGATACTGGGCCAGGGATTCTCCGGCGCTACCGGTGTCCTTTTCGGAGCCGGGCCGGGCACTTTCACCGCCACGAGTGACACGTACATGACGGCGAATATTGTGGCCGGCGCTACGACCGGCTCTGTAACTGTCAAGGAGGCCGGCGGCAATCTCGTATCACCCCAGACGTTCAAGATCATTCCCACGATTTCCAGCTTCAGTCCCGCCAGCGGCTCGGTGGGTTCCTCGGTCAAGATTAAGGGTATGAGCCTGCTCCAGGCAACCGCGGTCAAGTTCGGAGGAGCCGCCGCGACGGTATTCACGGTCGACTCCAACACGCAGGTGACCGCTACCGTTCCAAGCGGGGCGGTCACGGGCAAGATCTCAATTAGTACGCCGGGCGGAACGGCTAACAGCAGCACCAGTTTCACGGTGAACTAAGTTGCAATTCCGGGGCGAGCAGTCAGGCTGGGCGTCATGTATTCCCGTGTTACACTGACCTGCGCCGGAGGAACCGAGCGCACCATTCTAAGTCCGCCCGCGGCACTGACGGCGGCAGCCGCCCAGACTGTCCGCTCCAATGAGCCGGCGGCGGTGTCCACGGTTTAATAGCGCATTCCGGCGGACTCAAAAACCCGTCAGGAGTGTAGAGGCTAAAAGAGCACGGGGACTTGGTTCGTCATGTCCACGTCTCGCCCAACACTATGGACTGGATGGCGCGACAGGTGCCACAGGCACGAGGTGCTTCATGTCGATTAATACGCTTTGGCGATGACCACGCGCCGGTCCACGGGCGCGCCGGTTACGATGCACTTGCCCGGTCCGTCGTACTCATCCACGGCGGGAATATTGCGGACCGTGGCTTTGAACTCCTTGATCCGCGCATCGCATTCCGGATTGTCGGCCAGATGCGCCATCACGAACTTGCCGCCACCCTTCTCGGCGGTCACGCCGTTGAGTATGTCGTACACCTCGCCGATGGAATTCGCCAGCACCGTGTTTTCCGTCATCCGCTGCCGGGCCCTGGCATACAGGTCCTTCTGCATGCACTCGAGCGTGGCCGCCAGCCTGGCCGGCGCGGCGGTCTGGGGGACCACCTCCTTGGCGCCGGTATCGCGGCGCTTGATCACGATGTTGCCGGAGGCTACGTCGCGCGGGCCTAACTCGAACACGACCGGCACGCCGCGGCGCTCCCAGTGGAAGAATTTGGCGCCTGGGGTCATGCCGTCGCGCGAGTCCACGTGCGCTCCCAACCCGGCGGCCAGCTTGGCGGCGACCTCCATCACCTGGGCCCGCTCTTCGTCCTTGCGGTAGATCGGGACAATCACCGCTTTGCGGGGCGCGACCTTGGGCGGCAGCACCAGACCTTTGTCGTCGGAATGGGTCATGATCAAGCCGCCTATCAGCCGGGTGCTGACTCCCCAACTGGTCTGCCACACATAATCCAACTTGCCTTCGCTCGACTGGAACTGTACGTTGAACGCTTTGCCGAAGTTCTGGCCCAGGTCGTGGCTGGTGCCCGCCTGCAAGGCCAGGCCGTTCTGCATCATGGCCTCGATCGAATAAGAGCGAAGGGCGCCGGCGAACTTCTCGGATTGGGTCTTGGCGCCCTTGACCACCGGCATGGCCGCCACATCCTCGGCGACCTCGGCATAGATGTCCAGCATGCGGAGCACCTCGGCCAGCGCCTCCTCGTGATTGGCGTGGGCGGTATGGCCCTCCTGCCAGAGGAACTCGGTGGTGCGCAGGAACATGCGCGTACGCAGCTCCCAGCGGATGATGTTGGCCCATTGGTTCAGCAGCACCGGCAGGTCGCGGTAGCTCTGGATCCACTTGGCGAAGAAGTGTCCGATGATGGTTTCCGAAGTGGGCCGGATCACGTACGGCTCTTCCAGTTTCTTGCCGCCCGCGATGGTGACCACCGCCAGCTCCGGCGCGAAGCCCTCCACGTGCTCGGCTTCCTTTTCGAGAAAACTCTGCGGGATCAGCAGGGGGAAGTAGATGTTCTGATGGCCGCTGGCCTTGAAGCGCGTGTCCAGTTCGCGCTGCAGCACCTCCCATACGGCGTAGCCATTCGGCTTGATGACCATGCATCCCTTGACGATCTCGGCCGGCTCGGCCATGTCGCCCACCAGCACCACGTCCTGGTACCAGGCGGCAAAGTCTTTCTCGCGCGAAGTGATTGGGGATTCTGCCATGTGTGTAATCTTCCAGTTTGGCAGATTTACATGGCAAACAGTCGCCGCCGGAGAGGCGGGAGGCTCCAGCCTAGTTCCTGGTTGCGGGCACCGTCAGGGGCGGGAGCTGAAACTCGCGATAGCTTGACTCGGTCCGCATGCCGCCCCCGGCTTCGCGGAAGAAGAATCCGGCGCGCGTGGGCAACAGGTTGGCGGGACGCAGCACCAGGGCCACCTGCCAGGCAGCCGGAAAGAAGCGGTTGAAGAAAGCCACATCGCCCTGGGAAAGCCGGATATCGTCGCGGGTGTGCGAGCGATACCAGCCGACCGGCTCCATGCCCGCCAACTCGGGATCGGTGCGCGATGCCCGCAATGAATCGGTCAGCGCCGACTCTTCCGCCCTCGAGAGGACGAAACGAGGGCCGTTGGAGTAATCGCACACGATAGGTCGCATGGCCTGAATGCGGACCAAGTTTCCGCTGTGTGTCCCGAAGAGGATACCACCGACCTCGACACCGCCATGGCGCATTCGTTGATAGCCTTCCGCCGCGTGCATGCGGATTTCTTTCATCACTCCGCCTTCGCATTCGATGCGCGGGTTGCACTGGCCGGCGGTCCAGCAGATGGTCGAGGCGGGGCAGGCCCGCGGCAGGATTTCGCCGAACCGTATCAGGGCCGGGGCGGGCATGGCGGCGGCCCCGTTGGACAGGCGGCGCTCAAACAAGTTGCGGACCGCATAGCGGCGGGGCAGGGCGTCAAACACAACCGGCTCCGGTTCCGGAAGCGCGACTCTTGGCGGAAACGGCAGAAGTCCCGGCCGGGCGAGAGCGCTGCCATCCGTATTCAGGACGGCCAGCAGCCGCGCGCCGAGGGTCTCCGGGTCCGGTTCCTTCGCTACCGCCGAATTCCGCCAGAACAGCTCGTCCTGATGGCTGAGAAAGGCTTTGGTGTGGACCATGAGACGTTGTTCGGTCTCCTGTTCGCGCAGCCTCACGACCAGCCGCTTGGACATCACGTAAACGGCCGGCAGGGCCGCGGTGCAGAATGTCAACGCCAGGCCCAGCAGGATGCGGTTATGCTGGCGGATCGCCAGCATCAGGCTGAGCGCGATCGCCAGCAGCAGAACGGATGCCATCCGCATGATCTGCGCCGGCGAGAGTGACGGCTCCTCGAATGCGTGAATCGTCATGGCGGAATTTCCTTTAACGTCATTGTAGGGAAGCCGCAGGGCATCTGGAGGTTCCAGCGGTACGGGCGAAAGTACGCGGTTTAAGGGCTGACGTTGGTTAACCCGGGCGGTTAACTCCGGCCGTTTACCCCGCGTCCGGAGGGGTCCCGGCTCCCGGCTTCCAGACGCCTCGCGTCAGCATGCTATGATGCCTTCGCGACATTCATGTTTCGTAATTTTGATGAGCTCGTGGAAGGCGCGCGCACCCGCGGTCCCGTGACCGTCGCGGTGGCTGCGGCGCACGATCCCGACGTCATCGAGGCGCTGGCGCAGGCGCGCCAACGGGGCCTGGCGGATGGGATCCTGGTGGGGAAGGGCAGCGAGATCCGGGCGCTCGCCGCGGCGGCGGGTTTCGAGTTGTCCGACAGCCAGATCGTCAACCAGCCGGAGCCGGCGGCGGCATTGCGGGACGCCATCGCCCTGGTGCGCGAGGGCCGGGCGCGGCTGTTGATGAAGGGCAAAGTCACCACCGCGAGCCTGGTGCGCGCCGTGCTCGACAAGGACACCGGCCTGCGCACCGGACGCCAGTTGAGCCAGGTGATCGTGTTTCGGGCGCCGGGCTGCGACCGGCTGATGCTGACGACCGATGCGGCCATCAATATTGCGCCGTCACTGGCGCAAAAAGCGGAGCTGTGCCGCAACGCCGCCGACGTGGCGCGGGCGATCGGCATCGAGAGGCCCAACATCGCCGCGCTCTGCGCCCTGGAGATGGTGAATCCCGAGATGCCCGCCACGGTGGATGCCGCGGCGCTGGCGATGATGAGCCGCCGGGGCCAGCTTCCCGGATGTTATGTGGAGGGCCCCATCGCCCTGGATGCCGTGCTGAGCCGTTTTGCCGCGGAATGCAAGGGCATCGACAGCCCGGTGGTGGAGAATACCGATATCCTGCTGGCGCCGGATATCGAAGCGGCCAACATTCTGTATCGGGCCATCGTGTACTTCGCCCAGGCGGAGTCGGGAGGCATCGTGATTGGGGCGCGCGTGCCGATCGTGCTGCTTTCGCGCGCGGAAGCGCCTGAGACGAAGCTGCGCTCCATCGCCCTGGGCGTGCTGGCAGTTCATCCGTGACGAATCCGCTTGCCCGGGTGCCGCGCGCCTGGTGGCTCGCCCTCCCGCTGCTGGCGGCCACATATTTCACAGGCCTCGGCGCATCCGGCCTGCTGGGTCCGGACGAGCCGCGCTACGCCGCCGTCGGTCGGGAAATGGCGCGTTCCGGCGATTGGATCACGCCGCGACTGTGGGGCCGGCCGTGGTTCGAGAAACCGGCGCTGCTCTACTGGATGATCGGCGGGGCCTTCAGGCTGGGCTTGGGTGAGGATCTGGCGCCGCGGCTGCCGGTGGCTGTGCTTTCAGTCGGATTTTTGATCTTCTTCCAACGGATGCTGAACCGTCAATTCGGTACGCGCGCCGCATGGTACGCCACCGCGATTCTCGGCACATCGGCGGTCTGGGTGGGCTACAGTTTCGTAGGCGCCACGGATCTGCCGATGTCTGCGTCGTTTGCCGCCGCGATGTTGCTGGCGCTCGATTGGCTGGCCACCGGCGACCGCCGCCGATTGCCGCTGGCCGCGGCGCTGCTGGGCGCGGCGGTGCTCGCCAAAGGGCTCGTACCGGTGGTCCTCAGCCTGCCCCTCGTCTGGTGCGGACGCCGCCGCTGGCGCGACCTGATCCGGTGGCCCGTGGCGGGGGCGTTCCTGGCCGTGGCTCTGCCCTGGTATCTGCTCTGCTATCTGCGCAACGGTGCGGCGTTCCTGTGGACCTTTTTCTGGCAGCAGCATTTCGAGCGCTTCACCACGGACGTCTTGGCCCATCCGCAACCATTCTGGTTCTACGTGCCGGTGCTGGCCGCCGCACTCTTGCCCTGGACGCCTTTGCTGGTTCTGCCGGCGCGCCGCGGTCTCTACAGCGATGCGCGCCGCGGCTTCCTGCTGCTGTGGTTTCTCTTCGGTCTGGTCTTCTTCTCTCTTTCCCGGAACAAGCTGCCGGGCTATCTGCTGCCGCTGATGCCCCCTGCCGCGATCCTGATGGGCATGGCTCTCGCCGAAGCCCGGGGCGCGCGTTGGGTGCTGCCGTCCGCGGCGCTGTGCCTGGTCACCATTCCGGCCGCCCTGCAGATCGTGCCGCAAGCGCTCGCATCCGGCCTCTCGCACGCGCCGCTACCCACATTCCGGTGGACCTGGCTTCTACCCGCGGTCCTGGCGCTGGGCATCGCGTGGCTGGAACGCCGCGGCCGACGCACGCTAGCGCTCGCCGCCATGGCGACCGCGATCGCCATCACTCTCGCCGCCGCAAAGTACATCGGGCTGCCGGCAATCGATCGGGCTTATTCCGCGCGGCCGCTCTGGCGCGAAATTGCCGGCCGCCGCGGCCAGGTCTGTATCGCCGAAATGCACCGCAGTTGGCGCTTTGGTTTGAATTATTATGCAGTCACGCCGCTGCCGGACTGCAAGGATTCGCCGCGGCCGTTCCAGGTGGTACAGACTCCCGGCCTGCCGCCCGCGCTCCGCCCTTGACCCGCCGCTGCATACGTTGTAGGCTCAGGATTCATCATGATCTTGCCGCACACCTACATCGCCACCCTGCTGGTGCTCCTCTTCAGCATGTTCTGCTGGGGGTCGTGGGCTAATACGCAGAAGATGACCGGTAAGTGGCGCTTCGAACTGTTCTATTTCGACTATGCCTTCGGCGTGCTGCTCACCGCCGTGATCTGCGCGTTCACCTTCGGTACCCTGGGCTTCGACGGCTTCTCGTTCATGGACGACATGATGAACGGCGGCAAGCGTTATGCGGCCATGGGATTCGGCGCGGGTATGGTCTTTAACTTGGCCAACATGCTGCTGGTCGCGGCCATCGCGGTGGCCGGGCTGTCGGTAGCTTTTCCGGTCGGCATCGGCCTGGCTCTGATTATTGGAGTCATCTGGAACTATTTGATCCGGCCGCAGGGCAACGCCATTCTTCTGTTCGTCGGGTGCGCGTTGGTGGTGGGGGCGATCATAGTGGATTCGATCGCCTATAAACTGATGGAGGCGTATCGCGCGGAATTGCAGGCGCAGGCGGGCAAGGCCAAGAGCACGCGCAAAAAAGTAAGCCTGAAAGGTGTCTTTCTGAGCCTGGCCAGCGGGGTCCTCATGGGATCGTTTTACCCGCTGGTGGTGATGGCCAAATCCAGCGAGTGGGGCGGCACGGCGGGTGAGAACGGGTTGGGACCGTATGCCATCGCCTTCGTGTTCGCCATGGGCGTGTTCCTTTCCACCTTCGTCTTCAATCTCTTCTTTATGAATCTTCCGGTGGAAGGCGAGCCGCTGGAGTTCCTGGATTACTTCAAAGGACTGCCCAAACAGCATCTGCTGGGCGTAGTGGGCGGCATCGTCTGGTGCGCCGGCACGGTCGCCAACTTCGTCGCGTCCAGCGCGCCGGAAGGTGTACAGGTGGGGCCGGCCATCAGCCTGGCGCTGGGGCAGGGCGCCGCCATGGTGAGCGCCCTTTGGGGACTGCTCCTCTGGAAGGAGTTTGCCGGCGCCGATTCGCGGGTAAAATCGTTTGTAGCGATCATGTTCGTGCTGTTCGTGGCCGGACTGGCGATGATCTCGGTAGCGCCTTTGTACGCTCCGCAGTAGGAGGTCTTCGATGTCTACGCGTACGCTTCTGTGCGCGATGGCCTGTGTTTTTACGGCCGCCGCGCAATCGGTGTCCCCGTCTTATGTGGCCGCGGGGCTGCGGCCGCACGGCGCTACGGCAGGTTCGCCGCACTTAGTCCAGTTTGATTATCCGGGCGCCACTCAGACCTATGTAAGCGCCATCAACAACGACGGCACGGTCATCGGATTCTATGCCGATGCCGCCGGCGGCCACGGGTACCTGCGCCTGAAGGGCGGCGGCATGCAGTCGTTCGACGCGCCCGGTTCGCCGGACATTTATCCCGACAGCATCAACACCGGCGGCGTCATCGCCGGCAATTACGGCGACACGCGCCAGGACGGGTTCGTGCGCACTCCCGGCGGCCTCTTCACCACCTTCACCGTTCCCGGTACCTTTCCGTCATCCTCCGGAAACCCGATCGTCATCAATGCGAGCGGTGTAATCGCCGGTCCTTATTTCGATACCGTAACCGCGCACGGCTTCGTCCGGTTTCCGAATGGCGCCGTCGACATCATTGACTATCCCGGATCCACTTACACTTATGTCACCGGGATGAACCTGGCCGGAACCGTCACCGGTATCTATAATGACGCGAACTTTGTTTCTCACGGCTTCGTGGCGGGCAGCGGCCGGTGGTTCAGCTTCGATGTGCCCGGCAACAACTTCGGCTTCTTCCCGCCCGTGCTCAGCATCAATGACAGCGGCCAGGTTGCCGGTACATACTTCCAGGGCGCCAATCACGGGTTCTTATGGCGGGCCGGTGGAACCCTGCGGACGTTCGACGTTTCTGGCGCCGCCGGCACGCAATCGGCCGGCATCAATGCGAGCGGTGTGGTGGCCGGATCCTACCAGGATTCCAGTTACAACTACCACGGTTTCGTGCGGACAGTGTCCGGAGCCGTGTACACGTTCAGCGTCCCCAACGCCATGTGGACCTACGTGGTGGGCATCAATGACAATGGGACCGTGGCCGGCTACTATCTCGACTCCAACTACGGAAGTCACGGCTTCTTGCTGGTGCCCTGATCCTCTGACTCGACAGGCCTCCGGTAGAATCCGCCGCCCACCATGCGCATGAACTTGCCCCATAGCGCCTGGCCTAACTCGTGCCAGTCATCCATGTTCACCGGCACGACCTGGACGTGCAGTCCGGCCATCTCGTCGGTGGTGCTGGGGCCCCACACGACGCGCTTCGGCGGATGATTCGGATTGCGCGGGTTATCCTCCGAATTGTCGTAAGTGAATTCCATTTCCAGGCGCGTGCCGGCCGGCAGCCGCACCGGCGTGGCATAGCGATACTGCTCCTGCCAGTCGAAGTTCCAGTCGCGGATCCAGATCAGCCACTGCTTGTGCCCGTTCGGCAGGATGGCCCAGCCGCGCATGTCGCGGCAGATGTAGTGCGCGTGCGGGATGATGCCCACCGCGTCCACGTCCACGGGCGTCTCGAAGTGGTCGCGGACCTTGTAATCCCGGTCGCCCGGCGGAATGTCGATGTGATGCGAGACCAGGGGAATGTCGGCCACCCACTTGGTGGGCGGCTTGTCGGTGAAATACAGCCCCAGCTCGGACTGATCGGTTTCCGGCTTGCCGGTGGGGTGATAGTGGACCTGCATCACCAGGTCGGAACCCCGGCGCAGGATCATTTGCAATCCATCCGGCATGCGCGCGGGCTGCATCCCGGGTGTCCAGCCGCCGAGCGCGCCGCTGGGTAGAAATCCGGGCGTGCCGAAGCACGGATACGTCCCCCCAAGCTGCCGGCCGATGTGGGCCGCGTCCAGCAGGAACAAGGCGTGATGCACCACGGTACGCGCTTCGGGGCGGAATTCCATGGCACGCACGTACTTGGTTTGAGTCAGATGCAGCGGGATGGAGAAGCACATGTATTGATCGGGCCCGTCGGCGGCGATCGCAAACGGCTTGGGCATACGCGCGACCAGGTCGGGGGTGCCGAGCTGCCAGCCGGTGGGAAATTGCGGGGGCGGCGGAAGGCGCGCCGGATCGCCCTGGGGCGCGCCGGCGGCGGCCCAACGCCGCAGCGTGGCGATATCGGCCGCGCGCAATCGCCGATCGCCTTGAAACTTGCCGTAGCCGGGCTCCGGCTGCCACGGCGGCATATAGCGTTTGGCCGTCACGGTGGCGATGAGCCCGGCGCGCTTGGCGGCATCCTGGTAAGTCAACAGCGGGAACGGCGCGACCTGCCCCTGGTGATGACACACGGCGCAATGCCGGTAAAGAATCGGCGCGACGTCGCGGGTGAAGGTCACGGTCCGGGGCTGCGCCATGCCGGCGCACAGCAGCGCGAGCGGAAGTGCGGGACCGGTCTTCATGTCCCGCGGATTTCCCCCAGGGACCGCATCAGTTCATGACCGTCGGGTGAACCGTGGTGAGGCGCGCCTTGCTTTCCCCCCGCAGCCAGACATACAACGGAGCATCCGGCGTGGGCGGTACCGGCACCACCGTGTGCAGGGTCTGCTGGGTGCCGCCGCCGGCCACCGCCAGCGGCAAATTTTGCACCAGCACGCCGCCATCTTCGCTCCATCCCAAGCGGGCGATGGTCTCCAGGTTCTGTCCCACCAGGGTGGCGTCCACCTGGGCCTGCAGAGGATTGGCGGCCGCTACTTCCAGGCTCTGTATATTCGGAAAGCGCACGATTCTGCCCAGCGGATACGGATCGGAGTCCCCCTCCACGCCGTTGGAAACGACCGCCTGCAGCGCGCAGCCGTTCAGCCAGCGGCCGGTGTCCAGCGACAGAAAAGCCTCGTTCGGCGTGAGTTGCTGGAAGGCGGACGGCCCGTTGTGTTCACCCAGCCGCATGCTGAATGCGGTGTCGTCCTCGCCGGCGCAGGTCAGTTTCACCGCGCTGGTGGCCTTCAACTGCTCCACCTGGAGCATCCCGCTGATCAGCGATGTGCCGGGCAATTCGCCCTGCTCCAGGCGCACACAGGACTCTGGGGGCAGCGTGACGTTGGCGTTCAGGATCTTCGGCCGCGGACCCACGATGCGCACGGCGTCGGAGAATTTGAGCGGTTCGCTGCGGTCCTCCACCTGCGCGGTCAACGCCAGCGTGGTGCCCGATTTCATATCCGGTGCCAATTTCAAACGGATACCGCGCTCCACGCCGTCTTCGCTTTTGCCATCCAGGACGGCGCTGCCCCGGGACAGCTCCACCGTCCTGATCAATTGCAGATGGTGACCCTTGAGGTGGTACTCGCCGGATGCATGTCCCTGGTTCACGATCAGCGGCAGGTTGTCGATGGTGGGCGATGCGGGCAGGACCTTCAGCATGACCGGCTGCGCCTTTCCGTCCACCTGGGTCAACTGCAGCTTGTAGCGGCCGGCGGCCAGGTCGCTGGTATCGATTTGCAGATCCATTTTGGGTTGCAGCCCTTCCCGCAGGCCCTCGGGCAGCGCGAAAGGAATCGTTTCGTTGGAGGCGAATTCGTCGTCCATGTTCTTGAGCTCCGCCTTGGTGACGAATTCGAAATCGGCGCCTTCCAGCGTGACGCGCTCTTTGCCGGCCTTGGCGGATAGTTTGTCTTGAGAGGCGGAAGTCAGGTGCACCTTCTCGAAGTTGCCCAAGTCCCGCACTTCGATGGGGCCTTTGGTGGTGATATGCTCCCAATCCCAATCGGCGCCGAGGGTGTAAACTCCCACCGGCACTTCCTTGTCGAGAGCGATCTGCAGGGTCTTGGCCGGCGCGACGGGCTCCACCTTGACGGGCAGAGGCTTGCCCTTGGCGGGCTGCAGGGTCCAATTGCGGAGATGGTCCAGCAGCTTCAAATCGGCGTCGGAGGCCGCTATGGTGACGGTCGATTTCTCGGCTTTGGGCAGAGTGCGATCCTTGCCGAGGGCGATTTGTGGAGCCGCCGCGTTCGATACGCGCGAAGCCCACAGATAGACCAGGTGCGTGTGTGCCGGCGCCGGGTCCGCCTTGCCGCACAGTCCCAGGCCGTCGTTGGGCCGGGGTTCCGAGAACGAGGACCGGAATTGCGAGCTGGGAAACGCCAGGGCGTGCAGATCCATCAGCATGGCCGTGCCGCCCGCGGCCAGGCCCACCGGGTTGCCGAAGAACATGGACGCCACCGAAGTCGCCAGTCCCGCGGTCCTGCCGAACTGCTGGCTGACATCCGGGGCGATCGGATCGTAATTCGCCATGGCCGGGTTGAGAGTCTGGAACATGCTCAGCGCCTGCTGTTTTCCGGCGGCGGTACCGTCCACCTGCACCTTCAATCCATATTGCGATGCAAAGCCTTGCAGCGTCGATTGCATCACCGCCTGGGTGCTGCCGGATGACGGCGAAAGCGCGGCGATGAGCGCCTCGGTTTCCGCGGTCTTCGCGGCATAATCCGCCAGTTGGCCGACCAGCTCGTCTCCCTTGTTCAGGAAACTGGCGACCTTCCTGGTGTTCAGGCCGGAGGGCCCGTAGGCGTATGCGATCACCGAAACGCGCCAGGGGACCTTCCACTGTTGCGGCTTCGCGGCCGGCTTGGATTCGAGCACCAGCAGTTTCTCGCCGTGCGGCGTCTTGCTGGCGGGCACCAGCACCATAGTCACTTCGCCGTGCCGGTTCTCCCCGGGATTGAGGATGGGCCGATAGAGGATGGTGTCGCCGGCGTCCAGCCGGTTGATGGTTCGTATGGGCAGCGCGCCCTTGCCACGTGCGGACGCGACGCGCAGGTCCACGCTGCCGATCGGTC
Organism: Bryobacteraceae bacterium; assembly: GCA_035499555.1. Lineage (GTDB taxonomy): Bacteria > Acidobacteriota > Terriglobia > Bryobacterales > Bryobacteraceae > Bog-159. The sequence continues at coordinate 70,623 of DATJYO010000039.1, forward strand.
CGCCTGCCGGGCAGACCAGGGGCGGCGTAGGCGCGGCAATGATGGTGGAGGGAATCCAAAGCAGCACGGCTACGGGCGCGAAACGCAGCATATCTATCATTATCCCGCTCCTAAATTTATTGGGACGGCGCGGCGGCTCCACAAGGTTGCGCAAAATAAACTCCTCCTGTTTCCAATATCTTATGGACTGCCAAAGGGCGCCGGATACCTTGTAAAGGTGTATGATGGCTGGCGGATTGGAGCTAACATGCGCAAAATTCTGACCATCCGGGGCGGCGGAATCCGCGGCATCATCCCGTGCTGCTGCCTGATGAAACTCGAAGAACAACTGGGCGGACTCACGCGCGATCACGTGGACTATTGCGCGGGAACATCCACCGGGGCGCTGCTGACGGCGGCCGTGGCCGCGGGCATCCCGGCGCGCCAACTTCTCACGGTCTATACCGACCGTTCCAAGGAGATCTTCACGCCAACCGGCATCGCCGCGGACGGCAAGCGTCTGATCCGCGGCTTCATGTACGATCCCAAGAACCTGTACAACGTCCTGGTCAGCGTCTTCGGCGCGTCGGCTTCCTGGACGGTGAATCAGTCGCCCATCCGAGTCATGATCTCCGCGACGGCCATGGACGGGCACAACTGGTTCTTCGTCCGCGACAATCCGCAGAACGATCAGACCACCGGCGCCGTGAGACTGGTGGACGCCGCGGTCGCCAGCGCCTGCGCGCCCACCTATTTCGATCACTGGCCCATTAGCGGCATCCTCGGAAAGACCATCGCATTCTTCGATGGCGGTACCGGCGGCACCGCGAATCCGGCTTACCAGGCATGCGTGGAAGCCTTCGAGTATGACGACTTCACGCCCGCCGACACTTTACTGGTAGCCTTGGGGACGGGCTTCTACCCGGCATCCGGCGACCCGCCCAACGGCCTGCTGAAGACGATCGGATGGGCCACCGGCACGCTGGTCGATAGCTCGGAGGACTGGGTGGAGGCAGCCGTCAACCGGCAGTGGCCGGGAGTCATGCGCAGCCTGAATCCGCCGTTGCCCAGCGACATCGATGAGGCGGACCTGTCCGCCATACCCGTGTTGCTGGAGATCGGCCAGAAGCTGGCGGCGACGCTGGATTGGCGACAACTGCTGACCCGCGCGGCCGCGGCGACGGTGTGAAATTCCGTTTTATACTGCGGATGTGCCGCCCTACCTGGTGCAGTTAGACGAGAACGAGATCAAAATGCTGCTGGTGGCGATCCGCCAGGTCCAGCACACCTTCGCCATAGCCGAAGCACAGAGCACGGCCGCCGGCGAGCCGCTCACCGCCAGTTACGAGAGCGTCCGTGAGGCTTACGACAAGCTGCTGCATAAGTTGGAGTCGCTGGGCGGCGGCCCCGGCAAGCCCCGCCTGGTGCGGTAAGCGCGGTTCTTCTCCCAACAAAAAAAGCCGGGCGGATCGAAAACCGCCCGGCTGCCGATTCGACTTTCCTTCGGCTATCTCACAAATACATGGATAACCGAACTGACGGGTCCGCCGGGACCGTATGCCGTTAGTGTGTAATCCGAGTTAGTCGTCGGATTCACCACCACGCTGCCGTTGACCGGCTGGGTACCACCGGGCACGCCGGTACCCGTCACGGTGACCGACGTCGCATTCTGCGTCGTCCAGCTGAGGGTTACTGGAGCGCCGGACGCCGGCGAGTAAGCCGGGTCGGCGATGAACGTCAGGATCTGAACCGCTCCCACGCTGACCGTCGCCGTCGCCGTCGTCGAGCCGATGGGATTCGTCGCCGTCAGAGTGTAAGTAGTGGTGACCGTCGGGTTCACCGTGACGCAGCCCGAGTTGCCGGTTACCGTGCCGACACCCGGCGTAATGGTGATCGAAGTCGCGTTGCTCACGTTCCAGCACAGTTGCGAACTGCCGCCGGAAACGATGATGGTCGGACTGGCGGTGAAGGCCACCACACCCGGCACACCCGTACCCACGGTGACCGTCACGGCGGCCGTGACCGATGTCTTGCCGTCCGCGCCCGTCGCCGTCAGGGTGTAAGTGGTGGTGGTCTTCGGCGATACGTTGACACTGCCGTTGACCGGCTGGTTGCCCACGCCATTATCGATACTGACGGTGGCAGCGCCCGAAGTCGCCCACGACAGCAGCGCGCTGGCGCCGGCCGTGATGTTGTACGGAGCCGCCTGGAAGCGCAGAATGACCGGCTTCGAGGCGCCCACGGTCACCGTCACGTTGGCCGTGGCGGTGGCGCCGTTCGGACCGTTGGCGGTCAGAGTGTAAGTGGTCGTCTGAGCGGGCGTGACCGTAGCCGTGCCCGTGGCGGGCAGATTCGATCCCACGCCACCGGAGATGCTGACCGACGTTGCGTTCGGCACGCTCCACGCCAGGGTGGCCGACTGCCCGGCGTTGATCGTCGGTGGCGTCGCCGTGAAGCGCAACACGGAGAAGGTCCGCGAGGTGGTGACGCTGGTATTGGCCGAGGCCGAGAGCCCGCTGACCTGATCCGTGACCGTCAGGCGGAAACCATAACTGGTGGACCCCGCCGCGGTGAATGTAGCGATGGCGGTATTGGCTCCGGAAAGGGCTACGCTCGGACCGGAAACCTGGGTCCAGGAGTAGCTCAGCGCGTCATGATCGGGGCTGTAGGATCCGCTGCCATTCAACGTGACCGTGCCCGGCGGCACGCCGATCTGGTTCGGACCCGCGTCCGCGACGGGCGCGCTGTGGCCGACCTGCTTGGTCAGCAATTCATACCGGATGCGCGGCACGTCCATGGGCACCGGATGCGTGAAGGTGGTGTATTCCTTCGGCCGCAGGAAATTGCCGAATAACAAACCGAACGTCAGTTCGCCGCGATTGGAGGCGGTGAGCAGCGTGGGGTTCAGGCCCACGCCCACCGTGAAGGCGAGTTCTTTGCTGAACGGCTGCACCAGTTTGAGTTCGCCGCCCGGACGGCCGCACGAGTCGTTGCCGCCGCCGCAATTCAGCGGGCTGTGGCTGTGGATATAGCCGAAATTGCCCTGTAACCAGGCATCGCCCCAGGTGCCGACCTGAATGCTGCCGCCGAATTGATTCATCGGGCGGGCGTACGTTTCGATGAACGAAGAGGGGCCCAGCGGCGTCATCAGCAGCGCGCCGGTATTCTTGAAACCTTCGGTTCCGTAGAAGCCGATGCGTCCGCGGCTGAAGAGGTAATCCAGCAGGAAGGCGCCCTGGCCCATGCTGCCGCCGTTATCGTAACCGCTCAGGCGGATGTACTTAAAGCTGGAAAACATGCCGGCCTGCACGTGACTCCAGCGATTCACCAGACCGATATCGAACTGGCCCTCCTGGTCGCCGGGATAGCGGATGTACTCGCCCTGCGCCTGCACGGCGTGTGTCCCGCTGCCGCCAAACGGCGAGAAGAACTGGCCGGTGCCATGCACCGTGACGTCCCCGTACGGCCGGCCGCCGGCGAAGGTCGGACCTACGTCCAGTCCCAATAGCGAAAACTTCTTATTGCGTTTGGCCGCCTCATCCAAGGCATGCGCGCCGGCATTGTCGGCGATGGTGGTGGTTTCTTCCTTGGTGAGCGGATGGATGCCCTTGACTTTGTCTTCAAGCGCTTTCTGCTGGTTCTGCAGATCGGCGACTTCGCCCTTCAAGCGATCGTTCTCGCCCTTCAGATCGCGTAACGCCGCCAGGATATCGTCCAGCTTGTCGAGCCGCTTCAAAATCTTTTCGCAGCACTCCTGCTGGCTTTTGAGCAGATCCGCCAGGGTGGGCAGCACTTCGGAAGCGCCGCCGGCGGCGACCACTTTGCCTTGCCCGTCGGTGACGGTCATTACCACGCGCCGATTCATGAACCGGCCTTCCTTGGTCCGGTTGTTGACCTCCGGCGAACTCTTGCCTTCACCGTTGGTGGTGACCTGGTCGGCGGATGCGCCGTACTTTACCAGGAACTCCTTCACGGTTTCGGCGCGCCGCATGGCCAGGCGGTCGTTGTAGCGCGCGGAACCCACGTAGTCGGTGTTGCCAACCAATTTAACGTGATAATCGCGATGCTGGCTCAGGATTTCCGCGAGACGTAGCAGACTCGGATAGCCATCCGAGAGGATCGAAGAGTTGAATTCGAAATTGATCTCTTCCCATTGATCTTTGGTTTGACTGGTCGTTAGACCTTGAGCGAATAGGCAACCAGAAAACACTCCGATGGCGCCTAGGGCAGCCAGTTTCTTGATCATGAGTTTCTCCCTTGTTCTTCAGCTTGTGCGCGAGACTGTATTACGATCGCACGTCCTCCGAAAACGGATCGTACCATCTAGAATACACCGGTAGCTTAACCACATCTACAACATTTCGCGGCCTTTAGTCAATGAACTGGGCGTTCCTTCACACAAAGGTGAGATAATGGTTTGCAGCCTGCCGGATGGGCAACCGCCCGCTTCAACGGGAGGAAAGTCCGGTCTCCAAAGGGCAGCGTGCCGGCTAACGGCCGGGGGCCGTTCTGGTGACGGAACGGCTACGGAAAGTGCAACAGAAAAGATACCGCCCGGGCAAAGAAATGGCTCTTTGAAATTCCCGGGTAAGGGTGAAATGGTGCGGTAAGAGCGCACCGCGGACGGAGCAATCCGGCTGGCATGGCAAACCCCACGCGGAGCAAGACCAAATAGGGGAGGAGGAGCGGCCCGCTCCGCTAAACTCTCGGGTAGGTCGCTGGAGCCGGGCAGCAATGTCCGGCCTAGAGGAATGGTTGCCGCCCGCAAGGGTACAGAAACCGGCTTACAGTCCGGCAGGCGCTTATCGTTAAGGCTCCCGCACCACGGGCAGCTCCACGTAGCTTTCCGCATACACCCGCTGCGTGGCTTTGCGGTAATCTCCCGGCTTGGCCCAGAAAATATTGGGCACGAACGTCTGTGGATTCCGGTCGTACAGCGGGAACCAGCTCGATTGGATCTGCACCATCAGGCGATGCCCGGGCAGGAATACGTGATTCGCGGCCGGCAATTCGAACCGGTAAACCAGCGGCTGATCCGGTGCAATCGGCTGGGGCGTCTCCAGGCTCTGCCGATAACGGCCGCGGAAAATGTCGGCGGATATCATGAGCTGATAGCCGCCCATCGGCGGCTCGGACGCTACCTGGTCCGGATAGACATCGATCAGCTTCACCACCCAATCCGAGTCCGTGCCGCTGGTGGACGCCGTCAGGTTGGCCACCGGCTGGCCGCTGATTTTCAAGGGCGTCGTCAGCACATCGGATGTGTACGCCAGAACATCCGTACGGCCCGCCGCGTCGCGCTGGTCGTCCACCAGCCACTCGGACCAGGTCTTGCGCTTCTCCTCGCCGATCGGCAGTACCCGGAACGGCACCGGTTTGGCCGGGTCGGAGACGTATTCTTCATAGGCCGTATCCCGCGCCGCGGGAGCCGTGAAGCTCAACTGCAGGCCCTTGTGCAGGTATAGCGGCATAGGCCGGATGGTGCAGCCGCTGGCGCATCCCGCGGGCCACGCCGGCAGGCGCCGCCATTCATCCGTCCCGGTTTCGAATGCCGACACTGGCGCCACGCCGGCTGGGGGCGCGCCGTCTTTCAGATACTGGGCCAGAAATGGCGCCAGAATGTGCCGGCGGAAATAACGCGCGGTATCGCTGTGGAAGCGCAGCGGGCCCAGCGTGCTGCCGTCGCGGATCTCCTGGCCGTGATACCACGGTCCCAGAACCAGAAACACTCTGTCGTTGCCGGTATCTTTCGGCTTGATCGCCTTGTATACCGCGACGGCGCCATAGATATCCTCCTGGTCCCACAGGCCGCCGACCAACATGACCGGAATGGTCAGCGGCTCTTGGGCCAGCACCCGGTCCACGGCCTGGTCGCGCCAGAACGCATCATAGCTGGGATGTTCCAGGATCTTGCGCCAGAAGCCGGTCTGTTCGAGTCCGTGGCGGCGTCCCATTTCGCCGGCGGATCCCGCCTGCAGGAACGCCGCGTAGTCGTCGTAGTAGCCGGTCCACCACTTCAGGTCGGACTTGGTGGTGGCCTCCTGCTCGTAGATGTACGGGGTATTGCCGAGCTGCCGGAACGCGCCGTTGTGGAACCAGTCGTCGCCGCGCCATCCATCCACCATGGGATTCATCGGTACGGAGACTTTCAGCGCCGGATGGGGATGGACCAACGCCATCAGCGGCAGAAAGCCATCGTAAGAGATCCCCAGAATGCCCACTTTGCCGTTGCTCTCGGGTGTATTCTTCACCAGCCAGTCCACCGTGTCGTAGGTGTCGGTAGCGTTGTCCACCGGCGTAGGGTTCAGCGGCCCGTGCAGCGGGCGCGTCATGACGTAATCGCCCTCCGAGCCGTGCTTGCCGCGTATGTCCTGGACCGCCCGGATGTATCCGCCCTCGACGATGACGTCCGTGGCATTGTCATAGCCTTCGAGCAGCGGTCCCAGGTGCGAGCTTTTCTCGTGGCCGGCCAGATCGTCGGCGCCGTACGGCGTGCGGGTCAACAGGATGGGCGCGTTGTGCGCGCCCTTGGGCACGAGGATGACGGTGTGCAGCTTCACCCCATCGCGCATGGGGATCATGGCCTCGCGCCGGACGTAATCGAAGCTGCTGGTGTCTTCCTTGAACTTCGCCGGAATCTCGCTGGGCAGGGAAGAGTAATGCGGCTGGGCGGCGAGGGCCGGCGCCAGCAACAACGCGCTCAGTATATTACTTGCGACTCTGTAACTCACTTCGTATCTCCATCCAGATCTGAAAGTACCGCCACTCGGGCGGCGGGTCCGCCTCTTCGATGTGATCCGGCCGCAGCACCAAGCTGCCGGTCTCGAGCAGAATCTCGCGCACGCGCGGATTCTGCCCCAGCTTGGCGCGCATGGCCGCCACGATCAGCCGGTAATGCTCGCCCTTTTCGCGCGACCGGTAGGGGATGCGCCGGCCTGCGAAGGTCACCCAGTCGATTCCCAGCTTCCGCATGTTGGCTTCCGCCAGGGCGCCGGCATCCTTGGCGTCGAAGGCCGTCATTTGCGCCACCTGGCTGCGCGTGTGCGGCCATGGGACGCCGGGCGCCCGCCGCGGATCATGGGGCCCTTCGGGGTACAGCATCATCTGCCAGAACCCTTCGACGCTGGCATAACGCCGCCCGCGGAATGTGAAAGGCGTCGCCGCGAAGTTCGACAGGATGCCCAGCTCGTTGCGTTTGGAAAGGATCACTTCGCCGGGTTTGGCGGCCTGCGGCAGGATCTCCCACCAGGCTTTTTGATTCTCCGGCACGGGCGTCCACCATTGCGCCGGGTATGGCTGCGCGTACAGCGCCGCGCACCAGATCGCCAGCCAAAGCGGATTCCGCGCCATGAAGGCAGCTTATCAGACAGATCGCCTCAGACAGATCGCCGTTTCTTCCGCGAGCCGATGCCGGATATCCGGATTCGCGTGTCGGAAAATTCAGCACGAGGGCGGGCTTTACCATACGAATGTCTCGCATTTTCATTCACATACCTATAGGCACCCGGCTTGCAATTCTTCCGCGTGGAGGCAAGCGCGTGTCCCTCTTGAACTGGAACGATCCGGAAACTCACTGGCTGATAGTGACGAACGTCGTCCTGGGCCTGGTGGTGGTGTTGTGCGTGGTCATCATGGCCGGGGGCATCGTCTATGAGATCGCCGCGCGCAGGCGCAAACGCCGCCGCATGGAAGCGGAGATCGACCGCGACATGCGGAGGTTGAACGACGACCACGCTTTTACCGTACCGGCCCTGGGTATCACCATGGCCGACGGCGGCGAGAAGCGCGCAAAATGAGCTGTCCACTGCTCCAGGAAAGCCGTGTCAAGTACTGCGGCAAGTCCGCGTGCCGGAAGATGATCCCGATCGCCGGCAACGTCGCGCAGGAGATCTGTTCCACGCCGCGCTACCGGGGATGTAGCGTTTATTCGCCGTTCGCGGAAAACTCCGGAGGCACGCATTGCCCGTACCTGCGCGAATCGGCGGCGCAGTCTTGCGCCGCGGCCGCCGTCCCGCGATTTATCCCGTGCAGCGAGCCGGCGCTGAGCCGCTGTGGCAGCGACTCGTACCGCTACTGCGATGTGTACCTGGGCGCCGGCCGGACCCAAGCCGCGCTGGAGAGCGACGCGTCGGGCGGCGGCATCCGCGTGCCGGCGCGGCTCTTCTACACCCGCAATCATATGTGGCTGGACCTGGCGCACGGCGGCGCCTTTCACCTGGGGGTGGACGCTTTTCTCACGCGCGTGCTGGGCGCCGTGGAGCGCATCACGTTTCTGCGGCAGACCGGCGTCCATCGTCCCAGTGCGGTGCTCACGGCCCGCGGCATGGATCTGGAAGTCATCTTTCCGGCGCCGCTCCTGCTGAACGCTTCGAACGTGTATCTGGGCGCCAGCCCAGCCCGGGTGACGGCGGATCCTTATGGCCTGGGCTGGCTCTTCGAAGGCGTCGAGCTGCCGGGGCAGCCTCCGGTAACTTCCGGCCTGATTGGTGGCGCGGCGGCGGCCCCCTGGATGGACCGCGAGATCGGCCGCCTGTCCGCTTTCCTGGCGGAGTGTTGGGTCTCCCGGCGCGGCGGTCATCTGATGAATGACGGCGGCGTATTCAACCCCGGCGTGATCGCGCGGCTCAGCCGGGAGGAGGCCTTGCGCTTGTTCCACGAGTTCTTCTGGGGTCTGGGAGCCTGACATATGTGGAGAGAACATCGCGGCACAATTCTGTTTTCGGCGGGCGTACTGGCGGCCCTGGGACTGGGTTGGGGCGGCTCGCCGCTGGCGTTTTACCGCCGCGTGCCGCAGCCGGTGGACTTCAGCCACCGGATCCACAGCGAAAAAGCCGGCGCCAAGTGCGAGGACTGCCACGCCTTCCGCGAAGACGGCACGTTTGCCGGCTTGCCAACGCTGGACAAATGCTCCGGGTGTCACGCGCAGCCTATGGGCAGCACGGCGCGCGAGAAGCAATTCATCGACGCTTACGTCACTCCCAACCGCGCGATCCCCTGGCAGACGTATTCCCGCCAGCCGCAGAACGTATACTTCTCGCACGCCTTCCACGTGAAGCTGGCACACCTGGAGTGCACGCGGTGCCACGGAGCCGAAGGCCGCAGCGACACCCTGCCCGCGGCGCGCGTGGAGCGCATCAGCCTGTACAGCGGTTCCCCGCATTTTCAGAATATGGACGCCTGCGAGGACTGCCATCGCCAGCGCGGCGCGGCCAACTCGTGCCTGGCCTGTCACAAGTGAGGACGTTATGGATTTCACCCGACGCGATCTGTTGAAATTCACCAGCGGCGGCGCCGCCGGCCTGGTCTTTACGCCGGCGCCCTGGAAGCTGCTGCGCGACGCCTCGCTGGTGTCGGAGAATTGGCCCGGCGTCCCGCAGCCTCGGCCAGGCGAGATTCGCGCGCGTTACACCACCTGTACGCTGTGCCCGGCGGGATGCGGCGTGCGCGCGCGCTGCGTCGGCGATCAGCCGGTGAGCCTGGCGGGCGTGCCGGGGCATCCTTCGGGCTATGGCGCCTTATGCGCCAACGGTCTGGTGGGCCATCATCTGCCGTTCTGCGGCGGACGCGCGGGCGCCGCCAGCGATCGCGCCATCTCGGCTGCCTTGCGCCAGGTCGCAGCGGCTATCGCCCAATGCGGACCCACGGAGCACGTCGTAATCCTGGACGCGCGTCCCGGCCGCGCCGCATCGCAGGTCTATCGCGGTTTTTTGCGGAAACTCGGCCACGGCATCTACTGCGTGCCGCCCGGCACACAGCCCTATGGCCCATTCGGCATCGACCTCGAGAACACGCGCGCGATTCTCAGTTTCGGCGTACCTGTTTTGGATGGATGGCTCAGCCCCGGCCGGGTGCTGCGGAATCGCGGCCATTTCCAGTTGATCCAGGTGGAGGCGGCCCGTTCGCGCACGGCGTCCCTGGCCGACCTGTGGGTGCCGGTGACGCCAGGCGGCGAGTCCGCGTTCGCGGATGCCGTGGCGCGCGCGCTGGCGGGCGAGTCCACGGACCTGCGCGCTGCGGACGTGGCCAGTCTGCTCCAGCGGAATCAGCCGGCCATCGCCATCGGCGCCGGGGCAGGGAATCTGAATGCCGCGCTGGGCAGCGTGGGACGGCGCGGCGGATTCCTGCTGCGCCGCGATTATGCTCCCGCGTCCGACGTCGCGGAGGTGCCCGATGGTTCGATCCGCGTGCTGCTGGCGGAAGAATCCACTCTGCCCTGGGATGCCGTACGGCCCAAGCTGGCTCCGCGTGCGACGGTGGTGGCCCTGACGCCCTGGGTGGACGGTTACGCGCGGCATGCCGATTACGTGGTTCCGGCGCCGCTGTATCTCGAGTCGCTCGACGAAGCGCCGACGCCCGCCGGGGCCGCCGCAGCCGCGTTCAGCCTGTCGCCGCCCCTGGTCCCCGCGCCTTCCGGCGTGCTGGCGCCCGCCGATTTCATCTTGAAGCTGGCCGGGGAGACGGCCTCCTATGCCGACATTCTGAAGCAGCGCGTGGCGGCCCTGAAAAAGGAAAATCGCGGCGCGGTGTTCGCGTATGCGGACGGCAAAGTCGCGCGCGTGAGTGAGATACCGTCCGCGGCCGAACTTTGGAAATTGTTGTCTTCCGGTGCTGTGTGGATCGACGATCCCCTCCCGCAGCGATCCGCCGCGCTGCCCGCGCTGGCGGCCGGGTCTGCCGGCCCGCCCGTGCGCCGGACGCCGCTGATGAGCAAGCTGTATCAGGAATCGGAGTTGCGATCATGACCGCCCATCCACCCAAAGCCGCGCGCTACGGCATGGCGATCGACCTGGACCGTTGCACGGGTTGCGGCGCCTGCATGATCGCCTGCGCGGTCGAGAACAATGTGCCTCCCGCGCGTCCGGAGGCTACCCCGCGCACGGGTATCACCTGGATGCGCGTCTATCGGATCGCCAACGGCGATCGCGCGGCTTTTATTCCCGTCCTCTGCCAGCAGTGCGGCAATCAGACGCCTTGCGCTTCGGTCTGCCCGCAGGAGGCCGTCGAGTTGGATCCGGCCACCGGGATCGTCGACCAGATGCCGCAACGCTGCCTCGGTTGCCGCTACTGCATGGCGGCCTGCCCGTATCACGCGCGGTACTTCAACTGGTGGGATCCGCAGTGGCCGCCGGGCATGGAGCGCGCCCTGAATCCCGACGTCGCTACGCGCATGCGCGGCGTAGTGGAGAAGTGCAACTTCTGCCACGGACGCCTGCACGCCGCCCGCGAACGCGCCGCCGCCGAAGGCCGCCGGGATCTCGCTCCCGGCGAATATATCCCGGCCTGCGTGGAAGCCTGTCCGGCGGGCGCCATCGTCTTCGGCGATCTGAACGACCCGCACAGCGAGGCGTCGCAACGCGCGGCCGAGAGCCGTTCCTTTCGCATCCTGGAACAGTTGGGCACCGGGCCCAAGATCTACTATCAGACGGCGCGCGCGTGGGTCCGCGAAGCGGCCGCGCCGGAGAACCACCGTGGATAGCAAACTGATGCCGCGCGGCGTCCGCCGCTGCTCGTTGCCGCAGTTCCTGCTATGGATCCTGCCCTGGTGCGCCTTGCTGGCTTTTGGCCTTTATGGCGCCGGCCTGTGCCTGGTTCAAGGCCTGAACCAGACCAACATGGACAACCGCTTCGCTTTCGGCCTCTGGATCTTTCTGGATCTGGCCGTGATCGCCTTGGGCGCGGGAGCGTTTTTCACCGGTCTCCTGCTCTATATCTTGAAGAAGAAGGAACTGAAGGCGGTCATCAATAGCGCGGTGGTCATCGGATTCATCTGCTATAGCGGCGCCGTCGCGGTCCTGCTGGTGGACGTGGGCCAGCCCCTGCGCTTCTGGTTTACCTTCTTGCATCCCAACGTCCACTCGATGCTCACCGAAGTTACATTCTGCATTACCTGTTATCTGACGGTCTTATTCATCGAGTATCTGCCGATTCTTCTGAAGAACCGCAAGTTGCGCCAGGTTCCTTCGTTTCTGGTATTCGAATTCGAGCTGCATAAGTTGATGCCGGTGCTGGCAGGCGTGGGTACGTTTCTGTCATTCTTTCACCAGGGCTCGCTGGGCGGGCTGTACGGCGTCTTGCGCGGGCGGCCGTTCGCTTTCCGGGAAGGCTTCTTCATCTGGCCCTCGACGTTCTTCCTGTTCATCCTCTCGGCGGCGGCCGCCGGTCCCTGCTTCATTCTGCTTACCACCTGGCTGGTGTCCCGCATCAGCGGCCGCCAACTGGTGCGGCCCGGCGTACTGCCCCTGCTGGGCCGGATCTCCGGTATCCTGCTGATCCCCTACGTCCTGCTCAAGTCGATCGACACCCTGGTGTGGATGGATCGCACCCTGCCGGCGCATGGTTTTGCGGTGCGCCAGTTCTACCTCTGGAAACCCTTCGGCGCCTGGATTCTGTTCGCCGAGATTCTGATTTTCGGATTGCTGCCGGCCCTGATCCTGCTGCGCCGCCGGTGGCGGAAATCGAGCGGGTGGCTGATCGCCGCCGCGGTCCTGGTGTGCCTGGGAGTGACTCTGAACCGGTTCGTGCTTACAGTCCAGACGCTGGCCGTGCCGACTCTGCCATTCGATACATTCCTGTCCTACATCCCAAGCTGGCAGGAGACTGCGACTTTCCTGGCCGTGCTGGCGTACGGCGTTTTGGTCTATTCCTTCTCTTTCCGCTATCTCACCCTGTTCCCGGACGAAAAGGACCTGCCGCAACCGGCGGCAGAGCAAGGGCGCGAGCCGGCGGTCCTGGAGCCAGTATGTTGAGTCACGCCATTTTTTTCGGGCTGTTCTACAGCGTCTTAATCACCATCGGTGTCACCCTGACGATCTCCTTTTTCCGTGCCGTGCAGGACTTCCGGACGCGCCGCGCCGGGGCGGTCTGCTGGCAGGCGACTTTTCCGGACCTGCCGGCGCGCGAGCGGGCCTGCCGCCACGAGTTTACCGGCGAGTTCGCCCACCGCACCTGCGAGCGGGCGTTTGATTGCCGGGGCTGCCTGCAGCATTCGGCGTTGGTCGCCAAGTCACGTCCGCAGGCCGCGCCGGACAGCCGCTTCTATCATCGCGGGCACACCTGGGTCCAGGCGGAGCCGGATGGCCTGGTAACGATCGGCCTGGACCCGCTGGCCGAGAGCCTGGTGGCGCATCCGGACCGCGTGGATCTCCCGCCCGCCGGTACGCCGATTCACGTGAACGGTGTGGCCTGGCACGTGGAAAAGCGCGGTGCGCGCGTGCGCATCCTGGCGCCGGTGGATGGCGAAGTGGCCGCCACCGGGGGACCCGGGAAAGGCTGGTATTTGAAGGTAAGGCCCGCCGGACGCAAGCTGGATACGCGCCACCTGCTGCGCGGCGCCGAGGTCCAGCCCTGGATGAGCCGGGAGATCGCGCGCCTGCATACCGCCATGGCGCACGGCGGCGAAGTCCCGACCATGGCCGACGGCGGCATGCCGGCCGGCGACCTCGCCGAGGCAGTTCCCGAACGCATCTGGGAATCGCTGTGCGGCGAGGTATTCCTGCAACTGTGACCGCCGCCGGCGCGCCATATTTGCCTCAGGCTGCTAATTATTTGACGGAAGCAACTGTTGTGTGCCATGTTGACCGCATGGACAGCACCTCCGTCCCCGCGATCCGCCGGTTCAACCGTTTCTATACCCGCCACATCGGCGTTCTCCAGGAAGGGCTCCTGAACTCGCCCCTTTCCCTCACCGAAGTTCGTCTGCTCTACGAGCTGGCGCATCGTCCCGGCATCACCGCTACCACGCTCTCGCAGGAGCTCGGACTGGATCCCGGTTACCTCAGCCGCCTGCTGCGCCAGTTCGGACGGCGAGGCTGGATCAAGCGGTCGACCTCCGCCGCCGACCGGCGTCACGTCCTGCTGGCCCTGACGCGCCGCGGCCGCGCCACGCTGCGGCCCCTTGAAGAGCGCTCCGACCGCCAGGTTGCCCGCATGCTCGATCCGCTCTCATCCGGCGAACAGCGCGATCTGTTGGAAGCCATGCGGCGCATCGAAGAGATTCTCGCGCCGGCGCCGGATCGTCCCGCGCCGGTTCTGCTCCGCCCGCATCAGCCGGGCGACCTGGGCTGGATCGTATACCGTCACGGCGTCCTATATGCGCGCGAATATCGTTATGACGAACGCTTCGAAGCCCTGGTCGCCGAAATCGCGGCGAAGTTCATCCAGCACTTCGACCCCGCCCGCGACCGCTGCTGGATCGCGGAGCGAGGCGCGGAACGCGCCGGGTGCGTGATGCTGGTCCACAAATCGGCCACCGTCGCCAGGTTGCGCCTGCTGATCGTGGAGCCTTCCGCGCGCGGTTACGGAATCGGCCGCCGCCTGGTCCAGGAGTGCATCCGCTTCGCCCGCCAGGCCGGTTACCGGAAAATCATGCTGTGGACCCAGAGCGAGCTGCGGGCGGCCCGCGGCATCTACCAAAAAGCCGGATTTCATCTGGTCCACGAGGAGCCGCACCAGAGTTGGGGCCGCGACCACCTGGTGGCCGAGACGTGGGAATTGAAATTGTAGCCGCTTCACTCCTGCGCTTCGAAGGCCCGCAACAGATCCTCGCGGGGTACCGCCTGCAGTGTGACGCTCACCTTTCCACCCGCCGGGACCTCTACGAGTGAGGTACGATTCTCCAGGGCATGCAACACGTCCGGCCGCTGCAGGATCGGCCACGGATTCTGAATGTCGGTCGCCAACAGGCGGTAGCGCCCCGGCGGGAGCCCTCCCATCTGAATGACCTCCTCGCCCATGGCAGCGCCGACCCGCTCCAGGCCGGCGCCCATACGCTCGGCTTCCGCCGGATAGACGAGAGCGGTGACCATGCGCCCGGCGGGTTGGCCGGCGACTTGCACCATGACCGTCCCCATGGTGGTCCCCAATACGATGGCCAAAGGGCCGGCGGCGCCCGGACCGATGTTAAACCCATACGGCGAGACCGGCTGGCTGCCCAGCGAAACCGACTTGATGTAATTCGGAGAGCCCAGATTCAGGCGCCAGCGCCCCGGCAGCACGCTGGTCAAAGTGAACGAACCGTCCGGACCGACTCTGCCCGTCGGTTGCGGCCCGTACATGGGCCGGCCGATGGGGACCAGCGTCACTTGTCCCACGCCTTCCGGTGTTACAGGGGGCGCCGCCTCCTCGGGCGTCCGGTGGTCGTCGCTGGCGATTTGTATGCTGCCTTTCAGGTCCACGCCGGCCGTTAGCGAGATCTCGATGGGATCCGGCGCCGTCTTGCCCACGGTAACGGAACGCTCCGCGGCAAACGTCCGGTCGCCGCGGGTGGCAAAGGCGTACAGCGTGTAAACGCCCGGCACCACGCTCTGGAACTCGAAGGTGCGTTTCTGGCCGCCCGCGTAGCTGTTCAACTGCAACAGATCCCGCAACTGGTCCCCGGCAGGGGCCAGCATCAGGTTTACGCCGCCAGCCAAGGCGTCCGGATCGCTGGAAGCGACCGTGCCGCGCACGGCCAACGCCGGCGCGCGGGTCACCTGGATGTCGATCCCGTCCATCGTCGCGCCGGCCGCCAGCCGGAGTTTGGTCCCGCCCGCGGGATCCAGGCCGCCGCCATAGAATCGCGGCAGGTAGGTATCGTGCGGCGTGCGTGGATCGTCGGGGGCCATCAGCGGATGGGGCGCGGGCAGCATCGTGTCGCAACGTACGAACAGACGGTAAGCCCCGCCTGCCAGGCCCGCCATGCGATATTCGCCTTTCTCGTTGGTGGATGACCCTTCCATGCCGCGCCAACTGCTGCCGCCGCGATCGGCGCCCGCGAATCCGTATTGCGCCGCGGTCACCGAGCAGCCGCGCACGCCGCTGCCATCCCCGTTGGTTACCCGTCCCGAAATCGATGCGCCGGGCAAAAGTGGGAGCACGACGCCCTGCTTCTGCTCGCCGTCGCCAACCGCGATCCCCGGGTTCGGTTCCGCGCCCAGGATCGAACCGGCAGGCCGATAGCCAGGTTTCCACGCGTTCAGCCAATAGGTGCCCGCGGGCAGTTCGCGAAAGGCAAAACGTCCGCCCTCGTCGGTTACCGCGGTCAGCGGCTGGCCGGTCGGCCCGCCCAGCGACACCTGCGCTTTCTTGACCGGCTCCTGGGTAACCGAATCGTTGACCACGCCTTCAATCGAACCCGTGCCGGGCTTCACGGGTTCCGGCGCCGGCTGCTCGAGTCGCGTAATCACCCGGATCTGCGCCATCGCACTCACCGCCAGGCAACCCAGCAGGACCGCGGAGCGGGCGGCGTTGGCAGTGGCTTTCATCGCGGTCACTTGCCCCCCGCCTTCGGAATCAATTGTGTCTGCCGTTCCACATGTTCCCCTTCGCCCACAGCGAACTCCTGGTGCGCCGCCTCGTAGGGCTTCAGGAAATTGGGATCGTCATAAGCCGAGGGCTCCATCTCCTCGAAAGCGTACAGCTTGTAGCGGCCTGGGGTCACACCCTTGAATTCGAAATGCCCGCTATCGTCGGCGGCAGCCACGGCGTAGAAGCTCAGGACATCCGCGTATTTGCCGGAAGGCGCCAGCAGCACGCGGGAGCGCGCCGAACGCGAAATGCCGGACGGCACGGTGACCGTGCCGCTGACCACCGCGCCGCGCGCGCCGATCACGATGTGCAGCGGCTCGCGCGGACCCGCATCCAGATTCATGTCTTCGGTGAGCACATCCTGATCGCCCAGGCGCATGGCCTTGATGTAGCCGCCTTTGGGTATCGGCGCCACGTCGATGTCCCAGACGCCCGGCGACACGTTCTTTGCCACGAAAGTTCCGTCCGGCCGCGTCTCCACCTGGATCGTATTTCGGCCGGGTGGGTAGCCGCCCGGCACCAGCGACACTTTGAACGTGCTCTGCGTGGAATTGCCGCCTTCCAGATCGACGCGTCCAGCCAGTTCACCCGCGCGCTCCGGGTGCAGCGTGATTTCCTGGCCGCCGGGCTGCAACTCTATGCGCTCCACATCGCGGTATTCGTGACCGTCATCCGACAGTCGGGCGTCGATGAGATATATTCCAGGCACCAGGTTCTCGATCGCGAACTCGAACTTCGGACCCATTGCGCCCAAACCTACGGTCTGCTGGTCGCTATCGGGAAGGTCCTGCGGGTAGACCGAGACCATAGCCGCTGTCCCACTCGGCAGATCGTCGGGGACGTCCACCCGGCCCCGTAACGGCGCGGCGGCTCTGACCGTCAGATGTAGATCGATGCCTTCCACGTCCCGGCCCGGCGCAGCCTCGATCGGCGTGGCCGCCGAAACCCGCATAGCATCCGGGTAGAACTGCGTGCCGTAGGCCTTCGGCTGCACGGCTTGTCCCACCGCCACCTCCGGCTGCATCAGCGGTGCCGGATTGTAGGGTTGGGTGGCCATGACCAGATAGCGGCCCGGCAGAACCTCGGCAAAACGATAGTGCCCGCGATCGTCCGTCCCGGTGAACGCCAGCGCCTCGTACGTTGGCTTACGCCGGGACCAGCCGGCTTTCAGCAGCCGCAACTGCACGTTGCCGATGCCTTCCCCGTCCGGATCGTAGACCACGCCCGATATCGATCCCAGGGGGCGCAGGCGGAACGTAATCCCATAGCGAATGTCGCCCCCGGCCAGGGTGAGGACTCCCGGTGCGCGCGCGGCCGTCGCCGCGCCGAACCAGGCCGGCTGGAACCCGTCGCATGCCGCGCTCAGCCGGTATTTGGCGGGCGGCACCTCCGTGAACCCGAAGGCCCCGCTCGCTTCGCTGAGAGTGACTGCTTCGAGCAGGGGCGCGTCCACCGTGGAAAGGGTGATGATCGCGTGCGGAACAGGCGCCCCGGTCGCGTCATCCAAGACCACACCGCTGATGGCTGCGTAGCGCGGACCGGCCGGTGCCGCGCTCCCCGTGCCGAGGGCCGCCATACAGACCGTTGCCGCGCAGAGCCAGCCGAAGCGCATGCGATTCCTCTCTATTGGACCCGTGCATAGCACGGCAGGTTCCGAACTACCGCGCTTCCAATTCGCGCGGCGTATAGTGCAGGTCGCGGTCCAGCACCATTTCGAGCGTGGTACCCTTCGGCAGAATCACATCCGGCCCGTGCGAGAACAGGACCGCCGCCAGGCCCACGGCCGCCCCGGTGGCGGCGCCCACGCCCAGTCCGGTGATGCTGCGCGTGGCGAGGCCGCCGATCGTCGCGCCCGCGCCCGCGGCTTCGCCAACTTTTTTGGCGTCGCCGGCCTTGTCCGGGTCGGCGCGAATCTTGCCTTCCTGGCGGTCCACGTCCTGGCCGTCGGCGTTGTCCAGCCGTGAAAGGAAGTCACGCGTGACGCCGTTCGGCAACGTCAGCGTGTCGAACCGAATGTACAACTCCGCTCTGCCTTTGGTTCGTTGCGGCCGCTTGACGGAGGTCACCGTGCCGGCCACATAGCTGCCCTTCGGCACGATGATGCGGCCGTCCTGCATCACCGGAAAGGCGGTTTCCAGATACACCCGGTCGCCTTCGATGGTGTGCTTCGTGTTGAGGCTGTTCACCAGCGAGAGCGGGATCTTGGTGCCCGCCTTCAGCACGATCTGGTCCGGCGCCGGCGGTCCCGGGCGGGACCCGTTCCCGGAATTCGATCCGGGCGGGGACGGCGCTGCCGCCAGTCGCGCCGCATTGTGGTATACCAGCGTCGACTCGCTTTCCGCCGTTCCGCGCCGGATCGTGCGATTGATGGTCAGCACGGCGCCGTTTCGGGAGAGTTGCCAGCGATCCTCCACCACGTAGTTCTGCGGGCCGCTGACCAGGGTGTTGATGAGCAGCGCGGTACCTTCCCATTTGGCTTCGCTGCTCATGCTGGAGTCCCTGATCTTGTAGCTGCTCTCCGCGCCGTCGGAGCGAAACAACCACGCCGCTCCCGCCTCAGTGCAACGGAAAACCGGGCCCTGCTGGCTGATCGACAAGACCGCCCCCGGATGGACGGGTAGCCCTCGCAAATCGCTCCGTTGTGAATCGAAAGTCCAGTCGCCGGAGAAGTTCCGCTCGTCGGCGCCCGCGGGTAAACCGAGCGGGACCAGGAACACGAAAGCCACCGCAAGCAGCGCGCGCATAATTGTTCACTAATTATATCAGCCGCTCTCGGGCATCCGTTTCCGCCGGCACGGCCCGGGAACGCTGAAATGTGGCAAGGCGCGCATGATATCATGTGGATGGAGTTCGAATGGAGGCAGCAACCAGATGGGTCCCATAGGCGTGCCGGAAATGATGGTCATTTTTCTGCTCGCGTTGGTACTCTTCGGCCCTAAAAAACTGCCGGAATTGGGCAGGACCCTGGGCCGGGCAATCACCGAGTTCCGCCGCGCACAAAGCGAACTGAAGGCCACTTTCGATCGTGAAATGCTGAATCTGGAGCGGGAAAACGAATCTCTGAAGGAAATCACCAGCGGCAGCAGCTACCATTACGACAATTACAACTACGATTATTCTTCAAGTGACTCGGGAGCCTACGGTGAGCCGTACGGATCGACCGTGACCGAGCCGCAGGATTCCACCGTAAGCCACACTTCCACAGACGGCGCATCCGCAACTGAGGGCGCCGGGTCCGTATCCACCGTTATGCCGGAGGGCGTGGTCGCCCACCAGTCCGCGCCGGAAGGCGCTGCGCCGGAGTCCGGGAAAGAACCGGAAAAAACTCCGGCGGTTGAGCATAACGCATAATCTCTAATCGATGGCTTCTGCTGAAGACGGTAATGGAGTGAAGACTCCAGCAGGGGAGGTGACGCCTGCGTCCGGCACAGTCGCCGTGACCGCCGCCGGCCGTGGCGGGCGAAGGCCGCCGCCACCCCCCGACCCTCCCGAATCCGGTGACGACGAAGAAGGCATGCTGCGCATGTCTTTCCTGGAGCATCTGGAGGAGCTGCGGTCGCGCATCATCAAAATGGTCGCCGGCCTGCTGGTCGCCTTTCTGGGCAGCCTGGTGTTTTGCGACAAGCTCTGGCGCCTGGTGGCCGCCCCCGCCATCGAGGCGCTGATCCACCTGGGCATCAAGCCGCCCACCCTCAAGGCCATCACGCCCATGGAGCAGTTCAACGTGATCTACGTGAAACTGCCCATCCTGTGCGCCATCTTCATCGCTTCGCCCTGGATTCTGTACCAGGTCTGGGCCTTTATCGCACCGGGTCTGTACAAGCGCGAACGCCGTTATGCGGCCCCGTTCGTCCTGTGCTCCGCGGGCCTATTCATTTTCGGCGGCCTCTTCGCGTATTTCATCGCGTTTCGCTTCGCGCTCACGTTCCTGCTGGGCATCGGCATGGGGAATTACGTCGAGCCCATGGTCTCCATTGACGAGTATTTCGACCTTTTTGTGAACGTCACGCTGGGTGTGGGGCTCGTCTTCGAGATGCCCATCCTCATCTTCTTTCTGACCCTTTTGCGCATAGTCAGTCCCCGCTTCCTGCTGCGACACAGCCGGTATGCCATTCTGGGCATTTTTATCATCGCCGCCATAGTGACTCCCACCCCGGACGCGTTCAACATGATGCTGTTCGCGACACCCATGTGCCTTTTGTTTTATGTTGGTATTTTCGCGGGCTATCTGCTGGTGCTGAAGCGCGAAGGGCGCCGCTTCCCCTGGCGAAAGGCATTAACAATTAGTGGCATTGTGTTAGTAGCGCTCGGTGCGTTACTCTATGTTGCCGCGGTCCATTATAAACTTCATCCCGTTTCGCATTGGCCCTTTCTGACGCGTTAACGGTCCGGACCGCGCCGTGCGCGGTCTCTCATGGATCTGAATAAAGCAATTCGCGACCTCTACCAAGAACTTGAGAAGCTGAATGAAGTCATCGCCGCCCTGGAACAGTTTGAAAGTACTGGTACTATGCCCGCTCCGCGCCGCCGGGGCCGCAAATCCATGGGTGAAGAGGAGCGTCAGCAGGTTTCCGAGCGTATGAAAAAATACTGGGCTACCCGCCGCCGCAAGAAGAAAAGCTGATCACTCAGAGGCTTCATTGCGTAGAGTGTCGCGTTTGCCGAGAGTTCGCCGCACCTTTTGCCGCCAGCGTCTATAAGTTATGCGTAACTTATAGTCCCGATGGTTAACCCACGCCTCGGAAAGGAATTTAGGACGGAAGAACCATAACCAAAAGTATTGTGACCCGGCGCCGTAGCTGTATCTCATCTCAAAGTCCGACCGCAGCGCCAGGTCGCGCGCTTCCTGCTCCGAAAAAGTAACTCCCAGCCACGTGTCATCCGGCGGATTGTCCAGGTCTTCCGCACCCTGCACCTGAAACTTGAACAAACGGCCGCGCCGCAGCCGCCCTCTCACTGCCCGCACATAACTTTCGATAATTTCTTTGCTGGGGATATGCTGGAAAACGATCGACGAGAATGCGAAGTCAAAGTTTGTGGTTCCCAGTACGTCTAGATCCTTGCCGTTGTTCTGCAGGATGTGGACGTGCGGCAGGTCTGCCAGCGCCGCGCGCGCCTGGCGCACCATCTCGCCGCTGATGTCCACGGCGTAAACTTCGCCGAAGATACGCGCCAGCGCCCGCGTCACGCGCCCCGCCCCGCAGCCGATCTCGAGCACCCGCATCTTGCGGGGATCCTTCCCCTGGCAGATGTTGATCATGTCGGTCAGGATCTCTTCCGCCACGGTGCGCTCGCCGGATTGAAAGAACTCCTTGTCGGTCCAGTCCTGCCGCTCTGTGTTCACGTAGAAACGGGCATTCTCGCGGGCGCGCGCGTCCCATTCGCGCTGCATCTTCTGCAGTTGTCCGCTGAGATCCGTCTCGGCCATCATG
The DNA here is from genome assembly GCA_035499555.1 of Bryobacteraceae bacterium. Lineage (GTDB taxonomy): Bacteria > Acidobacteriota > Terriglobia > Bryobacterales > Bryobacteraceae > Bog-159. Next base: position 92,318 of record DATJYO010000039.1, read on the forward strand.
GTATATTGTAGTTGTTCAATCCACGCGTGTGGGCGAGTAGCTCAGCTGGGAGAGCACGGCGTTCGCAACGCCGGGGTCGTGGGTTCGAATCCCATCTCGTCCACCAAGCGAACCTCATGGTGTGGAGGCTTCCACCGCCGCTGACGGGGCGCTCTCCTTCCCGTTCTTCTTCACCGCCGTCACTGCGTACCGGTACGTTTTCCCGGCCTCCACTTTGCGATCGCTGTATGCGGCGATGTCGGAGTCCCCGATTCGTTCCAGCGGTCCGTTGCCCAACCCGCGATACACGCGATACCCGGTCAGGGTAGGCTCGGTGTTGCGGTCCCAGGCCAGTTCGATGCTGCTGGGCGAGGCCACAGCCCGCAGACCGGTCGGGGTGGCCGGCGGAAACGTATCGATGGGCGTGATGCTGGCCTCCTGGGAAAGTTCGCTCTGCGCCTCGCCCTTTCCGGCCGGCGCCACCGCCATCACCAGGTAGGTGTAGGGCTTGCCAAACTGTGCCGTGGCATCGATCCATTCGTTCTTTTCGCTGCGGCCGAGCGTAGCGAAATCCTTTTCGTCCGGACCCCGGCGCAGCACCACATAAGCCGGCGACTTGCCTTGCCAGGTGAGCCGGACGCCCTGCGGCGCAGCTTCCGCGTCCACGTCGCGCGGCTGCCCGACCGGTGGCACCACGGTGACAAAAACCGGATCGGACCAGCCGTTTTCCCGGCCATTGGCGCCTACGATCCTCACCGCCACGGCCACCTCTCTGCTCACCCAGTCCCCGGACGGAATGCGGTATTCCGCCACGCCGTTAGCGACGGTATCCGGGCGTACGGCCTTTGCCCCGGCGGCCCAGGTGCTGGCGTTGAACGCGCCGGCCGGTTTCAATCCGATTCGCAAATCCAGGCGTACGCCCTGCTTCAACACCTGCCCTTCAGTCGTCAGCGTGGGCAGGCTGAAGTGCACGACGAGATTGGTCCCGCGCTCGACGGCCGCCAGGCCCGCCGCGCGCTGCGGAATGTTCATGAGCGGCGGCAGCGGCTCGCCGATGTAGGCACAGCCGTTCAGGACCGCTGCCGCCACCATCACGATGGAAAGCCGGCGCCTCACGGTTTCACGGCGATCGTTTCCGGCTGGCTGCAAACCGGCTTGCCGCCGGCACCGGCTACGCAGATCACCAGGCTGGCATTCGGTCCCTTCACGTCCGCCGGGATTTGGACGTTGACCTGCTGCACCCCCGGCAGCCCCGGCGCCTCGCCGGCATAAGTCGGCGTCAGGTTGTCGTGATTCTGAATCGAGACCGTCGCCACCGCGCCCGTGTCCGGGATGCCCGTCCCGAAGATTTGCAGGAACGTGCCGGCCGCCGCCGGATTGCTGGCGGAGTTGACGGTGTTGTCCTGGTTGAGCACGCCGGGCGTGAAGACGGCCGGAGCCACGCTCGTCAGTTGCACGGTGAAGGGCGCGCTGCTGGTGCCGTCCACCGTAACCACCATCTGCGCGGAGGTCTGGCCGGCCAGCGATGGCGGCACGCGCAGGTTGATCTGCAGCGATCCGGTATACAGCAACGCAGCCGCGGCGTTGTCGAACATCACCGTTACGTTGGTGCCCGACAGGTGGCTGCCCCAGACGGTGGCCAGCGATCCCGGCACAACCGGGCCGGCGTGGAAGTCCGCGGCATTCGTGACGCTCGAGATCGTCACGGTGGGAGGCGTCGGCGCCGGATCGACGGTCAGCATCAGCGGAACGCTTTGGCTGCCCGCCATCGGACCGCCATTGACGGTGATGGTCGCTTGATAGGTTCCCGCCGCGAGGCTGCCCGGGTCCGCCATCACGACGATGGTCGCGTGATCGGTTCCGAACTGCTGCGAAAGCGTGATCCAGCCCGAACCCGAGCCGTCCGCATAGGCCACATCTACCGACCAGTCGAGCACCCCGCCGCGTGTGTTGTCGATGGTGATATTGCCCACGGCGATTCTCTTGTCGCCGGCCACGGCCGTGCCGGTCAGTGGGTTGGCCGTCGGGGTGATCTGCAACACCGGATAGTAGGACGCGTTGCAGTCACCCACCACCGTGCAGTCCGACGTCGGCGTCACCGCTACGAACCTCGGAATCGGCGCGCTTGTGGACGCCGCTTCTACTGAAGCTACCGGCGCCAGCGAGAGGCTGCCGCTGGTCTGGCCCGGCGCTGTAGACTGCGGGATGGCGAAGTAATTCGGGATCTGCGCGCTCTCGAGCGCCGACGGGTTCGCATCCACGACCTCGTAAACGGCATAACCCGACCCATCGGTCAGCGGAACCGAACTGGCTCCATCGAGCACCAGTACACCCGCCCCGTTCGGAGGTGGGAGTACCGCGAACGATCCGCCCGTCCCGGTCTCATCGGCGCCCAGCACGCGCACCAATAGCAGCGTCTGGCTGCCGGGCTTATATTGGCCTACCGCGGCCGGCGTCCCCAGATCGCCGCCCGACGTCGGTACGGTCGCGCCCGAGCCGGCGATGGCATCCGGGAGGTAGATCGCCGCTCCTTCGGGGACGCCCGCATACGTCAGCAGGAATCGCATCCCGGTGTCGCTGGTCGAGTCCCGGGGTTGAAATGACGACGGGAAGCCTTCGGTGACGCGCGTGGTTTGTTCCGTGGTCTTGGCCGCGATCAGGTTGGTGAGGCTGATGGTCGCCGGCGCCGGCGAACCCGTACAGTTGACGCCGGAGTCCGTGCTGTTGGCCAACAAACCAGGCTGCGCATTCGCCACCACCACCGGATTGTTGGCGATGGCCAGCGAGCCGCTGAGCAGAGCCTGCACCGGCGCCGACTGCTGCAGCCCCAACTGATTCACGTCGCCGCGCAGGTCGTCGATCGTCAGAATGACTACTCCGCTGGGCGGAAAAGTGAATTGGAAGCCGTTAAACGAAATGCTCTGGTTGGTGACCATTCCGGATACGCCGGAGGCCACCGGCCCGGAGCCGGTATCGATTTCAAGGTTGGCATCGGTCGAAAATCCGTTGGTGTCGATGCGATTGGTGACGGTGACCGGCAGGGTCACGGCCAGGCTGGCCTTGACGTTCGTTCCGGCGGTGCCGGTGCACGTCAGGACGATGTCGCCCAGCCGTTCCGTCACGCCCTCGGAATGCACGATGACAGGCGAGGCGGTAACGCTGCAGGTTGTGGGTTTTTGGCCGTAGGCGGCCAGGCAAAGAGTAAATATTATGAAAACGCGGTATATCATGTCAGACATTGTAACTGGAGGTGCGTGCGGCCGTGGATCCGGTTTCCCGGCTGTTATAATTCACATAAATGCCCGAGGTCCGACATTCCGTCTGTGCCCTGGACTGCCCGGATGCCTGCTCCGTCCTGGTGACCGTGGACGGCGGCCGGGCCACCCGCCTGCGCGGCAACCCCGATCATCCGGTCACGCGCGGATTCCTGTGCGGCAAGGTAGCTCGTTATCTGGAGCGCGAATATGCGCAGGATCGCCTGCTGTATCCCCAGCGCCGCATCGGCGCCAAGGGCGAAGGACGCTTTGCGCGGGTCGCCTGGGATGAAGCTCTCGACGAAATCGCCGCGCGGCTGAAATCCATCGCGGCGGAGTTCGGACCGGAAGCCGTTTTGCCCTACAGCTTCGCCGGAACCATGGGCTTACTCCAGGGCGAGGGAATGGACCGGCGCTTTTTTCACCGGCTGGGCGCGTCGCGCCTGGCGCGCAGCATCTGTTCGTCGGCCGGCGAGGCCGGCGTCAAAGAAGCGCTCGGCTTCCGCTATGGCACCGAGCCGGAGCAATTCCGGAATGCCAGGCTGATCCTCGCCTGGGGCGCCAACATCCTGGGCACCAACGTTCACCTGTGGCCCTTCATTGTGGAGGCCCGCCGCCAAGGCGCCCGTTTCTACACCATAGATCCGCGCCGCAATCGCACGGGCGCGGCTGCCGACCGGCATTTCTTCATCAACCCGGGCAGCGACGCGGCCCTGGCGCTCGGTATGATGCACGTCATCATCGGCGAAAAACTGTACGATGCCGATTACATCGCCCGCTACACTACCGGCTTCGATGAATTAGAGCGGCGCGCGGCGGAATACCCGCCGGAGCGCGTCGCGGCTCTGACCGGCATCACCCGGGAAGACATCGTGAGCCTGGCTCGCGAGTACGCCGGCACGCGGCCCGCCGTCATCCGGGTGAACTACGGCTTGCAGCGCAGCGAGCGCGGCAGCCAGGCGGTGCGCGCCATTGCACTTTTGCCCGTGCTGACCGGTGCTTTCAAAGACGCCGGCGGCGGTCTCCAGCTTTCCACTTCGCAGGCTTTTCACCTGAACCGCGACGGCCTGAAGCGTCCCGACCTGCAATGGCGCGCCCTGGGCCGGGAGGCGCGCATCCTGAACATGGCCCAGTTGGGCCATGTTTTGAACGAGACCAGCGATCCGCCGGTGAAGGCCCTGGTCGTTTACAACTCGAACCCCGCCGCCATCGCCCCCAACCAGAACGCCGTGCGCCGCGGCTTGGAGCGCGACGACCTGTTCACCGTAGTGCTGGAGCAGTTCCAGAACGATACCGCCGACTACGCCGACTTCCTGCTGCCCGCCACTACGTTCCTGGAACATACCGACATTTACCTGGCCTACGGGCACTACTACCTGCAACTGGCGCGTCCCGCGCTGCCCCCGCCGGGTGAAGCCCGATCCAACGTGCAGGTCTTCCGCGCCCTGGCGGAGCGCATGGGCTTCGATGACGCCTGCTTCCAGGATTCGGACGATGACATGATCCGCACATTGCTCGCCAGCGAGCATCCCTTCCTGCAGGGAATCACTCTCGAACGGCTGGATCGCGAACATTCTGTCCGCCTGCGTGTGTCACCGGACGGCGAACCGTTCCTGCCCTTTGCTACGGGCGGTTTCGGTACTCCGTCGGGCAAGTGCGAATTCCACGCGGAGTCGCTCGATTACACCCCGCCGGTGGAATCCCGATTCGGCGACCGCGAATTGCGCGCCCGCTTCCCCCTGGAACTGATCTCGCCCAAACACGACGACAGCATGAATTCGACTTTCGGCAACCGCCCCGGGAACGACGCGGCCACTGCGGTGGCGCACATCCACGCCGCCGATGCCGCTGCGCGCCGCATTGCCACCGGCGATCAGGTGCGCGTCTACAATGACCGCGGCTCCTGCCTGTTGCGCGCGCAGGTGGGCGGTGTGGTGCGCGCGGGCGTAGTCCTGGTGCCTTCCGTGCGATGGGCGAAGACGGCGGCCGATCGCCGGAGCATCAACGCGCTCACCTCCGAACGTCTTACGGATGCGGGCGGCGGACCCACGTTTTACAGTTGCCTGGTACAAGTGGAGAAGAGCGGAGACTAATGAACCTAGGAAAATCCGGTACGGCGGGAGCGGCGCTCCTGATCTTGGGCCTCATCTTCATTCCCACCGCCTGCAAACGGCATCGCCGTGTGACCGTGCAGACCGTAGAAGAGGCGCCCGCGCTGGCGTCCGTGGTCGCCACCGCGGACAGCCAAGCCGCTACGCAATTGGTCAGCGGATTCTACGGCATCGAGCAGAACGCCTGGCGATGGACCGCCGGCAAATTCGCGGTGGTCCTGCGCCCGCCGCGTTCCGCCTCCACCAGGGGCGCGACCCTGCAACTCAAGTTCGCGCTCCCGGAAGTGGCCATGGCCAAGATGAAAGGCGTCACGCTGTCGGCGTCGGTGAATGGCACGGCGCTGCCCCCCGAGACCTACACCCACGCCGGACCATACACCTACGCGCGCGACGTTCCCGCCGCGCTCCTCGGCGGCGAGATTGCCCGCTGCGATTTTTCGCTGGATAAGACGGTCCCGCCGACCGCGAGCGACCGGCGGGAGCTGGGATTCGTCGTATCGTTGATCGGACTACAGGCGAAGTGACTTACTTCTTCGCGTTGAAACGCTGTTCCACCGCGGCCCAGTCGACCACGTTCCACCAGGCGCTCAGATAGTCCGCGCGCCGGTTCTGATATCGCAGGTAATAGGCGTGCTCCCAGACGTCCACGCCCATCACCGGATACTTACCCTCCATGACCGGACTGTCCTGGTTAGCGGTCGAGACAATATCCAACTTGCCGCCGCTCCAGACCAGCCACGCCCAGCCGGAGCCGAACCGGCCCATACCGGCGGTCTGCAGTTTCTCTTTGAACTGGTCGAAGCCGCCGAATGTGCCTTTAATGGCTTCGGCCACGTGCCCCACCGGTTGGCCGCCCTTGCCGGCCCCCATAATCGTCCAGAACATCGAGTGATTGATGTGACCGCCGCCGTTGTTGCGCACCGCCGTGCGGATGTTCTCCGGCACGATGGCGCAGTGATTGGCCAGTAGCTCCTCGATACTCTTGCCGGCTAAATTGGGCGCCGACTCGATCGCTTTATTCAGGTTAGTCACATAGGCGCCGTGATGCTTGCCGTGGTGGATCTCCATCGTCATCTTATCGATGGCTACTTCCAGTGCGTCGGACGCATAAGGTAATGCGGGAAGCGTAAATGACATATCCGTCTCCGTGTGTCTCCAAGTGTAGTTAGTTGATAGGCCCGGCGCGCTCGAAAGCGTAAGCCAGGCGGAACATGGTAGGCTCGTCGAAATGCCGGGCCAGGATCTGCATGCCCACGGGCAGCCCTTCCGCCGTCTTGCCGCAGGGCACGCTCATGCAGGGGATACCGGCCAGATCGCCGGTAATGGTGTAAATGTCAGAGAGGTACATTTCCAGCGGGTCGTCGATCTTTTCCCCCAGCTTGAATGCCGGGAATGGCGAAACCGGCGCCACGATGGCGTCCACCTCCGCGAAGGCGCGCGCAAAGTCCCGGGCGATGAGCGCCCGCACCTTCTGCGCCTTCAGATAATAGGCATCGTAATAACCCGCACTGAGCACATAGGTCCCCAGCATGACGCGGCGCTTGCACTCCGCGCCCAGACCTTCGCCGCGCGTGTGGCGGTACATATTGCTCAGGGTGTCCGACGCCGTGGAGCGGAACGTGTAGCGTACGCCATCGTACCGGGCCAGGTTCGAGCTGGCCTCCGCCGTCGCGATGATGTAATAGCAGGCCACCGCGTAATCCGTCGCGGGCAGGCTGATCTCCCGTATCTCGCAGCCCAGTTGCCGCAGCCTCTCCGCGCCCGCCGCGATCAGGCTCCCGGTTTCGCTCGTCAAATCTTTTAGATACTCGCGGGGCAGCCCAAGCTTCAGCCCTTTCACGTTTCCGTCCAGGACCTGGGTGTAATCCGGCACCGGCGCCTCGGCCGAGGTAGCATCCATGGGGTCGCGCCCGGCGATCACCTCCAGCAGCGTGGCCGCATCGCGCACCGTACGGGCGAGCGGACCGATGTGATCGAGCGAACTGGCGAAGGCCGTCAGCCCGTAGCGCGACACCCGGCCGTAAGTCGGTGTCACTCCCACCACGCCGCAGAAGGATGCCGGCTGGCGCACGGAACCGCCCGTGTCCGAACCGAGAGCCAGGGTGGCAGTACCCTGCGCCACCGCCGCCGCCGAGCCGCCGCTCGATCCCCCCGGGACGCGGTCCGGGGCCCAAGGATTGCGCACCGGGCCGAACGCCGAATTCTCGTTGGAGGATCCCATGGCGAATTCGTCGCAGTTGGTCTTGCCCAGGATCACGCCGCCGGCCTGCTCCAGCTTCACAATGGCGGTCGCGTCGTACGGGGGAATGTAATCGGCCAGCAGCTTCGATCCGCACGTGGTGCGCACCCCGGCCGTGAGGATCACGTCCTTTACGGCGACCGGCACACCCGCCAGCGGTCCGGGATCTTCGCCCCGCGCGACCTTTTCATCCACCTGAGCCGCCGCCCGCAGCGCCCGTTCCGGCGCGAAATGCAGATAGGCATTGGTGGCCGGGTTCCGCGCTTCGGCAAAGCGCAGCGCTTCCTGCGCCAGCTCGACGGCGCTGTAGCGCCGCCCCAACAAGTCTTCCCGGATCTGGCCGATGGTGAGAGACGAAATCTGCATGGATCAGCGATCGATGACCTTGGGCACTTTGAAATAGCCTGCGCCGCGCTGCGGCGCATTCGCCAGCGCCACCTCCGTGCCCAACGGCGGACGCTGCCGGTCATCGCGCCAGGTGGCCGTTTCGCCGGCATCGTAGAGCACCTGCGTCATCGGCTCCACGCCGGCCGTGTCGATCTCGTTGAGGCGCGCGATGTGTCCCAGGATCTCGTCGAGATCCGCCTGAAACTTCTGGACTTCCTCTTCACTCAGGCTCAGATTGGCCAAGTCGGCCACGTAGCGCACTTCGTCTTCGGTGATCTTCACGCCAGCGCCTTCTTGCGGGCGTTCTTGTAGATATGGCGCAGCACCGGATCGGCGATGCCGTCGGCTTCGTCGCGAGATTCGAGGGCCGGCTGGCTTACCAGGGCCCGCTGCGGCTCCCGCCGCAGAGGAATCACCCGGAATTCCAGATCCTCGACGATGCCGCGCCCCAGGTGCCGCTCCAGGTTCCCCAGGATCTGCCCACTCAGCGACAGCAGTTGTTTCTTCCAGATGGGGTCCTCCACCTCCACGATCAGCCGCGTCCGTACCATGCGTGCCGCCCGCGTGCGCGCCGCCACCTTCCGGCCCACGGCCAGCGGCCATGCCGCGCGTGCCAGACTGTCGGTGTCGATGGCATCGCCGCCCGAGTTCAGCTTGCCGATCAGTCTGCTGGCGCGTTCCATCTGAGGGGACCCGATCATTGTACCGCACGCTGCCGCAAGGCGGACTTCGGATTCGGGCCGGCCTCCCATCCGCCTGTGTTTGGAATTACGATCACTCTAGGAGCGACATATGCTGCCCATCGCCAGGATACTCCTCCCCGTCGATTTCTCCGGACGCGCCAGCCACACCGTTCGTTTTGCCCTCCCCGTCGCGGAGCAGTTCCATTCCGAAATCCTCGTGGTGCATGTCTTGCAGCCTTACCACGAATTCGGCGGCGTCGAACTTGCAGGCGCCATTCTGACCGATCTGATCGCCGAACGGCGCCAGGAGGTCGAGCGGCACACCCGGGAATCTCTGAGCGAAGAGCTCTCCGGGAGGAGCGTGCGCCGGATGATGCTGGAAGGCGATCCGGCGCACGAAATCGTGAGCTGCGCGCACCAGGAACAAGCCGGCCTGATCATGATGCCCACCCACGGCTACGGCCGTTTTCGCCGTCTTTTGCTGGGATCGGTCACCGCCAAGGTCCTGCACGACGCCGATTGCCCGGTGTGGACCACGGCGCACGCGGAGACTCCAGGTACCGTCAACTTCGCCGTCCGGCGGGTTCTGTGCGGCATCGACCTGTCGCCGGCCAGCGCCCGGGCGCTCGCTTGGGCGGCGGAATTCGCGGCTGCCTTCGGCGCCGAGCTGATGTTGGCGCATGCCGTCACGGCGATCGACCCCCGCACCGAGAGTTACTACTTCTCGCCGGAATGGCGCGAACTGCTGGTGACCACCGCGGAAAAAGAGATCGCCGCGCTCCAGGAGAAAGCCGGTACGCACGCCCAGGTGCTGATCAGTACAGGTCCGGCCGCCGAGATGATCTGCGAGGAGGCCCGCAAAACCTCGGCCGACCTGCTGGTGATCGGGCGGGGCGGGGAAGCCGGCATTCTGGGACGGCTTACCAGCCAAGCCTATTCGATTATCCGCCAGTCGCCTTGCCCGGTTGTGAGCGTGTAGCCATGATGGCGCGGCGCGTGCCGGCGAGCGGCGCGCGATCGTCGTACACGATGCGGCCATTCTCCCGCCGCACGCCCAGTTGTTTCCACAGGCCGGGCAGATCGACCGTCATCGGCTGCGGTCCCATCTTGCGGTATAGGTCCATCAGCGTCTTGCCGCCGGTGGCCTTATCGCCGATTTCGAGCGCGCGTTCCAGGGGCCAGTCCACATCAATCCTGCCGCCCGCGCGATTGATGGCCCGCAGGGCATCCCGCAGCCCCCGGGCATTTCCAGTCTTTTTGCGGATGCCCACGTCCGCCAGCAGGCAGAACAGCGCGCCGCCCCAGTAGGTCCGGCCCCACGTATGGGTATTGTCCAGCCCGCGATCGCCCTCTTCGGGCAGGCCCTGCGGCATGTCCCGCATCATGTCGCTCCAGACCTGCTCGGCGGCGAGGTTGCCGATCTCCACCCGTGCGATCGGCTCCACGTAGGTGGCCGTGCCCTCCTCGATCCAATGATGCCGGCGGCGCACGGAAGGGAACGCGTAGTGCACCATCTCGTGCGTCAGCATCCAGTCCCGATCGAGTTCGCCTGCGGTAGTGTGCCGGCCGACCTCGATGCGGGTCCAGACGCCGTCATCGCCGTCGCTGCGCCCGTCATCGACCCCCTCGCCGCCGCGGACGAAGATCTCCAGGCGGGCGCGCGGCACCGGAAACTGCCCATAGTACGTGCTCACGGCCCGGGCCGCCAGCCTGACCCACTGCAACAGGGTGGTTCCCGGCAGATCGAAATCGCCGGATTCGATGGTGACCTGGATCACCCCGCCCCCGATCTCGACCCTTTTGGGAGTCTGGGCCCGCAGGCAGCCTGATATGCAACCGAATAAAGCTCCAAGGGCGGATCGCCGGTGAATTGACGTCACCTTCTAGTGACGCCCGCCCGCGCATTACGTTACCTTCCGGGACAAGTTCCCGGGAGAAGTCATGCCGGTACTATAACCTGCAATGACCCTATACCTACACAAGTTAGAGCATTTAGAGTCTTGATATCTGATATCATATGGAGGCATCGGAGGCACAATCACTCTTGCTGGAACTCGCTAAAACTGTAAACCGGTTCGGTCTGCCCTACATGTTGCGCTTGCAGAAGACCTACAAAACCGGCTGGGACGAGATGATTCGCGGCTATCTCGAAACCACCACCATGCATGCGCTGCTGAACGTCGGACTCATCGATGAAATGCAAAAGCAGCCGAGCGTCGAACTGGCCGATTTCGCCGCCCGCCACAACCTGGAACTGACGGTCCTGCAGCCGCTCTGCGAGGCCTTCTACTGTCTGGGCATGTTCGAGCGGAGCAATGGCGGATTCACGCTCTCGGAGAAAGGCCGGAACATCGTGGAGGTGATGCGGGGCTGGCTGGAAGTCTGCTACGGCTACGGCGAAGTCTTTCATTCGCTCGAGCCGCTGATGCGCAAGGAAAAGGTCTATGGCCGCGATTTCTACCGCCGGTCGGACTTTGTGGCCCGCGGCAGCGGCGAAATGGAGAACCTGCTGTTCTTCCCCATGGTGAACGACATCATCATCGCCAACGGCTACAAGCGCGTCCTCGACCTGGGGTGCGGCGACGGAACCTTCCTGCGCACGCTATGCGGACTGAATCCTAATGTGGAATGTTATGGCATCGATCTGGCGCCGCAGGCCGTGGAGGAGGGAAACCGGGTTCTCCAAGAGACCGGGCTCGACTCGCGCGTGCATCTGATGGCGCTCGATATCTCCAAGATCGAGCAGGCGCCGCTGCCGCAGATCGACGCCGCCACCATATTCTTCGTCCTGCACGAGCTCTTGTTCTTCGGTGAAGATGTGCTGCTCAATTTCCTGAAAAACTTCCGCCGGCTGTTCCCTAATGCGCCGTTGATCGCGTTCGAAGCCGTGCGGCCGCCGGTGGAGGATCTGCGGCGGCATCCGGGAATATCGGTCTATTACTTCCTCTATCACGATCTGACGCAGCAGAGACCGGTGGATGCTGCCAAATGGAAGCAGTTGTTCCGCGCCGCCGGCTTCAAATCCATCGAAGAGCGGCAGTTGGACTTTGCCAAGGCCGCCATCTACACGTTGAAGTAGTATGGCCCGGCTGCTCTTCACGGTGTGGCCGTACCCCACGCACCTCGATCCGTTCATAGCCTTGGCCCAAACCATGCGCGCCCGCGGACACGATGTGGCCTTCTACACCGGCGGCGGCGCGCTGCCGGTTCTGGCGCGCGAAGGGTTCCACTGCTTTCCGTTTCGGGAGGTGGTCTGGGACCGCGTGGCGCGCACTGTGGACGATCTCATCGCGGGCCGCAAACGGCCCTCGCAGATGCGGCGTCTGTGGCCGCAGTTTCTGGTGGCGACGGTGCCCGCTCAGGTCCGGGACCTGGACCAAGTGCTGCGCGCCTGGCAGCCCGCCGCGCTGGTCTGCGATATCGCCCTCTGGGCGCCGATCCTGGTTCTGCGCGAGCGCCATTGCCTTCCGGTAGCGGCGTTTTCCCACGTGGCCCACTGCATTCTGCCCGGCCCCGAGGGACCCATCCAAGGGATGGCTCTGCCGCGCCGCCGCGGCGCCTGGCAGACGGCGTTTGGCGGTATCGCCGCCATCGCCGCCAGGCTGGTCACGGCGCGCACGCGCCGGCGGGCGAATGCCTTGCGCCGCGGATTCGGCCTTGCCCCGCTTTCCCGGAGCATCAACGCCTATACCGGAACCTTGCCGCTGTACCTGGTGCCCGGCGCGCCGGAGTTCGACAATAACCGCCAGGACCTGCCCCCATCGGTCCACTACGTCGGCCCATGCCTGTGGGACAAGCCAGCCGGCCAGCCGCCTCCGGACTGGCTGCCGGATCTGCCAAAAGACCGGCCGGTGGTGCTGGTGGAAGAAGGCGCGCTGTTCACGCACGAGCCGCGCGTATTGGAACTCGCAGCCCGCAGCCTGGCCTGGCTTCCACTGACGGTCGTGCTGCTGGCCGGCAAAGGCCGGGATCCGGGCCGCACCGGCATCCGGACCACCGCGCCGAACGTCATACTGAAGCCGCACGCGCCCTTGAGTGATGTGCTGCCGCTGGCCAGTGCGCTGATCACAAACGGAAACTCCGAGAGCGTGCTGGCGGCGCTCCAGGCGGGGCTGCCGACGGTCGTGCTGCCCTCCATATGGGATCAGGCCGAGATGGCCTGGCGGGTCCAGGAGACCGGCGTCGGGCTCCGTCTGTCACCCTGGCACGCCAGCCCCAAGAGTATGCGGAAAGCGGTCTGCCGTGTCCTGGACGATCCGGTGTATCGCGCCAACGCGCAGCGGATGGGAGCGATCCTGGCAGGGTACGGGGGGCCGCGACGCGCGGCCGAGTGCATCGAAGCTCTGCTGGAGGCTAAATCACCGCCAGACCCGGCTCCTCACCCATCGCCTGTGGCGGGAACCCGCTGACCGATACCGGTTTCACGAAATCCACGATGTGCTGGGTCAGCAGTTCGGGCTGTTCCAGCGGACCGAAATGCTCGCCGCCGGGCAGCAGAACGGGTTTGCAGTTGGGCAGCGCTCTGTGCAGGAACTCGTACGAACTGATGAAGTGCGAGTTGTGTCCATAGACCAGCAGCGTGGGCGTACGAATGGTGCGGACCGCGTCCAGAGTCATGGCGCCCACCACCTCGTAGTCCTTCAGCAGGCTGGTGTTCCGGATCAGGTGCAACAGCGGTTCCCGGTTCCGGGGCAGGCCCCGCGCCGGCCCGTAAAACTTGGGCGTCTCCAGACTAACCTGCAACAGGTACTCGGCGTCGCTGCGCTTATCTTCCGGAACTTGGATGCCGGCTTCCTCCAGCTTGGCGACCCATGCCGACCAGCCGACCCAGTCCTTGTCATTGCGCATATGCACCAGCGCCGCCAGGCCCGGCTCCAGGGCGACCAGCTTCGTCACCCGTTCGGGATGGAGCAGGCTGAAGTACATGCAGATGTCGGCGCCGAAACTGTGGCCCACCAGGATCGGGCGTTTGATGCCCATGGCGTCCAGGAAACAACGCAGGTCCTCGGCCATGTCGGCGACGGTGTAACCGGTGAGCGGCACGTCGCTGTAGCCATGTCCCCGCAGATCGTACGTGATGACCCGATGCTCCCGCCGCAGGATCGGTGTCATGTACAGATGCCAGACCGCGAGATTGCCTAAAAAGCCGTGCAGCATCACGATGTCGGGTCCCGCACCGACGCTGATGTAATGTAAATTCACACCGTTGGCACAGATTTTAGCCATAGTCGCGGGCCCTCCCCACTCGAAGGCCGATTCCAATGGTATACCACAATGACGGAAGCGACAACGGTACCAAAGGGTACGGGTAACCAGTACGGGTATGGAGCCCGTCCGGGGCCGCACGCGCGGAGACAAATGACCTGATTTCTGCAGGGTACGTCAGGCGGACGCTTGCACGTTGAATCCGCCACGCTATACTCGAAGCAACATGGCGCGCAAGAAGCAGACGTTCGACATGAAGAAAGAAGTCCGCAAGCTTGCCCGTCAACGTGTGGGCACGGTTCCGGCCGGCGGTCCCATTCTGCCCAAAGCGGAGCGGAAGAAGCCCAAGCACAAGCGGCCCATCACGCTTGACGGCGACGATCGCGGCTGACAGCCGGCTGGTTAGATGAAGTGGTCTTTGACCCGTTCGAAGAGGCTCTTCTCCGCCGGCTGGTTGTCCACCGGCAGGGTGTCCCGCAACTGCTCGAGGAGCTTGCGCTGCTCCCGGCTGAGTTTCGACGGCACCCGCACCTCGATGTGCACGTAGAGATCCCCGCGCCCGTTGGCGTTCACCGACGGCACCCCCTTATGGCGCACGCGGAACTGCGCGCCGTTCTGGGTGCCTTCCGGTATCTTCAGGACGTACGGCTCCTCCATGGTCGGAATCTCGACGTCCGCCCCTAAGGCAGCCTGCCCGATGTTGATGGGTATGGTGCAGTGCAGATCGCTGCCCTGTCTTTCGAAGAAAGCGTGTTCCTTGACCTTCAGGACCACATACAGGTCGCCCGGCGGACCGCCGTTGACGCCCGGCTGGCCTTCCTGGGCCAGGCGCAGGCGATTCCCATCGTCCACTCCGGCCGGAATATTGACTTTGATCTTGCGCACCACCTGGCGGTAGCCCTGGCCATGGCATTGCCGGCAGGGATTCCGGATCACTTGCCCGCTGCCGCCGCACACGTGGCACGTCCGCCGTACCGAGAGAAAACTCTGCTGATACAGGATCTGGCCCTTGCCGTTGCAGGTGGAGCAGACACTCGATCCGCTGCCCGGCTCGGCGCCGGTGGCGTGACAGCGCTCGCAGGCTTCCATGCGCGGAACCTGGATCTCGGCGGCCATGCCGAAGACCGCGTCTTCGAAGCCGATCTCCAGGTCGTAACGCAGATCCTCGCCCCTTTGTGCGCGCGTGCGGCGGCTGCGGCCGCCGCCGAAGATGTCGCCGAAGCCGAAGAAGTCGCCCAGAATATCGCTGAAATCGGAAAAGACGTTGGGATCGAAACCCTGCGCCGCCGCACCCTGCAGGCCGGCATGCCCGTAACGGTCGTACGCCGCGCGCTTCTGCGGATCGCTCAGGACGCTATACGCCTCGGCGGCTTCCTTGAACTTCTCCTCGGCGTCCGGATTGTCGGGATTGCGATCGGGGTGATACTGCAGAGCCAGCTTTCGATAGGCCGACTTCACCTGTCCGTCGTCGGAATCCCGGCCCACGCCGAGGACTTCGTAGTAATCTCGTTTCGCCACGGGGAGTTACTGGAACCTGCTACGGCTTCACGGCCACTTTGACCATGGCCGGACGCAAGAGCTTTCCTTTGAAATTATAGCCGCTTTGGTACTCCTCCAAAACCGTCTGATCGGGCAGTTCCTCGCTCTCCACCCGGTCGACGGCCTGGTGTACGTTCGGGTCGAAAGGCTTTCCCGCCGCCTCGATAGGTTCCAGGCCCAGTTTCCTGAGCGTATCGGAAAGCCGCTGATAGATCAGCTCAACGCCCTTGGCATAATCCCGATCGGCAGTCTCGGCCTGCATGGCACGACGGAAATCGTCCAGAATCGGCAGCAGATCCCGCACCGTCTCCATAGCCGAATACTGGATGAACTCGGAGCGGTCGCGATCGGCGCGCCGGCGAAAATTCTCGAAATCGGCCATGGTCCGCAACAGGCGGTCCGTCAACTCCGCCTTTTCGCCCGCCAGTTGGTCGCGCTCGGCCGTCAAGGCCGCAATTTGGCCCTCGGAAGTGACGGCGGGGAGGTCCTCTTCCAATTCCTGAGTGTTCTGTTCCTGATTATCGTCTGCCACTGATTTTTAGATTATCAAATACGGTCCGGAGTCGCTGTGCGAAAGACGATTTCTATATCCCGCTCTCCTGCAGCGCGCGCCGGGTTTGCAGCACGGCGCCCATCACCTTTTCGTAGCGCATACGCATGGGGCCCAACACCGCGATCTTGGCCCAGATGCCACTGGGCATCTGGAAGGAGATGCCAATGAGAGCCAGTTCTTTCATGGCCGGATGCGTCTCCTCCAGGCCGACGCGCACCGCCAGCGCGCCGTTGGCCTGCTCGAGCACATGATTCAGCAACTCGACGATACGTTTCTTCTCTTCGAGCGCCTGCAGCAGATCGCGCAGCTTCTCGCGCGTCAGGTGCAGATTCAGATCCACCAGGTTGGATACCCCCTCCATGTGCACCTCGGGGGTGGCGTCCACTTCCAATAACCCCTTCCGGTAGAGCAGCGTGAGCTTGCGCAGAACGGCGTCGTAGATGGCCCGCTCCTCGGCGATGCGTTGCAGCAGTTCGCGCCGGACATCCTCCAGGCGCCAGCCGCTGAAGTTGTGGTTCACGTAATTGCGTATGTGAATCAATTCGTCGGAGGAGACGGCTTCTTCCAGGACCACCGCCCGGTTGTGCACGGTGCGGTCCCGCATGACCAGGATCACCAGCACACGGCGATCGCCCAGCGGCACCAGTTCGATCTGGTCCAGTTCGCGCACCGCGGGCGGCAGCGCGGCGGCGATCCCCACGTTGTGCGTCAACTCGGTCAGGATGTGGCAGGAGCGCGCAAACCGGGCGGCGGCCGTGGGCGCTTCGCTCAATTCCGCGCGCAGCCAGGCGGCTTCCACGGATGGAATCCGGCCGGCGTTCAGGGACTGCACGTAATCCCGGAATGCTTTTTCGGTCGGCACGCGGCCGGCTGAAGTATGCGGCTGTGACAGATAGCCGTCATCCGCCAGATCGGCCATCACGTTGCGAATGGAGGCCGCGCTCAGACGGGCGTGCCGCCGGTTCGCGATCGTCTGCGACCCCACCGGCTCGCCGGTCTCGATGTAGAGTCGCACGATCGCGTGCAGAATGTCCTGTAACCTGGTATTCAGTGACGCGCCTGAATCCATAGCACCTGTACGTGGATTCTCCCTATTGCTATTGTAAGCAGGTGGACGCAAAAACACAAAGGGCTAAAATAATGTTCCGGGGCGGGCGTCGTCACGATTGAACTGGTAGGTTAGGGTTTCAACGTTATGGCGCATCGTGTGTGCCCCTGGTGGATCGGTTATCTGTTGGCCAGCCCGTTGCGGCGGCTGCAACATGACCCGGCGCGTATCCTGCAGCCGTATGTACGGGAAGGCATGACGGTCCTGGAGCCTGGACCGGGCATGGGCTTCTTCACCCTGGAATTGGCGCGCCTGGTGGGAGCTTCGGGACGCGTCGTAGCGGTGGACATCCAGCCGAAGATGCTGGAGGCATTGAAGCGCCGCGCCGCCAAAGCCGGCCTGCTGGCGCGCGTCGAAGCCCGGCTGGGGCGGGCCGATTCCCTGGGTCTTGCCGGCCTGGAGAGCGCCGTCGATTTCGTGCTGGCCTTCGCCATGGTGCATGAGATGCCCTCCGCCGCCGCCTTCTTCGCGCAGTCCGCCGCAGCCATGAAGCCCGGCGCCGTTATGCTGCTGGCGGAGCCGGCGGGTCATGTCAAGCCCGCGGATTTTGACGAGGAACTGGCTGCTGCCGCCGGCGCCGGCCTGCGCGTCGCCGCCCGCCCGCACATCAATCGCAGCCTGACAGCCGCGCTCGAGAAGGGTGCGCTATAACAGGGAGATGATCCGCATTGCACTCTGTGCCGCCCTGGCGGCATCCTCCCTATTCGCCCAGGATTGGGCGGCAGCCCGCCTGGAAAAGTCGCCCCGCCATCGCGAGTGGGCGACCGTCAAGCACGACGGCCGAGCGGTCGAGACCTTCGTCGCGTACCCCGAATCGAAGCACAAGACCCCCGTCGTGCTGGTGATCCACGAGATCTTCGGCATGACCGACTGGGTGCAGGAGGTGGCTGACGAATTCGCCGCCGCCGGCTACATCGCCATCGCCCCGGACCTGCTCTCCGGCATGGCCCCGGACGGGAAGGGCACTAAGGGTTTTCCGTCGAATGAAGTGACCCGGGCCGTCAGCCATCTGGACCCCGGCCAGATCACGGCCGACTTGAATGCCGTGGCCGATTACGCCTTGAAACTGCCATCCGCCACACACCAACTGTTCGTGGCCGGATTCTGTTGGGGAGGCGGCCAAAGCTTCCGCTTCGCCACCAATCGGCCGGATCTCGCCGCCGCGCTGGTCTTCTACGGCCCGCCGCCCGACAAGGACGCTATGGCGCGTATCCAGGCGCCGGTCTACGGCTTCTACGGCGGCCTGGACGAGCGCATCGGCGCCACGGTTCCGGGTGCCGTGGATGCCATGAAGGAGTTGCATAAGAAGTACGAGCCGGTGACTTACGAAGGCGCGGGTCACGGGTTCATGCGGGCCGGCGAACAGCCCGATCCGACGCCCGGCAATAGCAAGGCGCGTGACGAGGCCTGGCTCCGTATCAAGAAGATTCTGGCGCGCCGCTAGCGCCGGCCGCTCACTCAGCTACCAGCGCCTGGTACACCATGGCGCGCGTCTGCCGCCAGTACGGTCCGATGACGGCCTGCGGCGCCTGCAGCATCATTACCGTGACCATCTTCTCCTGCGGATCGACCCAGAAATAAGTGCCGGTGATCCCGGCCCAGGAGAATTCGCCGACGGAGCCCGGCATGGGATTGCGCCCGGGGTCCACGCGCACCGCGAAACCCAGGCCGAAGCTGGTGCCCATTTCCGGCGTGGGGCCGAACGCGCCCAGCATCATGGCGACGGATGTGTGACGTTCGGTGCCCGGCGGCAGTTGATCGGAGGTCATCAAGGCTACGGTCTTAGGCGCCAGGATGCGGACGCCCCCGAGTTCGCCGCCGTTAAGCAGCATCTGGCAGAAACGCGCATAGTCGGATGCGGTGGCGTACATGCCGCCGCCTCCCGACAGAATCGCAGGCTTCACGGTGGGATCGTTGCCCGGCCCGCTGATGGCCGTATCCGGACGGGCCAGCCGCTTGGCCTGCGCCGCGCTCAGATAGTAGCCGGTGTCATTCATCTTCAGGGGCCGGGTGATATTTTCAGCGACGAACGCATCCAGATCCTGACCGCTCACGACTTCCACCACGCGCCCCAGAACGTCGGTCGAAAAGCTGTATTCCCAGTGCGTGCCGGGCTGGTGGAGCAGCGGCAATTGGGCAATCGTCTTGACCATGTCGGCCAGGGATTTCTGGCCCATCGGATTTGCCTTGCGGTACATCTCGTCAACCGGCGTGTTGCCGAAGAAGCCGTAAGTAAGGCCCGAAGTATGGCGCATCAGGTCCTGCACGGTAATGGCGCGTTTGGCCGGGGCCCGCTCGACCCCCACGGTCATTTCCTTGAACTCAGGCAGGTACTGGGCCAGGGGCGCACCGACGTCGAGCTTGCCCTCTTCGGCGAGGATCATGGCGGCGACCGTGGTGATGGGCTTCGACATGGAAGCGATGCGGAAGATCGCGTCCGCCTTCATCGCCGTTTGCGCCTTGCGGTCCTGAAAGCCCACGCTCAGCAGCGAGCCGATCCTGCCGTGGCGCGCGATCAGCAGGACGGCGCCGGGAATCCGGTGGCCTTCCACGTCGGCCTGCATCTTCTGGCGGAGTCTGTCGAGACGGGTGGAGGAAAGGCCGACGTCTTCGGGGCGTTTGGCCTGCGGGAGCGGCTGCGCCAGGGCGGCGACGGCCAGGAGGGCGCACCAAGGCGCGGCATAGTAACGGTGTGGAGTGCGCATCCGGATTAGTGTAGCGCAGGCCTAGTGGTCGCGTTCGGTGACCAGTTCCGTGATGCTGTACAAGGCCCGCTGGTAGGGCGACTCCGGAAACTCGGCGATGATGGCGCGGGCCTTTTCGGTAAACGCCTGCGCGCGTTCTTTTACCCGCGCAATGCCCTGGTAGCGCTCCACCATGGCCAGGATCTGCGAGAACGGCACGCGATCGTAGTTGCGCTCGCGCAGGATGGTTTCCACGCGCCGGCGTTCTTCGGCGGTGGCTTGCTCCAACGCATAGACCAGCGGCAGGGTGACTTTGCCTTCGCGCAGATCGTTGCCTACCGGCTTTCCGAGCACCTTTTCGCGCGCCGTGAAATCGAGCAGGTCGTCCACCAACTGGAAGGCCATGCCCAAGTTCCAGGCGAAGTCCCCCAGCCGCTCTTCGGTCGGAGAATCCGCGCCCGCCACCAGCGCGCCCAGCTTGGCGCAGACCGAGAACAGGCAGGCGGTCTTGCGGTCCACCAGCTCCATGCAATCGGCCTCGGTGACTTCCAGGCGGCCGATGCGCTCCAGTTGCAGCAGCTCGCCTTCAACCATCATCTGGGTCAGCCCGATCAACAGATCGAGCACGTGGAAATTACGCTCGCGCAGCGCCACCTGAAAAGCTTCCATGTACAGCCAGTCGCCCGCCAGCACGGACGTGTGATTGCCCCAGCGCACGTTGGCCGACGGCCGGCCGCGCCGGGTGCGCGCGTCGTCGATCACGTCGTCGTGCACCAGCGTGGCGGCGTGTACGATCTCGACCACGGCTCCCAGATGGATGGCGCTTTCGCCGCCGTCGCCGATGAGCTTGGAGGCCAGCAGCAGCAGGGAAGGCCGCAGCCGTTTGCCGCCGCTCTCCTGCAGGTATTGGCCGATCTGCGTGACCACTTCCACCGAAGCCACGGTCTCCAGGCTGATCTCTTTCTCCACGCGCTCCAGATCGTCGTGAATGAGGTCGAAGATCTCTTTGCCGGTGATGGCCTGCCCGAGCCTGCCCAAGTTCATTTGGAATTTTCAGTTTAGCATCAGCCGTTCGAAGTTCTGCGTTGTAACCGCGGCGATTTGCTCCGCCGCCACCCCGCGGATTTCGGCCAGGCGGCGCACGGTCTCGATCATGAATGCCGGCTCGTTGCGCCGGCCGCGCTTCGGTACGGGCGCCAGGTACGGCGCGTCGGTCTCCACCAGCAGCCGGTCTGCGGGCGTCATGCGCGCGGCTTCGCGTACCTTCTCCGCCTTCGGGAAGGTCAACACGCCGCCAAACGCCAAAGAGAAACCCAGGTCGAGCGCCTGCCGCGCTTCCGCCGCGCCGCCGGAGAAACAGTGCATGATACCGGCGCCGCGCCAGTGTTCGCCGAGCAGCCGCAGCGTGTCGTCCCAGGCCTCGCGCGTGTGAATCACGATGGGTTTTCCGGCCTGGGTGGCCAACTCCAGTTGCGCGACGAACACTTCGCGCTGCACGTCGCGCGGCGAGAAATCGTAATGGTAGTCGAGCCCGATTTCGCCCAGCGCCAGCACCTTCGCGTCGCCGAGCAGCGCGGCCAGCGCGGTGAACGTCTCCGGCGTGGCCTTCGCGGCGTCGTGCGGATGCACGCCCACCGTCGCGTACATAAATGGATACTGCCGCGCCAGCCGCAGGGCTGCCTCCAGATCCGGGGGGCCCTCGCCCGTCCCGATGGCCAGCATCCGCTCGACGCCGGCTTCGCGCGCGCGCCCGATCACCTGGTCGCGGTCGCCATCGAACTGCTCGTCATCCAGGTGGCAGTGCGAATCGATCAGCTTCACTTCAGGCGCGCCCCGACGGGTACGTCTTCCAGAAAGCCGGCCAGCACCGGCTTGCCGCCTTCGAGCGACGCGGCCACGATCATGCCGTTCGACTCGATGCCACGCAATTTACGCGGCTGGAGGTTGGCTACTATCACCACCTTGCGGCCGATCATCTGCTCCGGCCGATAGGCCTCCGCGATGCCCGCCACGATGGTGCGCGGCTGCGGCTCGCCGATATCGATCTTCATGTGAAGCAGCTTGTTTGCGCCTTTAACTGGCTCGGCGGAAAGTACTTGTCCGACGCGCATATCGACCTTTGTGAAGTCGTCGATGGGGATGCGATCCGAGGCCGGCGCGGCGGCCGGCGGCGGCGTCTTCCCCATCATGATGTTCTGTTCGGCGGTGACCTGCGCTTCGAGTTCCTTCATCTTCGCGATGGCCGGCCCGGCGTCGATGCGCGGGAAGACCGGCGCCACCTGGCCGATTTTCTGCCCGGCAGGCAACTGGCCCCAGGCAAGCCGATCGAGCCGCGCGGCGTCGAGCGGTTCGGTCATGCCAAGCTGCGCCCAGATCTTCGGCGCCGATTCCGTCAGCACGGGCGCCAGCAGCACGGTGGCGATGCGCAGGGCTTCGGCGGCGGTATAGAGCGTGGCGTCCAGTTCGGATTGCGCATCGGGTTGCCGGGCCAGCTTCCATGGCGCGCGCTCCACGATGAATTTGTCCAGCCGCGAGAGCAAGCCCCAGATGGCCTCCAGGCCGCGCGAGAATTCAAAGGCTTCGAAAGCGGCGATGGAACCGGCGATCGTCTTGTTGGCGGCGTCGGCGATGGCGTCCACCGCCCCAGCCGGGATGGCGCCGTCCCGATACTGCCCGATCATGGTCAGCGTACGGCTCACCAGGTTGCCTAAACCGTTAGCCAATTCCGCGTTGTAGCGGCCGATCAGCGCATCGTAACTAAAGCTTCCATCCTGCCCGAAGACCACTTCCCGCAACAGGAAATAGCGCAGAGCATCCGCCCCCATCACCTGCCGGATCGGCTCGGACCGCACGATATTCCCGCGCGACTTGCTCATCTTGCTTTCTTCGAACAGCAGCCAGCCGTGGGCAAAGATCCGCTTGGGCAGCGGCAGTCCGGCGGCCATCAGAAACGCCGGCCAATAGATGGCATGAAACCGGACGATCTCCTTGCCGATCAGGTGCAGGTCGGCGGGCCACAGATCCGTGCCGTCCACCGCGGTCATGTAATCGGTCAGGGCGTCGAACCAGACATAAAAGACGTGCGGCGCCTCCCCGTCAACCGAAATCCCCCACTTGATGTTTGTCCGCGTAATCGATAGATCGCTAAGGCCTTGCTTGACGAATGACAGCACTTCGTTGCGCCGTGTATCCGGCTGGATGAAATCCGGCTGCGATTCGTAGAGCGCCAGCAGCTTGTCGCCGAACTCGGACAGCTTGAAGAAGAAATTCTCCTCGGTGACCGTTTCGGTGGGGCGTCCGCAATCCGGGCAGGGATCGCCCGGCTTGGCCTCGTTGACGTACAGATTGTCGAAGATGCAATACTGTCCTGTGTACGAACCCTTGTAGATATAACCGTTTTCGCGGCAGCGCTTAAACAGATCGTTGACCACCCGTGCGTGTTTCGGATCGGTGGTGCGCTGGAAGTAGTCGATGTCCAGGCCTAGGAGCTGCCACTGCTTCCGGAATTCGGCCGCGATCACGTCGCAGAATTCCAGGGGCGTCTTGCCGGCACGCTCCGCGGCGCGCTCCACGTTGACGCCATGCTCGTCGGACCCGGTGGTCAGCACCGCGCGGTAACCCTGCATGCGCTTAAAACGCTTGATGAGGTCCGCCACGATGGTGGTGTAGGCGTGTCCGATGTGCGGCGCGGCGTTAACGTAGTAAATGGGAGTCGTGAGGTAGTATTTGTTCATTTGATCTGGGCGCCCAGAATCATCGTACTAAAGATTGAGCTATGCTTCATCGCCGATCGTTTCTGGCGCTGGCCGCCACCGCCGCCAGCGCCCCAGCCGAGCAGCCCGCCGCGCCTGCATCGGTGTTCGCCGATCCGGATTTCGGCTTCACGGCCCAGATCGCGCTGGGCTTTTCGTATTACCGCGGCGGCGATCCCGGCAAGTTGCTGGCGATTTTGCCGCAGATCAAGGCCGGAGATTTCGAGTCGGCCTATCAGGCCTATCGCACCGCTGCCGCCGATGCCCGGAAACTCGCGGAGGAGGCTGCCGCCCAGCGTCATCGCGTGAGCGCCCGCGAGGCGTACCTGTGGGCCGCCGGCTATACGAGCGCCGCCCTGCGCTTCCTGGATGGCACCAAGGATCCGGACCGCGCGCTTCCCTGCTGGCAGGGATACGCAGAGTGCTGGGCAGGCGCCGCCGCGTTGTTCGACCCGCCCGTGGAGCGAGTGGAGATCCCCTATGAAGGCAGCCATCTCACCGGCTGGTTCCTGCGCGTGGACAAGTCCCGCCGCCGCCGGCCGCTGGCGATCCTCAACACCGGCGCGGACGGCCTGGAGATCAGCAGTTACGTCCGGGGCGCCGCCGGCGGTTTGTCGCGCGGCTACAACTGCCTGATCCTCAACGGACCCGGGCAAGGCGATTCGCTATGGGCGCGCAAGCTGTACTTCCGGCCGGATTGGGAGAAGGTGATCACGCCGGTGGTGGACGCCATGCTGCGCCATCGCGAGGTTGACCGCAAGCGGATCGCGCTGGTGGGCGTCAGCCAGGGCGGCTATTGGGTGCCGCGGGCCTTGGCGTACGAGCATCGCATCGCGGCCGGCGTGGCCGATCCGGGAGTGTGGGATGTCGCCGACCCCTGGCTGCACAATCTGCCCAAGTTCGCGCGCGACATGCTGGATTCCGGCAAGAAGAGCCAGTTCGACCAGGTCATACAGATGGGTACGGCGAACAATGCACGGGCCAGGATGATGCTCCGTTTTCGCATGCGCCCCTACGGGGTGACGTCCTGTTACGAAGCGTTTCACGCCGTGCGCGAATACAACCTGGCGGAGGTGGCCGGCCGCATCCGGTGTCCCATGCTGATCACCGATCCGCAGGGCGAGCAGTTCTTCCCCGGCCAGGCGCAGAAGCTCTACGATGCGCTGCAATGCCCGAAGGCCATCGTGCACTTCACCCGCGAGCAGGGCGCCGATCAGCATTGCGAAGTGGCGGCCCCGGGCTATCGCGACTACCGCATCTACAACTGGCTGGACGAAACCCTGGCGTGACCTAATCCGCGGCTTGCGGCATCTGGCCGACGGCCTCGGCGGTGAGTTTCTCGAAGAACTTCTTGATCAGAAAACGCGATGTGGTGTCCAGTAACCGCTGTCCCACGCCGGCGATCATGCCGCCCACCTGCACGTCGCCTTCGTAGTGAATGTCCGTGGAACTGTACAGGGTGGCGAAGGTCAGCAGGCCATCGCCTTTCATGAAACCGACTTTGCCGGAGCCTTCCACGATCAGGCGGAAGCTCTCCGGCGGATTGCGGTCGGCGATGCGCACCTTGCCCGCGAACAGGCCCTGGATGCTGGAGATCACCATTTTCATCTGCATCTCGTATTCGTCGGGCCCGGCCAGCGCCAGCCGATTGCAGCCGGGCATGGCACGGCCGAGCACGTCGGGATCCTGCATCAGGTGATAGGCCCGTTCACGCTCGATGGGAACTGTGTAGTTCCCGGAAAGTTTCACGAGGTCCTCGCCAGCGCCGACCGGAGCGCGCGGGCGGTGTAGACGCGCGCCATCTGGCAGCGATAGGCGGCGGACGCATTCAGGTCCGAATTGGCTTCCACGCCGTCGGCCACGGCTGCCGCGGCTTTGTCGATGTCGCCGGTCGAAGTCAAAATGCTTTCCACATTGGACGCGCGATAGGCTTTGGAGGCCAGGCCGGTGATGCCTACCCGCACGAATCCGAGGTGGCCGTTGGATCGCGCCACGCGCACCGCCGCGCCGACCAGGGCGAAGCCCGAAGCCGGCTGCGCCATCTTCTGATACGACACGCCGGCCCCGCTCGATTCGGCGGGCACCGTGAGGCCGGTGATGATTTCGCCGGGTTCGAGCGCGGTAGTGAAAGTGTCCACCAGGAAATCCGCGAAGGGCAAAGTTCGCTGGCCGCCGGCACTGGCGAGATGCACCTGGGCTTCCAGCGCGAACAGCGCCGCGGGATAATCCGCCGCCGGATCGCAATGCGCGATGCTGCCGCCGATGGTGCCCATATTGCGCACCTGTACGTCGCCGATGTGGGAAGCCGTCTCGGCGAGCAGCGGGCAGTGCGCCCGCAGCAGCGGCGACGATTCGATCTGGTAGTGGGTGGCCATGGCGCCGATCTGTATGCTGCCGCCGGACTGCTTGATTTCGCCCAGGCCGGGAATACGGCCCATGTCCACCACCTGCTCCGGCGTGGCGAGGCGCAGCTTCATCAGCGGGATGAGGCTCATGCCACCGGCCAGGATCCGGGCGCCGCCGCCGGCCAGTTCCAGGGCCTGTTGCAGCGTGGTGGGCGCGGAATAATCGAAATTCTGGGGAATCATTATTGTTGACCTCCCTGGTGAATCAGGTTCCACAGCTTTTCCGGAGTCAGTGGCATGTCGATGTGGCGGACTCCCAGGTGGCTGAGCGCATCCACCACCGAATTGACCACCGCCGGTGAGGCGCCGATCGTCCCCGCTTCGCCCACGCCCTTCACTCCCAGCGGATTGACGGGCGATGGCGTCACCGTGTGATCGCTCTCGATCCAGGGCACCATGGTGGCTTTCGGGATGGCGTAATCCATCAATTCGCCGGTTACCAACTGCCCGTTCTCGTCGTAGACCGCCTGCTCGTAGAGCGCCTGGCCCAAGCCTTGCACCACGCCGCCGTGAACCTGGCCATCCACCAGTAGCGGGTTGATGATCTTGCCGCAGTCGTCCACCGCCACGTAACGAAGAATCTGGACTTGGCCCGTATCGCGGTCCACTTCGCTGACCACGATGTGCGCGCCGAAGGGGAAGGCGAAGTTCGGCGGCTCCCAGAAGTGTGTGGCTACCATGCCCGGCTCGGTGTTGGGCGGCAATTTCATGGCCCGGTAAGAGGCGCCGGCAACCTGCGCCAGCGACACGCTCTTGCCCGTGCGTTGATCCGTGCACTGGCCGCCGGCGAAGCTGACATCGTCCGATTCCAGAAGGACTTCGCCGAATTTTACGATCTTCTTCTTTAGGTCCTGCAAGGCATAGTAGAGCGCCGGCCCGCCCACCGCGGTACCGCGGCTGCCGAAGGTGCCGATGCCATATTGCACGATGGCGGTATCGCCATGGATGACGATCACGTCGTCGAGCGGCACACCCAGCTCGTCGGCGGCGATCTGGGCGAAAGTCGTCTCTTCGCCCTGGCCGTGCGGCGAAGCGCCGGTCATCACCGTGACTTTGCCGGAGGGCTCGATCTTGACCGTGGCGCTTTCCCATCCGCCGGCGGGCGTCGCCGGCGACGGGCCGAAGGCGCAGATCTCGCCATAAGTCGAGATGCCGATGCCCAGCAGGCGGCCGGCTGCCCTGGCCTTGGCCTGATCCGCGCGCAGCTTGTGGTACTCGACGGTATCCAGCGCCTTCTTCAGCGGCTCGGCATAATTGCCGCTATCGTAGCTGAGGCCGGTGGCGGTGGCGTAGGGGAATTCATCGTTGCCGATGAAGTTGATCAGGCGCAGTTCCGACGGGTCCATCTTCAATTCCGCCGCCAGCAGATCCATCATGCGCTCGACGCCGTGCGTGGCTTCGGGACGGCCCGCGCCGCGATACGCATCCGTCGGCACCGCATTGGTGAATACGCCCACGATGTCCGCGGAAATGTTGCGGAACTTATACAGACCAGGCATCATCAGCACCGAAAGCGTGGGGATGGCGGGCGTGAGCAGTTGATGATACGCGCCCAGATCCTGTATCAGCTTCAGGCGCAGACCGAGTACCGTGCCGTCGCGCTTGGCGGCGATCTCGTAATAATCCACGTGGCCGCGGCCGTGAATGGTGCACTGAAAATTCTCTCGCCGGGATTCGATCCACTTGACGGGCTTGCCGATCTTCAGGGCCACGAAGCTCATCAGTGCTTCTTCGGCGTACACGTTGAGCTTGCTGCCGAATCCGCCGCCGACCTCCGGGGTAATCACGCGCAGGCGATTCTCCGCCAGGCCCAGCATCTGCGCCACCAGCGTGCGCAGCAGATGCGGAATCTGGGTGGAAGAATAGAGCGTCAGGCTGTTCTCCGCGCCGTGGGGCTCGGCCACCACGCCGCGCGTCTCCATGGCGGTAGGGATCAGGCGCTGGCTGATGATGCGCTGCTTGACGATCACCTCGGCTTCGGCGAACGCTTTCTCCGGCTCGCCGCCCTCCTGGTGGTAGGTGAAGGCGGTGTTGTCGGGCCATTCCGGATGCACGGCCGGCGCGCCCGGTGCGAGAGCCTTCTCGGGATCCGCCACCGCCTGAGTCGGCTCATATTCAACCTCGATGGCGTCGATCGCGTCGGCCGCGATGTAGCGATCCGTGGCCACCGCCACCGCCACCGGATGACCCACAAAGTAGACCCGGTCGGTGGCCAGGATGGTATGCAGCGGGATGCGCAGTCCGGGCAGGGAAGCGCCGCAGGGGACGGGTCCCACACTGCCGACGTCGGCGCTGGTGAACACGGCCACGACTCCCGGCCGCTCCAGCGCGGGCTTCACGTTGATGGACTTGATGCGCGCGGCGGCATGGGGGCTGCGCAGGATGCAGGCGTGGTGCATGCCGGGCATCTTGATGTCGTCGACATAGACGGCGGTGCCGGTGATCAGGCGCGGATCCTCTTTGCGGCGGATTCGCTGGCCGACCAGGGTCTCCGTTTTCGTAACAGTGGTCGCCATGGCTACGCTCCCGCCTTTCCGGCGGCCTCTTTCACCGCGTTGACGATGTGCTGATAGCCGGTACAGCGGCACAGATTGCCTTCCAGGCCGTGGCGGATTTCTTCCTCGGTGGGATTTGGATTGCGCTCCAGCAGTTGACGCGAGGCCATGATCATCCCCGGCGTGCAGAATCCGCATTGCAGGCCATGCTGGTTCCAGAAGGCTTCCTGCACGGGGTGCAGATCGCCGTTGGAGGCCAGGCCTTCGATGGTGACGACTTCGCGGCCGTCCGCCTGGACCGCGAACATGGTGCAGCTTTTCACGGCTTTGCCATCGAGCGAAACCGTACATGCGCCGCAAATGGACGTCTCGCAGCCGATGTGGGGACCGGTGAAACCGGCCACCTCGCGCAAGTAATGGATGAGGAGCAGGCGCGGCTCGACTTCACCGGAGAACGGCTTTCCGTTAATGCTCAGAGAGATTTTTCGTTTCATGTACCCAGCCTTTTAGTCGTGGAAGGCGCCCGGACAGTACGGGGCCTGCGGTCTATGATGTTGACGAAATTCTCCGGAAAAAGCAAGGGGCATTCAAAAGCCGGTGCCCAACTTGTTAAATCAGGTCCCCAACGTTGGCTGTCGCATCGACCGTTGATAAAATAGGGCTTCCGCGTCCCAAACCCCATAGGATCCCACTGTGCTCATACTTCGTTCGCTCCTGCTGGCGGCCGCGATCGCACCTGCGGCATTACCGGCCAGCCTGGCAATTTCCACTTATTTGAGAGACGGCTTCACCCCCTCCGCCATCGCATCGGATACGCAGGGGAACATTCTTCTGGCGGGAACCGCGGTGATCGACCCGATCGCGCAGACTACCGCCGCCGTGGTCGTCAAAGTCAACCCGACAGCCACCGGGTATCTTTATGTCACCTATCTCGATAGCGCCGCCAGCGACACCGTATCGGGGATGGCCGTGGATAGCGCCGGCAACACATATGTCACGGGATGGACCACCAATCCGTTCTTCGTTACCGTCGGCAGCACCGCGCTCGGCACGCTCCCGGACCCCAACCACGCACGCTCGTTCGTCACCAAGGTGAGTCCGGAAGGCGCCGTGTTGTTTTCCGTCCTGATCGGCGGCTCCGCCGTGTCCAACGCGTCTGGCATCGCGCTCACGCCGCAAGGCCAGATCCTGGTCAGCGGAACAGCCGGCTCGTCCGGGTTTCCAACCACCCCCCGAGCGTACAGCGTAAGCGATTCCACCAATCAATGGTTCCTCATGGAGTTGAATGCCACCGCGGATCAGGTGGTCTTTTCCGCGACCGGGATCGGCGGCAGTTCCCTGGCGCTCGATCCGGAAGGCAACATCTATATGGCCGGCAGCAGCACCGGCACGGATTATCCCACTACGCGCGGCGCCTATCAGACGACGTTCGTCCAGGGTTACATCTGCTACAGTCTATGCCAGATCCAATTCCCGGGAGTGCTGCAACACGTTACCAAGGTGGATCCGGCGGCCACTACTTTGCTCTACTCGACAGGCCTCAACTCGCTCACCGGCAACGCCGGCAACACCATTACCACCGGCCTCGCGGTGGATGCCGCCGGCAATGCGTACGTGACCGGGACGTTGTTCGAAGCCGATTATCCGCTGAGCGTGCCCGCCGCCAGTTACCTTACGGCTTACCTGACCAAGCTCGACCCCAGCGGGTCCGCGGCGCTCTACTCCATTCCCGCCGGTGGCGGCGGAGTCCAACTGGACTCCAGCGGCGCGGTTTACGTGGGCGGCTATTTCAACACGACTAACGTGCTCGCCGGACCGCGCACCGGCGGACCGTTCGTGGCCCCGGCGGTCTTCTCCTGGGTACCGCAGCCGTGCTTGCCCAACAGTCCCACGGCCATCGCCGCCGCCTATGTGATGAAGATCGACGCCGCCAGCGGCGACACGCTGGACGGCCAATGGATCGACGGCTCGGCGCCGGCCGCCAGCGGGATCGCCTTGGCGGAGGGCCGCGTCTGGATTACCGGATTCACACCGGGGCCGGATGTGCCCATCACTCCCGGCGCGCTCACCTCGGCTCATCTCGGACCTGGATTTACACCGGGCGGCTATCTGTCCGCGGTGGATTTCTCCGCCGGCGTGGACTCCGGTCCCCGGATCGCCTGCGTTTTGGACGCCGCGAATCTGACGCATGCGGGCGCCGTGGCATCCTTCCAGTTGCTTTCGATCTTCGGCGCCAACCTGGGTCCCGCGCCCGGGGTCGCGGCGCCGGATGGCGCCGACACGTCGCTGGCCGGCGTCTCCATCACTTTCGACGGCCAGCCTGCCCAGTTGTTGTACGTCTCCGCCAACCAGATTAACGTGGCCGTCACGCCCCCGATAGTCACCAGCGGCCCACTGCCGGGTTCGATCGCCATGCAAGTGAACGTGAACGGCGTCACGCTGGACCGGCAGTTTCCGTTTACGTCGACGAACCTGAATATCTTCGCCAACCTGTCCGCCGACGCCTCCTGCGCCGGATTTCTGCCGCTGGCCGCCAATGCGGATGGAACGCTGAATTCGTGCACGAATCCCGCTAAATCCGGCACCACCATCTCGTTCTTTGTGGAAGGCGCCGGCGGACTGGGCCCGCCGCCTACGCCGGGCCAGGAGTTGTCGGACATGGCGGCCTACGTGGGCGCTTGCGGCGCCGGCGTCACGCGTGCCCCCGCCATCAACAACTACGTGTTTCGGGTGGATGTAGCTCTGCCTCCCGCGAGCCTTCCCTGCGCCAACGGCTACAGTCCGGTCAGCAGCACAGGGATGGAATTGAATTATCCGGTTTTCTTGTATTACCGAGGCGAGCCGATAGGCCCTTATGTGGTGCCGGTGCCCAGCGGCAGTCCGATTTTCAACTTCTCCCCCGGGCAGGCAATGCCGATGCTGATCTGGGTGACGGAATAGGCCGCACGGCGGCTATTTCTTCAGCGAGTTGAAGGCCAGGTACCCGACTGCGGACAGCGCCAGCACGGCCGTCATGTAGGTCAGCGTCGTTCCGCACACGATCACCACGGATGCCGGCAGCAGATGAATCGCGCCTCCCAGCACACAGAGCAGCAATGCCAGGGACAGGCTGACGGCGCTCCAGATGAGAGCGTTCTCTAAAACTTTCTTGGCAGGCGTCGCCTTGGGTTCGACTTTGCTTTCTGAAGTTGTTTCCACAAAAGCTCCGTAACTGGTAGACCGGACCTGCGCCTACCCAATCACATCGTGCCAGGGAAACCGGATTACTGCAATCTATCCATAGTTATCACGCCCGGCGGCGCGGTCACTCGATTAATGCGGCTTCTCCGCCGCGGCGGCGTACCCGCGCGACCCGCACTGGCGTCAAACTAAGCTTGTGAAGTATTTTTGTCTCCCGCTGCTCGCCGCTGCGCTGCTCCCGGCCCAGGCTCCCCGTATCGGCGATATCGAATTCTACGGCCTGCACAAGCTCACCGATCAGAAGCTGCT
This sequence comes from Bryobacteraceae bacterium, assembly GCA_035499555.1. Taxonomy (GTDB): domain Bacteria; phylum Acidobacteriota; class Terriglobia; order Bryobacterales; family Bryobacteraceae; genus Bog-159. The sequence goes on from DATJYO010000039.1 coordinate 124,201, forward strand.
GCACGCCCTGCATCTGAAGCCCGGCGGTGCACTGCCGCCCTCCAAGGGCGACATGGAAGACGAGCTGGAGAAGGTTCCGGGTGTGGTGCTATCCCGCGTAGAAGCCGTCTGCTGCGACCAGGGCCGGACGACGTTATTTATCGGCATCGAAGAGAAGGGCGCGCCGCACCTCGCCTTCCACAGCGAACCGGCGGGTGACGTCACTCTGCCGGAGACCATCGCCGATACGTATCACAAGTTTCTGGAAGCCGTGCGCAGCGCGGCGCATCGCGGCAGCACGGCCGAGGACCTCACCCACGGCCATTCGCTCATGGCCGATCCGGACGCCCGCGAGCTGCAGATGGAATTCGCCGACTATGCCGAGCTCCACTTGCCGCTGTTGCGCGACGTGCTGCACGATTCCGGGGATGACGAGCAGCGCGCCATGGCCGCCGCCATCATCGGTTATGCGCCAGACAAAAGGGACGTCGTCAACGACCTGGAATACGCGCTCCAGGATCCGGACGAATCCGTTCGCGCCAACGCGCTGCGCGCGCTCAACGCCATCGCCGTTCTGGCCCGGCTCGAGCCGCGGCTCGGCATTCAGGTATCGCCCACCTGGTTTGTGGAGATGTTGAATTCCATCGTGCTGAGTGACCGTACGCACGCCGCGACGGCGCTGGTCACCCTGACGGAGCAGAATCCGGGAGACGCCCTGGACGAGATCCGCGCGCGGGCCCTCGATTCGGTGGTCGAGATGGCGCGGTGGAAGACCCTGACTTACGCTCTGCCGCCCTTCATCCTGGCCGGACGCTTGGCCGGCATGAACGAGAAAGAGATTCAAAAGGCCTGGACGGACGGCAACCGGGAAGCGGTCATTAGCATCGCGCTGGGGGCCCCGCACCGGAAGAAACCCGCCATGGGGCCGGTGCGTTAAGACACAGTACAGTGGCAGCCAGCTTGCTCTTGAGCATGTGGGGAATGCAGTAATTTCCTATTTCACTCGAGGAGCAAGAACAATGTTACGTCGAGGATTGATTGGATTTGTCTTTGCCGCCGCTTTAACCCTGGGTACCGCCGCCGCGGAGGTTGTGGTGCGTGTGGCGCCCCCGCCCGCGGTGGTCGAGACGCGGCCCGTGAGGCCCGGTCCCCACTATGTTTGGATCGAGGGCTATCACCGCTGGGATGGCAGGGGTTATGTCTGGGTGCCCGGTGAGTGGGAACTGCCGCCGCATCCTCATGCCCGCTGGGTGGCCCGCCATTGGGTACGGCGTCATGGAGGATGGGTGATCGTCGGCGGCCGCTGGCGTTAGCCTGGCGCCTGCCACCCGTCTCTATTCGTACCTCAGCGCCTCAATGGGATTGATGCGCGAGGCTTTCACGGCCGGGTAAAGGCCGAAGATCACCCCGACGGCCACCGAGACGCCGAAGGCGATCAGGACCGAAGCGGTGGTGACGATGGTCTTCCACTCGGCCGTACGCGCGATCAGCCACGCCAGGAAGAAGCCGAACCCGATGCCGAGCAGTCCGCCGCCGACCGAGATCAGCACCGATTCGGTCAGGAACTGGCGTACGATGTCGGCGCGGCGCGCGCCCGTCGCGCGGCGGACGCCGATTTCGCGCGTGCGCTCCAGCACCGTGGCCAGCACGATATTCATAATCCCGATGCCGCCCACCAGCAGCGATATGGCGGCGATCGCCACCATCACGTAAGTGAAGATCGTCTGCGTGCGCTGCTGCTGCGCCAGCAGGGCCGCCGGAATGGTCACGGTGAAATCATCCACGTTGTGATGCGTCGAGCTGAGAATCGCCGTCACCACCTTGGCGACTTCCAGGCTGTCTGCTCCCGGTTTCAGGCGCAGGTCCACCGCGTCCAGGTCGTCTTTCAATTGGTTGCTGCGATCGAAATAACGGTATTGGAAGGTATTCAGCGGAATGAAAATGATGTTGTTGAGGTCCTGCATGCGGCTGCCGCTGGACTGCCCGCTGGCGACGATCTGGTCCGCCAGCACGCCCACCACCTCCAGCCAGGTGTCGTTGACCTTGACGAATTTGCCCACCGCCGGCGCATAACCCAACAGGCTCACCTTGGCGCTGGCGCCCAGCACGCAGACCGTGGCGCTGTCTTCGTCGTCATGCTGGTCGAAGAACCGGCCTTCGGCGGTGCGCAGGCTGTGAATGACGGCATAAGCCGGACGGACACCGTAGAGCTCCGGTATCTCCCGCGTCGGCGACGGCAGCACACGCGCGGGATGCAGGGTCCGGCGGGGCGAGATCATTTCGAGCGCGTCGATGTTGGCGGTCAGCACCCGCACGTCCCGCTCGTTCAGGCCTTGCGAATCGCGCCGGCGCTGCTGCAGCTCTTCCTGGCTGGCCGCCGGGCGCGATTCCACCAGCACATTGCGCACGCCCAGTTGTTCGATGAAACGCAGCGATTCCTCGCGCGCGCCGGCGCCGATGGCCAGCATGCCGATCACCGAGCCCACGCCGAATACAATGCCCAGGGCGGTGAGCATGGTGCGGGTCTTCTGCGCGCGCAGGTTGCCGAAGGCCTGCGCGAAATCGGAGAACACGCGTTGGATGCCCAGCAGCCGCGCGCGCGTGCGGGTGGGAGGCTCGGCCGTCATTTGCCCAACGCTTTCATGGCGCCGCCGCTCTTGGGCTGCGGCGCCTGGTTCTGCTGCTCGGGGGCGGCCAGCGCCACCACGTCACCTTCCGAGACGCCCGTCAGCACCACCTGGCTCTCGCTGCGCTGCACCAGTTTCACGTCGTGCGGCACGAAGCTGCCGCTCTTGGCCAGATACACGAACGACCGGCTGTCGCTTTCAAACAGGGCCTGCGACGGCAGCCATAACACGTTGGGCAGCGTTCCGGTGGTGATCACGATGTTCGACGTCATGCCCGGCCGCATGCCCGGCGATATGCCGGTGAGCTCGATGGTGCAGTCGAAGCGGCGATTCCACGGCGGGCCCTGCGTGCCTCCGATTTCCTTGATTTTGCCGGGGAATGTTCTGCCCGGCAGAGCCACGATCGAGACTGTGACCGCCTCGCCTGGCGACAGGTGGCCGCGATCCAGTTCGCTGATGCGCGCGCTGACTTCCCATTCCTTCAAATCCGGGATCTGCGCCACCGCCATGCCGGCGTTAACCGTATCGCCGACCTGCAGCATGGGCAACGTCATGCCGTAATACATAAAGTTGCCGCTGCTGTTCTGCTGGATGTTCACGTAGCCGCCGGACTTGGCCCGCAGGGTCATGTTTTCGATATTCTGCCGCGCGGTCTCCGCCTTCACCTTGGCTTTGTTGAGAGCGGCTTCCTGGATGGCGATGGCCGCGGCCGAAGTGGCTTGGCGATTGGCCAGGTCCTGCTGGAGTTGCCGCAGGTGATCGCGGGCCTCTTCCAGCGCCAGCGTGTTCTCGCGCGCCACGATGTCGGCCAACAGCGGGTTGCGGCGCGCCTCCAGTTCCGCCGTGCGCACATCGGTTTGGGCTTGCAGCAAGGCGTACCGGGCTTCTTCCTCCTTGGCTTCGTTATCCGCCTTGGCCTGGATCACCTGTTGCTCGGCCTCGGCCAGGTCGGCTTCAGCCTCCTTCAAGTTGTATTCCTGTTCGGTGGTGTCGAACTTCACCACCACGTCGCCGGGCTTCACCATTTCGCCCGGCTCCCGCAGATAGGTGATCGCCATTTCGCCGCCGCCGGTCATGGGGGCGCTGAGCATTTCCGAGTGCCCGCCGGAAAGCTCGCCGCGGGCGGCCACCGTAATCACGACGTCGCCCCGCTTGACCCGCGTGGTCGGCACGCGCGAAGCCGCCGGCGGAGAGATCATCCGCGAGATGCGCAGTCCGCCCCATCCGATCAGCCCCAGCGGAACCAGCGTGGCCAGCGCGATCCAGAGAAATTTGAGCTTCACTTGGCGCCCTCCGGCTTGGGCTCCACCAGCGTCACCATGGCGCCGTCGTTCACCCCGCGAATGGCTACTTCGTCGGGATTGCGGGCCAGCACCTGCACCGGCATCGCCTGGTAAGCGCCTTTCCGCGCGATGTACACCACCGGTTTGCCGGCGCGCGTGAAAATGGCCTTGGAAGGCACGCTGATGGCGTTCGGAATGCGGTTCACCACTACGTCCATGTTGCCGTTCATGCCCGGACGCAGACGCGCATCCGGCTTGATCATCTTGGCGTAGGCCCGAAAACTGCGCGTGGGCGGCCAGTCCTCGAAGCTCTGCTCGGTGAGCGGCGAAATCGCATCCAGGCGCGCGGGAATGGTCAGCTCCGGCAGCGAATCGATGTGCACCCGGGCTTCCTGGCTCAGGCCGATCCGTCCGCGGTCGGTCTCTTCCACTTTTCCTTCCATCTCCAGGCTGCCTAGATCCGGTATCTCGGCCAGGATGCCGCCCGGCCACACCTGGTCGCCCACCGCAAACGGTTTGGCGTTCATCCACCCTTGCGAGTAGTTGAGCATGTAGGTCACGATGCCGCTCAAAGGCGCCCGCAGCTCCATCTTGGCCAGCCGCTCCTTGGTGACGTCCACCTCGGCCTGCGCCTTGTCGCGCAACCGCGTCAGGGAGGCGATCTTCGACCGGTCCGAAGCCTTGTGCAGATCCACGGTGGCTTCCTGGACCTTGAGCTTCTGCTCCGACAGGCCCAGATCGATGCGGCTTTCCTCCCCCTGGATCTGGCTCACGATTTCGCTCTTGGAGGCTTCCAGGCGGGCCCGCTCCACGTCGTATTTCGCGCTGGCCAGGTCGCGCTGGTCCTGCTCGGCGGTGATCTTGGCGTCGGCCAGCGCCTGGTCCAGGGTGGCCTGCGCCTGCTTGAGCGCGGCTTCGTTTTCCTGCTGCTTCTGCTGCGTGCTGCTGGGATCGAACCGTACGATGGGTTCGCCTTCTTTGACCGCCGAACCCGAAGCGGCCATCCACACGATGCGCAGCGACGGCACGTTGACCGGCGCCACGATCTGCACCGAACGGCGCGCCTTCAGCTCGCCGCGGCAGCGCACGATCACCGAGAAGTCGCCCTTGCGCGCCGGGGCCAGCGGCAGCGTTCCCCCGGCCTGTACCCTGCGCAAACGGTAGAATCCCATGCCTGCCGCGCTCAGCACGAGCACGGCGGCGGCGAGGCCCCAGAACCGCACCACTCCCCGCCGGGCGCTCACTTGGAGTCCTCCAGGATCACCGCCGCGGACAGATCCGGCAGCAGGTGCGGATCGGTTTTGTCCAGCCGGTAGAGCGCCGTGAAGCTCTTGATGGGGCTGCCCAGCGCCGAAGTCGCCACCGGACTGGCGGCCGTGCAGCGGGCGTGGAACTCCAGGTCCGGATAGGCATCCAGCTTCACCAGCGCGCGGCCGCCGGGGACCAGCGCCGCGCCATCCGGCTCGCCGGCGGTGACCCGCACCTCCATCTGGTCCGGATCGAAGATGCGCACGATCGGCTGGCCCCACCAGAATTGATCGCCTTCCTGCGCGTGGCCCATGTTGCCGTTGCGCCAGACATTCAACAAAGCGGCCATGCCGTCCAGCGGCGAGTGGATGCGCAGTTTCTCGGCATTGCTCTCGGCCCGGTCCAGGCTGACCTTCTGCCGGTCGCGCTGCAACTCCAGAATGCGCACCGCCGCCGCTTCGGCCTGGTCGTGCAGCGCATTCGATTTCTTCAAACTGGCCACGTGCGCGCGCGCATTTTCCGCCTTCACCTCGTTCTTCAGCCGGTCGATTTCACTGAGCAGCGGCCCCTTGCGCAGCTCGATCTCCGCTTTGGCCAGGTCCGCCTCGGCCTGCTGCAGATCGGAGGCGCGCTTGGCGGCATCCGCGCGGTTTTGCGCCCGCTTCTGGTCCACCTGGTGGGACAGATCGTCGTATTTAGCCTGCGCATCGCGGGCATTGTCAATCTGCTGCGTACGATCGAATTCCACGATCGGGTCATCCTTCTTTACCATGGCGCCGTTGGCCACCAGGTGCGTCAAGGTCAGGCGTCCGCCCTGGCCGGTTATCTGCGGGACCTGGACATTATAAAAATGGACTGCTTCCACCACGCCGGTCAGGCGGACCTCGTGGTGGTGCGGCGCCGTGACGGCAGTGGGAGTGGAAGCTGCGTGTGTGACCGGCGGCGTATTGCGTCCGCAGCCCAACAGCAGGATCAGCAGCGCGGCGGGCAACAGCAGGCGCATGGTGAAGTGGCTCTTCCTCCATGGTACAACTCCCCGTTGCCGGCTCTCCGCCGGACACGCCGCGGGTTCCCCGCAATGGTCGTTACGGTACGGCAATGCCTCGCTCCTCCAGCAGCTCCCCGGTGCTGCGCAACAGGTTCATGCGATTGCGCCGGTAGTTCACCGTGTTCTGCACTACGGCCGACTCCGCCGATACCAGCGCCTGCTGCGCCTGCAACACGAAAAAAATCTGGCTGGTGCCCAGCTCGTACTTCTTCTGCTCCGCATCCAGATACTTTTGCGCCAGATCGCGCGCCACGAGGGCCAGCTTGACGGATTCCCGGCTGGATTCGAGCTGGCTCACCGCGTTCAGCACATCCAGGCGGACCTGTTGCTGCGTGGTGCGCACGTTCAGCGCGTCGCGCTTTTTGGAGACTGCCGCGTCCGCCAGGTCCGCCGACGCCTGGTGATTCTTCAGCGGCAAGCTCAATTGCAGGCCGAACGAGTACACCGGAAAGCCGAAACCGAACATCTGGCCGAGCACATCGCCCAATCCGCCGGGTACCACCGCCAGGTTATTCGCTACGCCGCAGTTGAAGAACGTGGTCGGATAACAGACGCCGCCCACCCCCTGCGACGTGTAGCTGCCCGTCAGCGACAGGTTGGGGAGCAGTTCGTTGCGCGCCGCGCTGACCTGCAGGTCGTCCAGGTCCAGGTTCTGCACCGCGGACTTGATCTCCGGGCGCGTGGCCATGGCCTTTTTGACTTCCTCTTCCGCGTCCGCGGAAGCCGCGTTGGTCTCCGGCGCCGCGTTTTCGGTGAGCACGACAGGCAGCTTCCGGATCTGCGGATCGAGATCCGCGCCCATCTGCCGGCGCATCGAATTCTCCTGCTGTTCCAGCGCGAAGCGGGCCTGCGAGACTCCCAACTGAGCGGAAGCGAACTGCTGCTGCGGGTTGTAGATGTCCAGCGGCGACAGCGCCCCCAACTCCAGTTCGCGTTGGGCGCGCTTGAGGGCCTGATCGGCCAGGTCCCGGGCGCTCTCGGCCACGCGCAGGTTCTCCCGCGCCAGTACCGCGTCCCAATAGATGTTCTCGGCGTTGCTGACCAGCAGCAGCAACGAGGATCGCAGGTCGAAGCGCGTCTTGCGCAGGCGGCTGCTCGCCGTGGTGATGGGCAGGCGATTGACGTAGGCGCCGCGGTTCCGCAGCAGGGGCTGCACGAAACTGAAGCCCAGGTTCGCGCTGAGGGCCGGGTTGTAGCTATAGAAACCGTTATTGGTGGAGAGTTTTTGCGCGTAGAAGTTAAAGTTGTACTGCAAGCCGGTGGGCAGCGTGCCCTGATAGCCGAAATTGGCCGGCTGGGAGAGTTGCACCAGGGTGCTGGCGCCTTGCAGTGAATCACTGGAAGGAGTCGTTTGCCGGGTGCTGCTGAAACTGCCCGTAGCCAGCGGATCGAAGATCGCGAAAGCCCGGGTGATGGCATTTTCGGCCAGGCTGACGGTAAACCGCTGGATGGCGATGTCCGTATTGTTGGCCATCACCAGGTCCAGATACGAGCGGAGCGAGAGTTCCAGTTTGCCATCAATCACGTAATCCTGCAGGTGCGCCGGCGGACGCAGCTCCACGGCGGTAACCGGCCGTGAAAACGTCTGACGAAAATAGGACGGCTTCGGGAATGAGTTGAGTTGTCCGAACGCCGCATCGGCGAAAAACAGGATGGCGGTCAGAGAGCGCAGGCGCATGAGCTTCCCAGGGTGTGAGGATTTCGCACACGTCAGTATGATTCTCACTACGCTTAGACGCTCTTACCCGCTTTTGTGCTTAAGTTTTTCGGAGGTTTATTTTCTCGGCCAGGGGGAAGATTTCCGTTTCGCCTCACACCCGTGCGTCCCACCTGTGGTATGCTATATTCCGTAACCAAATCGAGATAAAGAGAAGACAAGGAGCAGCACTCAGGCATGGCATTGGCGACAGAAGCAAAAAAACAGGTGATCAACCGGAATCAGCGCGGTAAGGCTGATACGGGATCGCCGGAAGTGCAAATTGCCCTGCTGAGTGAGCGCATCGCGCAGCTCACGGAACATTTCAAGACCCATCAGAAGGACCATTCTTCCCGCAAAGGCCTTCTGACCATGGTCGCGAAGCGGCGTCGTCTGCTGACGTATTTGCGGGACACCAGTCCCGAACGCTACAAGTCGCTTCTGCAAAAGCTCGGCATCCGCCGTTAGCTTGGTTCCCGTAAGGGGCCACCCCGTCCTGTCAACTCCAGTCTCAAAGGCCGGTCTTGCGACCGGCTTGGTATATCGTAGGCCCCCGGGAACCCGGCGGCCGAGGTTGGAGAGTTTACAATGTCACACACAGTTGAAATCGATCTGGGAGGCCGCCAGATCACCCTCGAAACGGGCAAAATGGCCAAACAGGCGAACGGCGCCGTTGTCGTTCGTTCCGGCGATTCCGTGGTGCTGGTCACCGCGTGCATGGCCGAAGAGCCGAAGCCGAATGCCGGCTTCTTTCCGCTTACTGTCGATTATCGTGAATATACTTATGCCGCCGGCAAAATTCCGGGCGGTTTCATCAAACGTGAGGGCCGTCCCTCGGAAAAAGAAATCCTCACCAGCCGGTTGATCGACCGGCCGGTCCGCCCGCTGTTTCCCGAAGGGTTGCTCAACGAAACCCAGATCATCGCCATGGTCCTGTCGGCGGATCCCGAGCAGGATCCCAATTCCCTGGCCATCGTGGGCGCCGCCGCGGCGCTGGCCGTCTCGGATATTCCGTTCCACCATGTGCTGGGCGGAGTCCGGGTCGGCATGGTGAAAGGCCAATACGTCGCCAACCCGACCTATTCCGAGAGCCGGGAATCCAAGTTGAACATCGTGGTCGCGGCCACCGAAGGCGGCATCGTGATGGTGGAAGCCGGGTCCCAGCAGGCCTCCGAAGACGAGGTGCTCGGCGCCATCGACTTCGGCCATGACTGCTGCAAGAAGATCGCCGCCGGCATTCATGCGCTGGTCGCAAAAGTGGGAAAGCCGAAGAGGGCCTTCGAGACCCCGGTGCTCGATCAGGAGCTGTACAACCGGATTTCCACGCAGGTCCGCGCACAGCTCACCGACGCCCTGAACACCCAGAAATACCCCAAGCTGGAGAGCTACAGCCGCGTGGCGGAGCTGAAGAAGCAGGCCATCGCGGCGCTGCCCGAGGAACAGCAGGACGAAGGCAAGAAGTGCTACGACGCGCTGAAGGAGCGCATCTTCCGCGACGAGATGCTGAAGAACCATCGCCGTCCGGACGGTCGCGCCTTCGACGAGGTCCGCCTCATCACCGTGGAGACCGGTGTGCTGCCGCGAACCCACGGTTCCGCGCTGTTCACGCGCGGCGAAACCCAGGCCCTGGTGACGGTCACCCTGGGCACCAAAGACGACGAGCAGCGGGTGGAACTGCTGGAGCCCGGCGAAGCGTCCAAGCGCTTCATGCTGCACTACAACTTCCCCCCGTTCAGCGTCGGTGAAGTCGGGTTCATGCGCGGACCCGGACGCCGCGAGATCGGCCACGGCGCACTCGCCGAACGGTCCCTTTCCTCCATGGTCCCCGCCGAGACCGCGTTTCCTTATACCCTGCGCGTGGTCAGCGACATCCTGGAGTCGAACGGTTCCAGCTCCATGGCCACCGTCTGCGGCGCGTCGCTCGCCCTGATGGACGCCGGCGTTCCGCTGCCCGCCCACGTGGGCGGCATCGCTATGGGCTTGGTCAAGGAAGGCGACCAATACGCCGTCCTGACCGATATCGCCGGCGCCGAAGACCATTACGGCGATATGGACTTCAAAGTGGCCGGCACGCGCGAAGGCATCACCGCCTTGCAGATGGATATCAAGGTGCCGAACGTCACCGCCGCCATCATGCACGAAGCGTTGGAGCAGGCCCGCCGCGCCCGCCTCTTTATCATCGGCAGGATGGAGGAGGCTATCGCCAGGCCGCGGCCTGACATGTCCCAGTACGCGCCGCGCATCTACACCATCAACATTCCCACCGATAAGATCCGCGACGTCATCGGGCCCGGCGGCAAGGTGATTCGCGGCATCATCGAGCAGACCGGCGTCAAGATCGACGTGGAAGACGACGGCACCGTGCACGTGTCTTCCGCCGACGAGGCCGCCGCCAACAAGGCTCTGCAGATCATCGGCGACATTACCGCGGTCGCCGAGGTGGGCAAGACCTACCTGGGCAAGGTCGTACGGCTGGTGGATTTCGGCGCGTTCGTCGAGATCTTCCCCGGCACCGACGGCCTGCTGCACATCAGCGAGATCGCCGAGAATCGCGTGCGCGAAGTGCGCGACGAGCTCAAGGAAGGCGACCAGATCCTGGTCAAAGTCCTGGCGCTCGAGGGCAACAAGATCAAGCTCAGCCGCAAGGCCGTGCTCCGCGAGCAGCGCGAGAAGCTCAAATCCAAGCAGTAGCCGCGGCCAAATCGTTTGCGCCCGGCGGCACCGTGTGATCTACTGTTGCACATGAAGCCAGTCCTGTGGGCTGTCATCCTGGCTCTGCCGGTGGCGGCCCAGGTGCGCATCGTCCAGCACGGTATCGAGACGATCTCCGTCGAGATCAAGGGCCGCCCCTTTACCACGTTCTATATCGGGCCGGAAACCAATAAGCCCTATCTGCACCCGCTGCGGTCCGCCAGCGGCAAGATCGTCACCCGCGGCTACCCCATGGAAGATATCCCGGGCGAGACCCGCGATCACCCGCACCATCGCGGCCTGTGGTTCTCGCATGGCGATGTCAACGGGTTCGATTTCTGGGGCAACGAGCAGCGCGGCGGCAAGTTCGGCCGCATCGTGCTGGTCAAAATCGACGGCGTCACCAGCGGCAAGGAATCGGGAGGGATCGATGCCACCTTCGACTGGCGCGATCCCGCCGGCAATACCCTGCTGAGCGAGTTCCGCCGCATGATCTTCTACGCGCACTCGAAGCTGCGCATGATCGATTTCGATATCACCCTCACCGCGCGCCAAAAAGTCGTCTTCGGCGACACCAAGGAAGGCACGTTTGCCCTGCGGCTGGCCTCCGCCCTCGAGGAACCGCACGCCGGCGCGCCCGCACAACCCGCCCGCACCGGCCACATCGTCGACTCTGAGGGGCGGCAGGGTGAGAAGCAGGTATGGGGCAAGCGCGCCGACTGGGTGGACTACTACGGCGTGGTGGACGGCGAGCCCCTGGGCGTCGCCATCTTCGATCATCCATCCAACCCCCGCCATCCCACCTGGTGGCACGTCCGCAGCTACGGCCTGTTCGCCGCGAACATCTTCGGCCTGCACGATTTTGAGCACGACAAATCCAAAGACGGCAGTCTCACCTTGCAGCCCGGCGGCGCCCTGCAATTCCGCTATCGCGTGGTCATCCATCCCGGCGACGTGAACAGCGCCCACATCGCCAGGCTGTACGCCGAATATACCGCCGCCCACGACCGCAATTAGCCGTCCATCGGAACAAATCCCGGCACACCGGTGTCTGAAGGTTATGCTCGAAGTCCGAGGCCTGACCAAGCTGTACACGCGCAGGCCCGCGGTGGATGACGTCAGCTTCACCATACGGCCGGGCGAGATTCTGGGATATCTGGGACCCAACGGCTCCGGCAAAAGCACCACCGTGAAGATGCTGACCGGCCTGCTGGAACCGTCGCGCGGTGTGATTCTGTACCAGGGCGGGAACATCCGCCAGGATCTGATCGCCTACAAGCGGGTCCTCGGATACGTGCCGGAAGAGCCGAATCTCTATCCTTATCTGAGCGGCCGCGAATACCTGCAGCTGGTGGGGCGCCTGCGCTGCCTGCCGGCCGCTAAACTCGAAGCCCGCATCGACCGGCTGCTGAACCTCCTCGCCCTGCACGAACACCGCTACGCGCCGATCGGGTCCTATTCGAAGGGCATGAAACAGAAGATTCTCATCGCTGCCGCGCTGCTGCACAATCCCGACGTGCTGGTCTTTGACGAGCCTCTTTCGGGGCTCGATGTGACCACCGGCCTGGTCTTCAAGAACCTCATCAAGGCGCTGGCGCGCCAGGGCAAGACCATCCTGTACAGTTCGCACGTGCTGGAGGTGGTGGAGAAAGTCTGTACCAATGTCATCATCCTGCGCAAAGGCTGCGTGGTGGCCAACGATTCGGTGGCGCATCTGCGCCGCCTGATGGCCCTGCCGTCGCTGGAGGACATCTTCTCGCAACTGGTGCTGCAGGAGGATACCGGCAAGATCGCGGAAGATATCGTCGAGGCTATGTGCGCCTGACGGACCTGGGATAAATCCGATGCCGCCCGCGCGCGAACATGAATCCGCCCAGTTTCGCGAGTTGGCCCGCCACTTCTTCAGCCGTTTCTTCGATAACGACCTGATCGCCATCGACGGCGACATGCGCTCCACGGTGGTCAACATCCTGGCCATGCTGGCCGCGCCGGGCATGCTGCTTCCCTTTCTGTTCATGTCCAAGTACACCGCGCTCCAGCGCGAGCCGATGTACGTGCGCGACCTCGCCTCGCTGGGCGAAAAGGGATTCTTCATCTGTTTTTCCATGACCGTCATGGGACTCGTCACGGTCATCGAATGGGAGATGCTGTTTCCCGACCGGCGCGATTATGCCAACCTGACGCCGCTGCCCATCCGCCTGTCCGTGATGTTCGCCGCCAAAATTGCCGCCCTGTTGATCTTTCTGGCGCTGTTCACCGGGGCCATCAATGCCTTCTCCCCGGTGATGTATCCGGCGGTGGTGGCGCAGAAAGGTTCGCTGCTGATGTTGGCCGGTTTCGCCCGCTGCCACATCGTCAGCGTGCTGGCCGCCAATACCTTTGTCTTTTTCCTGTGCGTGGCGGCCCAGGGCATTCTGATGAACCTGCTGGGTTACCGGTTGTTCCGGCGGCTGTCGCCCTACGTCCAGTTCGTCCTGGTGGCGCTGCTCATCCTGATGTTCCTGCTCTCCGGGCGCGTCGTCTCCCTGTTACACCTGCATGGAACCGCAAACAGCCCGCTGGTGCGCATATTCCCGCCGCTGTGGTTCCTGGGCCTGTATGAGACGCAGTTAGGGTGGACTAATTCCGTCTTCCGGGATCTGGCCTCCTCGGCCCGTATGGCCGTAGGTTGGACGGTCGCCGTCGCGGTAGCCACTTACCTGGTCAGTTACAACAGACATGTGAAACGCTCTCTCGAAAGTGAGGAGAACCTGGCGCACGCGCCATCCGCGCTCGAAAGGATCGTCAGCGCCCTGCTGGATCGCTTCGTGCTGCGGCACCGTCTGGAACAGGCCGCCTTCTATTTCGTCTGGCAGACGCTGACCCGTAGCCGCCGCCACAAGCTCTTCTACGCCGCGTACGTGGCCGCCGGCTGCGCCTTGATCTTCGAAGGCCTGGCGGTGCTGGTAGCGCGCGGCGGCAGTTCCTGGATGTACCGGCCGGTCCCCGAACTGCTGCCGGCCCCCCTGATTCTGGCGTTTTTCATGCTTTGCGGCATGCGGCATGTCTTCGCCGTGCCCGCCGAGCTGCGCGCCAACTGGGTGTTTCAGGTGTCCGACCGCGGCCAGGCGCGTGCCTGCCTGGCCGGCGTCCGCAAAGCCATGGTCGTGCTGGGTGTGGCGCCGCTCATCGTTCTTTTGCTGCCCCTGCACATAGTTTTCTGGGGATGGCAGGCGGCGCTGCTGCACATGTTATTTTGCGCCGTCGTGTCGTATCTTCTGGTGGAAGTGCTGCTGGTGAGCTTCGAGAAATTCCCGTTCACCTGTTCTTACCTGCCGGGCAAGGCTAACCTGAAAGTCTCCTGGCCGATCTATCTGTTCGCCTTCACCACTTATGTCACCGCATTTCTCACGCTCGAGTATTGGATGCTGCAGCGGCCCGTGCGATTTGCCTGGCTGCTGGCCTTAGTCGCCCTGGTGCATGCCGCGCTGGCCGTCTATCGCTGGCGTGTGGGCCGAGCCGTGACACTGGTCTTCGACGACCAGCCCGAGCCATTGGTCCGCACCCTGAATCTGTGGACCTGACGGTTCGCGCCGGCTTCCGCGGCGGCTATTGTATATTTGCAGAATGCGTCTCTGGCTGGCGTTACTCGGCGTATTCTTGCTCTACGCCGCCGTCTGCTTCACCGTGAGCCGGCTGATCTATCGTCCCACCCGCTATCCGCGCGGCTGGTGGCACACGCAGGCCGACTGTAATGCCCGGGACATGTGGCTGCAATCGAGCGATGGCGTAAGCTTGCATGCCTGGTGGGTCGAATCCCCCGGCAGCCGCCTGGCCACCCTGTATCTGCACGGCAATGGCGCTAACCTCTCCCACCGGCCCGGACATCTGCGGGAAATGGCCGCCGCGGGCACTTCGGTCCTGCTGATCGATTATCGTGGTTACGGCAAAAGCGCCGGCCGGCCCACCGAACGCGGTCTTTATCGCGACGCCGATGCCGGCTACGATCGCCTGGTCGCCATGGGATACCGGCCGCATCAGATCGTGGTGCATGGCGAATCGTTAGGCTCCGCCGTGGCCGCGGACCTCGCCGCGCGCCGGCCCTGCGCCGGCCTGGTGCTGGAGTGTCCCCTCACTTCGCTTTCCGCCATGGCCGCCCGGATCGTGCCCTGGTTGGGTGGTTTGTTTGCTACGGGCTTCAACACGCGCCGCAAAGTAGCCCAGGTGCGCGTCCCCCTGCTGGTGATGCACGGCGACCGCGACCGCACCGTGCCGTACGCCATGGGACGCGAGGTGTTCGCGGCGGGGAACCAGCCCAAGACGTTTTGGACCGTGCCCGGCGCCACCCACAAAACCATTGTCCAAGACGGCGGCCTGCGCTATCGGGCCACCTTGCGCGCCTTCTACGAATCCCTCGCGGACAAGCAGTTAAACTGATCGCATGACCACTTACAACCAGATCGCGGGCCACAGTGTGGAGCGCCTCGCCGCCTTGAGCGACGGCGTGTTCGCGGTCGCCATGACGCTGCTGGTTCTGGATCTCCGCGCCCCCGCCATGGAAGCGGTCCACAGTGAGCACGATCTGTGGCTGGCGCTGGAAGCCCTCACACCCCGCCTGGTCATGTGCGCCATGACCTTCCTCACGCTGGGTATCTTCTGGGTCGGCCAACAGACTCAGATCAACCATCTCTCGCGCTCGGAGCGCAGTCTCACCTGGATGCACCTGTTTTTCCTGTTCGCTGTCTCTATAACTCCCTTCTCGACCATGCTGCTCGCCGGCTTCATGACTTACCGCCTGGCTCTGCTGACTTACTGGCTGAATATTCTCCTGCTCGGCGGAACGTTGTATTGGACCTGGGTGTGCGCGCTCGGGTTGGGTGTGGTGCGCGCGGACATTTCCCCGGCTGTCACCCGGGCGATCAAGAAGCGGATCGTGGTGGCGCAGGCGCTCTATGCTTTCGGCGCCCTGCTCTGTCTGGTGCATACCTATGCGAGCATCGGCTTCATCGTACTGGTGCAGTTGAATTATGCGCTGGCTCCGCGGCTGCCGGGCCGGCGGCGCCCAGAGCCCTCCTGATCTCCCCCACGAACCGCTGCTGGGTCCCCCAGTCAGGCCCCCTTGCGCTGCCCGCGCGCGCCCGCGCCACCCGCCCCGCAGTACTGATCTTCCCGGATTTCTCCCGATTAAGAATTTGTCACCTTTTGATACGATTCGCATCGGGACTCACAATGTGCCTCTCTGCGTCACGTGCCACCAAGCTCACGAAGGAGACAGTCTATGAGATTTTTGATGCTGATTACGTTCGCGGTTCTGTTGTGTATTCTGCTCCCGTTGGCCGGACAGGAGCCTGCGCCGGCGGCCGCCAAAGCGCACTATACCGTGGTTGCCTGGAATGACTTGGGCATGCATTGTCTGGACAAAGACTATTCCGTCTTTGGCATCCTGCCCCCGTTCAACAATCTCCATGTGCAACTGATTGACAATACGGGCAAACTTGTTAAGGCTTCGGCCGGTTATACCATTACCTATCAGGGCATGAAAGACGCGACCGGTTCGATTACCACCGTCTCGGCTGTCCATACCAACTTCTGGCAATACGTGCTGCCCCTGTTCGGTGGATCGCCTCCCCCCAACGTCGGCCTCACCGGCCAAGCCATGCCGGGGCCCAAGAATACGCCGCAGACCCTCCTGACTTTCGACACGACTTATTATTACTTCGGAGCCACTGGCATCCCCATCGTACCGATCGACAATGCAGGTAATACCAATACCTATCCCATGATGCGAGTCATCGCCAAGAACTCGGCCGGCACTACCGTGGCTTCGACGGTCGTGGACCTGCCCGTGTCGAGTGAGATGACCTGCATCGGATGCCATGCTTCCGGGTCCCAGGCCGCCGCCATGCCGCCCACCGGATGGGTCTACAACTCCAACGCGGACAAGGACTACAAGCTGAATATCCTGCGTTTCCACGACGAGCTTCCGCAGAACCCGACGCTCTACGCGCAGGTATTGGTGCAGGCCGGGTATCCGAACGGCTTGGAAGCGTCCGCCAACAGCGGCACACCGATTCTGTGCGCCCGGTGTCACTTGTCCAACGCGCTGGCGCCTTACGGTATTCCCGGGATTCCGGCGGTGCCGCCGCTCACCGAATCCCAGCACTCCTTCCACGCCAGCGTGATCGACCCGGTGACCGGTCTGACTCTGGACAACGAAAACAACCGCAACGCCTGTTACAACTGCCATCCCGGTTCGACCACCCGCTGTCTGCGCGGCGCCATGGGCAGCGCCGTCGCTCCGGATGGCACCATGCAGATGCAGTGCCAGAGCTGCCATGGAAATATGAGCGCCGTCGGCGGCGCGACCCGCCAGGGCTGGCTCGACGAGCCCAACTGCCAGGCCTGTCACACCGGAACAGCCGTGCAGAACAACGGGCAGATCCGTTACACCAATGCCTTCGATACCAATGGGCTGCTGCGTATCCCGGTGAACACCACCTTCGCCACCACGCCGAATACGCCGTCGGCGCCCTACAGTCTCTTCAAGCTCTCCTACGGGCACGGCAATCTGCAGTGCGAGTCGTGTCACGGCCCCACTCACGCCGAGTATCCGACTTCGGAAGCCAATGACAACGTCCAGACGCAGAACCTCCAGAAGCATCCGGGCCCGCTGGCGGACTGTGGTGTATGCCATCAGCCCATACCCAATACCGTCACCGGCGGTCCGCATGGACTGCATCCCATAGGGGCGTCCTGGGTGAACTCGCACGGTGATGCCGTCAACCGCACCGGCGGCGTGGTGCCCTGCCAGAACTGCCATGGAAGTACCTACGTGGGAACGGTGCTGTCATATTCGCAGGGAAATCGGACGTTCAGCACGGATTACGGCAGTAAGACGTTCTTCCGTGGCTTCCAGGTGAGCTGTTATACCTGTCACAATGGCCCGGGCAGCGATGCGCCGAGTCCGTATAAACAGCCTTCCATGACCAACGGCTCCGCCACTACCACGGGTCCCAATCCCGTCGGAGTGAGGCTGGCCGGCAGCGACCCCAACGGGCTCACGCTGACTTTCCGCATCGTCTCCCAGCCGGTAAATGGCACCGTGGCCCTGAACGGCAACGTGGCCACGTATCTGCCGGCCGCCGGATTCAAAGGCACTGACACATTCACCTTCGCGGCCTTTGATGGCAAGGTCGATTCGAATCTCGGCACAATCACCGTTACCGTGAACTGACCGCGTTCCCGGCGCGCCTGTTGCCGTCATGTGTGAATAAGCACCCGGACTCTGCTTATTCGGTTGTGGCCCGAGTCACGCGTGGCTATGCTGAAGGTAGAGGCTATGTCAGCGAAGGAGCTTCTAAACAAGAAGGATGCGAAGTTCCGGCTGTTGTTCGAAGATAATCCGCGGCCAATGTGGGTCTTCGATCGGCAGACGCTGCGCTTCCTGGAAGTCAATCAGGCGGCGGTGGCCCATTACGGCTATACGCGCGCGGAATTCCTGGCCATGACCATCGCCGATATTCGTCCCCGGGAGGACGTCCCCAGGCTGGTGGAAACGGTGGCCCAGGCCGGCGTCCTGACCCTCGGCGGACAGTGGCGCCATCGCCTCAAAGATGGCCGCATCATCGACGTGGAAGTCGATTCGCACACCATATCGTACGGCGGACGCAGCGCCGTGCTTTCGGTGTTGCACGATGTCACCGAGCGTAATCAACTCGAGGAGCGCCTGCGGCAGGCCGCCAAAATGGAGGCCGTCGGCATGCTGGCCGGAGGCATCGCGCACGACTTCAACAATCTGCTCACCATCATCAACGGCTACAGCCACATACTGCTGCAAGGCCTGTCCCCCGACGACCCGAACCACTCCGCCGCCGAGCAGATCATGAAGGCCGGCGAGCGGGCCGCCGCGCTCACCCGCCAGTTGCTGACCTTCAGCCGGCGCCAGGTTCTGCAGCCGAAGGTCCTGGATCTGAATCAATTGGTGACCGGCTTGGACAATATGTTGCAGCGCTTGATCGGCGAGGATATCGATCTTCGCGTGGTTCCCGGCAACGAGCTGGGCCAGGTCAGCGCCGATCCGGGCCAGATGGAACAGGTGATCATGAATCTGGTGGTGAACGCCCGCGACGCCATGCCGCGCGGCGGCATATTGACGATCGAAACCACCAACGTCATGCTTGACGAGCATTACGCGCTCACTCACGCCGCCACCAAGCCCGGTCGATACGTCGCCCTGGTGGTCAGCGATAACGGCGCGGGCATGGACGCCAATACGCGCGCGCATCTCTTTGAGCCGTTCTTCACCACCAAGAGCCAGGGAAAGGGCACGGGCTTGGGACTGACGACGGTCTTCGGCATTGTCAAGCAAAGCGGCGGCAACGTCGAGGTCTACAGCGATCCCGGCCATGGCACGTCCGTCAAGGTGTATATGCCGCGCCTGGATCGTCCCGCCGCGCACGAGTCCGCGCCTTCCGCGGCCAGGGCCGCGAAAGGTACCGAGACGATCCTGTTGGTGGAGGATGACGACGCGGTGCGGAGGCTGATGGGTGACACCCTTCGCCAGGAAGGCTACGCCGTGCTGGATGCGCCCAGCGCCGCCGCGGCGCGCCGCATCGATCTCGCCCACCGCGGTCCCATCCACTTGCTGATTACTGACGTGGTCATGCCCCGCGAAGGAGGACGCGAGCTGGCCGGCAGCCTGGTCGCCCGGCGTCCGGCCATCAAGGTGCTGTTCATGTCCGGCTACACCGACGCTGCGGTAGTCAATAACGGACTGCTGGAAAGTGACGCCGCTTTCATCCAGAAACCGTTCACCCCGGCGGCGCTCTCCGCCAAGGTGCGCGAGACCCTCGATCATAACGGCGAAACCACTCACTCGGCCGGCGGATCGTAGGTCCGGATTCAGGCCAGGTTCAAAACCTGCTTGACCGTCCCGCTCTCGTTCTGGATCTTGCTCTGCAACAGCATCAAGGCGTGGATCAACTGCTCCGGGCGCGGCGGACATCCCGGCACGTACACGTCGATCGGAATCACCTGGTTCACCGGAATCAGCGCGTAGTTGTTGAACACTCCCGTCGAGGTGGCGCAGGCCCCCATGGAAATCGCCCACTTGGGTTCCGGCATCTGTTGATACAACTGCCGGATGACCGGCGCCATCTTGTTCGACACCCGCCCGGCGATGATCATCAGGTCCGACTGTCGCGGCGACCCGCGAAACACCTCGGCGCCGAATCGCGCGATGTCGAAGCGCGACGCGCTCATCGACATCATCTCGATGGCGCAGCACGCCAGCCCGAACGACATGGGCCAGATGGAGTTCTTGCGCGCCCAGTTGACGGCCTTGTCCAACGTCGTCAGCACCACGCCTTCCGACGCCGCGGCCGCTGCGTTGTTGATGGACTCGTTGTCCAGGCGCTCGAACAGTTCTACCGGACCGCTGGCCAATGGGGTTGCATCCATGCCTTTATTGTATCGCCGCCGCCGCCGGCCGCGCCAGTATCCCGCTACCCCTTGACAATCTAGGGCAAGCCGTGGCATGCTATCCCTAGATCGTCATAGGAAAGGTTCATGGCTAAATCCGGCTCCCCCATGCTGCTGCAGGGCACCCTCGACCTGCTGATCCTGCACGCCCTCAGCCGCGGCCCGCGGCACGGCTACGCCATCGCGGAGACCATCCACCTGCTTTCCGACCAGGCCCTCAAGGTGGAAGAAGGCTCGCTCTACCCGGCGCTCTACCGCCTGGAGCTCGACGGCGCCATCAAGGCCAGGTGGGGCCTCTCCGACAACCATCGCAAGGCCAAGTTCTACGAGATCACCAGGCGCGGCGCCAGGCTGCTCGCCGCGCAGCACCAGACCTGGAGCCGCCTCTCGGTGGGCGTCGAGCGCGTGCTCGCGAGGGAGCCCAAATGAAACGCCTGCTGCTGAAACTTCGGCGCCGCCGCTCCCTGGAGCGGGACATGGAAACCGAACTGGCCTTCCACCGTGAGATGGCCGCCGCGCGCGGCAATCCCGTCCCGTTCGGCAACGCCGCTGTAATTGAGGAGCAGGCCCGCGACCTGTGGCGCTTCGTCTTCTTCGAAAACCTCTGGCGCGATCTGGTCTACGGCTGGCGCGGGTTGCGCCGCAGCCCCGCGGTGGTCGTCACCGCGCTCGTCTCGCTGGGCCTGGGCATCGGCATCAATACCGGCATCTTCTCCCTGGCCGTCGAGTTCCTGTTTAGCCAGCCTTCGGTGACGGATGCGCGGTCGGTCGTGTCGGTGATCCTGGGCGGCAACAGCCACGCCCGCCCGCCGGTAGTCGATTTCGTGCGCTCCAGTGGTGTCTTCGAAGACGTGGTGGGCGCCAACGAAGAGACCTTCATCAACTTCAACGACGGCGCCGAAACGCGGCAGATCTTCTGCGTGCAGACCACCCGGAACTTCTTCTCGGCGCTGGGCGGGCCGATGGCCCTTGGGCGCGGCTACAGCCCGGCGGACGGCGAACAGGTCGCGGTAGTGGCCAGCCGCTTCTGGCGCACCCGCCTGCATGGCGACCCGGGCGTGGTGGGCCGCTCCATCAGCCTGGACGGAAAACCGTACACCATCGTCGGCATCCTGCCGCGCGGCTACCGTACCCTCGTCGGATTCGGATTCTCACCGGATGTCTACGTGCCGCGCTACCTGCCGGACACCATCCTGGCGATCTATGCGCGCTTGAAGCCCGGCGAGACCCAGGGACAGGCTCGCGCCGGCCTCCTCACCGTCGCGCGCCGTTTGGACCAGGTGTATCCGGAGCCGTTCCATTATGAAGACGAGTTGTCCGTAACCGCGGCCGGAGGCTTCGATCGCTTCCACGGCCCATCCCAGATGCAGACCGTCGGCCTGTTCTTCGCCATGCTGCTGGCGCTGGTCGGCCTGGTGCTGCTGGTGGCCTGCTTGAACGTCGCCAGCCTGCTGCTGGCGCGCGGCTCCGCGCGTCGCCAGGAACTGGCCATCCGGCTCTCCTTGGGCGCCGGACGCGGCCGCCTGTTCCAGCAACTGCTGGCGGAGAGTATGCTGCTCGCCATCGCCGGCGCTGTGCTCGGACTGCTTCTCTACCAGGCGATGGCCGCGGGGTTGGCCCAACTGCAGCCGCCTCTGCCGGTCCCCATCCGGCTGCATTTGCAGCTCGACTGGCGGGTGATGTCGTACGCCACGCTGCTCACCGTCTTCGCCACGCTGGTCTCCGGTATGTTGCCTGCCTGGCGCTCCATCAAGTATTCGATCGCGGCCGACCTGCGCCGAGAGAGCCGGCTGCGCGGCCAGCGCGCCCTG
Organism: Bryobacteraceae bacterium; assembly: GCA_035499555.1. GTDB lineage: Bacteria > Acidobacteriota > Terriglobia > Bryobacterales > Bryobacteraceae > Bog-159. Next base: position 146,043 of record DATJYO010000039.1, read on the forward strand.
GTGACCGTCCAAGTGGCTCTTACCGTGATCGTGCTGGCTGCCGGAACGCTCTTCCTGCGCAACCTCTGGCGCGCGCATGCCATCAGTCCCGGCTTCGACGTGCGCCACACCGTGCGCGCCGATGTGAATCTGCCGCCGGCCGCCTACCAGGACGTCGCACGCAAACGGGCGTACGTGGCCGCTGGCCTGCGCGCCCTTTCCGCCATTCCCGGCATCCAAGCCGTCGCCGCCGCCCGCATCATCCCGTTCAACGACGCCACCACCTTCGGCGTTTCCGTCACGCCCGCCGATACGGGACAGAAAGTACGTGCGCATTTCCATTGGAACGCGGTTTCGCCCGATTACTTCCGCGCCATGAGCATTCCCATCCTTGCCGGCCGCACCTTCACGCCGGGCTCCCACCCCGCCCAGCCGGAGGTGATCGTGAACGCGACCTTCGCCGAACGCTATCTCGGCGGACGCCCGGCGCTGGGCCGCAGTTTTCTCTGGGCCGGCCGTCCGGCGCCTTCCCGGGTCATCGGCATCGTGCGGGACACCAAGAACATGACCATCGGCGAGGATCGCGACGCGCAGCTTTACGAGGATCTTTCCCAGATCGACAACGACCGCACCCGCATCCAGTTCGTGCTGCGATCGGCCCCGCCGCCGGCTGCCCAACTGCGCGCCGTGCACGACGTTCTGCGCCGCATCGAACCGAATGCCGGCCTGGAAGTGGCCACCATGTATTCGAGTATCGGATTCGCGTTCCTGCCCAGCCAGGCCGGCGCTGCGCTGCTGGGGAGCATGGGGATCCTGGGGCTGCTGCTGGCCGCGGTGGGCCTCTACGGCGTGATGGTGTACTCCGTCAGCCGCCGCACGCGCGAGATCGGCGTACGGCTGGCCCTGGGCGCCGGCCGGCGCGATATTACCTGGATGATCTTGGCCAGCGCGGCGCGGCTGGTCCTGGCCGGATGCGCCGTAGGCCTGCTGTGCGCGTTCGTGGTGGTGAAGCCCCTGGCCGTCTTCCTGGTGCCCGGCTTGCATCCCGGCGATCCGCTCAGCTTTATCGGTGTCATCCTGCTGTTGGCTGCTACCGCGCTGGTGGCTGTGTGGAGTCCGGCTCGCGCCGCCGCCGCCGTGGATCCTAATTCGTCGCTGCGGCACGAATAGCCGCCACGATGCCCGATCCTTCCCGGATGTGAACCAGCCGGTCGGCCGCCACGTTATCCACGCGCTCCTGCTTGCCGCTGGGCCAGTCGATGGTCAGGTCGGCCTGGGTGGCGGCGCCCAGGCCGAAGTGCAGACGGCGGTCGTTCGCCGAATAAAAACTCGCCTGGCTCAGGACCGCCTGCGCTTGCATCTTGCCGCCGTAGCGCGCCGTCACCCGCGCGCCGATCGCGCTGCGATTCGATTCCACGCCCTCCAGCTTCACCTTCAGCCAGTGCGCGCCGCCGGCCAGGTCGTTGCGCAGCAGCGAAGGCGGCTCGTTCAGATTCACGATCACCATGTCGATGTCGCCATCGTTGTCGAAATCGCCGAAGGCGCAGCCGCGGCTGGCATGCGCCGCCGTGATCGCCGGACCGGCCTGGTCCATCAGTTCTTCGAAACGTCCGTCGCCCAGGTTGCGGAAGATCACCCGCGGCGTGCGAAAAGGATAGTTCGGCAGCTTGGCCTCCACCTCCGGGTAGACGCTCCCGGTCACGAAGAACAGGTCGGGATTGCCGTCGTTGTCCAGATCCACGATACCCGCGCCCCATCCGATGAATCGCGTCTCGACCGCCAGGCCCGCCGCAATGGTGGTGTCCTCGAAGTTGCCTTTACCGTCGTTCCTGTAAAGGATGTTGGTATCGTCGGCGAAATGCGTCTTGAAGATATCCAGGTTGCCGTCCAGGTTGTAATCGCCCACCGCCACGCCCATGCCGGCCTGCTCCATGCCGTCTTCGTTCAGCGCCACGCCGCTTTCTAGCCCGGTATCGGTGAACGTCCCGTCGTGATTGTTGCGCAGCAGGTAACTCGGTGTCGAGTCACACGCCACGTAGATATCCGGCCAGCCGTCGTTGTTGAAATCGGCGGCCACCGCGGTCATCGCATAGCCGCCCTTGATCCTGCCCACCCCGGACTTCTCCGTGACATCCGTGAACGTTCCATCGCCGTGGTTGTGATACAGCGTCAGCCATCCCGGCGGCAGGCCGCGCGGTCCGCAGTTGACCGGAACACCCTTCCAGTTGCAGTTGCTGTTTTCCCCGGGCTTGGGCGTGTGGGCGATGTCGAACTTCAGGTAGTGCGCCACCAGCAGGTCCAGCCGGCCGTCGCGGTCGTAGTCCACGAAAGTGCAGCCTGACCCCCAACGCGCCCCTCCCGGCTCGAGCAGCCCCGACTGCGACGTGACATCGCTGAACGTGCCGTCGCCGTTGTTGTGATACAGCACGTTCTGACCCCAATAAGTGATGAATAAGTCGTCGAACCCGTCGTTATCGTAATCCCCGACACACACCGCGGACGCCCACCCGGAGCGCTTCAGCCCCGCCTGCTCGGTGACGTCCGTGAACGTGCCGTCCCGGTTGTTCTTGTACAGCCGGTTGTGCGCATCCGCGGGCGGATCTTGGAGCCGGGTGCCGCTCAGGATGAAGATGTCCAGCCAGCCGTCGTTGTCATAATCGATGAAGGCAACCCCGCAGCCCACCGTTTCGATGATGTATTCTTTCTTCGTGGCGCCGCCGTAGATCACCGGGGCGTGCAGTCCGGCTTCCGCGGCGATGTCCACGAAACGGGCGTTCCAGGGCCGTCCCGAGGGCTTGCCGCGCGGTATCGGCTTCACCCCGCGGCTGGAGATGCCTTGCGCCCAGCCCCGGACTGCGGGCGCAGCGAGCAGGCGCAGGCAGGACCGCCGGGTGAACCCTCTGGGCATTCCTTTCAGTATAAGGTGCGCGGCCTGGTCACCAGACCGGCGGCAACAGTCTGTATCGCACGCGCTGGCGATACGCCTGGTAGCCTGCCAATTCTCGCGCCAGCAGCCTCTCCTCGCCGCGGATGCGGACCACCAGTAGCAGCACCACGGACACAGCGGCCAGCGCCCCATACGCCGAGCGCAGCAGCATGGCGGCGCCCACGTATAGCAGGCTCGCGCCGAGATACATGGGATGACGCACGCAACCATACACTCCCGTATCCACGACGTGCTGTCCGCGATCGGCCTGGATGCGCACCAATTGCGAGAGAAACGGGTTGTCGGTGAACGCCCGAAAGAAGAAGATACCTCCGGCCAACAGGAACACGCCGCCGCATGCCTCGCTCCACAGCGGCAGCCGCGGTGTCCATCCGAAACGAATGCCCAGCGGTGGCAGCATAAACCACGCCGCCGTTCCCAATTTCACCCCGATAAGGATCGCCAGGTCGGCGCGCGACTGGCCGCCGCTTCCGGGTCTGCGCATGCGTTCGGCTAACAGCGCCGGATCCTTGAAGTAGAGCCGCAGCATGGAACCGCCGGCGCACGCCGCAAACCACAGGCCGAAGATCCAGCCTTCCGCCCACCGCCAATCGCCCGAAAGCCATATCAGCAGGATCGGAAACCCTGCCATGTAAGCCGCGACCGCCAGGAGCCTGAGTTCGGAAGTCATGCGCATGGCGTACCCCTGAGCGAACGTATCATATGGCTGCTGCTGGCTATACTGTTGGCTATGCGCGTCGCCCTCCTGGTTCTGATCTCAGCCGCCTGTTTCGCCGCCGATCTCGAGATTTCGCGGCCGGTCCGCACCTGGGAGTTTCTGGATGCGGCCGGTCCCCGGGCCGCGCTGCTGGGCGCCGAAGACGGCGTCTTGGAAGCGTATGTGTACCCCCTGAAGATCTTCGATGCCATGCGCCTTCGCTTCGTCGACGGCTCCCAGGTGATCCCCGGTGAAAACATCGCGCGCCGGATCACCGCCCGGCCGGGATCCTACACCATCACCTATTCGGGCGACGACTTCCAGGTCGCCGAAACGCTGGTGGCGCCCATTGGCGAACCGGGCGCGGTGGTCCTGCTGGCCGTGGATGCCCGCCACCCGCTGCGCATCGACGTCTCTTTCGTGCGCGACTTTCAACTGATGTGGCCGGCTTCGATCGGCACGGGTTACGCCGGCTGGAATCCGCAGTTGCGCGCGTTCGAGTTCGGCGCCGACGGCCAGCCCTACGCGGCTGTCTTCGGTTCGCCGGATGCCGCGCTCGCCTCTGAAGCCTACGCTACCAACTACTCGGGGGCCAAGGCCTCCGTATTCAGCCTGGGCGAGATCACGGGACGTGCCACGCGCGTGCTGGCGGTGGCGGCTTCCATGAAGTCCTCCTCTGACGCCCTGGAGGCGTATCGGCGTCTCGTCGCGCACACGCGAAAGCTCGTCGAAGAAACCGCCGGTTACTACCGCGCCTACCTGGCCCGCACCGTGGACCTGTCCCTGCCGGACCGCCAGTTGCAAGAGGCTTACGACTGGTCGCGCATCAGCGTCGTCAAGGGCTTCGTCGATAATCCGTTTCTGGGGCGCGGGCTGGTGGCGGGCTACGGTCCCTCCAAAGGCGCCTACCGGCCGGGGTTCGCCTGGTTCTTCGGCCGCGATTCCTTCTGGACCTCGTTCGCCCTTACCTCCGCCGGCGATTTCGCCAACGCGCGCGCGGCCATCGCGTTCATCGCCCGTTTCCAGCGCGACGACGGCAAAATCCCGCACGAGATTTCGCAATCCGCCAGTCTGCTGGACTGGTTCAAGCAGTTTCCATACGGATATGCATCCGCGGACGCCACCCCGCTCTATGCCATCGCCACCGCCGAATACGTCAAGGCCAGCGGCGATGTCGCCTTCGCCCGCGAACAGGCGCCGCGCTTGTGGAAGGCGCTGGCGTTCATGCGCTCCACGCTCGGCCTGGCGGGTTTCCCGCGCAACCTCCACGTCGGCCATGGCTGGGTGGAAGGCGGGCCGCTGCTGCCCGTGGACGTCGAATTCTACCAGGCGGGATGCTACGTGGAGGCCCTGCGCTCACTGGCCCTGCTGGCGCGCGCGGTCGGTGACGCGCCTCGCGCCGCCGAAATCGATGCCGAATTCGCCGCTAAGCGCCAGGCGCTCGAAGACCGCTTCTGGCTGCCGCAGTCCCACGCCTACGCCTTCGCCTTGGGGACCAACGGCCAGCCGGTCGATCAGCCCAGCGTCCTGGCCACCGTGCCCATGTGGTTCGGTCTCCCGGAACGGCAGCACGCGCAGGAGATGATCGGCCAACTCGCCGCCGCGCAGCACGCCACCGATTGGGGCATGCGCATCATCTCGTCACATAGTCCGCTCTATGATCCGTCGGGCTATCACTTCGGTTCGGTGTGGCCGTTGTTCACCGGCTGGGCCTCGGTGGGCGAGTATCGTTACCACGCCGCGCAACCCGCGCTGGCCAATCTGCGCGCCAATGCCTGGCTGGCCCTCGATGGCGCCGGCGGCAATACCACCGAGGTCCTGTCCGGCGATTCCTATTCGCCGCTCTCCACCGCATCGCCCCACCAGATCTGGTCCGCCGCCATGGTGGTGTCGCCGCTGCTCCGCGGATTGCTTGGCCTCGAAAGCGACGCGGCCGCGCGCCGCATCGTCTTCGCCCCGCATCTCCCCGCGGATTGGCCGGCCGTTGGTGTCCACCGCATCCCTTTGGCCGGCGCGCCCGTGGATCTGGACCTTCGACGCGACGCCTCCGGGCTGCAGTTGGTTGTCACTAATTCCGGCAGCCAGCCGGTCACCGTAGAGTTTGCGCCCGCCTATCCGCCCTGCGCGCGCCTGGACAGCGCAGCAGTGGATGGCCGCCCTCTTACCTGGCAGACCGGGCAAGGCGGCATCGACTGGCATCCGCGCTTCGAATTCACCGCCAGGCCCGGCAAAACCACGCTCCAGATCCGCCATCACGGCGTATTCGGCTACGTCGTCCCGTTTGCACCGCCGCGGCTGGCCGCCCCGAGTGAGAACCTGAAAGTCGTGGCTGAGTCATGGACCGACAATGGCCACCAGTTGCAGCTCACGGTTTCCGGCCGCCCGTCGCGGGAGTATCGCATCGAGTTAGTAAATGGCGGATTAGTCGAACGCGTCGATGGAGCCCGCCGGGGCGGGGAAGCGGACCTCCTGGTCACCATCCCCGGCAGCGGCGCCGATTACGTCGACCAGCGCATCGCCATCGCGCTGCGCCCCTGACGCTCAGTGCAATTCGTCCAGCAGCCGTGTGTACACCGCATTCGTCCAGCCGAAGCCCGCCTGGTTCGACTGGTAGCCGTAGCGGATGCTGCTGCTATCCATGCTGCGCTCGACCACGTTGTACTTCTCCACGATGAAGCCGACCTTGCCGTACTCGGCCTCCACCAGCGACAGAAACTCGTGTGAGATGCGGTCGGCGTCAGCGTTGTAGCCGTAGTGGCGCAACCCCTCCACCGCGATCATCTGTAAAGGCGCCCACCCGAAAGGCAGATCCCACTGGTTGCCGCTGTCGTAGGTGCTGGTGGCCAGCCCGCCGGGCTTTTCGAATTTCGCCAGGTTATGCTCCACGGCGGCCGCTTGTTGCTTGCTCGCGATCCCCGCCCACAACGGATAAAACGTGGTCAGGAACGGATAATGGCGCACGGTCTTGTGGGCGAAATTGTAGTCGTAATACAGCCCGTCGCCGGCATCCCACATCAGCCGGTTGATCGCCGCCGCCCGGTTCGCGGCGCGCTTGCGCCAGGCCGCTGCGTCCGCCTGCCGGCCGATAATCTCCATGATCTCGGCCGTCTGGCTCTCCATCAGGTACAACAGCGAATTCAGACCCACCGGATCGTAATGGATAATATCCACGCTGAAGGGCCCGAACCGGTTGGAAGGATCGAAACCGGATTCCCGCATGGACCGGTCGCCTTTGTAGAACAGGTCCGTCAAAATATCGCGCTTGCGATCGTAGAATTCGCCCACTTCGTACGCCGTCACCGTGTGCGTGCGGTAGTACTCTTTCACCCGGTCGTAATGCGTGAATCCCTGCGCGTCGCGCTCGGCCGACAACGACTCCGGCGCCGGTCCGTCCCCCAGGTCGTAATAACGCGAGAGCCCCGTGGATGCCGTCAGGTGCGGCTCCGTGGTCCAGAAACGATAGTAGGATTCGATCGCCGGCGCCGCATCGGCGAGCCACTTCCGGTCCTTGCTGCGCTCATAAACGCCCAGCAGCATCTGTGTCAGAAATGGCGGCTGCGAACGCGTGACATAGTAAGTGCGGTTGGCGTTGAGTATCTTGCCGTAATTCAAAATCTCGTACAGGAAGTTATCGGCCATGTCCTTGGCCAGCGCGTCTTCATGATCGCGCAACAATCCCACCTGGATGAAGTAACTGTCCCAGCCGTACATCTCATTGAACCGTCCGCCGGGCACCACGTAAGGATGCGGCAGGTACAGCAGCCCCTGCTCTTTCATGGTGGCCGCGTCCGCGGGCAGCTTGCGCAGCTCGATCTTCGCCAGGTCTGCGGGCGCCATTTCCTTGCGCAGCTCCCGCGTAATACGCGCCAGGTCTTCCTGCGCCGGAACGTAGACCGGCCAGCGCCCATCAGGCAGAGGCTGGAACTTGGGATCCACCGCGGCTTGGGCCAGGTTCTGGTTCGAGCGTGTCAGCACGCCCCACATCTTGCGGATGTAATCCTGAATCGGCGCGAGCTGCTTCTGGGGAGCGGGTTGCGCCGCCAGCGACGCCGCCACAATAATGGCGGAAAGCAGGGCAATCGGGTATCGGTTGCGTTTGCGCAAGAAATCAGTATATTACTTTAAGCCATGTATATCGGAATCGTAACAGCCCTGGCCGCGGCCCTGGCGGCCGGATCGCCCGCGGTCACCGTGGATGCCCGGCGCCTCGGCAGCCAGCCCGTGCTCAAGCCCGCCGCCCCCGCCTGGATGTCCGCCGGAGCCTTCAACCCCGCCGCCGCAATGCTCCACGGGCAGACCGTGCTGCTGTTTCGCGCGCGCGATATCCGCGGCACTTCGCGCATCGGCTATGCATCCTCTGCCGATGGCCTCCACTTCCAGGTCGATCCCAAGCCGGTGCTCGAGCCGGCCACCCCCTACGAACGCGGCGGCGGTGTGGAGGATCCCCGCCTGGTGCGGATCGGCGCCACCTGGTACATGACTTACACCGGATACAACCGCCACGACGCGCAACTGTGCCTGGCCACCTCCAGCGATCTGCGCCATTGGCGGCGCCAGGGCGTGATCCTGCCCGCCTACAAGGGAACCTGGGTCACCGGCTGGACCAAGTCCGGCGCTATCGTCCCCGAGCGCATCGGGGGCAAATGGTGGATGTACTATCTGGGCACGCGCAAGGACCCCGATGCCAAGGATCGCGACTACATGGGCCTCGCCAGTTCCGAAGATCTGCTGCACTGGACGGATGCCACTCCCCAGCCGGTCCTCGAGCGCCGGCCAGGCGCGTTCGATTCCCGCGTGATGGAGCCCGGACCGCCGCCGCTCATGACTTCCGCGGGCATCCTGCTGCTGTACAACGGCGCCAACGACAAGTTGGTCTATGGCCCGGGTTGGATCCTGTTCGACAAGACCGATCCCCGGCGCGTGCTGGCGCGCTGCGACAAGCCGTTCCTCCTGCCGGACCTGGTGTGGGAACGCATCGGCACCGTGCCCAATGTGATCTTTCTCGAAGGCGCCGTCGCCCGCGGCGCGGACCCCCTGGATCTCACCGGTTACTACGGCGGCGCCGATCAGTACGTGGGCGGCATGCGGATCCGGATCAAGCTGCCGTGAGTCAAGGTGTCACCCGGAATATGGTGCCGCACCCGCCCTGGCAGAACGTGCCGGTCCCTCCGGCCATGGTGGACCCGTGAAACTGTGGATGATCGTTTCCGTCCAGGCGCCGCCGGCGGGTATCAGCACAAGCCGGCCCCACTTGCGCTAAAATCACGATATCCGGATCTGCCGCGCCCCTGAATCGCAGATCCGAATATCCTCACTATGCCCGTCGCCTCCACAACCCGCGCTGAAGAGTTCCGGGAGCAGTTGTCCCGCCGCGCGATGGTGGCCGACGGCGCCATGGGCACCATGCTCTATGCGCGCGGCGTGTTCATCAACCGCTGCTTCGACGAGCTGAATCTCTCCGCCGCCGACATGGTCCGCCAGATCCACCAGGAGTATGTCAAAGCCGGCGCCGAGATCCTGGAGACCAATACCTTCGGCGCCAACCGCATGCGCCTGGCCGCCTTCGGCTTCGCCGAGAAGCTGCGCGCCATCAACGAGGCCGGCGTACGCCTGGCGCGCGATGCCGCCCGCGAACAGGCCTTCGTGGCCGGCGCCATGGGCCCTTTGGGCGCGCACATCGAGCCGCTGGGACCCACCTCCTTCGCCGAGGCGCGCGCCATCTTCCGCGAGCAGGCCGAAGTGCTGCTGGAGGCCGGCGTCGATCTGCTGCTGCTCGAAACCTTCGGCAATCTGGACGAAATGCGCGAGGCGCTCTTCGCCGCGCGCGAAGCCGCCGGCCCCGGCACCGTCATCGTGGCCCACGTCACCATCGACGATAACGGCAACTTGCCCGGCGGCGCCGAGACCGAAGAGTACACCCGTAAGCTCGACGAGTGGCCCGCCGACGTCATCGGCGTGAACTGCTCCGTAGGCCCTAAAACTACCCTCGAGACCGTCGAGCGCATGTTGGCGTTCACCTCCAAGCCCATCAGCGCCATGCCCAACGCGGGTGTGCCGGTGCGCGTCGAAGGGCGCAATCTCTACCTGTGCTCGCCGGAATACATGGCGCAGTATGCGCGCCGGCTGTTGTGGGCCGGCGTGCGCATCGTGGGCGGATGCTGCGGCACTACCCCCGAGCACATCAAGCTGATCCATGCCGAAGCCCGCTCGCTGCAGCCGGTGCAGAAGAAGCTGGGTGTCACCGTGGAAGAGCCCCGCGCCAAGGCGCACGCTCTCGCCGGAGTGCCGGTAGCCGATAAGTCCCAACTGGGCGCCAAGCTGGCCGCCGGCAAATTCGTTTCCTTCGTCGAGATTCTGCCGCCCCGCGGGGTGGACGCTGCCCGCGAGATCGCCGGCGCCCAGCTCTGCGCCGCGCAGGGCATCGACTGTATCAACGTGCCGGACGGTCCGCGTGCCAGCGCGCGCATGAGCGCCCAGGTTACCTGCCAGTTGATCCAGCGCGAAGCCGGCATCGAAGCCGTCAATCACTTCTGCTGCCGCGACCGCAACATTCTGAGCATCCAGTCCGAGCTGCTCGGCGCGCACTGCGCCGGCGTGCGCAACCTGATCTGCATTACCGGCGATCCGCCGCGCATGGGCAGCTATCCGGATGCCACCGCGGTCTTCGACGTGGACGCCATCGGCCTGGTCAACATCGTCAATAACCTGAACCACGGCCTCGATATCGGCGGCAATCCCATGGGATCGCAGACCGCCCTGCTGATCGGCGTGGGCGCCAACCCCGGCGCGCTGAACATGGACGAAGAGATTCGCCGCTTCGAGTGGAAGGTGCAGGCCGGCGCCGAGTACGCGGTGACGCAGCCCGTCTTCGACCTCGATCTGCTGGAGGCTTTTCTGCGCCGCATCGAGCATGCGCGCATCCCGGTGATTGCGGGCATCTGGCCGCTCACCAGTTTTCGCAACGCCGAGTTCATGGTGAATGAGCTGCGCGTTCCCGTGCCCGATGAGTACATGGAGCGCATGCGCACGGCCGACGGCGCCGAAGCCGCGCGGCAGGAGGGCGTCGCGATCGCACAGGAGATGGTCCGGCGCGTCCGGCAAATGGTGCAGGGCGTGCAACTCAGCGCGCCGTTCGGCCGCTACGCCATGGCCATCGAGGTGGCCGAGGCGATTGAACGGCGCGACGGCGCCGGACCGGCGGTGAGCTGACTTGGCCACAGACCTTCTGGAAATCAACCCGGA
>DATJYO010000040.1:0-5416 GCA_035499555.1 Bryobacteraceae bacterium
GGCGCAGATCTTCGAGAAGATCGGCGACCGCAGCGGAGCCGCGTGGTCGCTGAGCCAGCAGGGGGACATCGCGCGCGAGCAGGCCGATCTGACGGCTGCCCGCGACCGGTATCAGCAGGCGCTTACCGCGTTCCGCGAGGCGGGCGACCGATGGGGAATCGCCCGATCCCTGACCGACCTGGGCTTCGTGGCGTGCGAATTGGGCGATCACGCGGCCGCCTACACCACCTACCGTGAGGGTCTGGAAATCTTCACCAGCCTGGGACACAAGCGCGGCATCGCACGGGCGTTGGAGGGGTTTGCGTGCTCGGCATCAGCCCGGGGGGAGCCGAAGCGGGCGCTGTCGATCGCGGCCGCCGCCGCGCACGTCCGCCAGCGGATTGGAGCGCCGCTGCTGCCGGTAGAAAAATCGAGATTCGACGAGGGGCTGCGGCCGGTGTGGAATGCCCTGAATGAGCAGGATGGGAAGGCGGCCTGGGAACACGGCTGGGCCATGCCGTTGGAAAAAGCCGTTCAGTACGCGCTGGAGACTACTCCAGGTTGACCGGATTCACCAGGCGGCGGACGGCGGAAATGCGGTTCGCCGGAAGGCCCACTCTTTTCGCGTGGTCGCGGATGCTGTTCGCGTCGGGTGCCAGGTAGACGCAATAGATCTTGTCCTCGGTGACGTAACTGTGCAGCCACTGGATCTCGGGACCAAGCTCATGCAGGGACCGCAGGGAGATCTCGCGGAGCTCACGCTCCGAAAGCGACCCGGCTCCCCGGATTTCCCGTTCGATGACAAACTGGGGCATTTACTTACAATAGCTTACACTATCGCCTGGACAACTTTTGGCGACGATCCGGGTTTGTTTTCAGTGGAAACGGCCTGATATTCTGGAAATCGGGTTCGTTTTTACAAAGTTATGCTCCGACCCATCGCCGCCGCTCTGGTAATGGCAGGATGCCTGGGCGCGGCTGGACCCGACGCTCCGTTTTCGGCGGTCTTCGAGAGCCGCACACCCCTCGCGCCCCAGGGGCGCCTCGACGAGCTGGTCTTCGGCCACCTCAAGCAGTTGGGCATCCAGCCGGCGAACCTCTCGAGCGACAGCGTGTTTCTCCGGAGGGCGTACCTGGAGACCATCGGAACGCTGCCAACCATGGAGGAAGCGCGCAAGTTCCTCGGCGATACCAGCCCCAACAAACGCGCCGCCCTGATCGACGCGCTGCTGGAGCGGGAGGAGTTCGCCGACTATTGGGCCAACAAATGGTGCGACCTGCTGCGCGTCAAGGCCGAGTTTCCAATCAACCTCTGGCCGAATGCGGCCCAGACCTATCACCACTGGGTGAGGGCGTCGCTGCGCGACAACAAACCCTACGACCGGTTTGTGCGAGAGATGCTGACGGAGAGCGGCAGCAACTTCCGCAATCCGCCGGTCAATTTCTACCGGGCCATGCAGAACCGGCAGCCGCAAGGGATCGCGCAGGCAGTCGCGCTGACATTCATGGGTGCGCGTGCGGAGAAGTGGCCCGCCGCGCAAGTTGCCGATATGGCGGTGTTCTTTTCGCGCATCGGGTTCAAGGAGACGGGCGAGTGGAAAGAGGAGATCGTCTACTTCTCGGCTGCCAAACCGGCGGCGGCGCGCGGCAGATTCCCCGATGGGACGGAAGTGAAGCTGGCGCCGGACCAAGACCCTCGCGAGGCCTTCGCCAACTGGCTGATTTCGGCGAAGAATCCGTGGTTTGCGCGGGCCATCGTGAATCGGGTCTGGGCGTGGATGTTCGGAAGGGGGATTATTCAGGAGCCGGACGATATTCGGGCCGACAACCCGGCGGAGAATCCGGAGCTACTAGCTTACCTCGAACGGGAACTAATTGCCTCTCAATATGATCTGAGACATATATTCAAGCTGATCTTGAACTCAGAGACCTGGCAGCTTTCACCCGTGCCGCGCTCCGACCGTGCCGACGCTGCCGCCCATTTCGCGTATTACCCCCTGCGTCGCCTCGACGCTGAGGTGCTCATCGACGCGCTGAACCAGATCACGGGGACTACAGAGCAGTACTCGAGCGCGATCCCGGAGCCTTACACCTATATGCCGGACGACCAGCGCGCTGTTGCCTTGCCCGACGGCAGCATCACCAGCGCGTTCCTGGAGTTGTTCGGCCGGCCGCCGCGCGATACCGGCCAGGAATCGGAGCGCAACAACCGGATGACCGACGCCCAGCGGCTACATATGCTCAATTCCAGTCACGTGCTGAACAAGATTCAGCAGGGACCGAAGATTCAGGCCATGATCCGCAATATCCGGGTGCGGCAGAACCTGGTGGGCGCGCTCTACCTCAGCATTCTTTCGCGCTACCCGACCGAGGAGGAAGTCAAGCTCATCGGCGCGCGCGGCGCCGTGGACTTGGCGTGGGCATTGATCAACAGCACGGAGTTTCTCTACCGGCATTAGGAGTCATCCATGATTCTGCATCGTCTGCCACTCACTCGCCGCGAAGCGTTGCGCGGCGCCATGTTCGGCGCTACCGGACTGCTGGTTGGAAGCCGCCTGGGCCGTGCGGCGGTCCCGGCGGCGCAGGGAAAAGCGAAGTCCGTGATCCAGATCTGGATGTGGGGCGGGCCCTCGCACCTGGATTGTTTCGACCCCAAGCCCGAGGCCGGCAGCGACTACACCGGGCCGCTGAGCTCGCCCATCGCCACCAACGTCGGCGGAATCCGCATCGGCGAGCTGATGCCGCTGCTGGCGAAGCAGGCGGACAAATACTCGCTCATCCGCAGCATGACCCATGGCGTGAATGCGCACGAAACGGCGTCCTACACGGTGCAGACCGGGCGCCCGGCGGGTGGCCGCGACGTCTATCCGAGCGTGGGCGCGGTGGTCTCGCTGTTCAAGGGCTACAGCGCCGGATATAAGGGCCTGATCCCGCCGTACATCGTGCTCACCGAGCCGCAGGGCCGCTTCTCGGAAGCCGGTTTCCTGGGGGGGCGCTACAAACCATTCTCTACGGGCGGCGATCCCAACCAGGCGCGCTTCGCGGTGGAGGGAGTGATCGCGCCCGGAGTCACCGAACAGCGCCAGCGCGAGCGCCGCGAGTTCCTGCGCCAGGTGGACACGCTGGGCAACGCGCTCGCCGCGGACCCGCAGGTGGCTGCATCGCGCGCAGCCGAGGAGCAGGCCTACGAGCTGATCCTGGGCGATGCCGGCAAGGTCTTCGACCTTTCGCAAGAGAAGGACGACCTGCGCGACCGCTACGGGCGCAGCACCTTCGGACAATCCTGCCTGGTGGCGCGGCGGCTGGTGGAGCGCGGCGTCCCGTACATCACCATCAACTACCGCGGGGATTGGGACACGCACAAGCAGAACTTCCAGACCATGCGGCGGCGTCTGCCCGAGATGGACAAGGGCCTGGCTACGCTGCTTCAGGATCTCTCCGACCGCGGCCTGCTGGATTCGACGGTAGTCTGGTGGAACGGCGAGTTCGGCCGCACTCCCAAGGTGATGTGGGAGGCTCCGTGGAACGGCGGGCGCGGCCACTGGGGCGCGGTGTTCAGCGCGCTGCTGGCCGGCGGCGGCTTCAAGGGCGGCCAGGTGGTCGGGTCGAGCGACGCCCACGGCGAAGAAGTCAAAGACCGCCCGGTCTACCCCGCGGACCTTATCGGCAGCATCTATGAGCGCCTGGGCATCGACACCGAGGCGAAGCTCCCGCACCCAACCGGCCAGGTGGCGCGGGTGGTCCCCACTGAGGAAGACGGCGTGAAACTGGCCGGCCGCTTGAAGGAGATCGTGTGAAACCGGCGGCACTGCTCGTCCTGGTTTCGGCCGCCTTCGCGCAGCAGCCGCAGCCCGCGCCGCACGCCGGCTACGTCTATCCCGCCGGGGGACGCCAGGGGACAACGTTCGAAGTTACGGTCGGCGGCCAGGCCCTGAACGGCGTGAACAACGTGTATCTCTCCGGCCCCGGCGTCCACGTCAGCATCATCGAGTATGAGCGTCCGATGACGCCCGCCGAGGCTAACACGCTGCGCGAACAGGCGCAGGAACTGAACAAGAAACGCCAGGCCAACCCGGGCGCTTTCCCCGCCGCGGACATGCAGAAGCTGCTCGAAATCCGCGACAAGCTCGCCAAGTTCGTGCGCCGCCCCATGAATGCGGCGATCGCGGAAACGGTCCGGATCGGCGTGACGGTCGATCCCGGCGCGGCGCCCGGCTCGCGCGAGTTGCGCCTCGCCACGCCCAATGGGATGACCAACCCGCTGGCCTTCCAGATCGGCACGCTGCCAGAGTGGACGAGGGCGACCGCGGAAGCCATCAGCGCTCCCGGCGTGGCCCGGCCGGCCCAACAGCGGAACATCACGCCCAGCACGGCGGCCACCGCGCCTATCGACGTCACGCTGCCGGTGGTCATCAACGGGCAGATCATGCCCGGCGCCATCGACCGCTACCGGTTCGCGGCTGCGAAGGGACAGCGGCTGGTGGCGATTGCCAACGCGCGGGAGCTGATTCCGTACATCTCCGACGCTGTGCCCGGGTGGTTCCAGGCGGCACTGGCCCTGCGCGACTCCGCCGGCAAGGAGGTCGATTACGCCGATCACTACAGCTTCCATCCCGACCCGGTGCTCTACTACGAGATTCCGGCCGACGGCCAGTACACCATCGAGATCCACGATTCGATCTATCGTGGCCGGGAGGATTTCGTGTATCGCATTCAGCTCGGCGAGCTGCCGTTCGTCACCGGCATTTTCCCACTGGGGGGCAAGGCCGGCGCGCGGACGGCGGTGGAAGTCAAAGGCTGGAACCTGCCGTCTCCGCGGCTTGCCGAGACAGGGAAGGCGAAGGGAGTGGAGCTCGTGTCGCCGGCCAACTCCAACGCCGTTCCGTTTGCGGTGGACACGCTGCCCGAGGCGCTCGAGAAAGAGCCGAACGATCGCACGCAGAACGCGCAGAAGCTGAAGCTGCCGGTGATCGTCAACGGCCGCATCAATCGGCCCGGCGATCAGGACGTCTTTCGTTTCGATGCCAAGGCCGGCGATGAGATTGTCGCCGAAGTGATGGCGCGGCGGCTGGATTCGCCACTCGATTCGATCCTACGCCTGACAGACGGCAAGGGGAAAGAGCTGGCGGTCAACGACGATACCGAAGACAAGAGCGCGGCACTGCTGACACATCACGCCGATTCGCGCATCATGCTGAAGCTGCCTGCCAAGGGCACGTACTATCTTTTTCTGGCCGATGCGCAGCACAAGGGCGGGCCGGACTACGCCTATCGCCTGCGCGTGAGCCATCCGCAACCCGATTTCGAGCTGCGCGTGACGCCCTCGGGCATCAACGCGCGCAGCGGCGCGACGATCCCGGTCGCGGTGCACGCCATCCGCCGCGACGGATTCGACGGCGAGATCGCGGTGAAGCTGAAAGACGCGCCCGCGGGATTC
>DATJYO010000041.1:0-51058 GCA_035499555.1 Bryobacteraceae bacterium
CTGATTGATGACAAAGGCGCCGAGGTGCCCGTCGATTTGGATCAGGATGGCAAATGGCAATTGGATGATCTCGCGCTGCTGGATTTTGAGAATGCCACAGGCGGTTGCGCGAATGGCACGCCGGACACAAACGATCGCGTCGCCGGAACCGTGCCGCAGGGCAAGTACACCGGGCTGCGATTTACGGTCGGCGTGCCATTCAACAAGAACCATACCGACCTGACAACCCAGCCCCCGCCGCTAAACCTCACGGCCATGGCCTGGGTGTGGAATGCCGGGCGCAAGTTCATGCGGCTGGATTTCTCGTCTACCGGCCTGCCGCGCGGATTCGCCATCCATATCGGCAGTACAGGCTGCACTCCTCGCCAGACCAAGACTACCGTGCCTACGAGTTGCAGCGAGCCGAACCGGCCCGAAATCGAGTTGTCTGGCTTCGATCCATCGCACGATATTGTGATTGCGGATTTGTCCGCGTTGTTGAAGGACTCCAACGTGGACGTCAATCAGGAGAACACGCCGGCTGGTTGTATGTCCGGTCCAGAGGACGCTGATTGTGCCCCCATTTTCGCCAACCTGGGCCTTTCCTTCGGTGGGAAGCAGGCGGCCAAGCAGACGTTCTTTCGCAGGCAGGCGGCGGCTGAACTGTCGGCAGAAACGATTCACTGAAGACCATGCGGAAAGTGCTGTCATTATTGGTTGCTGGGACCATCCTGTTGGAGGCTCATAGTGGCCATTCGCATGCGCCGCCCGAAGCGAAGCTCTTAAAAAGCCCGATTCCCAACAGCCCGGAACATGTAGCGGCGGCCAAACCGATTTATGAGAGGTATTGCGCGCAATGTCACGGCGCCGATGGCAAGTCCCACACGCCTCTTGCCGGCAAACTGCCGGAGCGTCCTGCCGATCTGACTAACTACGTAATGGAGTCCTTCAAGGACGGCGAAATCTACTGGGTAATCACCCATGGCATCGGCAAGAACATGCCTGCCTTCGACAAACAGATCTCCGAGACCGGCCGCTGGGAAGTGGTCCACTATGTGCGTGAGCTGAGAGCGAAACAACGCGCCGCCGAGAAAGCGCGCCTGGGTCCTTACGACTGGAACCTGCCGCCGGGATTCCCTTTCCCGAATGTACCCGCCGACAATCCGATGACGGCTGAAAAAGTGGAACTGGGCCGCTACCTGTTTTATGACACCAGACTGTCCTTGAATGAAACGCAGTCCTGCGCCACCTGCCACCAGCAGAGATTAGCGTTTACCGATGGGAAGCCGCAGGGTGTCGGCTGCACGGGACAAATCCACCCGCGTGGCCCAATGAGCCTGGTCAATGTCGCCTATAGCCCGGTGCTGACCTGGGCGAATCCCAATCTGCGGCGGCTGGAGGATCAGGCGCTGGTGCCTTTGTTCGGCGACGACCCGGTAGAACTCGGCATGTCGGGAAAAGAGGAACTGCTGGCGGAGCGGCTGCAATCGGTCGCGGTTTACCGCACGATGTTTGCCGCCGCTTTTCCGGGCGATGCCAAACCCTTCAGCGTTGGCGACATCGTCAAGGCTATCGCCAGTTTTGAGCGCACCATGATCTCGGGCGAATCAGCGTACGACCGCTACCGCAACAACAACGATCCCGGAGCGATCGGCGAGGCTGCGGTGCGCGGAGAAAACTTGTTCTTCAGCGAACGAACGGAATGCTTTCATTGTCACGGCGGATTCAATTTCACAGGAACGGTGGATTATCTCGATAAGGGATTTGCGGAGGTCGAGTTTCACAACACTGGCCTGTACAATCTAAAAGGTAAGTTTTCCTATCCGGCTCCGAATCTCGGCCTGTACCTTTTCACGCATAACGAAGGGGATATCGGCAAGTTCAAAGCTCCCACGCTGCGAAACATTGCTGTCACCGCCCCGTACATGCACGATGGCAGCGTGAAAACGATGGAGGAGGCTATCGACCACTACAGTTCGGGCGGACGCTCGATCAGAGATGGCGAATATACCGGCGACGGCTCCGGCAATCCGAACAAAAGCGAGTTCGTAAAACCCTTCATGCTGTGCGCCGATGAGAAGGCCGATTTGCTGGCCTTCCTGCGCTCCCTGACCGATGAGCACCTGCTGACGGACGCTCGGTTCGCTAATCCTTGGCCAACCGGCATCAAGAAAGCCATTCCATGAAAACTCCAGCAATGATCTTGCTGTCCGCGTGTTTGCCATTGATCGGGCTCGCCGACGTACCAGCGCGCACCTCACCACCGTCTGGGCAAATCTTCCCCGCAATATCCGCTGAGGAGGACTATCAACAGGGCGTGCGCTATGCAACGGGCGAGGGAGTTCCGCGTGATTATTCTTTAGCCGCCAAGTACTATCGCTTGGCGGCGGAGAAAGGTCTTTCGGACGCTCAGTACGATCTCGCGTATCTATACGAGTTAGGGTTAGGAGTGAAGCGCGATCTGAAGCTGGCCGCGGAATGGTATCGAAAGGCTGCGCTCAAAGGCGATGCGGAAGCTCAAAATAACCTGGGCGTGCTTTATTCGAAGGGCGAGGGCGTCGCCCGCAGCGCTGTCGCCGCGGTGCATTGGTTCCGGCTGGCGGCGGCGCAAAACGACCCTGAAGGCACCTGCAACCTGGGAATGATGTATTTGAAAGGGCAAGGTGTGAAACGCGACCCTGCGCGCGCCTTAGAGCTCTTGCAGAAGGCCGCTGAACAGGGTTACGCGGTGGCGCAGAATAATCTCGGTCTGCTGTATGCAAATGGCGACGCCGGAGTGCGCGATTTCCTGTGGGCATACGCATGGCTGGACATTGCCTCCGCAAAACTATCCGCTTCCGCTCAACTTCGTGACCGGATGGCGAAAGAGATGAGTGCGGCACAGATTTCGCAGGCGCGCGACCTCGCCAGCCGTAAGCGCGAGCAACTTGCGCGCAAACAACCTTGAAGGGATGAGTAGCTATGACAAGACGCGACGTAATTCGAGGAGCCGCAGCTCTTGCGGCGGCCAAAGCCTTGGCCCAGGCGGCCCCACCTTTCACGCTTCCGCCGCTGCCTTATG
Source organism: Bryobacteraceae bacterium (assembly GCA_035499555.1). Classification (GTDB taxonomy): domain Bacteria; phylum Acidobacteriota; class Terriglobia; order Bryobacterales; family Bryobacteraceae; genus Bog-159. The sequence goes on from DATJYO010000041.1 coordinate 3,041, forward strand.
CAGCCAGCGCGCTCGAACCCTACATCGACACGCAGACCATGGAGATCCATCACGACAAGCACCACAAGGCTTACGTCGATAATCTGAACAAAGCCGTGGCAGCCCACCCCGAACTCGCCAACCGCAAACTGGACCAACTGCTACGGGATCTTCCAAATGTACCCGAGCCCATACGCGTGGCCGTTCGCAATAACGGAGGTGGGCATTGGAACCACTCTCTGTTCTGGCAGACTTTAGGCAAGCCTAAAGAAGGTCCGTCCGGCAAGCTCGCTGCGGCAGTCGACAAAAGTTTCGGTAGCCGCGAGGCTTTTGAGGGAAAGCTGCAAGCTGCTGGCCTGACGGTCTTCGGAAGCGGATGGGTATGGGTGATGCCCCAAGGTGGCGGCCTCGCCATCGAAACTTCTCCCAATCAAGACACGCCGATCATGTCGGGCCGCGAGCCTCTCTTCGGCATCGATGTTTGGGAGCATGCCTACTACCTGAAGTATCAAAACCGCCGCGCCGAATACCTGTCGGCCGCCATGCACGTCCTCAACTGGGATTTCCTGTCGCAGCGCTATTCGGGAATGGCGGGCTAATGCGGCTGCGAATCGGCATTGCGCTCGCCCTGCTGCTACTCGCCGGCTGGTCAAGTGCACAGATCGCCGAGTTTGATTTCTATCCGCCTTTCCGCAGATGGTGGTTCGCGCTGCCGCCCGGCCAAAACAAACCTTTGGAAGCGGTGGTGGAACGTTACCAGCAAAAGCTCAACGCCGAAGGCGTGGACGCCGCTGAAATCACTCGCCGCGTCACTCTGATCCGTACGCGCCGGCCGGAGTTGGAAACCGACTTCTGGAATCGTTTCTTTACGGTCGATCCGCCGGCCTTCAACACCGCGCCCAACGCGTTTCTGGTATCCGTGCTGGCGGGCAGAGCCCCCGGACGGGCGCTCGATGTCGGGATGGGTGAAGGCCGCAATACGATCTATCTCGCACAGCAAGGATGGGACGTCACCGGCTTCGACCCCGCCGACAAAGCGGTGGCGCTGGCCGCAAAGCGCGCCCAAGCCCTGGGCCTGAAGATTCACACCCAGGTCGTTCTCGACAGGAACTTCGATTTCGGCCATGCGCAGTGGGATCTGATCCTGCTCAGTTGGATGCCGCCCAACGAATCCGCCCGCATCGTCGAGGCGCTTCGCCCGGGAGGCATCGTGGTCTTCGAAGGACCGGAATTCTGGTTCCCGCGCAATGGCCTGCTGAAAACTTTTGAAGCATTGCGCGTCCTTCGTTATGAAGACGAAGTCCGCCGCGGTGACTACTTTCAAAGGGATATGCCGGTGGTCCGGTTGCTTGCGGAAAGAGCTGCCGCTAACCAATGAGGAGAACTCGAATTTACGAGGGAAGACGTGATTAGCGGACGCTTTGCCAGTCCGATTTCTCTCGTTTCTATGGGTTGCGGCTGCGATTCTCTGTGCCTGCAGTGAGCACGTACCCTTCCTTCGCGTTCAAGGCGAAGATTCGCCCGCGCCCAGGCCGAGCTGTGAAACAAGAGGGGTTCGCACATTGCTCGCGGCGCAGATGTGGGATCACAGCACGACTGCGTCCTGACAGAAGGCGGGACGGTGTCAGCGGAAGGTCGACCGATCAGCCACATCCTTCGGCCAGCGACGGGGCGCTTCCGTTGCACGTCAAAACGTAATCTTCATTCCTCCGAATATACCGCGCGGAGCGCCGGGCGAATAAAATGTGGAGTTGCGGACCGCATCGCTGTCGTCGCCAAAAGGTTGGGGAATAAGATGGCCGGCATTGTCGAATGGGGTCGTGTTCAATTGGGCAGCAGTGTAGTAGTGGTGATCAAAGATGTTATCGATCTGCACAAAGATCTGAAGTTGTTTGCGAACCTGATAGTGCGCGCCCACATTGGTGACGCCGTAGCCAGGTGAAAATCCAGGTCCCAGGTAGTAGACTCCATCCGGTTGATCTAGATTGTTTTCATTTCCGCGCGCGAAGGAACGCCCCACCGCATTGAAATCCACAAGGATGGACAGCTTAGACGTAGGACGCAAATCAGCGTAAGCTTTAAAAATGGTCCGTGGAGTCTGAGGAATTCTGTCCCCCGGCATAACTTGGATGTCGCCGTCCTCGCCAGGTCCGGAATCATTTGTGCTATTGCTGCCTGCGCCCAGTGTTTGGCTGCTTTGAAAAGTCGCATCGAGCAACGTATAGTTCCCGCCCAGCGTCATCCAGCGATAGGTACGGCTCACGCTGATTTCCGCACCCTGCCGTAGCGTCTTGCCGTAATTCGTGAAGTACCCGAAACCGGTCTGCTGCGAAGCAACGAAAAGGATGTCGTTGGTGTTCTGGGCGCGAAACCAACCGGCGTGCCAATTGAAACCGTACTCACCGGCGCTGCGGATGCCTGCTTCAAAAGTTTTCGCCACCACCTGCTTCAAGGGTGGATCGGCCACCAGAGCGTTGGGTAGATTACACGGCTGCGTGGGATCGGCACATCCCAGCTCGATAGCCGTTGGCGCGCGGTTTGCCTCGCTGTAGCTAAAGTACAAGCTCGCAAAATGGATCGGAGTATAGACCACGCCAACCGAAGGGTTGAAGCGATTGAAAGTATAGCTTCCGTTTAGCGAACCGCGCACATCCGGGTCAGTTACCGGAAGGCGGTCGATGTTCTGGATAGCGGCGTGGTTGAATCGCCCCGAGAGGGTCAGACTCAGATTACTCCGCACATGCACTACATCTGTCGCATAGATCCCGAAGGCATTCGTGAGGCCGTGGAGATTTACGCGCGTATCTATCGGTCCGTCATCGCTGCTGGTGCTGCCATCCTCGAAGCTGTTGATGGGAGTAATGGAAACGTTATCCGGGTTGAGGTAGCCGAATTGCCCCGCCTGTTGGTAAGTGAGGCTGCTTCGGTCCCAGGAGGCGCCGACCGTCAGGCTGTTGCGGCCACTGCTCCAAGTGCCCTGCCCCGAGGCGCCCCAGGCATGCTGTTTGTCGTATGTGCGGGTGAATACACCAGTGCAGGTTTCGTCCGGGTCGCCCATCTCGAGTGCTTGTGCGATGCATGCCCAATAGGGGAATGGCTGAGTGGCGGGGTCGCCCGTCACCGGAAAGCCGCTATAGCCGGCGGCGGTCAACGCGGCAATATCGTCGTCGCTCAAATCGTAAAGCGACCCCGTAAAGGAATCATCGTTAAGATCGCCGTTGGTCGTGTCGGCGCGCACGTAGCGGAGGTACGCCGCGCCAGCGAGAGTGAAGTGGGTGTTGACGTTGTGGCTCACGTTGAGTGTGAGCGAGGGCGAGCGATTCCAGGTGATGTCGGGAATCGTGTTTACGGCTTTGTAGTTCTGGGCCAGAAAGCGCGTATCCGTCGAACCATTTCCCGTGAGATTGTTATCCACGTAGCCGAAACCGAGTGAAACGTTGGTCTTCCTGAAGGTATAGCCAACTTTGCCAAAAGTCTGACGGACCTGGGACGGCGAGTAGAGCCTCCAGCCGTCTTCCCGGAACCAGTCCCCAGCCAGGTACCAATTCAAGCCTTTGGAGTAGCCGCCATATTCGACCGAGCCTTCTCTGCGTCCAAAAGATCCCCCATCGACTGTTAGGGCAACCCCTGGTGCGCTCCGTCCGTCTTTGGTTCGAACGGTAACCGCCGCTCCCAACGTGTTCAGCCCGAATACCGGGTCCGAACCAGGCACTAGCGCCATATCCTGTATGGCAATCTTGGGAATCAGGTCCCAGGCAACGACGTCGCCGAAGGGTTGATTCTGGCGAACGCCATCCACGTAGACCGACATCCCTTCCGGCGTGCCCAGCAGCGGAGAAGCTGTGTAGCCACGATAATTCAGGTCCGGCTGGAATGGATTCTCCTGGTTGTTGTTCACATAAACGCCGCCCAGTTTACGGTTCAGGAAATCCGATAGGTCGATGGCGCCGCTTTTTTGGATGTCCGCCGCGGTTGCGGTTTGGACGTTCATCGCCACGTCGTCTTTGCTTAGAGTCGAACCCGGCAACGGTGCGACGGAAATCACGTTCAGCGTGGAAGTCTGGGCACTCAGGACCAATGTGACTGTCTCCCGGACGGCAGTCGCGGAACGAACCTCGACCCTGACGGTTTGGGTCGCGAATCCCTCCTTCTCAATGCGAATTTCATACCGCCCGTACTGGAGGTTTGCAAAATCAAAGCTGCCCCGCACATTGGTCCGGAAAGACTGCTCCGCCCCGGTATCGAGATTCCGGAGCGTGCCCGATACTTGCACCGCGGCGCCTGCGGGATCCTTCAGCTCGAGCCGGATCGCACCGTTGTCCTGCGCCGACAGAAGAGGTCCGCCAACCAACGCGAGGAGTATAGAAAGAGCACCTCTGAATCTGGAAGCGCACAAAAATGAGCCCACACTGGTAAATTCCTGCGCGACAGGTTTTGTTCACGGTATTTTTAGAAGAATTCTCCCGGTCCTTTGGAAGCCCCAAAAAAAGTGTGAACAATTCCGGCGAGAAGGGAATATACAGTGTGAGAGGTTGTTTACAGCTCTGTGGTTCAGTCAGTCTGCCTGGTGCGCTGGAACCGCGGATTGAGGTAAGGTCGATAGTACTGAATGTCATCGGGCTTTTCACGCTCGGAACCGCTGCAAGGGTTGCGCTCGAAGTCCGGAGGCGGTTTTCGCCGCGCCCAGGAGCGGTTGGAGGAGGAAGTAGCCGCGCTATTCGAGCAGTTCAGAGGTCCCTTGCTGCGATACCTTGCGAATTGCGGCATGTCGATTCCAGACGGTGAAGAAGTGATCCAGGAAGTGTTTCTTTCGCTGTTTCAACATTTGCAACACGGCAAGTCCCGGGAAAACTTGGCGAGTTGGTTGTTCCGAGTCGCGCACAACCAGGCTATGAAGCGCCATCATCAGATACGCCGGGATCTTGAGTGGCGCGCCGAGGCAGCAGCCGAAGAGGATGTCGCTGACCCAGGCCCAAATCCGGAGGAGCAGGTGGTCAATAATCAGACTCAGAGACGGGTGTTGTCAGTGGTTTCGGCCATGCCTGAAAAGGACCGGAGGTGCCTTTCTCTTCGCGCTGAAGGCCTCCGCTATAGGGAGATCGCCGGGATCCTCGATATGTCCCTGGGCGCGGTCTCGGTTTCTTTGGCCAGATCTCTATCGCGCATTGCGGGCTCCGCCCAGGGCGGTGAAAATTCATGAGCAAAGAGGACACACATCTTACCGACGAGCAGTTGCTTTTGAGCCTGGAAGGGGAACTTCCTGCGCGCGCGGAAAAACGTGTTCGAGCTCACCTTGGTGCGTGCTGGGCCTGCCGGGCTCGCCGCAAAGAACTCGATGATACGATCGCCGGGGTAGTCCGCGCCTACCAAAGCGAGTTTGAAGGAAAACTGCCGCCCATTGAAGGGCCGCGAGCTTTACTGAAAGCACGACTGCGGCAGCTCTCGTCAGGTGAAAAATCGAAAGGTTTCGTACTGCGCCGGCTCGGTTTGACGGCGGCGGGCGTTTGCGGAATTGCATTGCTTGGTGTGTTTCTGTTCCGCTTCGGGATTGCCCGAAGAAGTCCCTCGCAACTCAGGGAATTGACGGTATCAAGTCCCGATTCCCAGCTGACTCCGGGTGCTACGGTCCTCGCCAACCGTTGGGCCGTCTGCAGCCAAGCCAACGTCAAAAACAAGGCTGTTCCCGCGGTGCTACGGCAGGCAGTGTTTCAGGAATATGGGCTCCAGGGCGCAGACCTGGGGGCGTATGAGGTCGACTATCTGGTTACCCCGGCGCTCGGTGGCGCTGACGACATCCATAACCTGTGGCCCGAATCCTACTCGGCTGAATGGAACGCGCAAGTGAAAGACGCATTGGAGGACCGGCTCCGCGATCTGGTCTGCGACGGAAGTCTGGACTTGGGAAAGGCCCAGCGCGAGATCGCGACGGATTGGATCGCCACATACAAGAAATATTTTCAAACGGATAAACCATTGGCGGAGCACCTGAGACGGCGCGCTCCGTAAGGTTTGCGGAAGCATTTCCTCACGATTGTCGTTGGCTATTGCCCATCACTATGACATTTCGCTAATGAAATTTCGCTACCGAACACACACCGGCGACGGCCGTCAATTCTCGATGAGCGGAGCTCGTCTGGGCCCCCTCCCACTCCTTTTGCTCCTGCTGGCCTGTTCGTCACCCCCTACGAAATCGCCGGCATCTTCGTGGATACCTCTTCGCTCGCTCGGTGTTCTGACCGGCAACCGCTATTTTGGCGAGTCTTGACAAGTACGTCCACCTGTGCGGATCCTAACCCAAAACGTTCCTGGTCCGAGGGCAAACTGCAAAGAGTGAAGCCCTCTGACCGCACGGCCCAAATCTCTTAGTAGCGTTTGTCGGATTTTGTGCTCCGTTAAGAGCCGCGCAGAGGCACAGAGTGACAACCTGGTGTTCTCAATCGCCAGAACGAGATACCAGGAAACGCAATGTTCTTTGTTTCCAATTTACAGCCGTCTTCCCAAGCTAGACGTCGGAGGCACTTGTCGGCACCGCCGTACGCTATCTAGTGGACAGGCCCTGCACGCTCCGAGCGTCCCTTCCCTCAAAGCGCGACGATTGGCTGGAGGCGTGGGTACAATCTAAAGCGTTCACACTACCCCGTTTCCGTGAACACCATTTGAACACTTTTAAGCATGCCGCGGATACTCTGGATGAAACTGACTAAAACTCAATCGCCAGAAAGAGACCAACAAAAACGCTATGTCTTTTGTTGTCAATTGAAAGCCATTTTGGGAAGCTGGCATTCTACCACTGAATTACTCCCGCAATCTGCCGGGCCAATCCACGCTCACTATACCACGAGATCTGCTCCCGTCCTATCAAGCCCCGGCCCAAGCACCCAAACCACCCTATGACTTTTCCGATTCTTTGGCCAGCCGGATGCGCTCCCGCCCGTCCCGGGTCACAGCCGTCGGGCGCTTGATTACAGGGGACTTGCTGCCGCGCGGCCGGCCCCTGCCCCGCGGCCGGGCTTCGGCCAACCGCTCCAGGCTGGCAATGGCCTCGTCAATCCGATCCTTCTGTCCTCGTAGCTCGGCAAGAACCTTGGCAAGGTCCATGGTGTCCCTCCTTGATCGTAACTGACCGCACGTCCAGTAGTACCAGCCAAACTATACGCCCAAGAACACCGCCCATTGTATACGCTTTCATCCGGGCTTGCCCGCTTTCCGGAACCCTTCCTATAACTGTAATGTTTTGTACGGTTTATAAAACACCAATTAGCATCTCAAACACCGGATATCGGCGGCGGCGCCGGGTCCGGTGGAACCGTTATCTTGTGGCGTTCTTGACACTCGGTGCGGGGGGATACAGAATCTTAGTTACGCTGCGTTTGCGTTCACCGGGCCGATAAATCGCTCTTTTTCTCCGCGCGCAGCGTTCGCCATCTACTAAGAGGAGCAATGACCCACAACCTGGTTACGAATCGAGTGGCAGGCGTGCTCACCGCTGTCGCGCTGGTGCTCGCCATCGCAGCGATGGGTACCGAGACGCTGCCAGCTCAAACCTTCAATGTGATTTACACATTCACCGGCGGCGCGGACGGCAACGCGCCGTTTGGCACCCCGATGCTGTACAACGGGAATATCTATGGCACCACCAAGGCCGGCGGCGCCTCCAATAACGGCACAATTTACGAGGTGAATTTTGCCAGCAGGCACGAAGCTGTCCTGCACGCGTTCGCCGGTTCCGACGGAACCAATCCGCTTGCCGGCCTCATCCAGGACCTTTCCGGAAACCTGTACGGAACCACCTACACCGGCGGCGCGCATGGCCGCGGCACCGTCTTTAAGCTGACCTTGACCCCGACCGTCACCTACACGGTTCTGCACAGTTTCGCGGGGCGGCCCGACGATGGGGCGCAACCAGCCGGACCCCTGGCCTTTGACACCGATTTCAATCTCTACGGCACCACCTATGATGGCGGCAGCACGCTGGGTTATGGTACGACGTTTGAAATTGCGGTGGATGGCACTTTGACCATCGGGCAAAGCTTTCCGCCGGGTGGGGCTTTACCCCACGGCGGACTATGCGGGCTGGGCGGAACGTTTTATGGCACCACCAGCGGCGCTCCCCCGCGCTTTGCCGGAGGCACGATTTTCCAGAGTCTCAAAGCCGCCCCGCTGTATACCTTCACCGGCGGCGCCGATGGCGCGCAGCCGATGGCAGGTTTGATCGGCGACTCCCTTGGCAATCTCTATGGCACCACCGCGGCTGGCGGCAACGGCAGCTTTGGACTGGGCAATGGGGTGGTGTTCGCCTATAACGTCATCTCCCACAAACTCACCGTTCTGCATACCTTCACCGGTCCGGATGGATCCGCTCCCATGGCCGCCCTGGCTCGTGACGCCGCAGGCAATCTGTACGGCACGACGTTTTATGGTGGCGCTTCCAACAACGGCACAGTCTTCAAACTGGACCACTCCGGCAACCTCACCACGCTGCACAGCTTTACGGGCGGCGCGGATGGCGCCCGGCCCGCCGCCGGCGTGCTGGTGGATGCCAAAGGCAATATCTGGGGTGTGGCTACCGGCGGCGGCGCATCCGGCGCCGGAACGCTCTTTATCATCGCGACCGCACCGGACAGCCGCTAGTTGCCCAAGAACCCACCCTATAGTTTGGCGTGAACGGTTGGCGCGGCGAACCCGCGCCAACCACGCCGCGCTAAACGCTGACCGGGCAGGTTTTTGGTCCCGGTATTCACCCGCGCATTGCTCGCACCGCGGATTAGTAAACCCATGTACACTGGGATATACTCTTCCAGCGATATGAAACCTCAGCCCCGGGAAATCGTCGCCGCCCACAGTCCGGACTCCGACGACGCATTTATGTTTTATGCGCTAGCCACCAAAAAAGTGCGGTCTTCCAAGGTATCGTTCCGCCACACCCTGGAGGACATCGAGTCGTTGAATCGCAAGGCCATGGATGGCTTGTTCGACCTTTCCGCCATTTCGTATCATGCGTATCCGTATGTAGCCGACAAATACGTGCTGATGTCCAGCGGTTCAAGCGTGGGCGACGGGTACGGTCCCATGTTGGTCGCGGCGCGTCCCATGGAAGCCGAGGAGTTGACCGGCAAGCGGATCGCCATACCCGGTACGCTCACCAGCGCCTACCTGGCGCTGAAATTGTTCCAGCCGGACTTCGAAGCCGTGGTCACCCCCTTCGATAAAGTCATGCAGGCCGTGCGCGAACGATCGGTCGAAGCGGGACTGATCATCCATGAAGGGCAACTGACTTACGACCGGGAGGGCTTCCACCGCGTGCTCGATCTGGGCCGCTGGTGGAAGAGCAACTACGGACTGCCGCTGCCGCTGGGAGGCAACGTGCTGCTGCGCTCGTTGCCGGCAGAATTGCGCAGCGAGTGCTGCCGGCTGATGCGCGAGAGCATCCAATATGCGTTGGACAATCGGGATGAAGCGCTGAGCTATGCCCTGCAGTTCGCGCGCGACATGGAGACGACGTTGGCGGAGAAGTTCGTGGGCATGTACGTGAACCACTACACCTTGGATGCCGGCGAGGTGGTCCCGGCCGCCGTGCAGAAACTTCTGGACCTGGGCCACGAAGCGGGTTTGATCCCGCGCCGCGTGGAGGTGGAGTTTGTCCGCTAGAACGACCGTTCGCCGGCTGGCGCCGGCTTTCCTGGTTCTCTGCCTTCCGCTGTGGCTGCCCGCCCAGACCGCGCTGCGTCCCAAGGACGTGCGGGAAATGGGCAAGGGCGGCGCCAACGCGATCCCCAAACTGGCCGCCCTGCTGACGAATCAGGACGTGGATATCCGGCTGGAGGCGGTCAAGCAGATTTCGGAGATCGGCACCCAGCACAGTCTCGATCCGCTGGTGCAGGCCACCCGCGACAGCGACCCGGCCATCCAAATCCGCGCCACCGACGGCCTGGTCAACTTCTATCTGCCGGGTTATTTGAAGACCGGGCTGGGATCTTCCATCACTCGCGTGGGGACCAGCATTAAAGGCCACTTCACGGATACCAACGACCAGGTGATCGATGCCTATATTACGCCGCGGCCGGACATCATCGCAGCGCTGGGCGTGCTGGTGCGCAATGGCGCCAGCCGGGACGCCAAGGCGAACGCGGCGCGCGCGGTGGGCATCCTGCGCGGCAAAGCGGACATACCGGACCTGGTGGCGGCCCTAAAATCCAAGGACAGCACGGTGATCTACGAGTCGCTGATCGCGCTGCAGAAGATCCGCGACCGCGATGCCGGCCCCAGCATGCAGTTTCTGTTGCACGATCTGGATCCGCGCGTGCAGATCGCGGCCATCGAGACCACCGGCCTGCTGCAGAACAAGTCCGCGCTGCCGGACCTGGTGGACGTCCTCAACCACACCCGCGACGCCAAGGTGCGGCGATCCGCGCTGACGGCGGTCGCCATGCTCCCCGATCCCAGCAGCCGCGAGATCTACGCGCGCTATCTGGGCGACAAGGACGAAAAACTGCGCGCCGCCGCCGCCGAAGGCTACGCCCGCCTGAAGAATCCGGCCGATCTGCCCTTGCTCGAAAAGGCCTGGCAGGACGAAGGCAAAATGGAGCCGCGGCTATCCCTGGCTTTTGCCCAGGTGATGCTGGGCAAGACGGAGCTGTCGGAATTCAGTCCCCTGCGCTTTCTGATCGATACGCTGAACAGCGCCTCGTATCACGGCGAGGCCTTCCCGTTTCTGGTGGAGGCGGCCCGCGATCCGGCGGTGCGGCGGCTGCTCTACACACCCATGTTCCAGGGGACCAAAAGCGAGAAGATCTACCTGGCGCGCGTGCTGGCGCGCAGCGGGGACCGTAGCGATGCGCCGCAGTTGGAAAAGTTGAGCCACGATGACGATCCGGAAGTGGCCCAGGAAGCTCTGCGGGCCTTACAGAGTCTGCAGGCCCGCACCTGAGGGGAAATCCTACTTGGCCTTCTTCTGCTTCTGTTGGCCGACGCGCACCTTGAAGTGCAAAACCTTCGATTCCTGATACGCCTTGTGGTCGTGCCGCTTGACCGCATCGGCCAGGTACTCCTCCACGTTGGCGTCCTTGGGCAGCACCGCCATGATCGTGAAGTTCTCGTTGCACTCCGGACAGAAGGGCCGGAAACGCTTGACATTCGGAATTGCCATAACGAGATCAGTTTAGCATGGCGTGCCGTGGGTTTGCCCGCGCCGGCCTAGCCGCCGGTACAGACGCCCGGGCCGGAGACGGCATCGAAATAGCTCTGGCGGGCGGCCGCCTGCGCCTGGCTGAGGGGAAGACCGCCGGTGCCGGCGCCCACCAGCGGGGCATTCAGTTCCGAAGCGATCAACCCCGTGGCCGGCGGACCCCAAGCGCCCAGTTCGGCCAGGTAGGCAGCCACGGCCGGGTTGGAACTCGAATAGTCGTTACCCATTTCCCGGGTATTGTTGGACGTGGCCGGATTGTAGTCGTAGAACTCATAATCCGGCGCCGTATTGTCCGGCACGACGGTGCAGGGCGCCCATTCCGAATAGATAGCCAGCTTGGCGCCCGGCTGGGTCGGATTGCTGGTCCTGGTCCGCAAGCACACGATATGGGAAGAAGTGCTCAGGTCGCACGTGTGGAGGACATACGGGATGCCCAGGGCCGGCGCCAAACGAGTCTCCGCGGCACCCTGATAGAGAAAGCTCCAAAGAGACTGGCGTGAGATCAAGTCCGGGCAGACCTGCCGCCACTGAGCGTTGCCACCCGTAGCGAGGTCACAGATCAGGCCGAAAACGTCCACACTGGAGCACATCTGGCTCATCGCATAAGTCGCAGGCTGTCCTGGGAATTTCACATAGAACGGCACGTGGATGGATTCGTCATACGCGGTGAAACCCTTGCCGTGCAGGCCATGCGAGCCGCCATACTCGCCGTGATCGGAGGTGAAGATGATAATGGTGTTGCCCGCCTGGCCGGAGCCTTGTAGAGCGTTGAGGATCGCCCCGACCTGCTGGTCCACATAGTAAAGCAGCCAGTAATACTGGTTCAGGAACTGCACCCAATCCGTCACCCTGCCGTCCTGTTGGTTCATGTACTGCAGGAGATTCAGTTGGGCTTTCGGTTTCCCCGTGACTTTGTTCAGGTTTTCATAATTCCACGGAGAGGGCAGAGACGACAACAGCGCTTGCGGACAGCCCAAAGGCGGCATGGCCGGCGGCGGGAAATAGACGCTTGGGATCGGTACGCCCGACGGCGGACATGGATTGGTAAACCAAGCCGGTGCGTACGCTATGTCGTGTGGGTTGATGAGGCTGACGGTAGCGCACCAGGGTTGGACGGGAGGCGCGGAAGAGGGCGCCTGCCCCTGAAGCCAGCCGATGAAGTCGCCGGCAATCTGGGCGTCATTGGCATCCACGATTTTTCCGAAGGTACCGCCGTCGGTACCCTCGTTCGCGGCACCATTGGGCGAGGGATTGCACGCCTCGCCGCCGGGATAAGTCCTGGTGTGGAACCCATAAGGCGCCAGCGGGTCGGACGTGTCGCAGTTGGAGAGATGCCATTTGCCAAACCACCAGCAATTGTCGCGATATGCAGGATTAACAAGGGCCAGCGCACTCGCCCAGGTCGGGAACGCCGGGTTCAGGTCGGGTCCGCTGCCGCCATTGTTCAGGTACATAGCCGTCTGCGGAGCATAGAGACCCGTAAGCAGTGTGGCACGCGATGCCGTGCACACCGTAGCCGCGACATAGTACTGCTGGAAATTGTAGGCGTGATTTCTCAGGCGGCCGAAGATATTGGGCAGAAACTGCTGCGCCAGGGTCGTCATCTGGCTCGCGGTGAGCCACATGGGGGCGCGCATCTGGTCCACCATGATGACCAGGATGTTGGGGTTCACCAGGACTGGCGGCGCATTCCAGGTGGCGGCTTGTGCATCGGCCGATCCCGATGCGCGCCGGTTACAAAGTTGGGAGAGGAGCGCGCCGCCGGCGGTGTAAGCGCCCAGACTCTCCAGAAACGCACGTCGATTGAGGTCCCGTTTCATGACTTACCTCCGTCGTTGTCACGGGCACCGGGTTGGCGGCCGGTCCATGGCGCCAAGAACCTGCGTCGTCATTCAGAACACTTGCAGGCCGAGGTGCTCAATAGATCGTCAGTTCAGGCTCCTACTCATATGTGAATGCGGTCCGCCCGATGTTACACGAATGCATGCCCAACTAACTCGCCATTTGACAGTTCTGTACTATTACCGATTCCGGCGGTTGAACGCGGGCGCACGGGGCCACGCATGAAGGCCCGTCTCCGGGCCCGGACGGCCCTCATTTCTTTTTCGAGATTATCCGGAAGGCAAAGGCACTTGTTACCCAAAAGGAGATCACCTATGTCGGCCTTCGCCCGCCGGACCCTGTCCGGCCTGTCATTGCTTTGCGCCTTGTCCACGGCTTTCGCGGCCGGTCCGGCCATCGGTTTGGCCGTCGCCAACGGCAGCTTTCAGTTGGACCGTTCCCGGGTATGGGGAAACGCCACATTATTCGACGGCAGCGCCGTGGAAACGAACATCACGTCTTCCGACATCAGGCTGGCGACGGGTGTCAGCGCTAAACTGGGCGCGCAATCCCGGGCCACCATTCATGAGTCGCGTCTGGTGTTGGAGAAGGGAATCGGACAATTGGACTCGGCCAACTACTACATCGAAGCCGACGGCCTGGAGGTAATGACGGATCAAGCCGGCGCTACGGCCAGGGTCAAACTGGCCGGACCGAACCGGGTGATCGTGGCGGCCCGCCAGGGGACCGTGCGGGTCAATAACAGCGAGGGTGTACTCATAGCCCGGCTGGAACGCGGCCATGAAATGTCCTTCGAACCGCAGGACTCCGGCGCGACCGTTACGAAGGCCTCGGGAATTCTGGCGCTCCGGGATGGCAAGTTCATCCTCGTTGACCGGGTTACCAACGTCACCTTGCAGGTGCAGGGGCCCGGGCTGGATACCGCGGTCGGGAAACTCGTGGAGATCACCGGGACGGTAAACGCGTCCGGGCCCACGGTTCCCGGAGCGTCCCAACTTGTCGATGTGACCAAGGTCAACGTGCTGGTGAAGGGTAAGGCAGCCGCGGCGGGGGCGGGGGCCGGCGCGGCTGCGGCCGGCGGCGCCGCAGCGGCCGCTGGCGGTGGTCTGTCCACAGCGGCCACCGTGGCCATCATCGGCGGTGTGGCCGCCGCGGGCACGGTGGGCGGCCTGGCGGCGGCACAGGACCTGCCGGGTCAGGGCGGCAGTAAGAGTTCTACCAGCCGCTAACCCAGGCCGGCTCGGCCGGCTTCACCATCAACTCTGGAGAGTCGTGGCGTGCAGAAGGGGCGGACTATCGCTTGCGATGGTCCGCCCTACGTGTCAGGAATTATCCCCAGACCGGTCCGCGACAATAACTGGAGAATAAGTATGCGCAATGTTGACCATTTGTATGCGAAAGCAACAAGTCACTGAGTTATTTGTAATTGGTCCCCCCTGGGACTGAGATAGCGATAGCTTTGTCCTTATGTCTAAGCCGGTTTCATGGTTTGCGCTGACAGCTAAGCCCCGGCATGAGAAGGCCGTGGCGGCGAATCTGAACAATAAGGGACTGGAGTCTTTCCTGCCCCTCTATCGCGCGCGGCATGACTGGACGGACCGGATGCGGTCCGTGGATCTGCCCTTGTTTCCGGGTTACGTCTTCTGCCGCTTCCTGTATTCGAACCGGCTTCCGGTGCTTACCACGCCGGGCGTCAGGTCCGTAGTCTGCTTCGCCAATATCCCGACGCCGGTCTCGGACGCCGAGATTTCCCGGATTCAAGCGATCCAGGCCTCCGGTCTGCCCGCGCAGCCGTGGCCCTACCTGCAGACGGGGCAAAGAGCCCGCATCGAACATGGATCGCTGGCCGGCCTGGAGGGTGTGCTGCTGCGCGAGAAGGATTCGCTGCGCGTGGTCGTCTCGGTGGAGCTGTTGCGCCGCGCGGTGGCAGTCGAAATCGACCGGGAAATGATTCGGGCCGTGCACGGCGCGGAACACGCGCACATGGCGCACTTGTTTCTTACCCACTGACCGGGGCCGATCCGGATGACTAACAGACCTCGCAGCCGGGTGGTCGTATTCCGCCTGACCCAGGAAGAGTATCACGCGCTCAAAGAAGCTTGTGAGCGGGAAGGTGCGCGTAACGTGTCTGACTTTGTCCGCGCCGGGCTGCTCGAATATCTGCAGACCGGCATGTTGAGCAGCCAACTGGGCCGCCGTCTCGCCGCTCTCGACCATCAAATTGCGACCCTGCAATCCCAGATCAATTATTTGCAACAACAAGGAGTCCTCCATGTGGAAACCCTGCCGCGATAACCGGCAACCCGGGCGCGCATCCCGCATCCGGGGTGTGTGCTTCGGCCTGTACTTCTGCCTCGCGCTCACTTTCGCGTGTGCCCAGGTACGCACGGACACGCCGCTGCCCACCGCCAATCTCCCGGCGCAGCGCATCGGCGCCAACGATTTGCTGGCGGTCTCGGTGTACGACTCTCCGGAGCTGACGCGCACGGTGCGCGTGGGTGCCGACGGCATGATGCGCCTGCCCATGCTCAAGCGGCGCATCCAGGCGGAGGGGCTGATGCCGAGCGAACTGGAGGCGGCCATCGCTTCCGCGCTGACCGCCGAACAGCTCATCGTGGACCCGTTCGTCACGGTCACCATCGCGGAGTACAACAGCCGCCCGATCTCCGTCGCCGGCGCCGTCAAGCAGCCGCTGACGTTCCAGGCGGCCGGGCCGGTGACGCTGCTGGAGGCCATCACACGGGCGGGCGGGTTGTCGCCGGAGGCTGGTCCCGAGATCCTGGTCAGCCGGGAGAAGACCGGCGCCGACGGTTCGGTCAGTTCGCTGGTCCAGCGCATTCCGGTGAAGGGCCTGATCGATTCCGCCGACGCCACGCTGAACGTCACTCTGATCGGCGGCGAAGAGGTGCGTGTGCCCGAAGTCGGGCATGTCTATGTCATCGGGAACGTCAAAAAACCGGGAGCCTTTCCGGTGCAGGACGCGGAGTCCACGGTGCTGAAGATGCTGGCGCTGTCGGAAGGCCTCATGCCGTACGCGGCCAAGGATGCCTTCATCTACCGGCAGGAGGCCAACGGCAGTAAGAACGAAATTTCCATCCCGTTGGCCAAGATCATGCAGCGGAAAGCGCCTGACACGGCGCTGCTGGCCAACGACATCCTGTACGTGCCGGACAACAAGGGACGCCGCATGACGCTGGGCGCGCTCGAAAAAATCCTGCTCTTCGGCACCGGCGCCACTACGGCGCTGATCTACGCCGGAGTCCGCTGAATCCCAGGAGATCGATTTCCATGAGTGAAACCAAAGCTTTGCCCGCGCCCAATCAGGCGCTGCAGCCCACCTGGTATGGGTACGACGTCGAGCCGCCGCCGCAGACCGCCGTACCGCTGGCGCACTATCTCTGGATCCTCCGCCGGCACCGCTGGAAGATTCTCTCCTTCGTGTGCGCCTGTGTGACCGCCACCCTGATCCTTTCCGCGCGGCTGACGCCGATCTACGAGTCTACGGTGACGGTGGATATCGACCGGCAGATGCCCTCGGCCATCATCGGCGAGGACGCCGTGCGCTCGCCGCTCAACGACGCGGATCAGTTCCTGGCCACCCAGGTGAGGCTGATTCAGTCAGATTCGGTGCTGCGGCCGGTCGCGCAGCAATACCATTTGCTGGATCGGGAAGACGAGACCTCCGATACGGCGCCCCAGAAGTCCACCGCCGCCGAAGAGGAGGCGCCGATCCTGCTGAAGAAGCTGAAGGTCACGCGCCCGCCGAACACCTATCTGCTGCTGATCAGCTACCGCTCGCCGGATCCGCAACTGGCGGCCAAGGTCGCCAATGCGGTGGCCCAATCGTATGTCGAGCACACCTACAACATCCGCTTCAAGTCATCCGCTTCCCTGGCCGACTTCATGGAGAAGCAGCTCGAGGAACTGAAGGCCAAGATGGAGCGCTCCTCCTCCGCTCTGGCGCAGTTCGAGCGGGAGCTGAACGTGATCAACCCGGAGGAGAAGACCAGCATCCTTTCCGCGCGGCTGCTGCAGCTCAACACGGAGTACACCAATGCGGAGACCGATCGCGTGCGCAAGGAGGCCGCCTGGAAGTCGGTGCAGAGCGGATCCATCGAAGCCGCGCAGGTATCCAGCCAGGGCGCGAGTCTGAAGGACCTGTCGGCCAAGCTGGACGACGCACGGCAGAAGTTCGCCGACGTCAAGACGCACTACGGCCCGAATCATCCGGAGTACCGCAAAGCCGCCGTGCTGGTGGATGAGATCGGGCGCCAACTGGTGCAGAGCCGGAAGAACGCGGCGCAGCGGGTGGAGGTGGAATACCGCGAATCGCTCAACCGGGAGGCCATGTTGAAGAAGACCGTGAGCGAGACCAAGGCGGAATTCGACCGGCTGAACGCGCGCAGCTTCGAATACCAGTCGCTGAAGCGGGAGGCCGACGCGGACAAATCGCTCTACGAAGAACTGGTGCGCAAGATCAAGGAAGCCGGCATCAATGCCGGTTTCCAGAACAGCTCCATCCGCATCGCGGATCCGGCGCGGCCGGCCATCCGGCCGGTCTTTCCCAATCTCAGGCTGAATGTGCTGCTGGCGTTCCTATGCTCCACGCTGCTGGCCGTGGGCTTTGCGGTCCTGATGGACGTGCTGGACAGCTCGGTCCGCGATCCGGAGCAGATCTCGAACCTGTTTCAGACCGAAGTGATGGGCAGCCTGCCGATGGTCAAAACCTGGCGGCGGCTGGTATCGGCGGTGACCAACGAATCCGGCTCGATCGCCCTGGCGCGGGCCGAAGAACTGGATCGCACGGCCAGCAGCTTCGAGGAGGCCGTGCGCACGCTGCGCAACTCCATCCTGCTGGGATCCTTCGACCGGCAGTTGAAGTCGCTGATGGTGACCAGCGCCACCCCGGCCGAGGGCAAGACCACCACGGCCGTGCACCTGGCCATCGCGCACGCGCAGCAGAAGCACAAGACGCTGCTCATCGATTGCGACATGCGCCGTCCCGGCGTGCACAGCAAGCTGGGGATCAATCCGGAAACGGGACTGGCGGCGGTGCTGCAGAACGGTTTGAAGTGGCGCGAGAAGCTGGTGAAGATCGTGGAGCTGAGCGATCTGGACATCCTGCCCACCGGCCCCTCCAGCCGGCGCGGCGCGGACCTGATCGGGCGGCGCCTGCCGGAGATCCTGGAACAGGCGGCCTCCGAATACGACCTGATCGTGGTGGATTCGCCGCCCATCCTGGGCTTCCCGGAACCGCTACAGATGGCCGCCGCCGTGGATGGTGTGGTGATGGTGGCCAAGGCCGGCGAGACAGACCGGAAAGCGGTGGGATCGGCCATCACCACGCTGCAGCGCGTGCGCGCCAATATCGTCGGCGTGGTGCTGAACTCGGTGACCAGCAACATGAGCGACAGCTACCGCTACTACGGCTATTACGGAAAGTATTACCGATACTACAAGCCCTCCGAATCGTGATTGCCGGAAGCGCTCCCATGTCAATCCGCTCCAACTTCGCCTGGACGCTGGGCGGCTACGCGGTTTATGCCGCCTGCCAGTGGGGCATGCTGGTTGTCCTGGCGAAGCTGGGGACAGCGGAAATGGTGGGCCAGTTCGCGCTCGGATTGGCGATCACCGCGCCGCTGCTGATGTTCACCAACCTGCAACTGCGATCCGTGCTGGCCACCGACGCGCGCGGAGAATACGGCTTCCCGGACTACCTGGGCCTACGGTTGTGCTCCACGCTTCTGGCCCTGGCGGCGCTGCCCGCGATTCTGGCGATCGGGGGGCTCGAAGCCCGCACCTATCCGGTGGTGCTCCTGGTCGGTGTCGCCAAAGCCGTGGAGTCCGTCAGCGATGTGCACTACGGCCTGTTGCAGCACCACGAGCGCATGCGGCCCATTGCCGGGTCGCTCATGATCAAGGGGATTCTGTCGATCGCCGCTTTCGCCATCGCGGTTTACTTCACGCACAGCCTGGTCTGGGCCGTTGCGGGTTTGATCGCCGCGTGGGCGCTGGTGCTGGTGATCTATGACCGGCGGCAGACGGCGCGCTACGGCCTCGTGCGCCCCGGTTTCCGTTTCGGCGCCCTGAAAGAGCTGGCGTGGCGCTCGCTTCCGCTCGGCATCATGTCCATGCTGGTTTCGCTGAACGCCAACATACCCCGATACTTCGTGGAATCCCGGCTGGGACCGGCGGCGCTGGGCATTTTCGCCGCGCTGCTCTATCCGCTCACCGCCGGCACATTCGTGGTCACCGCGCTGGGCCAGGCGGCCTTGCCGGTAATGGCCCGGCACTTCGCGGCGGGCCGCCGCATTGCCGGCGCATTCAACCATCTTCTGCTGCGGGTATCGGGCACGGGCTTTCTGCTGGGGGTGGCCGGGGTGGCGCTGAGCGTCGTCGCCGGGCGGCGGTTGTTGACCCTGTTTTACCGCCCGGAGTACGGCCGGCATGCGTCGGTGCTTTGCTGGCTGGCAGTGGCCGCCGCCATGAACTACGTAGCCAGTTTTCTGAATGCCGGGGTGACCGCCACCCGGCACTTCCGGGTCCTCATCGCGCCGTACGTGGTACAAACCGTGCTGGCCGGCGGCTTGTCGTCGATCCTGGTGTCCGCCGGAGGCCTGATGGGCGCCGCCTGGGCATCCTGCGGTATCAGCGCGGCGGGATGCGCCATACCGCTGCTGATCCTGGCCTGGGTCAACAAGCGCGCGGAGGCGGGAGCCAACTGATGCAGCCCGCGGCTTACCTGCCGGCCTCTTCCAGCAGATGGCGCGCGCGTCCCCACGCGGTGCGCCGGCGGTCGCTGGCCCGCACCTCCGACCTGGTGCTGTCCGCGATGGTGTGCGCCTTCGTGGTCACACTGTTCGCGATCTTCTCGGAGCAGTATCACCATTGGTTCATCCTGCCTTTGATCGCATCGGGCGCCCTCATCGGTCGCGACATGGTCCCCTGGGTGCGCCGGAGGGAAATGCTGTTCAGCCCGGCGGGCCTGCTCAGCCTGCTGGGGATCCACGTCTTCTTCATCTCGCCCCTGCTCATGGTCGCATGGGCGTACGAGATTCCATATCTGCAGGGACAGCCGGACGACTGGCGCGACTGGCTTGGCATACTCGCCGTCCTCAACACCGTCGGGATCTACCTTTATCGTTGGGGGCGCGAATTCGTGCGCAACAGGCCCGACCGCACTGCCCGAACCTACCGCCTGCTGGACGCGCGCGAGTTCCCCATCGTGGTGTGGACTGCCATCGTAATCTGTACCGCGGTGCAGGTTTATCTTTACGTCGATTTTGGCGGCCCAAGCGGTTTCGTTTACCACTATCTGTACGATCCCGAAGCGTGGAAGAACACGGGATGGGAGTTTGCTATCGCCGAGAGCGCGCCCGTATTGGCCATGATCGCCCTCGCCGTGCGCCTGCGGCATTCCAGCCGCCGGCCCGGCTGGGTGTTGCTCACCGTCCTTCTGGGCGCGTTCTTTGTCATTCAGCTGGTGTTCGGCGCCCTGCGCGGATCGCGCATGAACACCATCATCTGCCTGTTCTGGGCCGCCGGTATCGTGCACTATTGGATTCGCCCGATTCAACGCCGGCTGGTGCTGGGGGGAATTGCTTTCCTGCTGTTCTTCATGTACTTCGCCGCCTTTTACAAGAACGCGGGATTCAAGATGTTCTCCGCCTTCGAAGGTTCGGTGGAAAGGGACCTGCTGACCGCCAAGACCCACCGCACTTTCCGCCAGGTGCTGGTGGCCGACATGGCGCGCAGCGACATCCAGGCGTTCACCATCTACCGTCTGCTTCAGCCCCGGCGGTTCGACTACGCCTGGGGCCGCACCTATTCCGGCGCGCTGGCCCTGTTGATCCCGCAGCCGTTGTGGAAGGATCGTCCGCCGGGCAAAGTGAAGTGGACCACGGAGCTCGAATACGGCGCCGGATCTTACAGCGCGGGCACGTTCCACTCCAGCCGGGTCTATGGAGTCTCGGGCGAAATGATGTTGAACTTCGGGATTCTGGCCGCGCCTTTGGGGCTGCTGATCGTAGGGCTGGTTACCGGAAAGATCATGCGCTTTCTGGACCGGGCGCACCCGCACGATTGCCGTCTGCTGCTGGTGCCCATCTGGATCTGCCTGTGTTTCGGGGTCCTAGTGCTGGATTCCGACAACGTCCTGCTGCTGGTGGTGAAGTACGCGGCCATCCCGGGCGCCGTGGTAATGTTCACGTCCCGCACGGTGCGCGCCGGGGGACTCAAGCCATGAACAGGAGCGCGCCCGGGACACGGTCCATGACGGTTTCCGTAATGCTCGATTTCCGATTTCGCGGGGCGCCGGACGGATCCGTCTGGACCAAGACGTCGTATGCCAACGCCTTCTGGCAGCGCTACCGCGCGGTCTTCGACGAAGTCAACGTGGTGGCGCGGGTGGAACCGCGCCCGATTCCGCCGGGCTGGCAGAGGGTGGACGGCGCCGGCGTCCGGGTGAGCCGCGTACCTTATTACCTGGGTCCGATGCAGTATTTGGCCCGCTTGCGAGCCGTTCGCAGCGCGGTCCGGAGCCAACTCCGTCCGGGGCAGGCGGTGGTCATCCGCGCGCCGGGCCAACTGGCGAACGTGTCATTTTCAAACCTCGCGCGCACGGGCTACCCCTATGGCCTGGAAGTCGGCGGCGATCCGCATGAGGCGTTCGGCCGGGGCGCGGTCCGCCATCCTTTGCGGCCCTTATTCCGCTTCTGGTTCACCGCGGCTCTGAAGCAGCAATGCCGCCGGGCGCAGGCCGTGGCTTACGTGACCGAATCGGTCTTGCAGCGGCGCTACCCCTGCGCCCGATACAGTATCAGCGCATCCGACGTGGAGATCAGCGGCGAGGCACTCAGCCTGTCGCCCAAGGTTTTCATCACGTCCTATTCGAACGTCGAATTGCGGGACGACGCTTTTGTCAACGCGCGGCCCACTCTCGCCGCCGGACGCATGGCGACGCTCGTCTTTGTCGGATCGCTCAGCCAGATGTACAAAGGTCCCGACATTCTGATTCGGGCCGCGGCCGGCTGTATTCGCCGCCGGTTGGACCTTCGGCTGGTCCTGATCGGCGATGGCAAGCACCGCGCCGGGCTGGAAGACTACGCCCGCGCTAACGGCATCGGTGCACGCGTCCGCTTTCTGGGCGAGTTGGCCGCCGGGGAAGCGGTGCGCGCCGAGTTGGACCAGGCCGATCTCTTCGTGCTGCCGTCGCGCACCGAGGGCCTGCCGCGCGCGATGGTGGAAGCCATGGCGCGCGGGCTGCCCTGCATCGGCACGGCGGTCGGTGGAATCGTCGAACTGTTGCCGCCGGAGGACCTGGTCCCGCCGGGCGACGCGGCCGCGCTGGCTGCCACGATCGAAACCTGCTTGCGCGATCCCGCCCGCCTGCAACGGATGTCCCGGCGCAACCTGGCCAAGGCGCGCGAGTACCGCGAGGAGGTCCTGTGTGAGCGGAGGATCGCTTTTTACCGGCACCTGAAAGAACAGACGCAGGCGTGGATCGAAGAAAGACGGGGCGCCCCATGAGAGTGCTCCACGTGGTGAAGACTTCCGGCGGAGCGCGCTGGGCGGCCTTGCAGGCCGCCGAATTAAGACGTTTGGGCGTCGAGGTACACGTCGCGCTGCCCGACGCGACCGGCGCCCGGGTTCCGGAATGGGAAGCGGCCGGCGCGTCCTTCCACATCGCCGGGCTGGATTATCCCGTGACCAGCATATGGCGGCTGCCGGCGGTCTGCGCCCAGGCGCGAGAGCTGGTGCGGACGGTCGCGCCGGACCTGATCCACTGCCATCACGTCGGCCCCGCTTTGCTTCTGCGGCTGGCGCTGGGCAAACGGCATCCGGCGCCGCGGATCTTCCAGGTTCCGGGCCCGCTGCACCTGGAACACCGGCCGTACCGTATTTGGGACCTGAAGTCGGCCGGCGACCGAGACTTTTGGATCGCATCCAGCCGGTGCACCCGGGATATCTATCTGCGCGCCGGAGTGGATAACGCCAAGTTATTCCTGAGTTACTACGGATTCCGGTCGGATGAGTTCGATACGTCCCGCTCCGGCTTACTGCGCGCGCGCCTGGGAATCGCGTCCCACGACCTGGTAGTAGGCAATATCAGTTACGTCTACGGACCCAAGTACTACCTGGGACAACGAGTCGGGCTGAAGTGCCACGAAGATCTCATCGCGGCTTTGGGGCTGGTGCTGGCTGAGCGCTCCGACGTGAGGGGCTTACTGATCGGCGGTCCCTGGGGCGGCGCGGCGGGTTATTTCCGCAAACTGCGCCGGCATGCCGATGCGGTGGGACGCGGGCGCATCCTGATGCCCGGCTTTCTGCCGCTTTCCGAGGTGCAGCGGTGCTGGCCGGATTTCGACTGCGCCATCCATGTGCCGCTTTCGGAGAACTGCGGCGGCGTGGTGGAACCGCTGCTCGCCGGCGTGCCGGTGATCGCCGGCCGGGTCGGAGGACTGCCGGAGGTGGTGCAGGAAGGATTGACCGGCGCCCTGGTCCCGGTGAGAAATCCGCGGGCGCTGGCGGCGGCGATTCTGCGGGTCTTGGATCAAAGGGAACGGTATCGGCCCATGGCCCGGAGCGGAGGCGAACTGGTCCGCGAGATGTTCGATGTCCGCCGGACCGCGGCGGAGGTTTACGAGGTGTACCGCCACATCCTGGACCGGGGCCACCCGCGGCCCCGCGAATTCGACTCGCGGGCTTTCCTCGAGGCGGCCGCACTCACATGCTGATGACGACGGGCGGCTATGTGTGCGCCGCGATGCTGTTATTCGGGCCCGCCGCCGCGCAGCCGGCTGCTTTCGAATGGCCGGACCCACGCCAGAACCGGATCATTCTCGTGAACGCCAACCAGGACATCGCGGCTTACCTCCGCAACCATCCGGACTGGTTTTCATCCGGCGAAACCGTCCTCGACCTGTCGGTTCCCAAAGGGTCCGATCCGCAGGCAGCGGAACGGCAGCGTCTTCAGATAACCGGGCTGCTGCGAGACCGGGGCATGCCCGCCGGCACTTACACATCCGGAACCACCGTCGAGCCGCTGGCGAAGATCGGGCTTTGGCCTTACGACAAGGTGCCGGAGGAATGGATGCCCCGCAACTTCGCCCAGGCCGGCGCGTGGCCCGGCGAGCCGGATCGGCGGATCATCGATGTCACCAGCGCGGAGGCACGGCACGCGCTCCAGCAGGGCATGCGGCGCATCTGGGAACAGTCTCCCGCGCCGCTGCGGTTCGTCGACAACGCGGCCTCGCACAGCAGCACGGGCGGCAGGCAACCGTGGGCGGCGTATTGCGCCAACATCCGCGAGATCCGGCAGCTCGGGGAGTCGCTCGGCGGCCGGCTGGTCTTCAATATCTCGGCACATCCGGCGCTGCTTTCGGACTCGGATGCGGTCCGTCTCATGGAGGCGATCGGGAGAGACAACGGAGTTCTATTCGAGGAGCCATGGGGCCAAGCCACGCGCAAGAGCCCGGCGCTGACGCGCAAAGCCATCATGCGCTATCGCCAGTTACTGGCCAGCGGCATTGCGATCATCGTTCTGCCGGTGACCGTCCCGGCGGATACTCTCACGGCCTGGCTGAGTGGCTGGCGCCAGCCATCCGACCGCGTGTATCTGGGCTGGTCCTTCTGGAAACAACCTTCCGCAAGCTACCGGTAACGTCGTGACCAAACGTCTGATCGATACAGCCGGCGCGATGCTGGCCTTGATTCTACTTTCGCCGGTGTGGGCCGCGGCGGCCCTCGCCATCCGCCTGACGATGGGGCGGCCGGTGCTCTTTCGCCAGCCACGCTGCGGACTGAACGGCCGCGTCTTCGAGCTGTACAAGTTCCGCACCATGTCAGATGCGCGCAATGCGGCGGGAGAGCTTTTGCCGGACGAGCAGCGGCTGACGCGATGGGGCCGCCGGCTGCGGCGGTTGAGCATCGACGAGCTCCCGCAGCTCTGGAATGTTCTCCGCGGGGACATGAGCCTGGTGGGACCGCGGCCGCTGCTGCCGGTGTACATGGAGCGCTACAACCCGGTCCAGCGGCGCCGCCTGGAAGTGCGGCCGGGGATCACCGGCTGGTGCCAGATCAACGGGCGGAACGCGCTCGACTGGGATGAGAAATTCGCGCGGGACGTCTGGTACGTGGAGCACCGCGGTCTCTGGCTGGATTTGCAGATTCTGGCCCGCACCATTCCCGCGGTCCTGCGCCGGCAGGGTATCAGCCAGGCGGGCCACGCCACCATGCCCGAGTTTCTGGGGAGCCCGCATGGACGCTGAAGGGATCTTCGTGGTGGGCGCCTCCGGGCACGCCAAAGTGCTGGTCGACATCATCGAGCGGCAAGCGCGATGGCAGATCGCGGGGCTCATCGATACTTACAAGCCAGCCGGTACCGAGGTGATGGGATACCCGGTGCTCGGACCCGAGGACAGGCTGCCGGAGCTGATGGCGCGGCACGGTGTGGGCCGGGCGATCGTGGGCATCGGCGATAACCGGGTACGCCGGCAGTTGGTGGCGCGGATTGCCGCGATCGCGCCGGCGCTCGATTACGTCAGCGCGGTGCATCCGGCCGCGCACATCGCGCGCGCGGTGGAGATTGGCCGGGGCGTGGCGATCATGGCGGGGGCCACGGTCAACTCCGGAACCCGCCTGGGCGATTTCTGCTTTGTGAACACCAACGCCTCGGTGGATCACGACAACGTGATCGAGCCTTTCAGTTGTATCCAACCCAACGCCGCCACGGGCGGCAATGTCTCACTGGGCGCCGGCAGCGTGCTGGCGATGGGCGCCAACGTCGTCCAGGGAGTCCGCATCGGCGCGGACGCCATCGTCGGCGCCGGGTCCACGGTTCTCGACAACATTCCGGACAGGGTGGTGGCATACGGCACGCCCTGCCGGGTCATTCGCCCCAGATAGGAGTCAGCATGGCACAGCTTGGTTTCGTATCACCATCCGCTAAGGAGATAAGGCCGGCGCCTCTGTTCAGAGAGCGGTTCCGGTTCATCCATCCGACACTGCCGCCGCTGGAGCAGGTCGTGTCGGAATACAGACAGGTCTTCGGGCAGGGCTTGATCACCAACGGCGGCCTGGTCGCGAAGCTGGAGGCCGCGATCTGCGAGCGGCTGGGAGTGCGGCATTGCGTCGCCGTCTCGAGCTGCACCAGCGGCCTGATGCTGGCGATGAAGGCGCTGGGGCTGAGGGGAGAGGTGATCCTGCCCAGTTTCACGTTCTTCGCCACCGGGCACGCGGCGCTGTGGAACGGATTGACGCCCGTGTTTGCCGACTGCGATCCGGAGACCTGGAACATCGATCCGCGCGCGGCCGAACAGGCCATCACACCGCGCACGGCCGCGATCATGGCCGTGCACCTGTACGGCAACCCGGCCCCGGTGGCGGAGCTCGAGTGGATCGCCGAACGGCACGGACTCAAGCTGTTGTTCGACGCGGCGCACGCCTTCGGCGCCAGCTACCAGGGGCAGCCGGTGGGCCGATTCGGCGATGCCGAGGTGTTCTCGCTGTCGCCGACCAAGCTGCTGGTGGCGGGCGAAGGCGGCCTGGTGTGCACCAATGACGCGCTGCTGGCGCAGCGGATCCGGGCCGGACGAAACTACGGCGACCTGGGCAGCTACGATCCGGTGCTGCTGGGCCTGAATGCGCGCATGACCGAGTTCAACGCGGCGCTGGCGCTGGCCGGGCTCGACCTGGTTCCGGCGAAGGTCCGGCAGCATAACCAGATCGCCGCGCTCTACACCGCGGAACTCGACGGAACGCCGGGCGTACGCTTTCAGCGCATTCCAGCGGGCCACGCCTCCACTTACAAAGACTACTCCGTGTGCGTGGATGGCGAGGCTTTCGGCATGACGCGCGACGAACTGGCGGCCGCGCTGCTCGCCGAGAATATCGAGACCAAGAAGTACTTTTATCCGCCGCTGCATCAGCAGGCGCTATTCCGCGCGCTGCCGGCGCCGGCGGCGAGCCTGCCCGCGACGGAGGCGGTCGCCGAGTCGGTGCTCAGCCTGCCGGTTTACGAGTCGCTGCCGCTGGGAACCGTGCGGCAGGTGGCCTGGGCGATACGCGATCTGCAGCAGAACGGCCGGAGCCGGGAGGTACGGGCATGCTGAAGGCGCTGCGCAATTTCACCTGGCAGGAGGGCGCTCCGCGCATGCTGGCGGACTACCTGATCGTGCATGCCAGCATGTTGCTGGCGCTGGCCGTCTCGGTCACCTACCGGACTTACCTGGGGCACGGGAGCGAAGCGCAACAAGTGACCGGCGGATTCCAGCATTACTACCTGGCATTCTTCGGAGTGCTGTCGCCGATCTTCCCGCTGGTCTTTCTGTCGCAGGGTTTCTACACGCACTCGCGGGTGTACAAAGGCCGGCAGAAGGTCTGGATCGTGCTGCGCGGGGTGGCTTTGGCCCTGGCGCTTTTCTTCGCGGCCGACTTCCTGCTGTTCAAGATGCAGACCACGGCCCGTAGCGTGGCTCTGCCGTTCGCCTTGCTGGCCGGCACCGGCTTGTGCAGCGCGCGCCTGCTGAAGGCCTGGCTGGAGAAGCGCTTCGCCTCTCCCCAGGAGAACGCATACGCCAAACCGCGGCGCGTGCTGGTGGTGGGCGGGGCGGGCTACATCGGATCCCTGCTGGTGGAGCGCCTGCTGGCGAGCGGCTGCCGGGTGCGGGTGCTGGACAGCCTGGTCTATGGCGCGGAACCGCTGCGGGCCGTGATGCGCCATCCGGACTTCGAATTGATGATTGGCGATTGCCGCAACATACAGGACGTGGTGAAGGCCGTGCACGGGGTGGAGTCTATCGTGCAGTTGGCGGCCATTGTGGGCGATCCCGCCTGCGAGCAGGACCACACCTCGGCGCTGGAGGTCAACTACGCGGCTACCCGGATGCTGATCGAGATCGCCAAGGGCCACGGGGTCAGCCGCGTCGTGTTTGCGTCCAGTTGCAGCGTGTACGGCGCCACCGAGTTCGAAGTGGACGAGCAGTCGGAGACGCAGCCGGTATCGTTCTACGGCCGGACCAAGGTGGATTCCGAGCGCGCCCTGCTGGCCGCCGCCAGCGACACGTTCCATCCCACCATACTGCGCTACGCCACGGTCTTCGGTCTTTCGGCGCGGCCGCGCTTCGACTTAGTGGTGAATCTGCTGACCGCCAAAGCCGCGCAGGAGGGAGTCATTACGATTTACAACGGCCGGCAGTGGCGGCCGTTCATACACGTCAGGGATCTGGTGGAGGCAACAGCGATGGTGCTGGAGGCGCCCGTGAGCGTGGTTGGCGGGCAGATCCTGAACGTGGGCGATTCCCGGCTGAACTATACGCTGGCGAGCGTGGCCGAAGCGATCACGGAGGTGTTTCCGCACACCCAGGTGGAGCGCGTAAGCAACTCCGACTCGCGCAACTACCGGGTGAGTTTTCAGAAGATCGAATCCAGCCTGGGATTCCACGCCCGTTATTCGCTGCGCGAGGGCATCGACGAGTTGAAAGCGGCGTTCGAGAGCGGCCGGATCACGGATTACACGGACCTGCGGTATCACAATCAGCGCTTCCTGCTCGCCGCGGGCAGCCCCAGCCACAAGAGCGACGTGGACGCGCAGGTGATGGCGGCGTTTTCGGGATCGCTCGCCGCGCAGGATTTCAGTCCCGCCTAACCGGCACCAGCACGGCAAATCAGGACCCGATTATCTCGAATCGCAATATAATTGTGTTCGGGACGGTCGTGGATATGCCGGAAGCTCTTCGCACCGCACCGCCGGCGGTCAGGGAAATCAATCCCTGGGCGGTGTCTCTGACGGTCATGCTGGCGACCTTCATGGAGGTGCTGGACACCAGCGTGGCCAACGTGGCGCTGCCGCACATCGCGGGCAGCCTTTCGGCGACCATCGACGAAAGCACGTGGGTGCTGACGTCCTACCTGGTATCCAACGCCATCGTCCTGCCGCTGGCCGGCTGGTTTTCGACGCTGTTCGGGCGCAAGCGCTTCTACATGGCCTGCGTGGCGGTGTTCACGGTCAGCTCGCTGCTGTGCGGCATGGCGACCAGCCTCTGGATGCTGATCCTGTTCCGCATCCTGCAGGGCGTGGGCGGCGGCGCCATGCAGCCGATCTCGCAAGCCATCCTGGTGGAGAGCTTCCCCAAGGAAAAGCACGGCATGGCCATGGCCGTCTACGGCATGGGTGTGGTGCTGGCGCCGATCATCGGGCCCACACTGGGCGGCTGGATCACCGACGATTATAGCTGGCGCTGGATCTTCCTGATCAACATCCCGGTGGGTTTGCTTTCGCTGGCGCTCACCGCGATGCTGGTCTTCGATCCGCCGTACCTGGAGCGCAAGCAGTTACGGGGCCTGCGGATCGACTACGCGGGCCTGGGCATGATCGCGATCGGGTTGGGCTTCCTGGAAGTGATGCTGGACGACGGGCAGCGCAAGGACTGGTTCGGCGACGGCCTGATCGTGGCGTCGGCGGCCATCGCGTGCATTTGCCTGGTGGCGGTGGTCTTTTGGGAGTGGCACGCCAAAGATCCGGTGGTCAACTTCCGGCTGCTGAAGAACCGGAATTTCGCGCTGGCCACGTTCACGATGTTCCTGGTAGGGTTCACGCTCTACGGCAGCACCATGCTGCTGCCCATCTTCCTGCAGACGATGCTGGGTTACACGGCGCTGCTGAGCGGGCTGGCGCTGTCGCCGGGCGGGGTGGCGGTGCTGCTGCTGATGCCGCTGGTGGGCAAGCTGCTTTCGCACAGGGTCGAGCCGCGCTGGCTGCTGATGTTCGGACTGGCGGTTTCGGCGCTGGGACTCTACATCATGGCGGGCTTCAATCTGCAGATCGATATCGGCACGGCCATCCGTTCGCGGATCGTGCAGAGCGTGGGCATCGCGTTCCTGTTCGTCCCCATGAACACGCTGGCCTTTTCCTCGATTCCCAAAGAACAGGCCAACAGCGCCACGGGCCTGATCAACCTGGCGCGCAACATCGGCGGCAGCTCGGGGATCGCGTTCGTGACCACGGAGCTGGCCCGGCGATCGCAATTGCACCAGCACAACCTGATCAGCCACGTGACGCAATTCGACGGGCGCTATGGCGAAATGCTGCAGGGCGCGGCGCACATGCTGATGACGCGCGGATCGAGCGCCCCGCAGGCGGCCCACCAGGCGCAGGCACTGGTTTACGGGATGGTGCAGCGCGAGGCGGCGATGCAGGCGTTTATCGACAATTTCTGGCTGCTGGCGGCCATTTTCGTGGTAATTGCGCCGGTGATGGTGCTGATGAAACCGATCGCAGCCGGCCGGCAGCCCAAGGAGGTAGAGCATGCCATACAGGACTCTGACGGTAGCGCGGGAGTACGGCAGCGGCGGGGCGGAGATCGCCGGGCTAGCCGCCCAGCGGCTCGGCTGGAAGCTGCTCGATCGCAATCTCATTGACAAGATCGCCCGCAGGGCCGGCGTGGAGCTGGAAGTCGCGCGGGCCTGTGACGAACACGTGGATTCGTGGCTGCACCGGATCTCGAAGCCGCTGTGGCAGGGCGACGTAGCGGCGGTGGCCACGCTTTCGCCGGTGGACGTATTCGACGCGGAGAGCATGGCGCGGCAGACGCGGGAGGTGATCGAAGAAGCCAGCGCGGCCGGCAACTGCGTGATCGTAGGGCGCGGCGGACAGTGCGTGCTGCGCGGGCGGGCGGACGCCTTCCACGCCTTTGTCTACGCTCCGTGGGAGAGCCGGGTGGAGCGCATCCGGGAGCGGCTGCGCACCGAGGCGCGGGTGGAGCGGGTGGAACGGCTGATCCGCGAGAAAGACGCGGAGCGGGCCGCCTACGTGCGGATGTACTTCGGGCGCGACTGGACGGACCGCGAGCTCTACGACCTGATGCTCAATTCGCGAACCGGCTGCGAGGCCGCGGCGTCCTTGATCCTGCGCGCGATGGAGGCGGTTTAAGCCTGCAAATGCTCCTGGATCCGCTCGACGATCTCCAGCCGCTCGCGCAACTCGGACCGGTAGCTGCGGTGGTCGGTGTGGCGAATTTCGATCAGCAGCTTGGCCCGCTCCGACTCCAGTAACTCCGCCAGGATTTCGGTCTCTTCGCTATTGAGATCGAGAGGCGTGTGGGTAGCTTCGCTCATGGGCTTCCTCCTTCGACGAGAAGTTTTCCCGACTCTATTTAACGCCCGCCGCCGCGCCGCGTCAAGGGTGGACTTACTGGGGCACGCGCGTGCCGGCGACCCGGCCCAGGGGCAGGTGAATCCGCAGCACGCGCTCGCGATGGCGTTCCTCTTCCAGGCTGCGGGTGCGGGCCTGCAACAGATCGCGCAGGGCCACGATGCCCACCAGCTTGCGCTCCGGGCCGTAGCTGACCACGGGGAAGCGGGTGAGGCCGGTTTCGGACATGCGATTCACCACCACGCGCAAAGGCTCGTCCGGATAAGCCACCACGGGCTCGCGGCGCCGGAGGCTATCCTCCCCCCGCGCGAAGCGCTCCAGATCGCGGCGGGTCACCACGCCCAGAAGGCGGCGCTGGCCGTCAACCAGAGGGTAGAGCTGCTGCCGCTTCCCGCCGGGGTGATCGCGGTTCAACGTCTGCGCCAGTTCGGACGCGGTAACTTCCGCGGGGATGGCGGCCACGTTGGTGCGCATCACTTCGCGCACGAACAGGATTTCGAGCGGGTCCACGGCGTATTCGCAACTCAGATGATAGCCGCGGCGGGCCACCTTTTCGGTCAGGATAGAGCGGCGCAGTCCCAGCACCGTGCAACTGTAGGCCACCGCCACGGCCAGCAGCAGGGGCAGCAGCATGTTGACGTCGTGGGTCAGCTCCAGGGCGAAGATCACGGCGGTGAGCGGGGCGCGCATGGTACCGCCCAGCATAGCCGCCATGCTGACCAGCGGCCAGAAGCCGGCGCCCTCGTGCGGCAGGAACATGGCCTCGATGCCGCCCAGCGCGCCGCCCATCATCAGGAGCGGCGCCAGGACACCGCCGGAGGTCCCCGAGCCGAGCGACACGGCCCAGATCACGGACTTCACCAGCAACACGCCCACGATGATGGCCCGGGGCACTTCGCCGGTGAGCAGGGCGCCGATGGTGTCGTAGCCGACGCCCAGCGCCTGCGGGAAGATCAGGCCGCCGAGTCCGATGACTAAGCCGCCGAATGCCGGCCACCACATCCAGTGGAGAGGCAGCAGGCGGAAGGCATCTTCGGCGGCGTAGACGGCCAGGGTCATCAGCGCGGACAGCGCGCCGGCCAGCAGTCCGGCGACCAGGCAGCCGGCCAGTCCGGCGGGGCCGATGAAGGCCGGATGCGCGGGCACGGGGAACAGGGGGCCGAGGCCGATGAGGTAGCGGCGGGTGGCCGCGGCGGTCACGCTGGCCACGGCCACTGGCACCAGACTGCGGGGCTTCCACTCAAACAGCAGCAGCTCCACACCGAGCAGGACCGCGGCCACGGGCGCGGCGAACGTGGCGGCCATGCCGCCGGCGGCGCCGGCCACCAGCAGCGTCTTGCGCTCGTTGGCGGTGAGGCGGAACAACTGGGCGATCATGGAGCCGAACGCGCCGCCGGTCATGATGATGGGTCCTTCGGCGCCAAAGGGTCCGCCGGTGCCGATGGAGAGGGCCGAAGACAGCGGCTTGAGCAGGGCGACCTTGGGCTCGATGCGGCTGCCGTTGATGAGAATGGCCTCGATGGCTTCCGGGATGCCGTGGCCGCGAATCCGCTCGGAGCCGTAGCGGGCCATCAGGCCGATGACCAATGCGCCGGCCACGGGCACCAGGATTTCGAGCCAGCCGAGACGATTGCCGGCCGGCGAAACCAGCGCCGCGCTCCAGCGTCCGAAGAAGAACAGGTTGGTGAAGAAGCCGATCAGCTTCAGCAGGCCGAGCGCGACGTAAGCGCTGACGAACCCGATCAACAGGGCCAGAGCGGAGATGGCCAGCACCCGCGGAGTCAGAGTGAAATCGCCGAGTTTCCGGTTCATTTCCGCCGCCTGGAGCGCGCCAGAATGGTTTCGAGGGCGGCCACCAGGGCGGCGCCGGCCGATTCCAATTCGGCGCGATGCTCAAGGGAGAGCTTTCGCAGGACCACGCTGCCCGGGCGGGTCAGGCCCACGCGCACCTGCCGCCGGTCGCCGCCGGTACGCCAGCGCCGCACCAGGCCGGAGCCGGCCAGGCGATCCACCAGGCCCACCACGCTGTGATGGCGCAATTGCAGCCGTTCGGCCAGGTCGCCGATGGTAGGCCGGCCGGCATGCGCCTTGACAGCCAGCAGCAACTGATGCTGCGCGGGTTCCAGGCCGGCGCGGCGGGCGGCCGCCTCACTGAAGTGGAGGAAGCGGCGGATCTGGTAGCGAAACTCGGCGAGTGCCTGGTAATCGGGTGCCCTCAATTAAATATCGTAACACGATATGTTCGGGCGGGCCTAGCCAGGCGGCGCGGCGGCCAGGCTGGCGTAGAAGGCGGCCAGGCGCGCGGGGTAATCCGGGCCGGCGGTTTCCCATATATCGTTGTGACCGGCGCCGGGGACCAGCCACAACGACTTGGGTGGATGGGCGGCGGCGAACAGCGCCTGGCCCATGCGCACGGGAATCAACCGGTCGCGATCGCCGTGGACGATGAGGAGCGGCGCGCGCACGCGGCCGATCTTGGCGATGGAGTTGAAGCCCCAGATCGGCAAGCGGCCGATCAGCGGCGCGATGGTGGCGGCCACGTCCGCGGCGGAGGTGAAGGGCGCCTCCAGGACCAGGCCGGCACAGGGACGGCGGGAAGCCAGATCCACCGCCACCGCCGTACCGAGCGATTCGCCGTGCAGCACGACCTGGTGCGGGCGATAGCCGGCGCGCAGCAGGTGATCGTAGGCGGCGTCCGCATCGCGGTAGAGACCGCGCTCGCTGGGCCGGCCGGCGCTTTTTCCATAGCCGCGGTAGTCCGGCGCGAGCACCGCCGATCCGGCAACCAGAATTTCGCGGTCGATGGGATAACGGTGGGTGATATTGCCGGCGTTGCCGTGCAGGTAGAGAGTCACCCAAGGGCCTTCGTGGGGCATCCACCAGGAATGGATGCGCACGCCATCGGCGGTCCGGAGCCACAGATCGGCAGCATGCAACTGGGCCTGGACTTCCCATAGACCCTCGGGATACCTGGCGGGATAGAAGACGAATCGGTTGGCAATGCAGCCGGCCATCAGGCTCCTGATCTGGAAATGCGTTGAATAAAACAGGCGGGCCGTCAGCGCTGAACCACGCGCGCATCACCGCGAATTGGAGCGTAGGAGCTTCGCCCGAGTGGACTGAGGCGGGTGAAGTCCAGAAACAGAGGTTCAGGAACCCTCGGGTTGAGGTTCCCGGCCGCCACCATCCAAGGCGGGTTATAAAGTGTCCGCTCTCCGACTCCAGACCACCGGCAAAGGAGACGACCTTGCCCGCACTTCCAGGCTGACTTCATAGAGCAGCCCCTCCAGCAGGCATTATAGCGCGCATGATCATCGGCGCGATTCCACGAAATCAACTCATGACATCAGGCGATGATGCCTTTGCGCACGGCGTACAGGATCAGCTCCGGCACGCTGTGCAGGTTCAGCTTCTGCAGGATATGGGTGCGGTGCGTCTCCACGGTGTACAAGCTGAGGTTCAGCATATTGGCCACTTCCTTATTAGTGCGGCCTTCGGCCAGAAGTTGCAGGATTTCGCGCTCGCGGTTGGTGAGCAGCTCGTAAGTATCTTCGGCGCCGCGGCTCTGCAACTGGCGCATGTAATCTTCCACGAGGATCTTGCTGATGGCGGGGCTGAAGAAGGACTTGCCTTCGGTGAGGGCGCGCACGGCGGCCAGCAGGTCGGCTTCGGCGGAATCTTTGAGGAGGTAGGCGCGGGCGCCGGCCTTGAGCGCGCGAATGACATAGCTCTCGTCGGAGTGCATGCTGAGGATGGCCACGGCGGTGCGGGGATTCTGGGTGACGATCTGGCGGGTGGCTTCGATGCCGTTCAGATTGGGCATGGCGATGTCCATGATCACCACGTCCGGATTGGCTTTTTCGATGAGCGCCACGGCCTGGCGGCCGTCGGAAGCCTCGCCGACGACCTGGAGGTTGGCCTGGCGCTCGAGGAGCAGGCGAAGGCCGTTGCGCATCACGGTGTGATCGTCGGCCAGCACGATCCGCACGGGATTCACGCGAATACCTCGGCCGCCCGCGCGGCCAACGGGATTTCGATGCGCAACTGGGTGCCGCGTCCCGGCTCGGACTGCAAATGGAAGCGGCCGCCCAGGTGGGTGACGCGCTCTTCCATGCCCAGCAGGCCCAGCCCGCGCACGTGGGTGCTGTCGAAGCCCTGGCCGTCGTCGTGCACGGTCAGGCGAATGCGCGCCGTTTCCTGGACCACCTGGATGCGCACGCTGTGCGCCAGGGCGTGCCGGGCGCAATTATTCAAGGCCTCCTGGACCACGCGGTATACGCAGGTTTTGTGGTCTTCGGGGAGGTCGTCGGCGACGCCCTCGGCATCCACATGCACCGCCATGCCGGTGCGCTTGGAGATTTCGCGCGCCTGCCATTGCAGCGCCGGCACCAGTCCCAGGTCGTCGAGCATGGAGGGGCGCAGCAACAGGGCCATGTTGCGGACGACGTTCACGCTGCTTTCGGCCAGCTTGCGGATGGATTCCAGATGTTGGCGCAATTCGGCGTGTTCGGGAGCCACCGCGCCCAGGTTACCGAGTTCCATCAACAGGGCGCTCAAGGACTGGCCGACTTCGTCGTGCAATTCGCGCGAGATGGCGCGGCGCTCCCGTTCCTGAGCTTCCACCAGGCGCGCGGAAAGTTCCTTCAGCTCGCGCTGGGCATGCACGACCTGGCCGTAGCGCATTTCGGCATCGCGGGCCAGACGCAGAATATGGCGGGTGGTGGCGAGAGCCAACAGGGCGCCGATGCCCAGGGTAATAGCCAGCATCAGGCCTAACCTGTACCGGAAGCTGTCGAAGATGGCTTTCAGGGCCTCGTCGCCGTTGCTGAGCTCCTGTTCGTTGACGGCGGCGATGCGGTCGGCGATTTCCAGGGCGGTGGAGCGCTGGGGAAAAAGCTGCTGGTGGAGGAAGGCATCGCTGCGCGCGAGTTTTTCCCGGGCGTCCCAATGGAAGATGGGGTCGAGCAGTTTCCAATAGTCAGCGATACGGGATTCGAGGGCTTGGAAGGGGGCTTCTTCGGTGGAATCCAAAGACTGCGAATAATGTTGCAGGGAAGCATCCATTTGA
Organism: Bryobacteraceae bacterium; assembly: GCA_035499555.1. GTDB lineage: Bacteria > Acidobacteriota > Terriglobia > Bryobacterales > Bryobacteraceae > Bog-159. The sequence continues at coordinate 39,266 of DATJYO010000041.1, forward strand.
CCCCGCACCCGCTGCACGCCGTCGCGGTAGGTATCGGCGCGGGAGGCATCCTGTTCCAAAAGGTAATCGCGCGTATAGGTCCCCGACTGGTACAAGGCCGAACGGATCTCCTCCAGGGCGCGGTTACGCACCAGGAAGGTTTGGCGGATCTGGACATTGCGCGCCTGCACCTGGCGCAGGGCGCGGAGCGAATCGATGCCGGCGAACAGCATCAACCCCAGCATGCCGCCGAAACTCGCCAATAATACGACTTGGGCTCCCCACTGGAGAGGCTGTACGCTGCGTTTGAGGAGCACTGCCTCTTTGGTTTCCTCAGGCCTCATGGGTAGGGTAGCAGCCGTTCTACTTCGATCATATACCGTCCGCCCAGTACTTTTGGGGGAGGGGACGGCGTTCGCAGCCGATGGTGAATATCGAAAATACCCTGTAGACGGGATATCGTGCCGGGGGTCGGAATTCATATGCTTGAGTTAGTAGCCTGGTCGAAGGGCGCGCCGCCGCAGCGGGAGTAATCGCGTGGGACGCGCCCTTGCGCTCCCGCCTCGTATTATAATCCTGCTATTGAAGAACACTTTTGTGGAACACGCGCAAAACGGGACGGCCCGCGCCGCTCGACCTTGCGGGTTCCTGTCGTTTATGGCGGCGCGGCCAGACGCGTCCCTTTGCGCTTTTGTGACGGGGCTGCGGCCCGCGCCGCGAGACACGCGCCCCATTGCGTTTCCATCCTACCCCTAAGGAGCACACGCATGTCATCAGAGACTGCACCGCGCCGCGGATTTTTGCGGCGGCTGGCGGGATTCGCGGGACTTTCGGCGGCGGCAGGCCCGGCGAGCGCGCAGACGGGCGCCGCGGCGGCCCGCGATTACGCCTTTCTGCCGCGCTATACGCGGGCGCAGAACTACCGCTCGCTGAAGCAATCGAGCTACGACCGGACGGGCGGCAACGCGGATTCGTGGCCGATTCAGCCCGGCGCCACCCGGGAGCTGTTCGCATCGGAAGGGCCCGGTGTGATCACGCATATCTGGTTCACGATTGCCGCGGACAGCGGGAATCACCTGAAGGAGATCGTTCTGCGCATGTACTGGGACGGCAATTCCAAGCCCAGTGTGGAGACTCCGGTAGGCGATTTCTTCGGTTTGAACCTGGGGCAGTATTTCATCTACCAGTCGGCGTTTCTGAACTGCTCGTCGGTGAAGGCGCTGAACTGCTACTTCGCCATGCCGTTCCGGCGATCGGCGCGCATCACGGCTACCAACGAAGGCAAGTACCGGGTGGGCGCGTTCTATTCCAACATCGACTACCAGATCGTGCCGGCGCTGCCGGACGAGGTGCTTTACTTCCATGCGCAGTATCGACAGGCGACGCCCAACAAGCCGACCATGAACGACTGGCGCCACAACGGGGACGCCGACCGCTTGAAGAACCTCGACGGCAAGGACAATTACGTCTTTGCGGAGGCCCGCGGGCGGGGACACCTGATGGGATGCACGCTGGGCGTCCTGCAGAACCAGGACGAGTGGATGGGCGAAGGCGACGAGATGATCTTCGTGGATAACGAAGAGCATCCGGCGATCACCGGAACCGGCACGGAGGATTATTTCAACGGCGCATGGGATTTCGGCGGGCGGGACACGGCCATACAGTTCGCCCACCTATATAACGGCGCGCCGCTGATGGTGGCGCCCGAGCGGCCGGGCGGGCGATACTGCCTATACCGGTGGCATGCGGACAATCCGGTGACGTTTACGAAGTACCTGAAGTACACGATCGAGCACGGGCATGCCAATCACCGGGCGGACAACTACTTTTCAGTCGGGTATTGGTATCAGCACGGAGCGTACACGGACTTTCCGGCGCTGCCGCCGGTCGAGAGCCGCATACCGAGGCTGAAGGCGGTACCCGGGCCGGGCGCGCCGGAGCCCGCGTAGGGCTTGGCGGCAGGTGTCTGATTTTGGGACGGCTTGTTCGCGGACGGGCAAGGGCGGGGAGCCGGTTCGGACCGCTGGAGATTGCAGGGACGAGGGTTAACCGCGGCCTGCGAGTGGCCCGCTAACTGTTCTATGGACATACCGTCATACCAATTGAGGCGGACATGCTACGGCCCGAATCGAGCGCACCCCGAACGTTGATCGCAGACGACCAGCCCGACGTTCTGGAAGCGCTGCGCCTGCTGCTGAAGCGCGAAGGCTACCAGATCGAAACCGTCAATTCTCCGAAGGCTGTGCTGGAACGGCTGCACAGCCGCGAATACGACGTGCTGTTGATGGACCTCAACTACGCACTGGATACGACGTCCGGCCAGGAAGGGCTGGATTTGCTGGCGCGGGTGCAGAAGCTCGACAGCACGTTGCCGGTGGTGGTGATGACGGCGTGGGGCAGCATACGGCTGGCGGTGGAGGCGATGCAGCGGGGCGCGGCGGACTTCGTGGAGAAGCCGTGGGACAACGGCAAGCTGCTGACCACACTGCGCACGCAGATCGAGGCGCGCAACGAGCGGCGCAACGGCGCGGCGCAGGGAGCGGGCGAGATCCAGGAGGCCAGCGTGACGCAGCGCGGGCTATTGCCGCGGGAGATCCCACGCTTTCCGGGATACGACATTGCAGCGGCGTGGCGTCCGGCGGGCGCGGTCAGCGGCGACTATCTGGATGTGCTGCGGCTGGACGCCGACCACCTGGCGCTCTGCGTGGCGGACGTGATCGGCAAGGGCGTACCGGCGGCGCTGCTGATGTCCAACGTGCAGGCCGCGGTCCACGCGCTGGCGAACGACCGGTTGTCCACCGGCGAGTTGTGCGAGCGGGTGAACCGGGTGGTGGCCGGCAATGTGGGCAGCGGCAAGTTCATCACCTTCTTCTACGGCGTCCTGGACCGGGGGAGCCGCCGGCTGAGCTATACCAATGCGGGGCACTGCGAGCCGATCCTGGTGCGGCAGTCGGGCGAATGCGTGCGCGTGAATCATGGCGGCGTGGTGTTGGGCGTTTTTCCGGACTGGTCGTACCAGGAACAGCACGTGGACCTGCAGCCGGGGGACCGGCTGGTGTTATACACGGACGGGATCACGGAGATTCCCAATGCGGCGGGCGAGGAGTTCGGCGAAGAGCGCCTGATGCAGGTTCTGGCCGCCAGCCGGACGCTGGACGCCGAAGCCATGCAGAAGCAGGTGATGTCGGCGATCGCCGAGTTCGGCGGCGGCCAGTACCACGACGATGCCAGCCTGATCGTGACGGCGGTGGATTAGGCCGCTTATTCGGTGGTGTTCTTCAGAATACTCACGTCATTGGAACAACTGTTGGCGGTGGCGATGTCCGATTTGCCGTCGCCGTTAAAGTCCGCGACAGCCAGGGCGACGGCGCAGCCGCCGGCCACGTATTCTCTTTGCGCCTGGAACTTGCCCAAGCCGTAATTGAGAAGGACGGACACGGTGTCGCTGGACGCGCCGCCGACGCTGTAGCCGAGCAGGGCCAGGTCCACCTTGCCATCGCCGTTGAAATCGCCGGCGGCCATGGCCAGGGGATATTGCGCCGGATAGTCAGCGATAGCGCCGAAGGAGTCGGGGCCGGTTCCCATTTCGACCCAGATGCCGCGCGCGCCGCCGGCCAGATCCGGCAGGCCATCGCCATTAAAGTCGGCCACCACCACGGGACCGCCGCCGTAGGTGTCGGTTACGAAATAGAAATATCCGTGACCTTGATTGTGCCAGATGGCGACGTATTCGGCGGTGAAATAGTAGCCGAATATGGCGGTTTGCACGGCGAGGTCCGGGACGCCATCGCCATCGAAGTCACCCACGGCGAGAGACTGAAAAGCGCCTTGGCCGCCTCCGAGCGGCACCTGGCGGAAAGTGCCATCGGCGTTGCTCAGTAGAGTGACGGCGCTGCACTGGCAGGAATCGATGGCCGCCAGGTCAGTCTTTCCATCGCCATCGAAATCCGCCGCCACTAACTGGCCGTACACGGACAGAGAAGTAGTTACGGGAGGCGAAAATGTTCCGTCTCCGTTGCCGAACATGACGGCGAGGGCGGACGTGGAGGCTACCGCCACATCGGACTTACCGTCGCCATTGAAGTCACCAGTTACTACGGAGATGGGCGCGGCGAGCGCGTCGTAAGCGACCTGTGGCTGGAAGGTGCCATCGCCGTTACCGAGCAGGATGGAGATGTTATTGGATCCGTGATTGGCCACTACCAGGTCCGGTTTGGCATCCCCGTTGAAATCGGCCGCGGCAATGGACGAAGGCGCGAGGCCGGCGGGATCGTTCACCATGTCCTGGAGGCCGCCATGGCGGTTATTGAAGAGAATCGACAGCGCATTCAGCCCCGCGACGGCGAGATCCGGGCTGCCATCGAGATTGTAGTCAGCGACGGCCAGCGCGGTAGGGTAGCCAGGGACGTCATACGGTTGCGGCGGCTGGAAGGAGCCATCGCCGTTGCCTTTGACGATCGAGATCGTGTAGCCGTCGCCGCCAGTGACGTAGTTCACCTGGTTGGCCACGGCCAGATCCAAATTGCCATCGTGGTCGATGTCCGCAGCCAGGAGAGCGGCGGGTTGGGGGCCGCCATCCACCGTTAGCGGCGGGAGGAACTTACCGCCGCCGGATGCCAGCAGAAGGGCGACGGAACCATTGTGCAGGCTGATGGCCAGATCCGGCCTGCCGTCCTTATTGAAGTCACCGGTGGTTATATTGGTGGGCTGGTTGCCGGCGGGGTAATTTAAGGCCGGGTAGAAGGTACCATTGCCGGCGCCGAACAGGATGGAGACATTGGCGGAACCGTAGTTAGTGACTGCCAGGTCCGGCTTACCATCCCGGTTGAGATCGGCCACCGCCAGATACTGCGGCGAGGTACCGACGGGATAGCTCACGGCCGGCTGCAGAGTGCCATCCCCGTTACCCAGAAGGATCGACACACTGTTGGCAGAGGTGAGGGCCATGGCGATATCCGGCTTGCCATCGCCATTGCAGTCGCACACGGCGAGAGCGAGCGCGCCGTTCCCAGCGGGAGAGGGCAAGGGTGCGGCAAAGGTTCCGTCGCCGTTTCCCAAGAGAATGGCAATACCCTGGGTACCGCCGGAAATGGCGAGGTCCAGCTTGCCATCGCCATTGAAGTCGGCGGCAACTAATCCCTGGTAGGTGAAGCTGAAATACCGCAGCTCGTAATTGGCGGCGTGACTCATACCGCCGCCGGCGCCGCCCAGGAAGATTTGCAGCAGGCAGCACGGGACGGAGTAAGAGTAGGTGGTAACTGCCAGATCGGGGATGCCGTCGCCATTGAAGTCGCCGGTAGCCATGCTATAGCCCTGAAAGCCGAGGCCGAAGGAATAGGCGCGGGGGGAATTGAAGTCGATGGGGAAGAGCAGGGCTGGAATTGAGATGAGACAGACGGCGGTGACGGAGAGCCGATGTAGCAAGCGGTACATTTTTCCTCCAGGTGGCCTTGTAACTGACGTTACGAAGATCTGCCGGCGCGCCTAGATGATGATAGCTCGGGGGAGCGAGCCTAGCGGTTTATTTATCAGGTTACGGTACTATGCGTTTTAGCGGGTGGCGGCGGACTCGCCGATGCGCTCCGGCATGTCGGCCAGCACGTAGCTCATGACGGCCATGGCGGCGACGCACTGGCGGAAGTCCTGGGGATCGATTTTGTCCACGGTGTCGGTGCGGGTGTGATGCCAGTCGAAGTAGTGCAGGCCGGTGGTGTAGAGGCCCAGGCCGGGAACGCCGTCGCGCATGAGGGGGGCGATGTCGGCGCCGCCGCCCCCTTCGCGGACCGTATCGGCGCCGATGGGCACGAGGAGGCGGCCGATCTGCTGGACGAGCTCAAGTCCGGCGCCGGAGCGGGACACGCCGAAGCCGACGGGCTTTTCGGCGCCGCCATCCATCTCGATGGCCGCCACGTAATTGCCGATCTTGCCGCCGACCATGGCACGATAGGCGCGGCCGCCGGCGCCGCCATTTTCTTCATTGGTCCAGAAGACCACGCGCAGGGTACGGCGGGGCCGGAGGTCGAGCTTCTTGAGGATGGCGGCGGCTTCGAGCGCGGCCATGATGCCGCTGCCATCGTCCTGCGCGCCGGCACCGACGTCCCAGGAATCGATATGGCCGCCCATAACGACGATTTCTTCGGGTTTCTCGCGGCCGGGGATCTCGCCCATCACGTTGGCGGAATCGGCGTCGGGCTCCATGTGGGCCTCCATATACAGATGGACGGTGACGGGGGAACCGGCGTCGGTGAGGCGCTGGATCATGGTGGCATCTTCGAGGGTGATGGCGGCGGCGGGGATCTTGGGATCGGCATCGGTGTATTGCAGCGCGCCGGTATGGGGGGTCTGCATGGCGAGCGATCCGACGGAGCGCAGCAGCATGGCGACGGCGCCCAGCCTGGCGGCGCGCGAGGGGCCGGCGCTGCGATAGTAGACGGTCTTGCCGTAACCTTCGTAGGGCACGTTGAAGAGGACGATCTTGCCGGCGATTTTGCCGGGTCCGAGAGCGGTGAGGGCGTCGAAGCTGGAGACCGGGACGACTTCGGCGGTGATGCCGGCGGAGGGCGTGGCCACGCTGCCGCCGAGTCCCAGCATGGTGAGCGGATGTTTGACGGGGGCGGTGATTTCGGCGTCTTCGCGTCCGCGGACCCAATGCGGCACTTTGACCGGCTGCGTGGTGACATTTTCGAGGCCGTCGCGTTTCATTTGCGCGGCGGCCCACGCAATAGCTTCGTTGAGCGCGGGAGAGCCGCTGAGGCGGTTGCCGATGCGGTCACAGAGGTAGGAGAGCTTACGGTAGCCATCCGCGTCGGCGAGGGCGGCGGCGATGATGCGGCCGGCGGGTTCCTGGTAGGTATCGGTCAAGTTGGGGGCGGCCGCCAATAGGACAACGGGAAGGAAAAGGGCGACGATCCGGGATGGAGACATTGATCTCTTTAGTCTAACTGGTTCGCTTCTGAGGAAAACGCGCAATACGGGGTGGGCAGGCGCGCCGCTTTGGGCGTTGGTTAAATCGCGCAAAACGGGGCGGCCCGCGCCGCTCGATAGCGGACCTTTGTGGCGGCGCGGGCAGACCGCCCCTTTGCGCTAGGGGATTTCGAGGACGCGGCGAAGCTCGTCCTGGCGGCCGGAGTGGGCGAAAGCAGTATCGGGGTGGATGCGGCCGAGGCGGACGAGCTCGGCGAGGGACTGCTCCATGGTCATCATGCCTTCGGCGCGGCCGATGGTGAGCTGGCTGCGGAGCTGGTGGTCGTCGCCCTTGCGGATGAGATTGCGGACGGCGTCGGTGGCGGTCATGATCTCGAGGGCGGGGTAGCGGCTGATGCCGTCGGCGGCGGGGACCAATTGCTGGGCGATGACGGCCAGGAGGGCGAGGGACATCTGCTGGCGCATCTGGCCCTGGTGGGCGGCGGGGAAGGAATCGAGGATGCGGGAGATGGCCTGCGGCGCGTCGTTGGTGTGCAGGGTGGAGAAGACCAGGTGTCCGGTTTCGGCGGCGGTGAGGACGGTGGCCATGGTTTCGGGGTCGCGCATTTCGCCGACCAGGATGACGTCGGGGGTCTGGCGGAGGATGCTGCGCAGGGAGTTGACGAAGTCCGGCGCGTCGTGGCCGACTTCGATCTGCTCGACGATGGAGTTGCGGTTGGCGTGCTGGAATTCGACGGGATCTTCGATGGTGACGATGTGGGTGCGGCGCCGGGTATTGATGAGGTCGATCAGGGCGGCCAGGGTGGAGCTTTTGCCGCAGCCGGTGGAGCCGGTGACGAGCACCAGGCCCTGGCGGCGTTCGGCGATGCGGGCCAACGTGGCGGGCAGGTGCAGGGATTCGAGGGAGGGGATGCGGGCGGGCAGCAGGCGTATGCTGGCGGCGAGGCTGCCGCGCTGGTGATGAATGTTGGCGCGGAAGCGGCCCACCGGCTCGCGGACGAAGCAGAAGTCGACGGATTTCTTTTTCTGCAGGTCGTCGTACTGGCGGGCGTCGAGCAGGGGCAGGACGAGATTGCGGACGTCGTCGGGGGCCAGCGCCGGTCCGGCGGCGGGACCCAGCGCGCCATTCACGCGGAGGACGATGGGAGTGCCGGCGATCAGCAGGAGATCGGAGGCGTTCTGGCGGGCGGCGAAAGAGAGAAGCTGATCGAGCGAGCCGTCGGCCTGGATGGCGCGCGGCGCAGGCTTATCCGGGGGACGCGAGCCGGGGGCGGCGCGATTCAATTCTTCGACGATGCGGCTCAGCTCGGTGTCGTAGGCGGACACATTCAAACCTTGGTTTCGGTGGGTGGCGGCGGCTCGGTTTGTTCGACGCGTTCCACGACCATGGTGAAGTGCGCGAGATGCGCGCCGATGGCGCCGACGGCGGCCAGCACGGGCGCGGCGATGACCCCGACGGCGGCCAGGGTCAAGGGGATTTCCATGAAGGTGTGGCCGTGATCGTCGCGAATCATGATGCGGCGGATATTGCCCTGATGGATCAGCTCCTGGACTTTATCGACCAGTTCCTTGCCGAGGACTTTGAACTCTTCCATCGTTACGCGGAAGTTTTCCATAGGTTGTACATAGTGTAACAAGGCGAGGGGACAGACGAGCCGCGCGCGCGTGGCGGGCAGGCGGGCAGGCGACAGATTCGACAGAATTCTACACTTTTTCGCGGTTTTCCGGGTGTCGCAGCGGCCGGCCGCCCCGTTTTCCCGGATCAGAACTCGTGGTAGATGCGATCGACGGTGGCCTGATCGAGCCGGCCGCGGGAATCGAGCTCGAGCATGAGGAGCTCTTTGCGCAGCTTGTCGTCGTCGGAGGGGCCGGTCTGGTCGGGCAGGATCCAGGCGGGCTTGGGGTAGCGCGGCCGGCGGAGAACGGCGAGGGAAGTGTGCATGAGGATGTTGTCTTTGGTTTCGGGCTTGGAGAGCAGGCGTCGCAGGCCGTCGATGGCGAGGCCGCTGAGCTCTTTCATCTGGTCGCGCAGGGTGAGGATGTAGTCGGCGCGGGCCTCCTTGACGGCCTGGTGGAAATCGGCGTTTTCGAACCATTTGTAGATGGTGGTGCGGTGCAATCCGGCGGCGGCGGCCGCGGCGGTGATAGTGGATCCCTGAGCCAGCGCTTGGACTACCTGCTGCTGCGCGGGGCTGAGGGGGGATGGCGAGGAAGATGGTGTGCGGTTGGACATATTCGGTGATCAAGCTAGCACGGGCGGATGGGCGGGGGCTCCCGCGGGGGCGGGGTGGGGCTTTGTTTTCAGGGGGAAGAATATTTTGAAGAGTTGTGAATGGGGGTAAGGCCGAAGTTGACGGCAGCGAGTCAGGCGCGCCAAGTCCGGCTCGTTAACCATCAACTACGGCTACGACGCCCTGCTTTCCGTGAGTTGGAGCGGCCCATCGGTCTAACGGATAGCAATAACTACACCTGGGTCAACGGAGTCCTCTACAGCGGCGGCAGCCAAATGACGAACGCAAGTTTTCCCGCCGGGGCAGAGGTATGGGGATACAATCGTCTGTACCAGCTAACGGGCCGCACGACCACGCCGTCCGGCAAGAGCCCGTGCTGAATGTGGCATACACTTACAACGCAGGTACGAACAACGGCCAAATGTACCAGATGTGTTCATGGCGCATCGTCTCGGTCGCGCTTGCTGCCTGGCTGAGCGCGCAGGGAATGGCGTGCGGCTCCCAGCCCGCCGGATATCTCCGCCAGCTTCGGTTCAGCGCAGACGGCAGCTACGCGCTTGCTCAGGACGAAACCGAAGTCTTCGTGCTGACAGTCCACCCGCTCGCTGTACTGTTCCGGATACCCGCAGGAAACGCCACGGACGCTCAGTTCACACCCGATTCGCGGCAGATTGTGTTCATCAGCGCGACTACCCGCGCGGACCCGCGTGAGATCAAGCTTGCACCACGGAAGCCGCGCGTGGAGCGCTGGAGCATCACACGTGCCGCCCGTTCCAGTTCGGTGGACCTGGGGGGGACCCCGTGCGACAGCGAGCGGCTGTCGCCGGACGGCAAGGTGCTTGCCTGCGTCGACTTCGCGGGTACCCTTCGCGTCAGTGACGTCACTTCGGGCAGGGTGATGCTAGAGAAGCACCGCTTCGGCGAGCAGTTCAAGGAGATTGTCAGCAAAGTCGTGTTCTCGGGCGGAACCTCCAATGACCCAGCGGAGCACGTAGACCACATCTGGCGAAAAGTACGCGGTGACGCCGGTTCGGCGGAGTTCGATTTTTCACCTGACGCTCGATACCTTGCATCGTTCCCGGAGGACAACATTCACGGCGCACTCCTAATCGACCTGGCCAAGTCCGCCCCGGTTCGTCTTCGGAGGAAGCTAGGTCTTCTCAAACTGGGTTGGGGAAGAGAGCTGAATTCTTCCGAACGGGGACAATTCTTCGCGTTCATTTCACCTGCGACCATGGTTGTGTCGAACCCTTTTTGGACCAAACACGATGTAACAACGGTGAGCTTGATTCAGGTCCCCTCTGGAAAGTTGTTGTCGAAGCCTAGGCTTCCGCCAGGACCGGTATTCGCCGCCGCAGATCCGGGCTTCGTCATCGTACGGCCGTTTGGGCACACAGGGAGCTATGACAATCCGCCACGGGCCGCCGCTGTGGAACTCATGACAGGCCAGGTGATCGTGAGTCAGACGCCGGCCCTCGATGTCCTCGGAGGTTACTACATTGCACAGCCAGCCCCCGATGTGGTTGGACTCTATGAGCGTGGAAAAGGCATCCAGGCTAGTTTAGTGCTTCACCAGAAGTGATCGCCCATGGCAGTGGGATACGCGAACTACACCTACGACGGCCTCGGCAATCTGACGCAGACCTCCGGCAACGCCCCCAGCGTGCCGGCCCTGACGCTCAGCGTGAACCTGGCCAACCAGGTCACCTCGATTCCCGGCGTGACTTATGACGGCAACGGCAACGTCACCCAGGTGGGTGCGTCTCCAGGCACCACCATGGGCTACGATGTGGCCAACCGGCTGGCCAACGTCACCACCTCGGGCGGCACCGGCGCCTACGCCTACGATTCATCGAATCAACGGACGTACTATCGCCAGACGACCAGTGGCGGAACCACCGAGACACTTTACATCTACGGCCTGGATGGCAACAGGCTGGCCGCGTATGGCCTGGCTTTAAGCGGCGGCAATGTCAGTCTCACCCTGACGAATATCAACGTATACTTTGCCGGCAAGCTGGTCAGCGCCGAGGGCAATGCCGTGGCGTTGGATGGTCTAGGTTCAGTGCGCTGGTCGGCGGCCGGCGGAGGTACCAGTCACACTTACGCGCCGTACGGGGTAGAATACACGACCACGACCAACGGCACGGAGAAATACGCTACTTATAAGCGCGACGTGCTGACGACCCTGGACTACGCCGTCAACCGGTACTACTTCAGCACCTGGGGCCGGTTCATGTCGCCGGATCCGAGCGGCAGCAGCATCAATCCGGGCAATCCTCAGAGCTGGAACCGGTATTCATATGTGATGGGCGATCCCATCAACCACAACGATCCGCTCGGCCTGGATGGCGGTCCGACTGGCCTTTGCGCCGCCGTGAGCGGACTCGCTTTTAGTGCAGCGCTAACGGGGCCCCCAGGTTCGTGTAACACGTTGGCGTTAACAGCTTGGTCGAACGGTCTGGACACATGGACTGCATACACTGGCACGGGTCTGTCGCAAAGCAGTAGCGTCAACCGAGTAGACTTAGGGTCCATTCATGAAACGGGATGGGCGCAGCTTAGAGCTGGAGCGTTCTGGGCCAACTACATCCTTTCCACGTGTCGATCATGGGACGAGAATTGCCTCATGCCGATTGCTGAAGGACTTTCTGGAGGT
>DATJYO010000042.1:0-3805 GCA_035499555.1 Bryobacteraceae bacterium
CCCGGGGAATCCCCCAGCCGCGCGAATACATCTGTCCCAGCGCAAACTGCGCTTCCGCATTGCCCTGTTCGGCCGCCTTGAGATACCACTGTGCGGCGACCGTGAGGTCGCGCTGCACACCGAGCCCCTGCGCGTACAGCAGCCCCAGGTCGAACTGGGCTTCAGCCTGGCCGGCATCGGCCGCTGCCTTCCATTCCCGGTAGGCTCTCTGGTAATCCTTGTTCTTGAAGGCCGTTAACCCCGCCGCGGTGTCGGCGAAAGCCGGCGTCGCGGCCAGCAACAACACACCTGCAACTCCGTAACGCATGGTGATGTGACGCATGCCGCCATCTCCTCTCTGTTTACGTATTTAACATGATTCGCGGCGTCACCGGATCTCGACGACAGGCAATACCACCGCGCTCGCCATCTGCGGCGCACGGTAAATACGCTGGGTGGCTCTTATGTAATCGGCAGCACGCGCTTCGAAGATATTCGGGACGAATTTCTGCGGATTGCGGTCGTACACCGGAAACCACGTGCTCTGTACCTGCACCATGATGCGGTGGCCCTTCAGAAATGCGTGCGCATTGGTGTGAAGGTCGATCATGTACTTCAGAGGCTTCCCGGCGGGGACCGGCTCGGGCTTTTCGAAGCTGTTGCGGAAGCGTGCGCGGAAGATCTCATCGGCGATAATGAGCTGGAATCCGGGCAACTCCTTCGCGCCATCCGGATACACGTCTATCAGCTTGACCACCCAGTCGCTGTCGGTGCCGGAGGTCGAGGCCCAGAGCTGCGTTTGAATGTCGCCGGCGATCCGGACGTTCTCGCCGAGCGGCTCGGTCTGCCACGAGAGGACGTCGGGCCGGTGGTCGACGAAGCGCTGGTCCTGCACCAGCCACACGGGCCACTCCGGACCGGGATAGGTCGGCGAGATCGGCCGGGGCCGATACGGCACCGGGTTGGCCGGGTCGCTCACGTATTCGTCGAAGCCGGCTGCCGTGGGGGCGGTGAACGAGAGCGTGCGGTCCTCGCGCAGGTAGAGATTTCTCGCGGCAGTGCCGTTCTTGGGCGGCCAGGCGTCGTGATCGATCCAGTGGTTGGTACCGGTTTCGAAGACCGAGGCTTCGGGCAGGTGCAGTTGGCCCTCGTCCCGCAGCCAGTGATCGAACCAGGGCTGGAAGATCATGACCCGGTAGTATTGCGAGGTATCGCTGCCGAAATCGATGGCGCCGAGTTTGCGGCCGTCGCGGTTCCAGCCGCCATGGTTCCAGGGCCCGCCGACGAAGTAGTTCTGGTTGCGGCTGTCGTGCCGCTCCATGCGCGCGTAGATCTCCTGCGGGCCGTAGAAATCCTCCTGGTCCCACCAGCCTGCAACGTGAATGATCGGCAGCTTGACGGAATTGAGGTATGGCGCGAACGCCAGCCGCTGCCAGAACGTATCGTAGGCGTGGTGGCGCGTGAAATCGTTCCAGGTCGGCAGCTTGCCGTGGAAGTAGCGCTCGTTGGCGTTGTAGAGCGGACCCAGCGCCAGGTACCAGTCGTAGGTGTCGCCCCGGTCGAACTGGAAGTGATAGTTTTCGGCGGCGGTGGTTTCCAGCAGGGCCGAGTACTCGAAGCCGTAGCTGAGGCGGAACGCGCCGTTGTGATGGAAGTCGTCGCCGAGAAACTGGTCGGCGGGCGAGGCCTGCTCGATGGCAGCCTTCAATGCCGGGTGCGGATCGAGCGCGGCCATCACCGCGGTCCAGCCATCGTACGATGTGCCGGCGATTCCCGCCCGCCCGTTGTTGTTGGGCACGTTCTTCACCAGCCAGTCGACGGTATCCCAGGCGTCGGTGGTCTCGTCAACTCCCTTGGCGTCCTTGGGATCGTGCGGCGGCCGGCCCATCACGAACGTGCCTTCGCTCTTGAAGCGGCCGCGGATATTCTGCTGCACCACGATGTAGTTCTCGTATCGCCAACGCTGGGCCGCGGGGAGTCCTTTTTCGACCGCCTCGCGCGACGGCACTCCGTAGGGAGTGCGGTCGATGAGGAACGGCAGCGGGCGTTGCGGACCCTTCGGCGTGAGGATCACCGTCTGAAGTTTCACGCCGTCGCGCATGGGGACCATGACTTCCTGGAAGCCGACCTGGATGCGCGGCGTGTCTTCCTTAGTCGCCTGGCCGAGGAGCACCGCGCCGGCGGCCAAAGCCAGCGAGACCAGCAATTTCATGGGTCTCAATGATACCACCGGAGGCCGGTCACATTGGTATGATCGGGGTATCGAACAAGTGGAGGTCCCATGGCGGACGAAATGAATCGGCGTAATTTTCTGAAGGCGGCCGCGATCGCCGCTGCTCCGGCCGTTGCTTCGGCGCAGAGCGCGAACGGCAAGGTGAATGTCGGCTGGATCGGCGTGGGCACGCGCGGTTACGCGGGCCTCGACTGGCTGCACACCGCGGCGGCGAACCAGGTTCAGATCACGGCGATCTGCGATACCTACAAGGGCTACATCGACCGCGCGCTCGACCGCATGCAGACCGTCTGGGGCAACAAGCCGAAGACCTTCATCGACTATCACGACCTCCTGGCCGACAAATCCATCGACGCCGTCTACATCATGACGCCGGAGCACCTGCACCACGACATGACCATCGCGGCGCTCAAGGCGGGCAAGCATGTCTACATCGAGAAGCCGCTGGCCCACACCATCGAGGAGGGTTTCGACATCGTCAAGGCGTGGGAGCAATCCGGCAAGATCGTACAGGTAGGCACGCAGAATCGCAGCTCGTCGCTATACAAAAAAGCCCAGGAAATGATTCGCCAGGGCATGGTGGGGGACGTCCACTTCGTGCGCGCGTTCTGGTACCGGAACGGCCTGCCGAACGAGCCCTCCTGGCGCTACGTCATTCCCTCCGAGGCCACGCCGCAGAATACCGATTGGAACCGGTTCCTCGGCACCGCCCCGAAGCACGACTGGGACCCGCACCGCTACTTCCAGTGGCGGCTCTACTGGGACTATTCCGGCGGCATCTCCACCGACCTGCTGGTACACCAGACCGACATCGTCAATTTCATGCTCGACAAGACCGTGCCCCGGAGCTGCATGGCCAGCGGCGGCATCTATCGCTGGACCGACCGGACTGACGACCGCGACGTGCCCGACTGCCTGAGCGCCATCTACGATTACCCTGACAAACTGCAGGTCAACTACAGTTGCTATCTGGGCAACGAGTTCTTCGGCTATGGCGAGGAGATCTGCGGAAACGAAGGCACCATCCGCGTAATGAACCGCCAGGACCTCTACTTCGAAGCGGAAATGTACAATTCGCGGCGGCCCAACGCGCCCAACCGCGCGCCCGAGGCCATCAAGGCGCGCGCCGCTGTCCACATCAACGGGCCGCAGGAGTACAAGGAATCCGACGGCGCCATCAATCACTTCCGCAATTTCATCATGAGCGTTCTGGGCAAGGAGAAGCCGATCGCGCCGCCGCCCGTGGGGCAGCAGGCCGCCATCAGCGGCCACATGGCGACGATCTCATACAAGAACCAGAAGAAGGTAATCTGGGACGACCCGGCGAAGAATTACCACTTTGCGTAGTCCGTGGATTTTCATTTCTTGAAGAACGGCCCTTTGCGATATTTGAAGGCCTTCCAATCCTCGCTCGCCAGGCCGTTCAGGTCCCACGAGACCGCGCCCTTGCGCAGAGTCAGTTCGCAGACGATGTGTTGAGTTCCCGGCATCCTGGCGCCGGCCGAATCGAGCAGCCCGAACCGGCCCGTCTCCAGGCGGAGGACGGCCACGTCCGCTTCGGCGCCGACGTCGAGATTGCCCAGTGCCGGCCGT
>DATJYO010000043.1:0-218554 GCA_035499555.1 Bryobacteraceae bacterium
GGCGAGAGGATTTGAACCTCCGACCCCCTGCGCCCAAGGCAGGTGCGCTACCAGGCTGCGCTACGCCCCGACATTCTGCATCCATCTTAACATTAACGTGCTCGCTCGACCCCCAAATGGACCTCGGTATGCTCTCCCACCTTCCGTCATGCGACGCAAGAAACGAGCGGTCAAGCCTCCCAGCGCACCGGGCGAGGAGAATGTCTTGGATGTTACCCGGCTCAAAGCCAGCGCCGACCCCGCGGAGTCCGTACAGGCCGGCGACTTGCAAGGCCTGTCCGGCGACGCAGCGGCCGACTCGGAAAGCGTCCGCGAGTTGCTGGAAGAAGGACAGGCCTACGAGGCCGGGATTGTCAGCGGCGTCGAGAATGCGCCGCCGGCCGACGCGGGCGAGATCAAGACCAGACGATGAACTCAACGAACCGGCCCCTCCGGCTTGACTTTCGAGAGAATATCCCATATCTTGATAGAGATTGGTACATTTGCCCGATCTCGAATCCCTTGGCGCCCCGGACGTGCTGGCTTGGGCCCTGGAAACCTTCGGCGATTCGCTGGCCATTTCCACCAGCTTTCAAAAAGAAGGTATGGTGGTGATCGACATGGCCACCCGCATCGATCCGCGGGTGCGGGTCTTCACCATCGACACCGGCCGGTTGCCGGAAGAGACGCACCAGATGGTGGAGACCGTGCGGCAGCGGTACGGCATCAAGGTCGAGATCGTTTTTCCGGAGGCCGTGGAAGTGGAATCCATGATCGCGGCGCACGGCCCGAACCTCTTTTATCGCGAGATCGCCCTGCGCAAGTTGTGCTGCCACGTGCGCAAGGTGCGGCCGCTCGCACGCAAGCTGGCCGGTCTGCGCGCCTGGGTGGTGGGACTGCGGCGCTCGCAGATGGAGTCGCGTGCTCATATTCCCAAAGCCGAAACGCGCGACGGCGTGGTGAAGATCAGCCCGCTGGCCGATTGGGACAGGCAAGACGTGGAAGAGTACATCCGCCGCCACGATGTGCCGGTGCATCCGCTCTACGCCAAGGGATTCCCGAGCATCGGCTGCGGCCCCTGCACGCGCGCGGTCTTCGATTGCGAGGACCCACGCGCCGGCCGCTGGTGGTGGGAGCAGGAAGGCGAAAAAGAGTGCGGCATCCACATCGCGCCGAACGGCCAGGTGGTCCGCCAGGTGGATGCCTTGCTGGCTGAGATTCGTCCGGCGGCAAACTGAGCCAGGCCGCTATTGAATCACCATGGTGACCAGAGTCTGCGAGGTGGTATCGCCGATGGTCACCGCCACGGGCACGGTATTCCCGGCCGGCGCGTTCTGGGGTACCTGTGCGTCGATCTGAAACAATCCCGGCATGAAGCCGGGCGCGGCGCCGGCGTAGGTGACATTGGCGTTCTGCCCGCCGATCTGCACGGTGACCCTGGCCAGCGGCTTGGGAAGGATGCCGGTGGCCAGGCGCCCGTCCACACCCGGCGGATCGGTGATGCCTTCGCCGGTGCCGTAGAGCAGGACATACTGGCCGCGGGACGCCGGGTGGGCGAGGCCGTTCACGCTGTAATCCGCGTTATTGAGAATGGCCCCCTGCCCCCAGCCCTGCTGGTTCATGGTGAACAGCGCCGGAGCGGTGGGCGATATCGCCACCGCTAGCGGATCCGAGCGGACGCCTTGATACTCCACCTGCACGTGCGTAGTGGTGCCGGCGGTTCCGAAGTAAGGCGCCACCACCGCAATCTGTTTGTCCGATACGTAGACCACCGGCGCGGGAACGCCGTCGAACAGCACGCGGACGCCGGCCACGCTGGTGCTCACCAGTCCGTCGGCATCCTGCATCAACCCCGCGAGATTCGCGGGTCCCATGCCGGAGCCCCACACCACCACCATTTCGCCCGGGGCTATCCTCTTCCCGTAGGAAGCCGCGTCGGTCACCGCCGCCACCACCGGCTTGGGGACCGCGTAACTGGCGGGCGGAATCACCAACATGGTAATCGAATTGGCGGGGAACGTAGCGGTCAGAGCGCCGGCGTTCAAGGCGGCGTCCGGCTGTTGCACGATGGCGCCGAGGTTCGCGCCGCTGTAACGCCAAACCTGCGCCGCCGATCCGGCTTGAAAATTGCCGAGTGTGAGCGTGCTGCTGAGGTCGTTGCCGGTCTTGTTGATGACGATAGCCGTCAGATTGGAGTCGGCGCGCAGCGCCGCATACACGGCTAGCTGGCTCTGATTCGCGCTGATTGCCTGCACGCCGGTTTCGCCGAAGGCGCCGCCGATGCCGTCGTAATTGCGGTACATCTTGTAGGCGAACGCCGCCGGATCGGTGGGCTTGGGCTGGCCCCAAAGCGTGGCCAGATCCAATCCCTGGGCGCCGAAGATACCCAGCAGGTCGGCCTGGGCCAAGCCGCCGTTCAATGTGTCGAAGGCGTACCAGTTGTACTCGGTGATGGCGAGCTTGGTGCCGGGATAATTCTGGGCGATGATCTGCTCGACGCGGGGAATGAAATACGGGGCGATGGCCGCGCCGTGGTTAAACGGATCCACGATCCAGTAGTCGCCGCTGACTGTGTAAGTGGGATCCCAGAACTCGCGCGTCGATTCCAGGCGTAGCGCCTGCACGGCGGCGGATTCCGGCGGCGTGACGCCATTCACCTGGTTGTCCTGCACCGACGCAGGCGCGATGTAGGCGTGCAGATCCACGTAGTCCAGGAGCCGCTGGCCGTGCTGCTGTTCGTATTGCTGGAACTGTTGCAGGTACCAGGCCAGCAGCGGCGTGCTGCCGTGGGCGGCGTAGTCCACCGGGTTGCTATACCATTGGCCGCCCGGTGAGCTCCAGCCGGCCTGAATGTCTTTCTTGGAGAACCACAGAGAAGCCCAATTGTCGTTGACCGGACCGCTCACCAGAGCCGTGGGGTCGGCCTGCTTGATCGCCGCGGCGTAGGTCAAGTTGGTGTGGAGCAGCTCGTCATAGCTATACGGATCGGGGTGGATATCGCGATGCGTGGTGTCCCACCAGATCGGCTCGTTATCCAGGCTCCAGATAGCCACCCCACCCTGGTTGGCCGGGCCGTAACGCTGCAAGAGGCTGTCGATCCATTGCTGCTGAAACGACGGATCGAACTGGGCGTAATCGTCGGTGGGATCGTTCTTGATGTAGACCGGATTCGCGGCACAGGTCGAGCTCAGCACCACGCCGTTGCCGCAGGTTACGGGATGGTATTGGGCGTACGGATCCACCGAGCATTGCTGCCCGTACTTGGCGACGTTGAAGCTGCACATCTCCTGATTCGCCTTGGGCAGCCAGCCCAGCACGGGGATCGTGCCCAGCATCTTGCCGCCCGTGGTGCTGACCAGGTCGGCATACTGGTTGAATGTGGGACTGGCCGGCGGCAGCACTTCGTAATACCAATCCGCGGCCAGGTTCCAGACCTGGTACTGCCAATGATAGGTGCTGGTGGAGTTGCCACCCCAGCGGCGCGCCGTCGGCCGGATCGCCAGCGCGGCGGCGGACTGCGCGTTGTAACCGGGGTCGGACGCGCCCGGCAGAGTCCAATAGAAATTGATGCCGTAGATATCGGGCGAGATGGGATGCCGGTTGGCGTTCGCGTCGATGGAAAGCGCCGGGCCGGACTGCTGGGCGGCGGCGCCCCAAACTGTCAGGCTTGCAAGGACGAGAATCTTTCGCATGGTTACCTCACTGCGACCGTGACTCCGGTCTGGCTGCTGACGCCGTTGATGGAAATGGCGATCGGGACACTGCCGCCCGGGGCCACGGACGCGGGGATCAGCGCGTTGACCTGCACCAGGCCCGCGGTGGCTCCGGGCGCTTCGCCGCAATAGTTCAGCGTCGCGGATTGGCCGCCAATGGTGGCCGAACACTTCAGGATCGCCTGCGGCAGGGGCGTGCCGGATATGCGGCCGTCCACGCCCGGAGGGGTGGTCAGACCTTCGCCGGTGCCGTATATGAAGACGTATTGGCCGCGCGGCGCGGGATTGGCGGGTCCATTGCGGCTGTAGTCCTGGTTGAGAATCGCACCCTGCCCGTGCCCCGAAGAATCGTTGGTGAAGATGGCCGGCCTGGCCGCCGCCAACGTCACCGGGAACGGCGTCGATGCGTTGCCCTGATAAACCACGATCACGTTGGCCGTCTGTTGACCCGAGATTTCGTAAGGCACAATGGCGCTCAACTGCGTCGCCATGGCGTAAATCAAGGGTGCGGCGTAGCCGTTGAAGAATACCTGGACGCCGCCGATCGAATTGCTCAAAACTCCGTTGGGATTCACCTGCAGGTTTGCCAAACTGGCGGGTCCCATCCCCTGGCCGAAGAGCGTGACGATTTCTCCGGGCGAGACTCCGGAAGCGTCGTAAGAAGCCGCGCTGGTCACCGCGGAGACCACCGGTTGCGGCGCCGGCATGGCGCTCAGCGCTTCCGGCACCACCAGCAGGGTCATGGAGTATGCCGGAAATGTCGTGCCGAGATCGCCGCCCGATACGTTGAGATCGGCGCTCTGCCGGACGATCGCCGACAGATTCGCCGGACTGTACTGCCACACCTGGGCGGTTCCAGCGGGCGTGAAGTGGGCGAGTTTGATGCTATCGGTAATGTCACGGGTGGTTTTGTTGAGCACCAGAATGGTGAGCGCCGAATCCACGCGATGCGCGGCAAAGATGGAAAGCGTGTCGGGATCGCTGCTGGAAGCGGAGACGCTCGTGTTGCCGAACTGGCCGCCATCGCCGTCGTAATTCAGGAAGATCTTGAAGGCGAAAGCGCCGGGATCGCCGGCCGCCGGCGGTCCCCACAGGGTGCCGTAGTCCAGCGACTCGCGGCCGAAGATGCCCAACACGTCGGCTTGCGTAATTGCGCCCGTGATGCTGCCCAGCGCGTGCCACCAATATTCCGTAATCGCGAGCTTCGTGCCGGGATAATTCGCATCGACCCATTGGTGCATGCGCGGGATGAGCTGCGGCGCCACCTCGTTGCCGCCCGCGTCCTGAAAGCCGCCGCCGGGGACCAGGTAGTTCGGATCCCACAGCGCGCGGGTGGACGTCATGCGGAGCGTCTCCGTAGCGGGATCGGCGGCGTCATCGGGCAACGCACCGGGCGCCACGTAGCCGTGAACGTCCAACACATCCAGCAGCCGGTAGCCGTGCTGCTGCTCGAACTGTTTCATCTGCTGCAGGTAATACTCGACCCACGGAATGCCGCCGTGCGCGTTCTGATCGGTGGGATTGTCCCAGAACTGGTAAGGCGCGGTGTTCCATCCGCTCTGCATGTCCGTACGCGAGTAGAAATAGCCCAGCCATCCGGCGGGTACGGGCCCGGTGACCAGCGCGGTGGGATCCGCGCTCTTCACGGCTTGCGCGCGTTCGAGGTTGCGCGACATCGTATCGTCGTACGTGCCCAGGGTCTGGAAAATATCGGTATGGACGCCGTACCACCATTCCGGTTCGTTGTCCATGCTCCAGAGGGCGATGCCGCCGGCGTTGCCCGGACCGTATCGCTTCACCAGGTAGCTTACCCAGTTCTGCGGATACGCCGGATCGATGGGCTGATACGCGTCGTGCGGATCGTTGACGATCTGCTGGCCGTTAGTGCGGATGCCGTTGCCGCAGTCGGCATCGTACGGGTTCACCTGCTGCTGCGCGCCGTACCGGGCCACGCTGAAGCTGCAGCTCGTGCTGTCTTTCGGCGTCCAGTCCAGCAGGGAGATGGTGCCCAGGCTCAGGGTGCCGGTTGCCAGGTCGGCTTCATGAAACAGATCGAACGAGGAACCGTCCGGCAGCGCGAGGCTGCTGCCGCCGGCACCCTGGAAGCCGTTCTCGAAGTACCAGTCGGACGCGGCGTTCGCAACATCGAGCTGCCAATTGTAGGTAGTAGTGGCATCGCCGCCGAAACGCCGCAGCGGAATGTGCATGATGGCGCCCAGTCCGGAATCCGCATACTCGTTGATGCCGTAAACGTAGGGACTGATGGGGTGGCGGTTGGCGCCGGCATCCACGGCCAGCGCGGGCGCGGTCTGCGCGCGCAGGCACCACACGGCGACGAGTGCGGCTGCCCAAACACGAAGCGAGGTCCACATTTGAACTCCTGCATCATTGAACCGCGACGGTCACTCCCGCCTGGCTGGTCACGCCATTGATGCTGATCGTGACCGGCACGGCGCTGCCGGGCGTGACCGAGTCCGGTATCAAGGCATTGACCTGCACCAGGCCCGCCGTGGCTCCCGGCGCTTCGCCGCAATAGTTCAGCGCCGCGGCCTGCCCGCCGATGGTAGCCGAACATTTCAGGCTCACCTGGGGCAGCGGCGTCCCGGAGATGCGGCCATCCACGCCCGGCGGCGTGGTCAGGCCTTCGCCGGTACCGTAGATGAAAATGTATTGCCCGCGCGGCGCCGGTTTGGATGGCCCGTTACGGCTGTAATCCTGGTTGAGGATGGCGCCCTGGCCGCGGCCCGAAGAATCGTTGGTGAAGATGGCCGGCTTGGCGGCGGCCACCGTCACCGGAAACGGCGCCGATGCATTCCCCTGGTAGACGAGGACCAGGTTTACTGCTTTGACTCCGGCGATCTCGTACGGCACGATGGCACTGACCTGCGCCGCCTGGACATAAATCAAGGGCGCGGCGTAGCCATTGAAGAAGACCTGCACGCCGCCGATCGCGTCGCTCAGCACGCCGTTGGCATCGACTTCGAGATTGGCCAGGGCGGCGGGTCCCATCCCCTGGCCGAAAATCGTGACGATCTCGCCGGGCGAGACGCCGGTGGCGTCGTAGGATGCCGCGCTGGTCACCGCGGAGACCGCGGGCTGCGGTACGGGCATGGCGCTCGGCGCCTGCGGGATCACCAGCAGGGTCATCGAATATGCCGGAAACGTGGCGCTCAGACTGCCGCCGGTGACGTTGATATCCGGGCTCTGGCGCACGATCGCGGTGAGATTCGCCGGGCTGTACTGCCAGGCTTGGGCCGTGCCCGCCGCGGTGAAATTGGCCAAGCCGATGCTGTCCGTGATGCTGTTGGCGGTCTTGTTGAGCACCAGGACAGTCAGCGCCGAATCGAAGCGCTGCGCCGCGAAGATCGACAATGTATCCGGATCGCTGCTGCCGGCCAGGATACCCGTGCCGCCGAACTGGCCGCCGGAGCCGTCGTAATTCAGAAAGATCTTGAAGGCGAAGGCGCCCGGATCCAAGGGTCCGGGCGTGCCCCACAGCGTCCCCAGATCCAGGCCGTACGCGCCGAAAATTCCCAGGATGTCGGCTTGCGCGATGGCGCCGGTGATGCTGTCGAGCGCGCCCCAACTGTATTCGGTGATGGCCAGCCTGGTACCGGGATAGTTTTGATCTACCCACTGGTGCAGTTGCGGAACCAGTTGCGGCGCCACCTGGGCTCCCGTAGCGTCGTAGATGCCGCCGTTGGGCACGATGTAGTTGGGGTCCCAAAGCGCGCGGGTGGAGGTCATGCGCAGCGTTTCCATGGCCGCATCGCCCGCCGAGCCGCTGAGACTGCCGGGCGCGATATAACCGTGTACGTCCAGGAAGTCCAGCAGGCGATAACCGGCTTGTGCGCCGGCCTGCTGCATCTTTTGCAGATAGTAGGGAATCCAGGCGATACCGCCGTGCGCCTTCTGATCCGTGGGATTGTCCCAGTATTGATAGGGGAGAGTGCCCCAGCCGCTATTCATATCGGCGCGGGAGAACAGCATGCCGGACCAGCCGCCGGGCACCGGACCGGTGACCAGCGCGCTGGGGTCCACTGTCTTGACGGCGGTCGCCCACTTGATGTTGCGCGCCAGCATGTCATCATAGGTCGCGGCTTGCGGGTACACATCGGCGTGATTGGAAGACCACCACTCCGGCTCGTTATCCATGCTCCAGAGGCGCACGCCGCCGGCGCCCGCAGGGCCGTATGCACCCAGGATGTGCTCGACCCACTGCCGGGCGAACGCGTCGGTTACCGGGATGTAGGCGTCGTTGGGATCGTTCCGGATCTGCTGCCCGGTGCCGTTCAGAATGCCGTTGCCGCAATCGGCATTGTCGGGATTGGCGGCGGTTTGCGGGCCGTACTTCTTCACACTGAAGCTGCACTCGCCGGCGGATTTGGGAGACCAATCCATCAGGGGAATGGTTCCCAGGCTCACCGTACCCACCGCCAGGTTGGCGGCGTGAAAGCCGTCAAAACCTGGGCTCACGCCGTAGTTTTCGTAGCACCAGGGATTGTCGCCCGTATTGTTTTTAACGCTGTTTTGCCAGTTGTAGCTGGTGGCATCGTCGCCGCCCCAGCGGACCAGGGGGACGTGCATGAGGTGCTCGAAGCCGTTGTCGCTCCATTCGTTGACACCGTAAATGTAGGGGCTGATCGCATGGCGGCCTGCGCCGGCGTCTACCGACAAGGTGGGTGGGGATTGGGCACACAACGCTAAACCGCAAACAAAAAGGGTTGCAGGTAAGTTGAGTCGAAGAGCCATTATTCCAATCTCAACTTATCTTATAGCGCGGCGTACTACCGTTTATAGATGGCGCCGTCCTTCATCACGAAGCTGACCTTCTCCAGTACCGAAATATCCTGGAGCGGGTTGCCCGGCACCGCCACGATATCGGCGAGATAGCCGGTTTTGAGCGTGCCGATGCGATCCTGCCAGCCCAGCACGTGCGCTCCGTTCAGCGTGCCGGCTTGCAGCGCGGCCAGCGGCGACATACCGTACTTCACCATCAGGACGAACTCGCGTGCCTGCGTGCCGTGCGGAAAAGGCCCCACGTCGGAGCCCATCGCTATCGGCACCCCCGCCGCTAGCTGCCGGCGAAACTCCGCGGCGTGGAACTCCAGCATGCGGCGTTCGTTTTCCGCTTGCCGCGGCGAGGCGGCATGCTCGGCGAAATATTCGATGATGGCGAACGTAGGCAGCGCGAAGATGTGCCGCTCGCGCATCAGCCGCATGGTCTCCTCGCTCAACTGGAAGGCGTGTTCGATCGAGACCACCCCGGCGCGCGCGGCATAGAGCGTACCCGGTTCGCCGGTGGCGTGCACCGCCACGTGTTTGCCCACGCGCGCGGCTTCCTCCACCGCGGCGCGCAACTCCGCTTCGGTGAACTGATACGGCGTGGAAAACTTGCCATCGTGCAGCGAATCGCGGCCGGTCTCGTAGATTTTGATGAAGTCCGCACCCTCTTTGAACTGCTCCCGGATCACCGTCACCAGTTCGGCCGTGCTGTTGGCCCAGGTGGCGTTGGGCAGGACGTGCTGCGCCGGATTGTAGTTGATGGCGTCCTCGTGCCCGCCCAGAATATCCACCGCATTGCCGCTGATGCGCATCCGCGGCCCCGGGATCAAACCCTGATTGATGGCATTCCGTACGGCGGTGTCGGCCGACCCCGCGCCCTCGGTGCCCATGTCCCGCTCGGCCGTGAATCCGGCCATCAGATCCGCGCGCGCGGCCAGGGTCGCCAGGATCGTCCGCTGGGGCACGGATTCCTCCACCGTCTGCAAGTCCTCCGCGCCGGGGTGCAGGAACAGGTGCACGTGCGCGTCGATCAGACCGGGCAGCAGGGTGCGGTCGCCCAGATCGACGACCTCGGCATCCGCGGGATGCGCCACCGCGGGCCCCACCTCCGCGATGCGCTCGCCTTTGACCAGCACTTCACCGGGCGTCCACACCTTGCCCGATTCGACGTCCAGCAGGCGGGCGGCGTGGATCACGATGGGCCTTTGCGCGAAGGCAGCGCTGGCCGCGAGTAGCGCGACGCAAAACCGATGAGCGTTCATGTTGTAAATGTTAATCCCGCGACTTCTCCGCCACCAAGCGCTCCAGGCGGACCTTCGCGCTGGGATTCCAGTCGGGAAAGGCGTCGGCATCTTCGTAGCGCAGGATGCGAAAGCCGAGGAACAGTTTCAGCAGTTGATTGTGGCGGTCGCTGCCGTTCTCATAGACGAAGATGCCGCGGGGCGCCAGCGCCATCCAGAAGCGGCGGGTCATCGCAGCAGGACCTTGAGCGTGCCTTTCCCGGCGGCTTGGGCGAAGGCGCGCGGCGCTTCGGCGAGCGGAAATTCGCCGGAGATCATCGCCTCGACCGGAATGAGGTTGCGGGTCAACAGGTCGAGCGCCGGTGCGAAGCGTCCGCAGCGGGATCCGACCAGTGTGATCTCGTTGACAATCACCGGCGCCGTATCGATGCCGGCCAGACCGTGCACCGTGGATTTCAGAATCACCGTGCCCCGCGGGCGGGTCATGCCGACGGCCTGGCGTAGTCCTTCCGCGGAGCCGGTGGCGTCCACCACCCAATCGTACGCCGCTTCGGGAAGGCTGCCGCCGGACGATGCGGCCGCCACGCCCGCCCGTTCCGCGATGCGCAGCTTGTCCGAGTGACGCCCGAACTGATGCACCCGATACCCGTGGGCATTCAGCACCAGCGCGATCAGCAGCCCCAGCTTGCCGTCGCCGAGCACCGCGATTTGCGCGGCGCACGGCAGCGCGACCTGGTCGAGTATCTCACAGGCGGCGGCCAGCGGCTCCACGAACACGGCGCGTTCGGTAGGCAATGTGTCCGGCAGGGCGTGCAGATTGCGTTCCGGCAGCGTCAAGTACTCGCGGAACGCGCCCGGATGCTTCACGATTCCGAGCACGGTGCGATGCGGACAATGACGTCCCAGGCCGCGCCGGCACCAGTTGCAGAGGCCGCACGCCAGGTTGATCTCGCCCACCACGCGGCGGCCTATCCACTGCGCCGTATCCGCTTCCACCACCTCGCCGACGAATTCGTGGCCCGGCGTTCCCGCGAAACCGTAATAGCCGCGTTGCAGTTCCAGGTCGGTATTACAGATGCCGGCGCGGAGGAGGCGGATGAGGGCGAAACCGGGCGGACGGTCCGGAAGCGGCTCATCGCGCACGGCGACTCGTCCGTTCTCCAGGTGTACGGCCAGCATGCAGGTTAGTATAACCGCCGACGGCCCGCCGTTATAATTAAAGCTCAATGGCCGCTGAACTCATCTGCTTCGCGGAGGGCTGCCGCGCGCGTTTCCCCATCACTGAAGTAATCTACACTTGCCCGCGCTGCGGCGGCCTGCTGGAAGTCATTTATCCCGCGCCGGCGGCCGCGCCGGCCGATCTGGAACGGGTCTGGCGCGCACGGCGCACGTCGAACGCGCCGCTCGATCAAAGCGGCGTATGGCGCTATCGCGAGATCATCCCCTTTCTGGATGGCTTCGACCGGGTGGTGACGTTGCGCGAAGGCAATACCCCGCTGCTGGGGGCGCCGGCGGCGGCCGGCTACGCCGGTCTGGACGCGCTGACTTTCAAGCATCAGGGCTTCAATCCCACCGGATCTTTCAAGGACAACGGCATGACCTGCGGCGTGGCGCAAGCGCTGCAACTCGGCAAGCCGCGCGTGGCCTGCGTGTCCACCGGAAACACTTCCGCCTCCATGGCCGCCTACGCCAGCGCGGCGGGCCTGCAGCCGATCGTCTTTATACCGCACGGCAACATCGCCTACGGCAAGCTGGCGCAGGCCCTGGAATACGGCGCGCGCACGCTGCAGGTGGAAGCCAACTTCGATCAGATCCTGGCCCTGGTGCGCGTGCTGGCCGAAGAATTGGGGATTTATCTCCTGAATTCCATCAACCCGTTCCGCATCGAGGGGCAAAAAACCATCATCGTCGAGATGCTCGATCAGCGGGATTGGCACGCGCCGGACTGGATCGTGCTGCCGGGCGGCAACCTGGGCAATACCGCCGCTTTCGGCAAGGCGCTACGCGAGCTGCGCGCCGCGGGCTTCATCGCCAAGATGCCGCGGCTGGCCGTGGTGCAAGCGGCCGGCGCAGCGCCATTCTACGAACTGATGCGCGCGCCCGGCCGCGCTTACCAGGCGGTGGGCCATCCGGAAACCCTGGCGACAGCCATCAAGATCGGCGATCCGGTTTCCTGGCCCAAAGCTCTGCGCGAGGTGGCGTGCTCCGGCGGCGTCGTGGAACAGGTGACCGAACAGGAGATCGCGGATGCCAAGGCCGTCATCGGACGCTGCGGCATCGGCTGCGAGCCGGCCTCGGCGGCTACGCTGGCCGGCCTGCGCAAGCTGTCCGCTTCCGGAGTGGTGGCGCCTTCCGCGGACGTGGTGGCGGTCCTGACCGGGAATCTGTTGAAGGACCCCGACTATATTTATCGCTATCACACGGGAGCGTTGGAGGCGCCGGACGGAACCGCGATCGAGGCGCGCTTCGGGAATCAGCCGGTGGTGGTGCCGAACGATCCGGCCCGGATCGCGGAAGTCATCGAATCGCGCTGAACCTTACCCGCGGCGGGCGTTCACCGCGGCGCCGACGATAGCCAGTTCGGTGCTGCTTGAAATGATCTCGAACAGGCTGCCCTGCAGCGGGCTCATCTTCACCATCTCGTGGATGTATTGGCCCACCAGGCCCAGGTCCACGTATTGTGCATTCGGTCCCATGATGAAGAACTTGCCCGGCCCATCCAAGTGAATGCTGCTGGCCGAGGCCGCGGCCAGCGCGCGATGCCACAGTTTCACGAAGGTGCTGCACCGTTCGTCGCCCTCGTGCGCGGCGGCGAAAACCTCTTCCGGCTCCATATCCAGGAACCGCAGGCGCATAGCCCGGTGACCCACGATGCCTTCCAGGTGCCCCACGCCGCCGCAGCCGCAATAGTGTTCTTTGGGATTCAGCGAAACCACCATATGGCCGCCCTCCCACACACCCTCCGTGCGCGGGTAACGTCCGAACCCCACGCCGTCGCCCAGGTACCATATGCGGATCACCTTCTCCAGATGGCCGCGGGTGGCCGCGACTCCGGCCGCGATGGCGTCGGCGTCGTTAGAGACCAGCACGGAGGTCTTCAGGCCGCCGCGGGCCAGGACGCCGCACAGAGCCGCCTCGAAACCGAAGCCTTTGATCTGCTGCAGATTGGGAGACTCCTCCACGACGCCGTTGCGAATGACTCCCGGAAAACCCACGCCGACGCACTCGATCTGCCGGCCGCCGGCCGACAATAGCACCTGCTGCCCGATCAATTCGGCAATCTCGTCACCGGTCATGGCGCGGAGCGCATCGGGATTCTCGGATGCATCGGGAAAGACCCGAATCGTCCCGGATAGTGCATTGTCCTCCACCACTCCCACCGCGACTTGCCTGGTCGCCAGGACGCCGATCGTTTGCCCCATGTCAGTTCTCCACCTTATAATCGCGTCAGTTTATTGATGCCGTTAAACGCGGCGGCTTTGTAACACTCGGCCAGCGTCGGATAATTGAAGACCGTATCGACGAAGTAATCCATCGTGCCTTTCAGAATCATGACCGCCTGGCCGATGTGCAGCAGCTCGGCGGCCCCCTCGCCGATGATGTGCACGCCCAGAATCTCGCGCGTCTCGCGGTGGAAGATCAGCTTCAGACGTCCGGTAGTATCGCCGCGGATCTGGCCGCGGGCGATCTCCCGGTAGAACGCCACGCCCACCTCGTAGGGCACATCTTCGTCGGTCAACTGCTCCTCGGTCTTGCCGATAAATGAAATCTCCGGAATGGTGTAAATGCCGTACGGATAGGTGGCCGGGTTGGAATGCACCGGCAGGCCGAAAGCTTTGGCGGCGGCGATACGGCCCTGCTCCATCGAAACCGACGCCAGGCTGGGAAACCCGATGACGTCGCCGACGGCGAAGATGTTGGGCTGCTTGGTGCGATAGCAGTCGTCCACCGGAATCCGCCCGCGATTGTCGGCTGCCAGACCGGCCGCCGGCAGGTCCAGCTCTTCGACGTTGCCCTGCCGGCCCACGGCATACAGCAGCGCGTCGCCGGAGATCTTTTTCCTGCTCATCAGGTTGGCGACCACGCCGCCGCCCGGCGTCTCTTCCACGCTTTCCACCTCTTCGTTGAGCCGCATGGTGACGCGATGATCGCGCAGATGATAGGAGAGCGCCTCCACGATTTCCTGATCCGCAAACTCCAGCAGGCGGGGCCGTTTCTCCACCAGGATCACACGCACGCCCAGCGCCGCGAACATGCAGGTGTACTCCACGCCGATCACGCCGCCGCCCACCACGATCATGATCTTGGGGATCTCCGGCATCTGCAGAATCTGGTCGCTGTCGATGATCGTGGTGCCGTTCAGGGGCACCTTGGGCGAAACCGCGGGCTTGGTGCCCGTTCCGATAATGATGACGCCGGCTTCATAATCCGATACGCCGCGGCTGCTCTCCACCCGGATGTGCGTGGAGTCCACGAACCGGGCGGTACCGTAAATCACCTCGATGCCGTTGCGGGAAAGCTGCGCCTGGGTGATGTCGGTCTCCGTCTTGATCACGTGCTGCACGCGGAAGCCCAGGTCGGCCATGGTGATTTTCTCTTTCACCCGGTAATTGACGCCGTAGATGCCCTGATACGCGAATCCGGTGAGGTGCAGAACCGCCTCGCGGGTGGTCTTGCTGGGTATGGTGCCGGTGTTGATGCACGCTCCGCCCACCACTTCGCGCTTTTCGACAAGGGCAACGCGCTTACCGGATTTGGCGCCTTGTATGGCGGCACGCTGGCCCGCCGGCCCGGAACCGATGACGATCAGATCGTATTGTTGCATATGGCGGTCTGGGTGCTTCGATCCATCTTACCCCAATGTGATTCCGGGTACCCTTCGCGCGCGAGATGTTCAGTACACACCTTTCACCAGGCCGCCATCCACGGAAATGGACGATCCGGTGATGTAACTGGCACGCTCGGAGGCCAGAAACACCACCAGGTCCGCGAACTCCTCGGGGCGTCCCACGCGGCCCAGCGCGGCTTGGCGCGCCCATCTCTCCTCGATCCGTGCCGGATCGACGCCCTCCTTGGCGGCCATCTTGCGCCCCAGCTCGATCAGCCGCGCGGTGGCCATGTAGCCCGGACAGACGCTGTTGACCAGTACGCCGCCGCTCCCATATTCCTGGGAAAGCGTCTTGACCAGCCCGCTGACCGCGCTGCGGACCGAGTTGGAGAGAACCAGGTTCTCCACCGGCTGCTTCACCGCCACCGAGGTGATGGCGATGAATCGTCCCCATCCCTGGCGCTGCATCAGCGGCAAGGTCTCCCGGGCCAAGGAGACCGTGCTCATGAGATTGAGCTCGACCGCCCGGCGCCAGTCCTCCCGGCTGGTATCCGCGAAGCTCTTCGCCGGAGGTCCGCCGGCGTTCGCCACGCAGATATCCACGCGGCCAAAGCGCTCCACGACCGCGGCAATGAACTGCGTTACCGCTTCGGCCGCGGTGACATCCACGACACAGTTCATCACCTCCGCGCCGGTATCGCGCCGGATCTCCCCGGCTGCCGCCCCCAGCGTTTCCTGGTTGCGCGCGCACATAGCCACCCGCGCGCCTTCCCGCGCCAGTCCCCAGGCCACGGCCTTGCCCAGGCCCTGACTGGATGCGGCCACCACCGCCACCCGATCCTTGATTCCGAGGTCCATAGATCTACCCGCGGCGCAGATAATCGTCCTGGCGCGTGAGCCAGTCGTGGCGGACGGGACTGAAAATATCCAGATCGAGGGTGTCTTCGAGCGCCACGGCGCGGTGCGGCACATTGGAGGGGATGTGCAGCACCTGGCCCGCGGACACCACCACGGTCTGTCCTTCGATGTAGAACTCCAGCGCACCTTCCAGGATGTAGGTAATCTGTTCGCTCTCGTGATGGTGCTCCGGAACCTGCGCGCCCTTGGCGATGAAGACTTGCGCCACCATGGCCTTCTCGCCGGTAATGATCTTGCGCCACATGCGCGGATTCAGCGCTTCGCGTTCGATCTTGTCCCAACTGTAATGTTTCATCTGCCTCGCCCTCCGGATAACCAGTTTACAAATTATTGACCTCCTCCTGACATACGCACCGCGCCACGGATCGTCTTAGCCAATAGCAAGCTAGTCACAAAGAGGAGATGGTTATGAACTTAGTAAGACGATACGCACCCGGTTTTGTGCTTGTCACTCTGTTGCTCGGCTCCACCGGCGCAGTTGCCAGCGCAGCCACCGGATTGAAAGGATCCTTCGTCCTGCCGTCGGAGGCATACTGGGGCAATACGCTGCTGCCCCCAGGCGATTACCAGTTCTCCGTGAGCCGGGAAATCACCGGGGTTACGCTGATCAACCTGGAAGGCGAGGGTCTGCATGCCACTTTGCTGGCCCCGATTGAGTCATACCAGGAGTCCAGGAAGAACTGCCTGCGGCTCGAGGAGATCAATGGCACTTACGTAGTCCGGGAACTGGTTTCGACGGTGCCGGGCAACTCATTCCGGTTCTCCGTGCCCAAGCGCGTGCGCGACCGCCAGGAAAGAAGCGCGGCGGCGCCCGCGAAGCTGGAGATACCCACCTCGGGGCTGTAGCGGGAGCCTCCGTGCCGGCCACAGGTCGCCTAATCGACGGTCGTCACGTCCGACGCGCTCGCGGCCGGAGAATCGCCGCCCGACACGGTGACTTTGTTCGTGACGTGCGCCGGCGCGCTGGCTGACACGT
This sequence comes from Bryobacteraceae bacterium, assembly GCA_035499555.1. Taxonomy (GTDB): domain Bacteria; phylum Acidobacteriota; class Terriglobia; order Bryobacterales; family Bryobacteraceae; genus Bog-159. Next base: position 16,441 of record DATJYO010000043.1, read on the forward strand.
TTACCGTCACCGTAACGGCGGGGTAGCTTTTCCCGGCGGCGAGCGCGTCGGTCCGCGTGCAGGTCTTGGATGCGCAGGTCCATCCGCTGCCCGCCATGGAGACCAGGGTCAGGCCGGCCGGAATCGTATCGGTAACGGTCACCTTGCCTTTTGTCGGGCCCGTGCTGATCGCGGAACTGGACACCGTTACCGTGTACGTGGCGCCCTCGGGAGGCGCGCCGGGGTCCGCACGGATCGAGACATACCTTACGAGTTTAGCGCCGCCCCCGAACTCTTCAAGTGCGATATAACTATTAGCATTTGAACTTCACGACTACCCGTACTATTACTCTGTGGCTCGGTGCTGCCGCTCTGCTCAGCGCGCAAGCCATCCGCCGTCCGCAGCCGGCTCCCTACGGGGCTCCCGATCCGCGCGAAATTCTGGGGCAGGCGCCCGCCGATCTGGGGCCGCTGCTGGAGCGCTATCGCGCCGATCTGCGCAGCCTGCGGACGTTCTACGACACTCCGCTTTCCCCGAATACCGAGCGCGTCATGCGGCGCTTCTACGAGGCCTGGCGCGCGGCCCTGCCACACATCGACTTCAACGCGCTGCCGCAGGAAGGCCGCGTCGACTATATCCTCTTCCGCAACAAGCTGGATCACGAGCTGCGCCAGCTCGATTTGAACCACAAGCGCGCGGAGGAGATCGCCGAACTGCTGCCGTTCGCGCCGGCTCTCATCGAGCTGAAGGACGCCCGCCAGCGCGTCGATCCGGTGGATCCGCCGGCGGCCGCAGCCGCTCTGGAAAAGGTCTCGCACCAGATCGACGAGTTGTCCAAACGCATCGGCAATCCCCCCAAAAACGGCGCCATCCAGATCCAGAAGACCGCCGCCTTTCGCGCTGCGCGCACGGTCGACCGCCTGCGGGAGATGCTGAAAGGCTGGTTCGAGTTCTACGACGGCTACGATCCCATGTTCACCTGGTGGGTAACCCAGCCTTACAAGAACACGGCCGCCGCCATGGAGAAGTACGCCGGCCTGATCCGCGAGAAACTGGCCGGCATCAAGCCCGGCGACCGCGACACCATCGTCGGCGATGCCGTGGGCCGCGACATGCTGGTGAGTGAGCTGGCGTACGAGATGATCCCCTACACGCCGGAGGAGCTGCTGGAGATCGCCAATCGCGAATTCGCCTGGTGCGATCGCGAGATGCTGAAGGCCTCCCGCGAACTGGGCTACGGCGACGACTGGAAGAAGGCGCTGGAACACGTCAAAGCCGATTACGTGCCGCCCGGACAACAGCCGGCGCTCATCCTGAAGCTGGTGGAGGAAGCCGTCGATTTCGTGGGTCAGCACAACCTGGTGACCGTGCCGCCGCTGGCCGCGGAGACCTGGCGCATGCAGATGATGTCGCCCGAGCGGCAGCGCATCAATCCCTTCTTTCTGGGCGGCGAGGTGATCATCGTATCGTACCCGGTCGAGAGCATGACCGAGGAGCAGAAGATGATGACCATGCGCGGCAACAACGTACACTTCGCGCGCGCGACGGCGTTTCACGAAGTCATCCCCGGCCACTTCCTGCAGGAGTTCATGGGCGAGCGCTACCGCCCGTATCGCGAAATCTTCGAGACACCCTTTTCGGTGGAGGGCTGGGCCCTCCACTGGGAGATGCTGATGTGGGACCAGGGCTTTGCCAAGACGCCCGAGGACCGCATCGGCGCGCTGTTCTGGCGTATGCACCGCTGCGCCCGCATCATCTTTTCGATCAGTTTCCACCTGGGCAAGATGACCGCGGAGCAGTGCGTCGACTTCCTGGTGAACCGCGTGGGTCACGAGCGTGAGAACGCTGCCGGCGAAGTGCGCCGCTCGTTCGAATCGGGCTATTATGGGCCGCTCTATCAGGTGGCGTACATGCTGGGCGCGCTGCAGTTCCGCGCGCTGCACAAGGAACTGGTGGATTCCGGGAAGATGTCCAACCGCGATTTCCACGACGCCATCCTGAAGATGAACGCCATCCCGGTGGAGATGGTGCGCGCCAGCCTCACCAGGCAGCCCCTCAGCCCGGACTTTGTCTCCCGCTGGAAATTCTACGGGGACTTGCGGTAGATTATGCGCTTTCACACCGAATACCTGACGTTTCGCACGGCCAAGCACCGCGAATACATCAACATCACCGAACAGGTGGAGGGCGCGCTCGCCAAGAGCGGGATCCAGGAGGGCATGATCCTGGTCTCAGCCATGCACATCACCGCGGGAGTCTGGGTGAACGATGCCGAAGACGGTCTGCTGGCGGACATCGACGAGTGGTTGGAAAAGCTGGCGCCGTTCCGGCAGGGCTACCGGCATCATGCCACCGGCGAAACCAACGGCGATTCGCATTTGAAGAGCCTGCTGGTGCATCACCAGGTGATCGTGCCGGTAACCAAAGGCAAGCTGGACTTCGGACCGTGGCAGCAGATCTACTACGCCGAGTTCGACGGCCAGCGGGCCAAACGGGTCATCATCAAGGTGATGGGCGAGTAGCGCGGGCGCGCCACAGCTTCCACCCCAGCCAGACGGCGGCTGACAGGGCCACCACGCCCCAGACGATGTTGCTCAGCAGATCGTTCAGCGCCAGCACGCGGTCGCTGAAGATGCGTCCCAGACCGATATACAGCACGGCGCACAGAATTTGGCCCGGCACGTCCCAGCATACGAAGCGGTGCCAGGGATACTGCGATACACCGCTCACGAGATTGACGATTCCGCCCAGCGGGGTCACCAGCCACCGGCTGAAGAAGACGCCGGTGCCGCCCCAGCGCCGCGCCTGGGCCTCGGTGGCGGCCAGTTTGCCGGGACTGGCCAGCATGGCGCCAAAACGCGCCACCAGCGCGGAGCCTCCCCACCGGCCGATGGCGTAGCCGATCTGATCTCCGATCACCGCGCCGGCGCTGGCCAGCACGATAGCCTGCCAGAGCGGCATCACTCCCTGCGACACCAGCGATCCGGTGACGATCAGCAGCAGGTTCACGGGCAGCGGCACGCCTACGGCGGCGACTGCCACCACCACGAACAGAGCCGGGGAGCCATATTGCGACAGGGCCGCCAGAATCTGTTCGCGCATCAGGGACTCTGGGGCGTCACCGGCGCCGGGTGCGTGTGGCCTTCGGCGGCCAGCGCGCGGTCGAGATCCTGGATCACGGCCTCCACCGGCCGGCGCTGCTCGCGGGCGATGCGCCGCAGGGGCCGCCGGTCGTGGCGATGGGGCGGCAGACCGATGGCCTGAAATAACACGGCGGCAGGCACATGATGCGTGTGGGCGATGAAGGGCACGCTCATCCAGGCGCGGATGGGCTCGTTTTCCCAGCGCAGCAGGCGCGCGCGATGGCCGGCGCGCACGGCGAACACAAACGTGCCCGCCAGGGCTACGGCGAAAGCCACTGCCAGGATCAGAATCGTGGAAGGCCGCCGCACCTCTTCAATATAGCCGTCCGGCCGCCGGGACGCTGCATTTCGCGCGAGGCGCTAGAATGTGCTGTGAATATGATGAAACGAGTCCTTCCGATCCTATTAACCCTTGGAGTCCTGTCGCTCCCGGCCGCGACGCCGCAATGGAAGCAATTGTTCAACGGCCACGATCTCACCGGATGGCAACACGTCGGCCCCGGCTCGATGACTGTCGAGAACGGCCTGATCCAGACCCACGGCGGTATGGGCCTGCTCTGGTGGACCGGCGGCAAGGTCGGCAACTGCGTCATACGGGTGGTCTTCAAAATGCGCGACCACAATGACAATTCCGGCGTATTCATCCGTATCCCCATCCCGCCGCGCGAGGAATGGATGCCGGTGCACTACGGCTACGAAGTCCAGATCGACAACGAGCCGGAGAAATCCGGCGAGAACGACTATCACGCGACGGGCACTCTGTATTCCCAAAACAAGGCGCTGGCGCGTCCCGGAAAGCCCGGTCCCGAGTGGAACACCATGGAGATCACGCTGGACGGTCCGCACACCGTGGTGATGGTGAACGGTGTCAAGGTGACCGATTATACCGAGGGTCAGCCCGTGCCGCCCCGCAAATTCAGTTTCGAGCCATTCCGTGGCCCGCGTCCGCTGGAAGGCTACATGGGCCTGCAGAACCACAGCGACAACGATATCGTGTTCTTCAAGGAAGTCGCCATCAGGCCTTTGAAGTAGATGGCAAGTCCGCGGTTCGTCCGTGCCGTCCGGCGCCCTCGGTGAACCGCCGGGCTCCGGCGCGGCTTTCCCCGCTGCCGAGCACCGCCAGGCCGCGCTCAAATTCGTTGCGCAGCGCCGCTTCCGGCGCCAGCCCCCATTGCTCGTAGCAGGAGAGCCGGTCCGAGCGCATGCAGGTCTGGGGATGGCCGGCCAGCGCGCGGGCCACCTCCAAGGCCGCCGCCAGCGCCTGGCCCGATTCCACCAGCCGGTTCGCCAGGCCCATGCGCCATGCTTCGGCGCCATCCACGCCGCGGCCGGTGAGAATCAGGTCCAGCGCATGACTTTGCCCGATCAGGCGCGGCAACCGCACCGTTCCCAGATCGATCAATGGCACGCCGAAACGGCGGCAAAAGACTCCCAGGGTGGCATCCCGCGCCACCACCCGCAGATCGCACCACAGAGCCAACTCCAGCCCGCCCGCCACGGCATGGCCTTCGATGGCGGCGATCACCGGCTTGGAGAGCAGCATACGCGTAGGGCCCATGGGACCGTCACCTTCCGCGCGCAAATCGTTCGGCTGGCCGGACGCGATCGCTTTCAGATCGGCGCCCGCGCAGAAGGTGCCCCCCGCGCCCGTCAGGATGGCTACGTCCAGCGTGGCATCCGCATCGAACTGGCGGAAGGCCGCGGCCAGTTCCGCGGCGGTGGCGGCGTCCACGGCGTTGCGCGACTCCGGCCGGTTGATCGTCACGATCCAGATGGACTCCGAACGGCGGGTTTCGACCTTCGACAAGCACATGCATCCATCCTACCGTCGCCGAGGCGATCTTGAAAAAACGGCGCGTCAATCGCGGCGCAGCGTCTGGGCGGGATCGAGCCTGGAAGCACGCAGGGCCGGCAGCCCCGCGGCCACGCAGGCGGCGACCAGCAGGATGGTCAACGTCAGCATCAGGGATCGCGGGTCCGTGGGCTGCATGCCGGTCAGTTCCTTCTGCAAATACTTGCCACCCAGCCAGACGAAGGGCAATCCCAGGAGGATGCCGCCGGCAGCCGTGGCGAGGCCGTCGCGCAGGATCATGAAGGCCACGTTCTTCGGCCCGGCTCCCAGCGCCAGGCGCAACCCGATCTCGCGGCGCCGCCGCGAGGCGATATACGAGATCACGCCGTAGAGTCCGACAACCGAAAGAACCAGCGCCAGGGTTCCGAACCCGTCGCACAGGGTGGCGAACATCCGTTCGCGCTGCAGGCCTTTGGCGATCTGCGCTTCCATGGTGATGGTGTCCACCATGGGCAGATTGCGATCCACGCCGGCCATGGCCTGGCGGATGGCGGGCAGCACCACGCGCGGCGATTGCGTGGTACGCAGTACGACAGTGGCTTCCGCCCGGCTGCTTTCGAACGGCAGCCACAGGACGTAGGGATGCTCTTTGATGGAGGTAGCTGCGATGACGGGAACGATACCCACGATTTCGTACGCCGGGAGCTTCTGGCCCGGCGGACCATCGGTCATCTCCAGCCGGCGGCCGAGCACGTTACCACCCAAGCGGCGCGCCAGGTCCGCGCTGATGATGGCGACGCTGGGCGGCGAGGCCGTGTCGGACCGGTTGAAGTTCCGGCCGGCCACCATGCGCGTTGTGTACAGCGGAAGATAGGAAGGCGTCACGTCGTTCACCGAAACGTCGTAGGACTTCTCCTGGCCGGCCAGACGCACACTTTCCCACCAGCCGCCCAGGTTCATGGGACGCATCCCCGCGAAGCCCACGCCGGCGACGCCGGGAGTGGCCCGGAGACGCTGCTCCAGATTGAAGTAGAACTGCGGCAGGCGGGACTTGTCGTAGCCGGACGTGCCCGGCCGCACGCCGTACAGGATCAGGTTGCGGCGGTCGAAGCCGGGATCGCTGGATTGGACGGCAGCCAGGTTGCGCGTGAACGTCACCGCGGTCATCACCAGGATGGCCGAGAGCGCCATCTGCAGGCCCACGAACAGGCGTCCGCTGCGCCATCCACGGGAGCGCGGACCCACGCTGCCCGCGCCCTCTTTGAGCCAGGACAGTTCGAGCTTACCGGATGCCTGCCAGGCCGGAAAGACACCGAACACAAGGAGGGCCGCCAGTGTGCCGATGGCGACGACTGCCAAGGTACGGCCATCCAGGACGAATGCGATGGGGATGGTCTCGTGGCCCGCCAGGAAGCCGCCCAGCAGCGTGGCGGTGAACCAGGCCACTCCAAGGCTGCCCAGCCCGCCCAGCACGGCGAGCAATGCGCTTTCCGTGAGAAACTGCTGCATGAGGCGCGCGCGGCTGCAGCCGAGCGACAGGCGCAGGGCCAATTCGTCCTGACGCGCCACGCCGCGGGCCAGGAGCAGGTTAGCGATGTTTACGCACGCGATCAGCAGCAGCAAGGCAACCAGACCACCCAGCACCAGCAAAGGATCGCGAAAGTTCTGGCGCAGGAAGCCGAGGCCGCGCGCGCCTGGGTCGAGGTGAATGCGCGGCGCCGCCGCGATGTTCTTCGGCGCGCGTGTCCAGGAGTCTTTAAAGACCGCATCCATGGCGGGCCGCAGCCGGGATTCGTCCACGCCGGGCGATCGCCGGGCCAGGATCTGGAAACCCCAATAGCGGTTGTTCTCCAGATCCGCGCGGCGCGATTCGCGGCGCAGCAGGCTGGCGTGGTGCAGCGGCGTATAGAGCTCCGTGGGGTCGCCAGGCGTCAGCCCATAGAATGCCGGCGGAAGGACTCCGGCGATGCCGTAGGCGGCATTGTCGATGGTGAGGGTCCGCCCGATCACGCCGGGATCCGCGCCCAGGGTATTCGCCCAGAAGCGATGCGACAGGACCACCACCGCGGGAGCTTCGTAAGTGTCGTCACGATCGGCCAAGGGGCGGCCGAGTTGAGGCTGCACCTCCAGCGCCGCAAAGAAGTTGCCGCTGACGGCCCGCTCCATCGCCACGGTGGGGCGGCCCGCGAAGCCGGCGCTCACCTGCTCGGGTCCGGTGTACGCGGCCACCGCCGCCAGGCGGGATACGCCGCGTTGCATCCGCGCGAAGGCAGGATACGAGAAGAAATCCGCCACGTCGAACCCGCCCGAGCGCAACATGCTGCCCGAAGCGCCATCGGCCAGATCCACCGGAAAACCGTGGCCGGCCCATTGCACGAGTGAGAGCTGGCGGGGCTCAGGGACCGGCAGATCGCGCCAGAGGACCACATCCATCAGGGAGATGATGGCCGTATGGGCGCCGATACCCAGGGCCAGCGACAACACCGCGGCGACGGTCACCACGGGGCTGCGGCGCATCAGGCGAAGGCCGAATGTCACGTCCTGGCGCAGGCCGGCGGTCCAGGCCCAGCGGCGCTCGTCGCGGCACTGTTCCTTCACTTGCGCCGCGCCGCCGAATTCCCGGTTGGCCAGGCGCACGGCATCTTCGTGAGAGTATCCCTGGCGCTCGAATTGCGCAGTGAGCTGGTGCAGATGGTGCGCCAATTCCCGCTCCAGCTCGGTTTCGCGGTGGTTCCAAAAGGAAGGCATGGCGGATTCTCCCCTATGATCCGAGCACCATGGCGACCGCGCCGGCATAGCGCCGCCACTGTTCCTGCTCCTGGCGCAGGCAGGTGCGGCCGGCCGCTGTCAGCGAGTAAAACTTGGCCATCGGACCGTTGCCCGTTTCGCGCCATTCGGCCTGGAGCAATCCGCGGCGCTCCAGGCGGTGCAGCGCCGGATAGAGGGAACCCTGTTGCACCTGCAGCAGTTCCTTGGAGGTGACCAGGATCTGCTGGGCGATACCGTAGCCGTGGATGGGACCATGGGCCACGGTTTTGAGTATCAGCAGATCGAGCGTGCCTTGCAGAAGATCGGATTTCTTAGCCACGAGTCTAGTATGACACTCTAGGTAGGTAGAATGTCAAGGTAGTGGCCCGGGCGCCCGGGAGGCGACCCGAAGCCGAAACCGGCCAGGCCACCGGAAAACGGTTGTAAGCTGTAGTTGTGGTAGTCGCCGGACGGCAAAAATCCATCGCCTTCTTTATCGCCCTGGGCGCCGGTCTCATCTGCGTGGTGGTCCTGCTGTATGTCGGCTGGGTGCTGCTCAATTGGCGGCATGGCATCCTGCTGTTCCTGGGCGCCCTGCTGCTGGCGGCGGCCATTAGCGGCGTGGTGCTCAACACCATCTTTCTGGTGCGCGAGATCCGCCGCAATGCCCAGCACGAATCCTTCATCAATGCCGTCACGCATGAGCTCAAGACGCCTATCGCCTCCATCCGCCTGTACCTGGAAACTTTGCAGACGCGCACGGTGGACGAGACCAAACGGCGGGAGTTCTACCAGATCATGGTGGAGGATTGCGACCGGCTGCTGGGCACCATCGAGCAGGTGCTGCGCACGGGGCGTATCGGCGCCACCAGCCGGCGGCTCAACCTGTCGCGCATCGACCTGGGAAACGTGGTGGAGCAATGCCTGGAGCGCGTGCGTACCCTGCACCACGTGGCGCCGGATTCTTTGCACTACCAGGCCGGACCGCCGATGACCATCGTGGGGGATGCCGACGAAGTGCGGGCCGCGGTATCCAACCTGATCGATAACGCCGTCAAGTTCTCCGGCAACCAGGTCAACGTGACGGTGGAAACTACCCCGGTCGAGGGCAACTACGTGGCGTTGCGGGTGACCGATCATGGGCCGGGCATCCCCAAAACCGAACTGAAGCGCATCTTCAAGCGGTTCTATCGCGTCCCCGGGACGCTGGCCACCCGCGTGAAAGGTACCGGGTTGGGACTCTACATCGTGCGTTCCGTGGCCAAACGCCACGGCGGCCGTGCCTGGGCCGAAAGCGAAGGTCCGGGCCGCGGCGCCACTTTCGTCCTGCAGCTTCCGATCGTCAAATGAGCCGCATCCTGGTGGTGGAAGACGAGCAGCACCTGGCCGAGGGGCTACGATTCAATCTGGAGGCGGAAGGCTACCAGGTGCAGGTGGTGGAGACCGGGGAAGCCGCCCTCGACGCGCTCCAGCCCGGCGCCACGGCGTTCGACATCGTGATCCTGGACGTCATGCTGCCTGGAATCGACGGCTTCACGGTCATATCAAGAATGCGCCACACCGGACAGTTCGTCCCCACGTTGATGTTGACCGCGCGCGGCCACGCCGAGGACGTCTTGCGTGGATTTACCGCCGGCGCCGACGACTACCTGACAAAGCCATTCGAGCTGGCCATTTTGACCGCGCGCATCCGCGGCCTGCTGCGGCGGCGGGAGTGGTTGCAGGCATCCATGGCACAGGGCGAGATGCAGACCGCGCGGGACGAAACGTTCACCTTCGACGGCAAATCCGTGCATTTCGACAAGCTGGAACTCCGGGTCGGCGAGCAGGTCTTCCCGCTGACACTCATGGAGGCCAACCTGTTGCGCTATCTGATCCGCCACGAAGGCAAACCGGTATCGCGCAAGGCCATGCTGGAAGAGGTTTGGGGCTTGCACGAAGACACCGACACCCGAGCCATCGACAATTTTATCGTCCGGCTGCGCCGCTACATTGAAAACGACCCTACCCATCCACGGCACTTACTCACAGTGCGCGGTGTGGGTTACCGGTTTGTGGCGAAATCCGGCTCAAGTTAGCCGGCGCTTACCCGCCGGAGCTTATCCCCACAAGTACCTGATGTAATTCAACTGGGCGGTGGCCTGCGCCTGCCAGAGCGGATTGCCGTCCGTACCTGTGCCGAACAACGGGCGGTACAGCTCCTCCCCGATCAAACCGGTCGGGAAGGGAGTCCAACCGCCCAAGGCCGCGAGGTACTTGGAAATCGCGTTCTTGGTCTTGGGATCGTTGCTGTAGTAGTCATTGCCCATCTCGGCCGTGTTGTTCGAGGTTGCCGGGTTGTAATCGTAGAACTCGGGGTCCGGCAGGCTGCCTCCGGGAACGAGGGTGCCCTTGGCCCACGCGGAATATAAACCCAGTTTCCCGCCGGGGTAATGCACGCTGTACGGGCTGTACTTGGTCCGCAAGGCTACCAGGTGACCATTGGGGTAGCCATTCAGAACATTCGTCTGATCGCACGTGTGCAGCACGTATGGAGCGAACAGGGAAGGCGCGATGCGTGTTTCCGGCGCGTTATAGTACAGGAAACTCCACATCGACTGCCGGGTCGCCAGGTCCGGATACGTGAACCGCCACTGCCCGGTGCCGCCCGCGCCGAGGTCGCAAATCAGGCCGAAGAAATCCACGCTGGAACACATCTGGTTCAAGGTGGCGCTCCTGCTCTGCCCGGGAAACCGAACATAGAATGGGACGCGGATCGCTTCCTCGTACGCGCTGGAGCCCTTATCGTGCAAACCGTGCGATCCCCCATGTTCGCCGTGATCGGAAGTGAAGATCACGATGGTATTGGAGGCATACGGGGAGGCTTCGAGCGCATCCAGAACGGCACCGACCTGTTGGTCGACGTAGTTCTGCAGCCAGTAGTACCAGTTCAGAAAAGTGGTCCAGTCCGTGACGGCCCCATACTGCAGCGCCAGATTTTGCTGAAACGCGTACTGCGCGCCGGGCTTGTTGGTCACCACGGTCAGATCTTCGTAGTTCCAGGATGAAGGCGGCGATTCGTAGATTCCCGGCGCGCCGGATGCGGGTGGAAACGGAGGCGGCGGAAAATAGACATTCTGCTTCCCCACGCCGGACGGCGGAACCGATGGGCAGTCCAGCCACCCCGGTCCCCGGCTAATGTCATGCGGGTTAATGAAGCTTACCGTGGCGCACCAGGGTGTTGCCGGCGCATGCGTATTGATCCAGCCGACGAAGTCATTGGCGATATCCGCGTCGCAGGCCCAATATGCAGACCCGAAGGCGCCGCCATCGGTGCCCTCATTGGCGGATCCATCCGGCGAGGGATTCTGCGCGGGCCCCCCCGGATAAGTTCGGGTATTAAACCCATACGGCCGCAACGGCGTGGAAGTGATGCAGTCGGAGAGATGCCATTTGCCGAACCACCACATATTATTGGCGTATGCCGGTTGTACTGCCGGCAAACCCTGGCCCCAGGTCGGGAACTGCGGCAGCAAGGGCGCAATTGTGGCGGTCTGCATGGTATCCGCGTAACACGCGGTCTGCGGCGCATATAAGCCGGTGAGGAACGTGCCGCGCGATGCCGTGCAGATGGTCGCGGCGACATAGAACTGCTGAAAGTTGAACGCGCAGGCGCCGATCCGCCCCACGATGTTGGGCAGGATCTGCTGGTTCACGAGCGTGGCTTGGTCGCTATCCAGCCAGCATGGCAAGCGCAACTGGTCGACCAGGATGACCAGGATGTTGGGATTGCTCAGTGTCGGTGGTGGAGCCCACGGTGCCGGTTCAGACCGGCCCTGGGCTTTAGCGCGTGGCGCAAAAAGATGGGGAAGGCTGGCGCCGCCTAATGCCAGCCCCTCCAAAAAACGCCGGCGATTCATTCCCCTCTGCGTGCCAAACATCTCAAGATTGTATGGGAATCGTTGCCGGTCCGCAATAGTTTTAATGCCGTTTTGGCAACATTCAAGATACCGTGCCCAGTCCAAGGAGTGCCGGTCGTGTACTGCCAGTCACATAGGCTGTCCCACCGAAAACCGAAGTGTGGGTAACATCACAGTGGCGAAATGGACCTTCAGCCTTGTAGTCCCCTGGACTGCGGCCGAAAACTGCTACGATTCATAGCTGCGGACTGAGTCATGATTCAGGGATCGGTTCTTCACTCGGTGAGTTACTCGGGCTCTTGGGGACAGGTCTCGCTTGCCGTCGAAGAGTTTGCGGACAAAGCCGCGGAGCTGGGCTACGACGGCGTCATGCTGATGGCCAAGCGCCCGCACCTGTCGGTGCTCGACTGGAGCCCGGAACGGCGAAAAGAGCTGCGCGCGCGGCTGCGGGATGGCGGCCTGCGCATGGAATGCGTCGCTGGATACACCGACTTCACGGCCGGCCTGGAGCACGGCGACATTCCCCTCCGCGAGATGCAGATCGGCCACGTGACCGGACTGGCGGAGATGGCGCGCGATCTCGGCGGCGCCCTGGTTCGCGTGTTCACCGGCTACGAGAGCGGAGCCGCGCCGCCCCAGGCTCAATGGACGCTGATCGTGGACGCGCTGCGCGAGTGCGCGCGCCGGGCCGCCGCGTGCGGAGTCACGATCGGCGTCCAGAACCATCACGATATTGCCTGCGCCGTGGACAGCCTTTACGACCTGATCCGCGAGGTGGATCATCCGAACTGCCGCGCCATGTTCGACGCTTGGGCGCCCGCCTTGCAGGGCGCGGATCTCGCTGCCGCGGCCGCCAAGATGGCGAAACTGACCGTGCACACGACGGTAGCCAATTATCAAATGCGCCCACGCTTCAAATACGTGCCGGCCCTGGTCAACTACCAGCCGCTCACGCCGTCGGTTCAGGCTGTGCCGGTCGACGAAGGCTTTATCGATTACACGGCATTTCTCTCCGCCCTGGAAGACGGCGGCTACGAAGGCGCCGTGGCTTACGAAATGTGCTCCCCTCTGGCCGGCGGGGGTTCCGTCGCGAATCTGGATCGCTATGCGCGCCGGTTTCTGGAATTCATGCGCGCCCTCCAGCAACGCCGCCGGAACTAGTGTTTCTCCGTGCTCGCATGATTCAAACGCAGAAACCGCGCGGCGTTGTTGTAGAGGATGTCGCGCTTCTGTTGCGGCGTGAGATAGGTCGCGCCTTCGATCACGCTGATCGAGGTCTCCATCAGCTTGGGCCAGATCATCTGGTCGGTGCCGAACATCACCCGGTCTTCGAAGCCGCCCTCCACGATGCGCTGGATATACATGTGGACCTCTTTCAACGGGTAGCTCCAGATCAACCCCGCCACGTCCACGTAGACATACGCATTGGCCTGCAGGAGTGTGAGCAGTTCTTCGATCATGGGATATCCCGCGTGCATGATCCACAACCGCAATTTGGGATGGCGCGCCAGCAGATCCTCGAGCAGCAGGGGATTGCCCATCGAACCCCTGAATTTCGGCGTGGTGATGTTAGCCCGCCCGGATCCGCCGGTGCCCATGTGGATGCCGACCGGAATATCCAGTTGCTCCGCCAGAGCGAAATAAGCGTCCACCGAAGAGTCGCTGGGCGACATGCCCTGATATTGCAGTCCCACTTCGCCCATCACTTTGAATCCCTTCTGAGTGAACGCCGCGCGCACGTCTTCCACGGGGCGGAATTTTCCGTTGCCTTCCTCGAAAGACGTGCCGGGGATGATGCGTCCCGGCGGCGCCGCGGCCAGCCACTTTTCAACCGACTTCTCGTCGCCCATCACCACCGCCGTCACATTCAGCCGCTCGTACTCCGCGAGCATGGCTTTCATATATTCCTCGGGGGTCTTCGAAGGTTCCAGCAGGTCCGTGCAATCCTGCTTAGCCCAGCCGATCGGACCGGCTTTCTCGCGCGGATCGGCGGCCAGGAACTGCGGATTGAAGGGGCACATCGGCCCTACCCCGGGTACGCCGCCGAACGTGTGTACATGGATATCGATGATGGGCGGCCGGGTGGATTCAGCCGGCTGAGCCCAGGCGTATCCGGCGGCAACGGCAAGAAATGCAGCGAGCGGTGCGCTTCGCATCAAAAACTCCTTCTCGATGTTTTCCAAATAGTAACAGACCGCACGCCGTCCGCTACGTATTGGTCTCGCAGGAGCCGGTGCTCGACGCGCACCGCATCGCCAGCTTCGCTTTTGAAACGCCTTTACGACGCGATCGGAATCTGGCGGCCGTGCTGCTTGCTTTCCGGTATCGGTACATGCACCTGCAGCAAGCCGTCCTTGAATTCGGCTTTGGCCTTGTCTGTCTCCGCACCTGGCGGCAAGGGAATCATGCGGCTGAAGTGTCCATAGCTGCGCTCGGAGTGCCGGTATCCGGCCCGCGCTTCCTCGCGCTCCTGCCGCCGTTCGCCTTCGATGAGGATGCCCTCGTCGGTGCATTCCACCTTAATGTCTTCCTTCTTGAGACCGGGAAGTTCGGCGGTCACGTCCAGGCTGCCGTCGTGCTCGCGCACTTCGATCGGCGGAGACCATAATCCGGCGTTGCCGAAGCCTCGGGAAAGGCCCAGGCTATTCGCAAAAACGCGATCCATCTCTTCGGACAGGCGCCGCATTAATCCAAACGGACCGCCACTAAACATGCTTGGAACGAACATCTCGCGCGACGGATAGCTCTCCGCCCGCCGGGCGATGTTACGTTCCGATTCGGGGGAACGGCTGGGAGCCGACGTAGCTGCCATTGATTGTCTCCTTTGACTTCATTCTGTGCGCGTGGATCGACGGGATTCAAGACGCGAACCGCGTGCCAATGTGAAGCCAGGCACGCGTCCTTTGTTTGCACAACGAAGCGGCGCGGGCGCTCGTCTCACGCGGCTCTATGATAGGCTGCGTCTTGACCCGCAAACTGCGCTGGTGGATCGGCGGCCTGCTGTTCGCCTCCACGGTCATCAACTACATCGACCGCCAGACTCTGAGCGTGTTGGCGCCGGCCCTCAAGGCGCAGTATCGCTGGAGCAACACGGACTTCGCCACTGTCCTGATCGCATTTCGGGCGGTCTATACGGTCATGCAGTCGGTCTCGGGCCGCTTGCTCGACCGCGTGGGCACCCGCCGCGGCTTGTCGATCAGCGTGGCATTTTACTCGCTGGTGGCCGCCTGCACTTCGCTGGCACAGGGCTTGGGTAGTTTCCGTATCCTGCGCGGACTTCTGGGAGCGGGGGAATCGGCGGGTTGGCCCGGCGCGGCCAAGGCCGTTTCGGAGTGGTTTCCGGACCGCGAGCGCGCCTGGGCGGTGGCTTTGTTCGACAGCGGATCTTCGATCGGCGGCGCCGTCGCGCCGTTTCTGGTGGTGTTTCTGTTGCACACCTTCGGTACCTGGCGGCCGGTCTTTCTGCTCACCGCCAGCCTGGGCTTCGTCTGGCTGATGGTTTGGAAGCAGGCCTACCATACTCCCGAGACGCACCCGCGCATCACTTCCGAGGAGCTGAAGCTGATCCAAAGCTCCCGGCCGCCCGTAAGCAGCGAGCGCACCGAAGCCCGCCGCGTGCCTCTCTCCCGGATCTTTCGCCTCCGCCAGACCTGGGGCATCGTGGCCGGCCGCTCCCTCCTGGATCCTTACTGGTTCATGATGGCGGAGTGGTTTGCCATCTACCTCGCCAGCAAGGGATTCCGCCTGGAAGAGAGTGCCCTGGGATTCTGGGCGCCGTTCATGGCCGCCGATCTCGGCAACTTTTTCGGCGGCGGACTGTCGAGCCACTGGATCCGGCGCGGTTGGTCTGTCGGCAGGTCTCGGCGCATGGTGGTCACCATCTTCGGACCGGCTATGCTGCTGCTCATCCCGGCGGCGTTCACTTCGCGCTATTGGCTGCTGATCGGCCTGTTCTCTTTCTCGACGTTCTGTTACGCGGCCTGCTCCACCATTTTCATTTCGCTGCCCGCGGACGTCTTCGAAAGCGGCGCCGTGGCGACGGTCAGCGGCGCCAGTGGCACCGGCGCGGGACTCGTGACGCTGGTCTCCACCTACCTGATCGGCCGCGTTTCGGACCGTTTCTCCTTTCAACCGATCATCGTCGTCGCGTCCATTGTGCCCTGCCTGGCGGCCCTGATTATGGTCACGCTGGTGCGGCCCGCAAAACGCGCGGATGCGAGCGGCTTGTTGCGCAGCTTTTAAGCGGAATGTGCCATGCTGGAGTTACTATGCGAGATCCTCAGATCATCGACGCAGAACTAATGGAAATCGCTGCCCTGGCGGACGATACCCTCAAGTTCGAGCGCCTCGTGGCCTGGTGCGCATCCCATCCCGATGAAGTCCCCTTCGTTCTGCATCAGTTCCTGGGCCGCCGGGAGAAGCATCGGCCCCAGCCTTCCCAGCCGTAGCGCGGCTGCGGCACGCGGTGCCGAATCTCACAAAACTATTGACTCCGCATCCGGTGGCGCTTACTATATCTTGTCGGCCAAAGCCGGAAATCGAGCCCATGAAACGCACGCTTTGCGCGATCGTGGTTTTGTGTTTGCGCGTTTACGCGGCTACCGAGTCCGATTCCGCGATTCGTCAAGCGGAACAACTTCGCCGGCAGGGCAGGTACGCCGACGCGCAGGCCGCTCTGCGTACCGCGCTGGGCAAGCTCGACCGCTCCTCGCATGCCGCCGATCGCGGCAATCTGCTGAACAGTCTGGGCGCCGTGGCGCAGGACCGCGGCAGCTTCGCGGAGGCGGAACAGTTCTACCTGCAATCGATCCGCACGCTGGAAGGCGCGGCCGGAAAACAAGACCTGATGGTCGCCGCCCCGCTCGACAACCTCGGTTCGCTCTACCTGGCATGCGGCCGCCTCGCCGAATCCGAGACCTTGCGGCAGCGCTCGCTCGAGATCCGCATCCGGGCTCTGGGACCGAATCACCTGGACGTGGCGCGCTGCCTGGGCAACCTGGCGTTGCTGGCCTGGCGGCGCGACAAGTATGCCGATGCCGCCGCCCGCGCGGAAAAGGCGCTCGCCATCTACGACACGAACGGAAGGCACGATACCCCGGAGCAAGCCGCGATCTACATGACCCTCGGACTGGTGGCCGAGTCCCAGCGCGACTTCCCCATGGCGGGCGAACATCTGCATCGGGCCCTGGCGATTTACGAAAAAGCCGCCGGCCCGGAAAGTCCCCTCACCATCCGGCCGCTGGTCAATCTGGGCACTCTGGATTTTCTCGCCGGACGACCAACCGCCGGCGAAGAGGACCTGCGACGGGCGCTGAGCCTGGCGGAGCGCGTCCTCGGACCTACCCACCGGTTGGTGGCCGAAGTGTTGACCAATTACGCCGCGGCGCTCCGCCGCAGCAAACGTGCCAGGGAGGCCAAGCCTTTGGAGAAGCGCGCCCGCGCCATCCTGAAACAGCATGCCTCCGATACGGTGCTCCGCGACAGCGTGGATGCCAGCCTGTTGGCGGCTAATTAGACACGCGCTCGATCCAGTTTCAGATCGGAAGCCGCACCAGGGATCCCAGCAACTCTTGCAGCAAAGGCTTAGCGGGGTACGGATGACCCTTGTACTGCCGGAAACCTTCGCCCAACGCTACGCCGCCCCGGCGTCCGGCTTCCCGTGTCCAGCTCTCCATGGTCAGAAGATAATCGTCCATGCCGTGCTGCGCCAACAGCCACTCGCGCTGGCTGGCATGCTCGGCCAGCATGGCTCGCTTGGTTTCGAACTGCGCTTCTATATCCACGTAAAAATCGGCGATCACCGGGCGCTCTTCCCGATCCACCCCGCCGATCGAATCCATGAAATAGAGATGGGGAATCGCGGCCAGGGGCGCCGCGGGCGAGATGGCCGCCGTGGTGTAATTCGGAGCGGACGCGCCGAAGCACGCGTCGCGCACCAGCGTGCTGGTGGTTTCGTGGTCGCACATGTAATCTACCGGCGAAGCGGTGATCACCACGTCCGGCTGGACCGAGCGCAGCAGCTCGGTTACCCGCCGGCGGGACCGGTTGTCGTTGAAGATGGCCAGATCGCGGAATTCGGCGCACCGGTATGTGGCGCCGATGCGCCGCGCCGAGGCCGCCGCTTCCGCGCGCCGGATATCCGCGATCTCCTCCGGCGTCCGGTCGCGCGAGCCGCAATCCCCCGGCGTCATACTCACGACCACCACCTGGTGCCCGCCCGCCGCCAGGTGCGCCAAGGTGCCGCCGGCCAGGATCTCCACGTCGTCCGGATGTGCATGTATGGCCAGAATCGTCGTCCGCATCGGGATGAACCCAGTCTAACGCGTAAACTTCGCCGCCGAATCCGGTATAACGGTGGAATGGCTTTCGACTTTCAGGGCAAGCTGGCCGTCGTCACCGGCGGCGCCAACGGAATCGGGGCCGCGGCGGCCCGCGTGCTCGCCGGCGGCGGGGCAAAAGTCTCGATCTTCGATCTGGAGAACGAGCATCCCGTGGACGTCACCGATCGCGCCTCCCTCGAGCGCGCCTTCGATCGGACCGGCGTCCCGGACATCGTGGTGGCCAATGCCGGCATCGGCGCCGAGACCGGGCTCTGCGAAATCACCGAACAGCAATGGCAGCGGACCCTGGCCGTGAATCTCACCGGGATCTTCAACACCGTGCAGATGGCCGCCCGGCTCATGATTCCGCAGCGCCGCGGATCCATCGTGATGACCGCCTCCACCAACTCCTACGACGGCGAAGCGGACCTCACCGCATACAACGCCAGCAAAGCCGGGCTACTGGGCATTCTCCACACCGTCGCCAACGAATTGGGACCCTACGGCATCCGGGTCAATGCCGTCTGCCCGGGGCTGATCCGCACGCGCCTCACCGGCGGCCATTTTTCGAATCCCGACGTGCTGAAGAATTATTTCCGCAACATACCACTGGGCCGCGGCGGCGAGCCCGAGGAAATCGCCCATGCCATTGCCTTCCTGGCATCCGATCTGGCGGCCTACATCACCGGAACGTCGCTGTTCGTGGATGGCGGGCAGATGGCCGCCAAGTTCGGCACCTGGAATGAGGAGCGCGCCGAATTCGTGGCAGACCGCTGGCGGCTGCGCGAGTGACGATGATCCTTAGACCCAAGCCGCGCACGGTGCTGCTAGGACTCGTGACCCTGCTGATGGCGCCCGTGTGGGCACAGGTTGCTCCATCCATTTCCGGGCGAGTCGAGGATGCATCCGGCAGTCCGGTAAGCGGCGCTACCGTGACCGTGAAGAGTCTCGAAACCGGCGCATCGCGTTCCGTGTCCACCGACGCCGAAGGTCACTATGAAATTCTGGCCCTGCCGCTCGGGCCGCAGCAGGTGAAGGCTGAGAAAACCGGCTTCAAGGCCGCCCTGCGCACCGCAATCACGCTGCGTATCGGGCAGCAGGCCATCGTCGATCTCCGGCTCGAGGTGGGCGAACTGTCCCAGCAGGTGACCGTCTCGGAACCCGCGCCCCTCGTCAATACCACCGCCGCGCCAACCGCGGGCATGGTGAGCGATCGCCAGATCAAGGAACTGCCGCTCAACGGCCGCAGCTTCGATAATCTGATCACCTTGAATCCCGGCGCCATCAATTACAGCATGAAGAGTCCCGCCACCAGCACCAGCAACGGCAACACGTTTTCGGTGGACGGCCGGCGTACGGCGGAGAACCTGTTCCTGTTGAATGGAATCGAATACATGGGCGCGAGCCAACTCGCCGTGACGCCGGGCGGCGTCAGCGGCGAACTGCTGGGGATCGATGCCATCCGGGAGTTCAACGTCCTCACGGATACCTACGGGGCGGAGTATGGCAAACGTGCCGGCGCGCAGGTGAGCGTCGCGACGCAGTCCGGAAGCAACCTGCTCCACGGCTCGATCTTCGAGTTCCTGCGGAACAGCGCGCTCGATGCGCGGAATTTCTTCGACCAGTCCGGCGTCCCCCCATTTCGCCGGAACCAGTTCGGCGGCGCGCTGGGCGGACCTCTACGCAAGGACAAGCTGTTCCTGTTCGGCAACTACGAAGGATTCCGCCAGGCGCTGGCCGTCAGCAACGTCGCCGTAGTGCCCGATTCCCAGGCGCGGCAGGGCTTGCTGCCGGGCCCCTCCGGAGTCTATAAGCCGGTTGCCAATCTGAATCCGACGATGTTGCCATACATGTCGTTCTGGCCGGCGGCCAACGGTCCCGAGAGATTGGTTGGAGGATTGCCCACCGGTACCGCGCTCTCCTACAGCAATCCGCGCCAGTCCATCCGGGAGGACTTCGGAACCGCGCGCGCGGACTACGCCATCGGCAGTCGCGATTCGCTCACCGGCGTGTACACTATCGACGACGGCGATAACACCATCCCGCTCGCCGATCCGTTGTTCGCGTCGCGGGAAACGCTCAGGGCGCAGGTGGCCAGTGTGCAGGAGACACGCGTTTTCTCCCCGCGCTTCCTGAACACCTTCGAAGCCGGTTTTTCGCGTGCCGCTTTCAATCTCGATCCGGTATCGCTGGCCGCGTTTCCATCCGCCGATTCGTTCGTCAGCGGCCTGGGCCCCGGCGGCATCGTCATCGGAGGCGGCGTCACCACCACCGGCGCGGGAGCGGTTACCTCCGCCGGACCCAACAACGCCGCCGGCGCCTGGAACCGCCGCAACCTGTACACCTGGACCGACAGCGTCCAGATCGTCAAAGGGATTCACCAGATCGGCGCGGGCGTCTGGCTCCAACGCCTCGAAGACAATGAGGACAGTGCGTCGCGCCAGTTGGGACAGGCCAGTTTCGCCACCCTGACCACTTTCCTGCAAGGCAAGGTCACCACGTTCCAGGTCGTGCCGGCGCCATCGGAATTGGGTTGGAGAAGCTCTATGGGCGCCTGGTATATCGAGGACACCATCAAATTACTCCCCCGCCTGACGCTGGAAGCCGGCATCCGCCATGAGTTCACCACGGGCTGGAACGAGGAGGCCGGCCGGGCCGCCAACTACATCTCGAGCGGCGGCATTCTGGAGACCGCCCCCCTGGTCGGCCATTCCGCGTTTACGGAGAACAACGCCCGTTGGCTGTTTGGCCCGCGGCTGGCGCTGGCCTGGGACGTCTTCGGCCAGGGACGCACCGCGCTCCGTGCCGGCTTCGGCACCTACTACTCCCTGATCGACGATCTCAGCTTCCTGTTGAATTCCCTGCCGCCCTACAACGGCGCGCTTTCCTTCGCGGGCGTCTCCCTGCCGTCCATCCTGCCGATTCCGCGCAGCCAGGCGCTGCCGCCGTCCTGCGGCCCGGGAGTCCCGGCGCCCTGCGCCACCTACGCGCCGCAAGGAGTACAACAGAACGCCAAGACGCCGACGGTGGAGGAGTGGCGCCTTACGGTCGAACAGCAGGCCGGCCGCAACAACGTGTTCCGGCTATCGTATGTCGGATCGTTCGGCTTTCATGGCCTCCTGAGCCTGGACCCCAACACGATTCGCGGCCAGATCTGCGCCAGCACGAACGGCTGCAAGGCCGGCGGGGTCGGCTCCGCCACCACCGTGGTACCCCAGGGCGCCCTCTACATCCCCGTCGCGACCCGCCCCAACCCTTATCTGGGCGCCGGATTTTTCTGGTACACGGAGGGGAACACCAGCTACAACGCGCTACAGTTGGACTTCAATCGCCGCCTCACCCGGGGCCTTGAATTCCGCGCCAACTACACCTGGTCGAAGAGTCTGGACCTGAACTCGGCGCTGACCGGCGCGCAGGCCAACAACCAGGCGCAAATGATACTCGACCGCAACGATCTGCGCCTGGATTGGGGACCCTCGGCCTTGAACGCAACCAACCAGGGCAGCGTCTCCGCCACCTGGATGCTGCCCCTCTGGCGCAACCGCCGCCTGCTCGGCGGGTGGCAGGTCAACGGCATCGCGACGCTGCTCAGCGGCTTCCCCTTCACCCCGCAGATCGGCGCCAACCGCTCCGGCGACGGCGATACGCGCAATCCCGATCGCCCTTCCCTGAATCCCGCGTTCACGGGCCCGGTCGTCATCGGGAGTCCGAATCAGTGGTTCAATCCCAACGCATTCGTCCTTCCGCCCGCGGGAACCTACGGCGACCTAGGCCGCGGCACTTACACGGGACCGGGCCTGGCGTCTCTCGATCTGTCACTGGCGAAGAACTTCGCGGTCGCCGAGAAACTGACTCTTCAGCTTCGCTCGGAATTCTTCAACATCCTGAACCATACCAACCTGGGAACGCCCAACGCCATCGTCTTCTCCGGCGCAGCCGTAAGCCCGTCCGCCGGCCTGATCACTTCTACCGCGACGACTTCGCGGCAGATCCAGTTCGGGCTGAAGGCGGTGTTCTGAACGGGCCCGGGCGTTCGCATGGTAGACTGTTCCTAACGGGCCCGTAGCTCAGTTGGTTAGAGCGCGTGCTTGACACGCACGAGGTCACAGATTCGAGTTCTGTCGGGCCCACCACTACTCAAAACTCGCGGCGAATAAGTCCGCGGAGCCCCGCGATGTCTCCAGGCTATCTTGGCTGCTCCAGCCGGAGCGCCGATCGATAATAGAAAGATACGATGATGAACAGCCTTGCGAGTAAGGTAATTGTGATCACGGGTGCGGTGGTCTCAACCACCGTCATGTGCGCCCAGCCCGGGACGTCGCCTGAATTCGTGCGACGCGAGGGCACGCATCTCACCCTGGCGGGCCGGCCGTTCCGCTTCAGCGGCCCGAACATCGAATGGCTCGGCCTGGAGGGCTACGGCCCACACGACCCCGCCGGGCCGCGCTTTGCGAGCCGGTTCGAAATCGACGACGCGCTGGACACCGCGGTCGAAATGGGCGCCCGCGTGGTGCGTTCGCAGACCATGGGCGACACCGTCGGCTGCCCGCGCTGCATCCAGCCGCGGGAGGGACAGTTCAACGAAGCCGCCTTTGAGTCGTCCGATTACGCGCTGGCGGCCGCCGCGCGCCGCGGTCTGAAGGTGATCGTCACGCTGGTTGGCGATTGCGCCACTTGCTCCGGCGGCGGCATCGGCCAATACGCCGCCTGGGAACACAAGTCCGACCTTTCGGAATTCTTTCGCGATCCGGCCCTGGTTGCGGCGTTCGAAAAACACGTTGACGCCGTGCTGAACCACGTGAACCGGGTCACCGGCGTGCCATACAAGGACGATCCGACGATTCTCGCCTGGGAGAACTGTAACATGTGCGGCCTGATCGCGACATTCCTGGGCGGTCCGAAGAGCATAGGCGAGCTTTCGAATTGGGTCGAGACCGTGGGCCGGCACATCAAGCAGGTCGATTCCCGGCACCTCTACCTGGACACCAGCGGCATTTTTCGCTCCTATCCGAACGTGCTCGACAATCCCAGCCCGGACATGACCACCTTCGAGTATTATCCCCACTGGGACGCGCTGTTTGGCGGCGGGCGGGTGAAAACGGCCGCCTCCTCTTTTACCCAGGACGCGGCCAACGTCACCGCGCACGGCAAGGTGTACATCGTGAATGAATTCGGCTGGGACCGCACAGACTGGAAGACCACGGACGACTTTCAACAGGTGCTCGATACGCTCGCCCGGGATGCCAACGTGTCCGGCGACCTGTTCTGGGCCCTGGCGGCGCACCTGGATAATTTCGGCTTCCAGCCGATTCCCGCCGATGCCAAGCTGCCATTCGCGGAAACGGGCGAAAGCGGCGAGTGGTGGGCGCTCTACTATCCGGGCGTGAAGACGCTGGTGAACACCGCCGAAGACATGGCACAGCGTGCGCAGCAATTGCGTACACATGGCTTCGCGATGGCCGGGAAGCCCGTACCGAAACATGGGACGCCCCCCGCGCCGGTGGTGACCACGGTCGTGTGGAGCGGCCTGGTGGCCTGGCGCGGTTCAGCCGGCGCGGTCCGCTACTCGATCGAGCGGATGGCTCCGGGCGCGAAGGAGTGGACGACCGTATGCGATCGCTGCGCCACCGACAGCGACGATCCCTGGACGGACCCGCACGCGATGTTTGGCGCGCGCTACCGCGTCATCGCCTGGAACGCCGACGGGGTGGCCGGCCCGCCATCGGAGCCGAAGTAAAATCGGACTGCCGGCTCTGTTAGCATTGGTTCTTAAAGGTGATTCGTGTGACTCCGAGGCGAGTTTTGATTCTGGCGGCGCTGTCCGCCCTCTGCGCGAACGGCGCGGATACCCTCAGCGTGATGGGTCGCACCTGGACGGTTCCGGTGGCCGCCGACTGGAGCGCGGAAGGCGGCGTCCTGCGCCTGGTGACGCACCGCGGTCCCTTACCCGGCCCGCGCCGTCCGATCCAGTTCGCGCTGACCGACGTCCCGCCGTACGGCCGCCTCTCCATCGAAGCCGACGTGATGCCGCTGGAGCGCTCCTTGATGATCGTCTTCGCTTATATCGATCCGGCGCACTTCGACTACGCGCACCTGTCGATCGACACCGCCGCCGTGCAACCCGTGCACAACGGCATTTTTCACGTTTATGGGGGCGAGCGCGTGCGCATCAGCGGGGAGCGTGGCCCGGCCGCATTCGCGGCCAGCGGACGCTGGTATCACGTCAAGCTGCTGCACGATTCCGTCACGGGAACGGTCCAGGTGGCGGTCGATGGGCGGCCGGTGCCGGCCCTGCGCGCCGTGGACCTCAGCCTGGGGCCGGGCAAAATCGGCTTCGGCTCATTCGATGAAACCGGCGCCTTCCGGAACATCCGCATCACCGTCAAACCAAAACGATGAGGCGCGCGCCGGCGCGCGGCGCCGGACCGGACGCCGATCGATTGTGTCTGGCGTTAATATTGATCGATGAAAATCATGAAATCGTTTTGCCTGATTTGCCTGATCCTGGCCGTGGCGCCGCGACCGAAGCTGGCGGCGCAGGTGCAAACCGAGGTGCCGGCGGTAGTTCCTAACGCGCGGCCGGTGGCTGTGGAGCATGTCCGGATTCACGGCACGGCGTTGGAACGTAATCTCGAGGGCGATGCCGTGGACCGTGACGTCATCGTTTTTCTGCCGCCGAGCTACGCCACCGGGAAGAGCCGGCGCTACCCGGTGGTCTACGCGCTGCACGGTTATTCGATCGGCGCCGAGCAGTGGACCCACGAGATCCACGTACCGCAGACGATCGAGGGCGCCTTTGCCTTGGGCTCCCGGGAAATGATCGTCGTCTTGCCCGACTCCAAAACTCTGCACAACGGATCGATGTATTCGAGTTCCGTAACGACCGGCGATTTCGAGCAGTTCATCGCCCGCGACGTGGTGGCCTACATCGACGCGCACTATCGCACGATCGCCGCGCGAACGAGTCGGGGACTGGTGGGCCACTCCATGGGCGGCTATGGCGCCACACGTATCGGGATGAAACACGCGGATGTCTTTGGCAGCCTATACATCATGAGTCCCTGCTGTCTCGAGCCCATGGGCGGACGCGCGCCCAATCCCGAGGTCGCTAAAGCGCTGGAGTCGGTGAAGACCCCGGCCGACTCCGCCAGACTGCCTTTTTTCGCTCGCGCCCAGTTAGCCTCCGCCGCCGCATGGTCGCCTGATCCGAAGAATCCTCCGCTCTATCTGGATCTGCCGGTGAAAGACGGCGCGCCCCAGCCCGATGTGCTCGCCAAGTGGACGGCCAATGCCCCGTTGGCCTTCATCGATCAATACATCCACAATCTGCGGCAGTATCGTGCGATTGCGATCGACGTGGGCGACCAGGATGGCCTGCGCGCCGGGGCGGGCAAGCTACACGAAGTCCTCGACAATTACGGCATCGCCAACACGTTTGAGATTTATCACGGCACGCATACCAGCGCAGTGGCGGATCGCTTTCAGAATCACGTGCTGACGTTCTTCAGCAAGAACCTGTGCTTTGATCGGGCCTGCCGGTGAGAATCATTTCCTGGCCGGCGCAGGTGCGCCCGCGGCCTTCATCTGTTGACCGCAGCATATCTCCGCGTGCCGATGAGCACCGCTTTCGGCGCATGGACATGCCTTCTCGTACACGAGCGTCGCTCCGCACTTCTCACAGACGTAACGCTCGCCTGCATTTCGAGCCATAGTAAACCTCCTGGGTCCTTTCCGTGTTTCAAAGTGCCCCTCAGTCAAATGCCGACTGGGTCTTCCACTCCTTCCAGACGTTACCTACCAGTTCGATCCCGGGCTTGAGTGTTGGCTTACCGGGCCGCCAGCCGGACGGCGTGGCGAGAGCGCCCTTGGATTCGCGCACGAGCTGGAACGCTTGAATCTGCCGGATCGACTCGGCGACGTTGCGGCCAACCGGGGGCGTCAGGACTTCGTAGGCCTGTACGACGCCGTCCGGATCGATGAGGAACCGGCCGCGCGTCTCCACGCCGGCTTCTTCGTCATAGACGCCATACACCGTGCCGACTTTACCAGCCCCATCCGACAGCATCGGAAAGGGCACGCCGCCGGCCACCAGCTTGCACAATTCCTGATCGTTCCACATCTTGTGAACGAACACGCTGTCAACGCTTACAGACAGGACTTCCACACCGAGTCGCTGAAACTCGGGAAACGTCTCGGCGACCGCCGAGAGCTCCGTGCTTCAAACGAAGGTGAAGTCTCCCGGATAGAAGCAAAGCAACACCCATTTGCCGAGATATTCGGAAAGCTTGACATTGACGAACTTGCCCTGGTGATACGCGGGCGCGGTGAAATCCGGAGCTTTCCTTCCGATCAGGATCATGTGCGATCTCTCCTTCTGTTCTTGTTGGTCTATGTTCTCGCCGTGGGTTGGTTGAGTAACCGGCCTGCCTGCCGGCCTGGCGCAACCGGGATCGAAGCTCTCTGCCATAATCTCCTCGCAGAATCGAAGCTATAGAGCAGAAATACATCTATATTATAATCACACTGTCCGGCGATAGGAATGTGAGCGACGGGCTCTGGGCTTTAGAATATGGGAACTGTACCCGGACGCTGCGGCGCAGCCGCCGCACCTCGCGGTCTAGACGCTGAGATGGGTTTGCACGATTTCGTCCGACAGTTCGCCGATTGTGCCGACGGCCACCCGCCGGCCTTTGTCCAGGATGCAGAACTCGCTGGCCACACGCCGCGCGAACGGCAGTTTCTGTTCCACGAGAAGCACCGTCAGCCCCTCTTCGCGGTTTAGTTTCAGGATCACGTCGCCGATCTCGTGCACGATGTTGGGCTGAATTCCTTCGGTGGGTTCGTCGAGGATCAACAACTGCGGTTCGAGCACGAGCGCGCGGCCGATCGCAAGCTGCTGCTGCTGGCCGCCGGAAAGGTCGCCGCCGCGGCGTTTCAGCATCTGGGCCAGCACGGGGAACAAGGCAAAAATGCGGTCCGGGATTCGGCGCGGGGCATTCTTGCGCAGGCCCAAGCCCACGCGCAAGTTCTCCTCGACCGTCAACTGCGGAAAGATCTCGCGCCCCTGCGGCACATAACCGATGCCCAGCCGCGCCCGCTCTTCGGCCGGCCGTTTGGCCATATCGGTTCCGTTGAAAACGATGGCACCGGACCGGACCGGTTGCAGCCCCATGACGCACTTGAGGAGCGTCGTCTTGCCCATGCCGTTGCGCCCCATCAGGCACATGCGCGATCCCCGGGAGACGGCGAGGTCCACATCCCACAAGGTGTGGCTGCCTCCGTAGAATTGGTTCAGCCTGTCGATTGCGAGCACGTCAGACTCCCAGGTAGACCTCAATGACACGCGGGTCTTTCTGCACCGCCTCCATATTCCCGTCCGCGATTACCCGGCCTTCATGCAGTACCGTCACGCGCCGCGCGATCGAGCGGACGAACGACATATCGTGCTCCACGACCACGATCGAATGCTCCCCCTCGAGCGAGAGTAGAAGTTCGGCGGTACGATCGATCTCGTGTGGCGTCATGCCCGCCACCGGTTCATCGACCAGCAGCAGGTCGGGGTTCTGCATCAGCAGCATGCCGATCTCGAGCCACTGCTTCTGGCCATGAGAGAGGATGCTCGCGGGCGCCGTCCGCAATCCCGCGAGGCCGATGATCTCCAATACCTCTTCGATTCTGGCTCGCTGCGCCGTAGTCAGACGGGCGCGGAGCATGCGCAGAAACGAGCGGCTGCCGGCCAACGCCAATTCCAGGTTCTCGAAAACAGTCAGTTGCTCGAACACGGTGGGTTTCTGGAATTTGCGGGCGATTCCCGCGGCCACAATCCCGGCTTCCGACATCTTGAGCAGATCGGTTTCACTTCCGAACCAGGCGGTCCCGGAGTCGGGACGCGTTTTGCCGGTGATGACATCCATCATGGTGGTCTTGCCGGCGCCATTCGGGCCGATGACGCACAGGAGTTCGCCAGGCTCCACGTACAGGGTAAGCCCGTTCAAAGCTTTGGAGCCGTCAAAGCTCACGGTCAGGTCCTCGAGATAGAGTCTCTTGTTGCGAACCATCATGGCTGTTGGCCGCCGCCCGCCGGCTTGGTTTGTATATCCGCCGCCTCGGAATCCATGGCTGCATCGGGAGTCTGCCGGGCGCTTTTGCCGCGCCCCGCCAGCAGGCCGATGATGCCGCGCGGCAGCAAGAGCGTCACCAGCACGAACAGGAAACCCAGCGCGTACAGCCACACCTCGGGAAACGCGCCCGTGAGATAAGTCTTGGCATAATTCACGAGAACGGCGCCGGCGATGGCCCCGAACAGAGTGCCGCGCCCGCCTACCGCCACCCAGATAACGCATTCGATCGAATTGATGGGGGAGAACTCGCTGGGGTTGATAATGCCGATCTGCGGCACATAGAGGGCTCCGGCGACTCCGGCGATGACGGCGGAGAACACAAAGAGCCAGAGTTTGTAGGATTCCACTGGATAACCCAGAAAGCGGGTACGACTTTCGGCGTCCCGAATGGCGCGGATCACGCGTCCGGCGCGCGATTCCACAATCGCGCGGCACGCCAGATAGCTGGCTGCCAGCGCAATGCAGGATACCACCAGCAGCGCCGTATGGGTGCCGTCCGCATGCAGGTCGAAGCCCAGGATGTCCTTGAAATCGGTGAACCCGTTGTTGCCGCCAAAGCCCATGTTGTTGCGGAAGAAGGCCAGCATCAGGGCATAGGTGAGCGCCTGCGTGATGATGGAGAAGTACACGCCCGTGACCCGCGAGCGGAAGGCGAACCAGCCGAAGACCAGGGCGAGCAGAGCGGGCACGGCCACCACCATCAGCATGGCGAAAAGGAAGTGGTTGAATCCGTACCAGAACCAGGGCAGCGTCTTCCAGTTCAGGAATACCATGAAGTCCGGCAGAATCGGATTGCCGTAAACGCCGCGGGCCCCGATTTCTCGCATCAGGTACATGCCCATGGCATATCCACCGAGGGCGAAGAACGCCCCATGTCCCAGGCTCAGAATGCCGCAGTAGCCCCAGATGAGATCGATGGACAGCGCCAGCATGCCGTAACACAGATACTTGCCGATGAGCGCGACACCGTACTGCGACAGATGCAGCGGAGAAGCCGGCGGCGCCACCTGGTTCAGCAAGGGCGCCAGTACCGCGACGGCCGCGAGGATGGCCAGCAACCAGGCTCCTCCCCGATCGCGCGCGGCCAGGAAACCGCCGGGCCGCGGCACCGCTATTTATCCTCCGCGGCGCGTCCGGACTGCGGGAAGAGCCCGCGCGGGCGCGCTTGAATGAACAGGATCAAGGCGACCAGCACGAGTATTTTCGCCAGCACCGCGCCGGCGTAAGGCTCCAGCAGGTTGTTGACAATCCCCATGGACATACCGCCGATCAGGGAACCCCACAGATTGCCGACGCCGCCGAAAACCACCACCATGAACGAATCGATAATGTACGACTGTCCCAGGTTCGGACCCACGTTAGTCAACTGGCTCAGCGCCACGCCGGCCACGCCGGCAATTCCCGATCCGAGCCCGAATGTCGCCGCATCCACCCACTCGGTACGGATTCCCATGGCCTTGGCCATGGCGCGATTCTGCGAGACCGCGCGGATCTGCAGGCCCATTCGCGTGCGCTTCAGGATGAGCAGAATCACGGCGAACACGATCAGAGTAAAAATCACGATGTAAAGCCGGTTGTAGGTGATCTCCAGCGCGTCGTTGACGCGCAGGGAGCCGCTCATCCAGTCGGGCGTGAGGACCGACCGGTTCAGCGGCGAGAAGATCGAACGTACCGCCTGTTGCAGGATGAGGCTTATGCCAAATGTGGCGAGCAACGTTTCGAGCGGCCGCCCGTAAAGGAAACGAATCACGCTGCGCTCGAGAAGGACCCCGGTCATTCCGGCCGCGAGAAAAGCCGCGGGGATGGCGACCAGGATCGAAGTTCCCACGTGTCCCGGCATCGCCAACTGCACCGCGTACGTGGCGTAGGCGCCCAGCATCATCAGCTCGCCGTGCGCCATGTTGATGACACCCATGACGCCGAACGTGATGGCGAGTCCTATGGCGATCAGGACGAGCACCGATCCCAGGCTCAGCCCGAAAAACAAGGTCTCGATGGCGGCATAGAACCTGCGATGCCCGTCAATGGTGGCGACCGCCGACACAGCCGCCCGGCGCACCCTGGCATCGCTTTCGACGAAGCTGCCATCCGGCGATTTATCGAGCAGGGAATTGAGCCGGTTGCGCACATCCTGGCTCAGGCTGTTTTTGAGCGTGGCGATGGCTCTCAGACGCCCTTTTTCGTCGGGGCCGTCGAGCGCCGCCAGCGCCAGCCCGGTGTCGATCTCGTTTCTTACCTTGGAATTCTTCTCGATGCGCAGTCTCTGCCGGAGGAGAGCCACGGTGGGATCGTCGAGCGACTTCAGCAGTTCCCTCACGGCGTTCAGCCGAACGTCCGC
Source organism: Bryobacteraceae bacterium (assembly GCA_035499555.1). Classification (GTDB taxonomy): domain Bacteria; phylum Acidobacteriota; class Terriglobia; order Bryobacterales; family Bryobacteraceae; genus Bog-159. The sequence goes on from DATJYO010000043.1 coordinate 46,782, forward strand.
GTCCGGGCTCGAAAGTGTGAACCGCGCCAGCGCCATGCGCACGGCGCGGCGCAGGGCATTATTGCTTCCGATTTGAGTGAGGCTGTCGGCGGATGCCGTGCCGGCTCCCTTGCGGGTCAGCGGATCGATGAGATCCAGGGGATCGGTGTCGGCTGTCTTGACGAGGAAAACCTTCTGATCGCTGTTCCGGAAATACAGCCGGTCCTCCAGCAGCGCCGTAAGCACGGCCTGCACGCTGGGATGCTGGCTCCGGCTAAGCCGTTCGACGATGTCCTCCTTTTCGGAATAGGTCGCCTGGCGTAACTGGCCCACCAGGTCCAGAAACGCCGCGTCATTGGGAGATTGGGCGAGCGCGGGAATTACGGCCCATAGGGCGAGCAGCAGCGACAGCGGCCGTCCGCCCCATGGAAGGAGTTTCCTCATTTGTAGTTTTGGCCGGAGCACTTCTTGGTGATCTTATTGTAATTACCACACTTCAGTGTCACCCAGTCGGCCTCGATATCCTTGCTGCCGGGCAGATAGTCACTCCACGCATCGCCTGGCACTTCGCCCGACGATTTCCAGACTACGTGGAACTGGCCGTCGGCTCTCACTTCGCCGATATAGACCGGCTTGGTGATGTGATGGTTGGGCAGAACCTTCGCGGTGCCGCCGGTAAGGTTGGGCACCTCGAGACCGGGGAGCGCCGCCAACACCTTCTCGACGTTCGTCGTTCCGGCCTTTTGAACGGCCTTCACCCAAAGGTTGAAGCCGATGTAGTGCGCTTCCATGGGATCGTTGGTCACCCGCTTCGGATTCTTGATGAACGCATGCCACTGGTTGATGAACGTCTTGTTCGTGGGCGTATTGATGCTCTCAAAATAGTTCCACGCCGCCAGGTGACCTACCAGCGGACGGGTGTCCACCCCCGACAGCTCTTCTTCGCCCACCGAAAAAGCCACCACCGGGATGTCCTCCGCCGAGATCTTCTGGTTGCCCAATTCCTTGTAGAACGGGACATTGGCATCGCCGTTAATGGTCGAAACCACGGCGGTCTTTTTGCCGGCCGAGCCGAACCTCTTGATGGCGGCCACCCGCGTCTGCCAGTCCGAGTAGCCGAAGGGAGTGTAGTTGATCGAGATATCCTCCTTTTTGACGCCTTTCGACAGCAGGTACGCCTCCAGGATCTTGTTGGTGGTGCGAGGGTACACGTAGTCGGTTCCCTCCAGCACCCAGCGTTTCACGCCGACCTCCTTCATCAGGTAGTCGACCGCTGGAATGGCTTGCTGGTTGGGCGCGGCGCCCGTGTAGATGACGTTTTTGGACGACTCCTCCCCTTCGTACTGCACCGGATAGAAGAGCAGTCCGTCGTCCTTTTCGAACACCGGGAGCACGGACTTTCGCGAAACTGAAGTCCAGCAACCGAATACCACGGCGACCTTGTCCTTCTCGAGCAGTTGCGCCGCCTTTTCGGCGAACAGGGGCCAGTTGGATGCCGGGTCCACCACCACCGGTTCCAGCTTTTTCCCCAGCAGTCCGCCTTTCTTGTTCTGGGCGTCGATCAGCATCAGGATGGTGTCCTTCAGCGTCGTCTCGCTGATGGCCATGGTTCCCGACAGGGAATGCAATACGCCCACTTTGATCGTGTTTTGGGCCTTCGCGACGGTGGACAACGCGGTCCCGGCGGCAAGCAGGGAACCCATCATAAGCACTGCGTTACGTTTCATAGATCTCGCTCCTTGAGGCTGGAAATTTTGAAACCGATGCATCACATCTGCAACTGCAGTCCGACGCCCGCCTGCCAGAAATTCGCGACTTGCCGGTTGAAACTCTCTTTCTGGCAGAACGACATCACCCGCGCGTTGAATTGCTTGATGACGTAGTTGAAGTTGAATTCCACGGTCTTCTGGTCGTAGCTTGGGGTAGCGCCGTGGGTGAACTCGGCGTGCGCATATTTGCCGAGGATTTCGAATTTGCCGGGACCGACCTTTTTGGGGAACAAGTAGCTCGCCAGCCCGTACGCGCCCTGGCTCTTGGTATAGGCCGCATTGTAGCCGCCCAGCCGGTTGTAATTGGAATACTCGCTTTCGATTGAGATGACTCCGGCGTTCGGCAGTTTTCGCTCCATCAGGAAATCAGCCGTCGCCGCTGTGTGCCCGTCCTGCACCTGGCTGGCGCCGCCGATGGCCAGCAGGTTTTTGTCGCCGTAATACGTCCCGTTCAGGTAGTAGCCGTCCTCCGGATCCCAGAAGTCGATCTGGACGCGAGCGGCGCCGATCGCCTGCTTGATGCCTGTGGCCGACTTGCCGTCGAATGCGCCCGCCGACACTTTCACCCGCTTGGCAAACGTGCCCCAGTAGGCGACGCCGTTATCGCGCCCCTGGAATACGAATGGATATCCGTCCTGAATGCCGTCCGTATACACGTTCCACTCATGCGCGAAGAACGGGCCGTAGAGATTGGCGCGATCGCTGGGAGGCAGGAAGCGGCCGGCCCAGATATTGAACTCGGGCGACACCTCGATACGCGCGACGGCATCCAGCACTTCCACGGAATTGGTGACGCTGTTGTAGTCGGTGTTGAACATGAACTTGATGTCTTTGTAAACGGGGCCGTTCACGTACAGGCGAATGTCGTTGAGCGTGAACTGGCTCGTCGCGGATCCCGGATCCGGCAGCGTCTCCACGAAACTGGTTCGCAGGCCGGCGCCGACAGTTATCGGTCCCAGGTCAATCTGTGCCTGCGCCGCGGGACCCGCAAGCAGGCCGATCCAGACAAGCCAAATGGGTACACCTCGTCGCGCAATGCTGGCTGGTACACTGCGGACACGTCTGATGTGCATACGCATTTTCCTCCTTGGGCACACTACGCCCGTGCATGTTTTGGCGTACTTAGATTGAACAAGGAACTGCCCTACTCGCCCGCAGCTTGGGACGATGGGCGCTTGAACTCATGGCGGTCGCCGGCTAAAAGGACGCGACCATCCGAAACTTCATCCCTTGATACATCCAAGGCAGCTATACGAAAGCCCGGTCGCGTCGTTGACCACTCATGCGCATCAGACGTAGATGCGAATGGCGAGTGCACAAAATACCTGCCTGGATCGAATCGAAGGTACCAATACATCCGGAGGCTTGTCAATCTGTGGAATCCGCGGGGATTGCGCAAATCAGCCGCTCGGAATACGCGCGGTCACAAGAAACAAAGAGTTACAGGACTGTTAATAAATTATTCTGATGCGGGTCTAAAAACAATTCGATCAGGATTCAGGGCATTGACCTCGCCAACTTGTAAGTGGTGCTGTGGATCCTCGCGTATCCGCGCGGGCCGGCTACCGTTTTTCCGAAGAGACTTTTTGCTTCAACTCCTCCAGCCAGTTGAGCACCACGTTGATTTGCCTGGCGCCGTGAGGCTGTTCGGCCTCCCTGATGAAGACAAAATGTTTCCCGTCCGGCATCACGTCGTAATCGTGATACGACACAAAATAGGCTCCCTGGAAAAGCAGACGCGGCGTGCCGGCGGAGAAGGCGGGTTTGGTCTGAATGGCGACCGCCATCAGTTTATTGCCGTTGCGGTAGAAAAGCTGGCGGCCGTCGCGTGACCAGACCGGTTTTTCGCCGCCATCGTTGGAGATCGGCCATTTTCCTCCGGGGCCGGGATATTGTTGCACGTAGATTTCGCTGCGCCCCGATTCATCGGACTGATAAGCGAGCCAGCGCCCGTCCGGAGAAAAATCGGGCATCCCCGTGCTGTAGCTGGCGGTCAGGAAGGGCCGCGGCCGGCGATCCCCGGTGAGCGGCAGAATCCAGATACGGTTTCGGTTCTCGCCTGTGATCTCCATGTAGGCGAGTTCCTTTTGGTCGGGCGCGAACGAAGTGGCGACCAGCCAGTTCTTGCTGCTTTGAAGTTCCTCTTCGGCCCCGCTCCCGTCCGCAGGCTTCCAGTAGAGCTTGAACACGCCGGTTTGCGTCGAGCCGTAGACCACGCGCTTGCCGTCCGGCGTCCAGCACGGATCCCCATCGTTGTGGTCAAAAGTGAGACGCGTGAGAGTCCGGCGGACAATGTCATAAATCCAAATTGCCCAGGTCGCGCCCTGAATGGTGAGCGCCACATGGCGCCCGTCCGGCGACACGGCGAGGTCCTCATAGGCGCCGGGACTTCGGGTCAGCACTTCGGACGAGCCGTTCTGATCGACCAGGGCCAGTTCCCGCATCGCTTGAGCCTGGCCGCCGGCCACATAGGCGAGCGTTCCATCCGGAGAAAGTGCGAAGTGAGCGGAGCCGAAGTACGCATCGGTCATCACGCCGTCCACAACCCGGGTCGGGGAGGCGGTCACCTCGAGACGGGCGGCATCAAACGGCGCCGCCAGCAATGCGCCGTCTTGCGCATACACCAGGTATCGTTGTCCCACATAACGAGGGTTGGTCCCGGTCTGCGGCAAAGTCCGCCATTTTCCGGTCTTCAGGGACAGAATCGCGATGTGCGCGTTCTCGGCGTTGAACCCTTTGATCACGCCAAATAGCAGGGATTCGCCGCCCGGCAGGCTCTCCGGCCAATCATGGTATTGCTCACCCTGGCTCCCGTCGGACCGTGTCAGTTGCGCGCAATCGCCGCCGCCGGCCGAGACCCGGCCGAGACCTCTCCCGTCCAGAAAATAGATGGTTCCCGCCGGCGACCAGTCGGCCGCATTACCGAGCCAAGTGGCGGGAACGCTGCAAAGGGGTTGCACGGGACCACCGGCCAAAGCCACCTTCTTCAGGTGATCGTCGGCGAAGAATCCAAGCCACTGCCCGTCCGGCGAGAAGAAAGGACCGGATGCGCCCTCCGTTCCAGCCAGAGGCTGTGCGTCGAACTGATCCAGAGGGCGGAGATAGAGTTGCGTCTTTCCGCCTTGTGTACCCGCATAGACCAATCGATTGCCATTGGGGGACAAGGCGAGGTCCGGAATGCCGGCCGGGGAATTAGGCGGGCCCGGCGGCAAAGTAATGGTGAAGCGCCTCACTCGCGGAGACGGCGCCGGCGGCCTGGCGACGCGAAAATACACGGCCGCGGCCAGCGCAAGTCCGGCCAAACCCCAGGGCAGGACGCGGCGCCAAGCGGCGCGCGCTGCCGGCGGCCCGGCCGCCACCGCTCCTGCCGGGCCCTCCTCGGGATGTGCCAGAGCGTTCGCAATCGCGATGCGCGCTTCGCCAATGGCTTGCAGCCGCTGTTTGCGGTCCTTCGTGAGGCATCGCCGCAGCAGGGCGGCCACGGAAGGCGGTGTGGCGGCCGGAAGCGCAGTCCAGTCCGGATCCAGCTTGAGCACGCCGGCCAGGATGTCCGACGTGGTTTCCCCCGCAAAGGCCCGCTTGCCGCTCAGCATCTCATATAGCACCACACCGAAGGACCAGATATCGGCGCGGCGGTCCACCGGGTGGCCCCGCGCCTGTTCCGGCGCCATATACGGCGCGGTGCCCATGATCACGCCTGCCTGCGTCGCTGCCACCGTCAGGGTGGGCGAATTCGAGGGGTCCCCGGAGGCCGTGGTTCCGGCCGCTTGCTTGGCCAGCCCGAAATCCAGCACTTTCACCTTGCCTTCGGGCGTGACTTTGACGTTCGCCGGTTTCAGGTCGCGATGGACGATGCCCTTTTCATGCGCGGCCTCCAGAGCTTCGGCGATTTGACCGGCGGCGTGGAGGGCTTCCTCGACCGGCAGGGCCGCCGTTGCCAGACGGTCGGCCAGGGTGGGTCCCTCCACCAATTCCATCACCAGCGCGCGTACGGCGTCCTGTTCCACCAGGCCGTGGATCGCCGCGATGTTGGGGTGGTTGAGCGACGCCAGCACTTCGGCTTCGCGCTGGAAACGGGCCATGCGGTCGGGATCGCGTGCAAATGCGGCAGGCAGGACTTTGAGCGCGACGTCCCGTCTCAGCCTGGTGTCTTTCGCCCGATAGACCTCGCCCATGCCCCCCGCACCGATGGGCGCAACAATCTCGTAATCGCCCACTCGGGCCCCGGCGGCTAAAAGCATGGAAATTATTCGATTCTACACCAGAGGCTTCGGCCCCATCGGCTGCCCTTCAAATCGCGTCGCGCTGCTCTTGCCGGCACACACGCGCGCCACCGCTTCCACCATGTGGGCGATCACCTGGTCCTGTAACTGGAAGCCGTCTCGCAAGCAGCTTACATCCCCTGGACCCCGGACAAGTGCCCTTCGTCACGATTCCGGATTTCAACTATCTGGAGATGATGGGAGTCGAGAGCATCGTCGAAACCTACTACCGCATGCCCACGTCTTGCCCAAGCTGCCCGTTTTCCGGCGCGGCGGCCAAATCCGCGTCCCGCAGCCACACTCCGCGAAATATCAGGAAGCGCTGACCGGTAGTGAAGTTCCAAGCGTCCGACAGCAGGGCGCCCCCTGTTTTGTCTGCGGGTCGCCGGTGCGTTACCTTGAAAAGACACGTCTGTGGCGAAGGAGCTTTCACGGTGGCGCCTGTGCGTCTCGCATTTGCATTGACTTTAATCCTCGACGTTTGGAACCCGGCATTCGCGCTGGACACGCCTATCGTGCGCACCCCCGCCGGTCCGGTACGAGGCAAGGCCGAAGGGGGCCTCCACATCTTCCTCGGTCTGCCTTATGCCGCGCCGCCTGTGGGCCGGTTGCGCTGGAGGCCGCCCGTTTCCGCTCCCGCGTGGAAGAGCGTGCGCGACGCGACTGCGTTCGGACCCGCCTGCTTTCAGCCCACGCCGCGGACAGCCAGCATCTATGCCGATCCTCCCGCCGCTATGAGCGAGGACTGTCTATCGCTCAACATCTGGTCGCCCGCCCGCGCGCGCAAAGCTCCCGTTATGGTATGGATCCACGGCGGATCGCTGACCGGCGGCTCCGGCAGCGAGACGATATACGACGGCGCCGTCCTGGCCAAACGCGGCCTTGTGGTGGTGAGCATCAATTACCGGCTGGGCGTGCTCGGCTACCTGGCACATCCCGGACTCAGCGCTGAGTCGAGCGACAGCGTTTCGGGTAATTACGGCCTGCTCGACCAGATCGAAGCGCTGAGATGGGTGAAGCGTAACATTGCAGCCTTCGGCGGGGATCCGGGCAAGGTGACGATCGCGGGTGAGTCTGCCGGTGCGCTCAGCGTCATGTACCTGATGGCGGCGCCCCCCGCGCGCGGCCTCTTCCAGAAGGCGATCCTCGAGAGCGGCTACATGATTTCGACTCCGGAACTCCGCGACAAGCGATTCGGCGAGGAGCCGGCCGAGGCGATCGGGCTTCGGCTGGCCGGCAAGCTGGGAGTGGACGGCGTCGCCGGTCTGCGCGCCATGGATCCGGCGACGATCATCAACCAGGCACCGTTAAAGGGCTACCTGCCCTTCGGGACAATCGATGGACACGTGCTGCCGCGCCAATTGGTCGACGTGTTCGATCGCGGAGAACAGGCACATGTTCCGGTGCTGGTCGGATTCAACAGCGGTGAAATCCGATCCCTGCGCTTTCTCGCGCCACCGGCGCCTGCCCACGAAGCGGACTACGTTACGGCGATCCGGCAACGCTACGGCTCGCTGGCGGATGCATATCTGCGGCTTTATCCAGCGTCCGACATCAGCGAGAGCGTACTCGCCGAGCCGCGCGACGCGCTCTACGGCTGGACAGCCGAGCGAATCGCCGCCAAACAGGCTGCCATCGCGGAACCGTCGTTTCTGTACTTCTTCGATCACGGGTATCCGGCCGAGGAGGCCAAAGGGCTGCACGCCTTCCACGCCAGCGAGTTGCCCTACGTGTTCGGTACAGCCGATCGCACACCGCCGGCGTGGCCCAAGATTCCGGCGACACCCGTGGAAACGCGTCTCTCGGAAGCGATGACCGATTATTGGGCCGCTTTTGTGCGCACGGGGTCGCCGACCGTTCCGGGACAGCCGCGATGGCAACCCTTCTCTGCCGGCAAGGCGTTCATGGCCTTTAAGGACGTCCCGCGGCCCGGCACAGACCTGTTGCCGGGCATGTACGAGCTGCACGAAGAGGTCGTGTGCCGGCGCCGGGCGCAGGGCCGAACGCCGTGGAATTGGAACTTCGGCATTGTTTCTCCGCCTTTGCCCCCGGAAGCGCCGGGGTGCCGTTGATGGCTGCCGGCCCCCGGATTCCTTCCCCCGCACAACCCGCGGCGTTCAGCCCATGGGCGTAAACAGAACCAGAGTCCGCGGCGCCTGAAGCAGGCCCGTCTCCACCTGCACGCCCGATGGAGCGGACGCACCGACGATCCACACGTTAGGGGAGTTCGGAAGCGAGAACACGGCGTTCAGGTGTTGAGCCAGATCCCGCGTGGGGCTGGCGATGACACTCCAGCTCGCGCCATCGAAGTGTTCTACAAGCGTCTGGGGTTGGCCGGCCGTGGCTGGGTTGCCGTAGAATCCGACGGCGTAGAGATTGTTTGCGGACCCCGAAACCCCTAACAGCGTGTTCACCGCGCCGCTTTCGGTGCTGACGTTGGGACTCTCCATCACGGTCCACGCGGCGCCATCCCAGTGCTCCACCAGCGTCAGTTCCTGTTGATGGATGAAGTCCAGCGTGAAGCCCACGGCCGTCACGTCATCGGCTGACACCGCGCGTACGGATGTCAACACGTTCTGGTCGAGTCCAGAACCCGAAACCGGACTGGGCGTAGGAACCACGCTCCACATGGTCCCGTCAAAATGCAGGGCCAGCGTATTGACTGGAACATTAGGTGCGACCTGGTCTCCCACGGCCCAGATGTCGCTCGGTGAGTTGGCCGAGATGGCAGTGAGGACGTTCCCCGTCTCATTCGCGTTGGGAGTCGGGACTACGCTCCAGGCATGACCATCGAAGTGCTCGACGAGGGTCAACACGGCGCCGTTGGCGGCCGGCTGGTAACCCGCGGCATAGATGTTGTTGGCCGCCACGACAGCGATGCTGTTCAGCGCCGCATTGTTCTTCAGCAACGCCGGACCCGGCACGGCGCGCCACGCGGAACCGTTGAAGTGCAGGATCATCGGCTTTTCGACGCTGGTGCAGTCAAAGGAAAAGCCCACCGCCCACACGTTGACCCGGCTTACCGCCGCCACGGCGTTCAGCACGTTGCCGGTGTTTTGGCCGCGGCAACCGGCGGTGGATCCCGGGTTGGGGCTGGGAACCACGTTCCAGTTCGCGCCGTCCCAGTGCTCGGTCAGCGTTCTTGCGCCGTTCAGTTGATTGTCATTCTGAAATCCGACGGCCCAAGCCTCGTTGGCGGCGAGAGCCGTAACGGCATTGAGCGTATTTCCCCGGCCGTTCGGGCTGGGACTGGGAATGATGCTGAAGATCGACGTCTGCGCCGAAGCAGGGCAGAACGCGCCGGATACCATGACCGCTGCAAGCAACCAATGCCCCATGCGAGGGGCAGAGCTCGAACTCTTGAACAGTTTTCGTTTCTTCATGACTCGCCTTGTTTTTGAGATTCCCGTTGATTGGGATCATCTACATGATCCTCGCCGGCCGTTCCGTAAGTAGTCGCCGAACCGTAAAAGAAATGTACGCTGCGGTTGGCGCGGCCAAAAGACGAGATAGCGCCGTACGAAAAGGTACGGTTTGGCGGCCGCACCGGCTTATCTGGCATCCGCCTTGCAGCGCGACATGGCAGGGACCACTCTGTGTCAGCCCGGCCCCGATGGCAGTCGTGGAGGAAAGGAATGCACTTGGGCCGCCGGTTGATGCTTGCGTTGTTCGGCTGCGTAGCGTTGGTTTCAGCGGCCTTCGCGCTGTACCAGGCGGCCGCCGAAATGCACAGCCTGCGCGATGACGTGCAGCGCCAGGCATTGGTCCTGGCGGAGAGCCAGTCGGGTGCGGTGGCCCGGGCGCTCGCCAGCGGCTCTTCGGACCAGTTACAGACTGTCGTCCAACGGTTTGAAAAGGGCGGGCGCTTGGCCGGCGCCGCGGTGTACGACCAAAACGGACAAGCCCTCGCCATCACCGCCAGCCTGGCGCCCCACCTCGCAGGAACACCTCCCGCGGTCACGCGCGCCCTGCGGGAGGGGCGGCCCATCGGGGCCTTACTCCGCTTGCACGGCGACCGGATGCACGTACTCGCGTTTCCCGTGCGCAGCGATGACCGCCGGGTGGGGGCCATCGCCGTTTATCAGAATGTGGGTTACCTGGGCGCCTTAGTGTGGCGGCATGCCGTTACCAGCGTGGCGCAAACGCTGCTGATCGTGGGCATCACACTGCTGCTGGTGCAATGGAGTGTAGGCCGGCCTCTGCACCACCTCGCCCAATGGCTGCGCGATTTACGTACGGGCGACGCGTCCGCTCCCAGCCCTCTGGTGGATGCCATCTTCCGCCCGCTCACTAACGAGGTCCAGGAACTGGCCACCAGCCTGCACGTGGCGCGAGCCGCGGCCGAGGAAGAAGCGCGCCTGCGCGACGCGGCCCTGGCGCACTGGACCGCCGAGCGGCTGCGGGTGGCAATGCAAGGAAAGCTGAACGGCGGCCGCCTGGTCGTGGTCTCCAATCGCGAGCCTTACGAGCACTCGCGGCAAGGAAGCTCCATCATCTGGTCCGTGCCGCCGAGCGGCCTGGTGACCGCCCTGGAACCGGTGCTGCGCGCCAGCGACGGCATTTGGGTTGCGCAAGGCACCGGAGATGCGGACCGGGAGACCTCCGACGACGCGGGCCAGTTGCGCGTGCCTCCGGATCATCCGCAGTACAAGCTCCGGCGCGTGTTCTTGAGCAGGGAAGAGCAGGATGGTTTCTATTTTGGCTTTGCCAATGAGGGCATCTGGCCGCTCTGCCACATCGCCCATACGCGGCCCAGTTTTCGCTCGCCGGATTGGGAGCACTACAGGAGGGTGAACCACAAGTTCGCATTCGTCGTGCTGGACGAGATCAGCGGCGAAAAGCAGCCGTTGGTGCTGGTGCAGGACTATCATTTTGCCCTGTTGCCGCGCATGATTAAAGAACAGCGGCCGGACACCCGCGTCGCGATCTTCTGGCACATTCCCTGGCCCAATCCGGAGGCTTTCGGGATCTGCCCGTGGCAGCGCGAGCTGCTGGACGGCATGCTGGGGGCGGACCTGATCGGCTTCCATATCCAGGCACACTGTAATAATTTCCTGGAGACTGTGGACCGCGCGTTGGAATCGCGCATCGACCGGGAGCACTTCACGGTGAATCGCGGCGAACATCCGACCATCGTCCGGCCATTCCCCATTAGTGTGGCTTCCAACGGAAACGGGGGCGACGCAGGCAGCCCGGATCAGTCGTTAGGAGAACGCACTGCGCTGTATCGCGAGCTCGGCGGCAAGCCGCAATTCATCGGCCTCGGCGTCGACCGGATCGACTACACGAAGGGAATCCCCGAGCGGCTGCGCGGGGTGGAGCGCCTCTTGGACCTGTATCCGGAGTACCGCGAGAAGTTCACTTTCATCCAGATCGGTGCGCCTAGCCGGACGCGCATCCAGCGCTATCAGGACCTGGCGGCGGAAGTGGAGGCGGAAGCCAGCCGCATTAACGCGCGTTTCCAGACCGGCGCCTGGAGACCGGTGGTGTTGTTGAGCCGGCACCATAGCCATGCCGAGATCCAGCCGTACTACCGGGAGGCGGATGTGTGCCTGGTAACTTCGCTGCACGACGGCATGAACCTGGTCGCCAAGGAGTATGTGGCGGCGCGCCAGGATGAGCAGGGAGTGCTCGTCCTGAGCCGCTTCACCGGCGCCAGCCATGAACTGGTGGACGGTCTGGTCGTCAATCCTTACGATACGGATGCGTTGGCGGGCGCCGTCCGCCAGGCGCTGACGATGCCGCCAGAGGAACGCCGGGCGAGGATGCAGCGATTGCGTTCCGTGGTCAAGGAATACAATGTTTATCGCTGGGCCGGCAGCCTGATCTCCGAGCTGGCGGAAATCCGCTTGCCGACAGCCAAACGAGGAACTCGTGCACCGCGGCAGGGTCCGGCAGCCGATAGCGAGCGCAAGTTTCCCCTGATGTGCCCACCCTGATCGTGATAGCCTCCGGCAGCACGCAAAACGCGTCTTCATCGCTGACATCGTCTCCCAGATAGATGTCCAACTGGCCGCTCTCGCCGAGGTGCTGATTGATCCACTGCACGGCCCGGCCTTTGTGCCAATCGGTCCGCGGAACGATATCGAAGACTTTCCGCCCGGGGTTGACGTGGAATAGCGCGCTGTAGCGGGCGGCGCACGCGTAGACGACGCGCTGAATCTCCACGCGGTCTTCTTCGGTGGCCGTGCGGCAGTGGACACTGGCGCTTAGGCCCTTGTTCTCGACGATGGCCCCGGGAATAGAACCAAGCGCCAGGAGCAGCTCTTCGGAAAGCGCTTCTAATTGCCCGCGCCGCGCCGATGCCAAAGGTTCGACGAAACGAAGCTGGCGGCCGAAGATCTCCAGGCCGTGGTTCCCGGCGTAGATCAGACGTTCGAGGCGAACACGCGCGTAGAGATCCTCAATCGCGCGACCGCTGATGATGGTTGTGAGAAGACTCTCCTGGCGGGACAGTAAGTTCAACGTGCGGGCAATGCCGGCATCCAGGCGCGGATATTCGGGCAGCGGCGCAATCGGGACCAGGGTGCCGTCGAAATCGAGAAACAAGGAGATGAAGTTAGCGGTGCGGATCCGGTCCCCGACTTCGGTTGTAAGCTGTGTCACCTGGTGCGTCACCAGTTTGAGCCGCGCAATGCGGTTACCAGCGTACAAGCGAACACAAGTGCGTGCCCGCCCGCCCAGCTCGTGCCGCGCTTTGGACATCATCGTGCCGTCCAATGGCCCCTGTATACGCGCCGTACATTTCTGAAAGGATGAACAAGAACGAATGCTACTACGACGATTATCGGTTACCGCAGTTATCGGCATGATCGGAATGCTGCCTCTGGCGGCGCAGCCGTCCGCGAATGCAACTCTGACCATCGCACTCACGGGGACGCTGGGCCCCGTGCTGGAGGGTTCCGACCCTCTGAACACGGCCGGCCACACGGGTTCTTTAACCCTGATGGCCAGTGTGTCGTTGACGCCCACTAAGTCCACCGCGAGATCGGTGCAATACACCGTCCCAGCCGGCGCCATAACGGACGTGATTGGAATGAAATCCTACACCACCACGACGCCTGGCAAAATGATGGTTACGCTGACGAATGCGGCTGACGTGCTGACAGTCATATACAACAGCCGCAATAACACCGTGACTACGCTGATTGCCTATCTGGCGCCGGGGAGCTGGAGCACCGCGGTGTTCATGCATCCCGAACCGTTCAGTCCGTCCCCGCAGGTCCTCACATCGGCCACCGTGGCGGGCGGACCGGGCACCCAGCTTCAGTACACGATGAACGGCGCTCTGACGGTAGTGGGCATGAACGGCACCGCATCCAGCAGCGCGCCGGCTGACCCGGTGCTCCCGGAGCCGCCGCCGGTGCAATAGCGGGCCGCGGCATTCCGCGAGAGAAGCGGCGCAGGCAGTCCGGGATCGTGCCGGGCTGTCTCGCCGCTATGCAATTCCTCCCACCCAAACCTTCCCGGCGTGTAGAAAGGAACGGAACCGCGCTGAGGATTCCCAAAGCCTATCGGTCCTGCCACCAATTTGATTTTTGTGCTATAGACCGCCACCACGGGCGGCCAGGTGTTAGACTGTCGCGGGAGATCGTGCACGAACGCATATTCTCGGGTCAGTCGCGAAAATGGCCGCTGGCTGCGGACGTCATGCAGCAGTTGCCCAGTTCTGTAACCATCGCAGCCAGTGCGGCGTTGCTCTTCGTGATTCAGCCCATCGTCGCCAAGAATCTTCTGCCGCGGTTTGGCGGTTCGGCCGGCGTGTGGGTCACTTGCGCGATGTTCTTTCAGGTGATGGTTCTCCTGGGCTACCTTTATACATACTGGATCACCCGGTTTCCCGGCCCCGCGGTTCGTACAGTGGTGCATCTTTCCCTGGTGGTTGTCAGCCTGTCGGTGCTGCCTCTGCGGACGCCGGCGGCGTGGACCGCCGGCAACCCCACGTTGTCGCTTCTGCTCGGCTTGGCCCTTTCGGTGGGACTCCCTTTCTTCGTGCTCTCCACCACCAGCCCTTTGGTGCAATCGTGGTACGCCGGGCTGCGCGGCGCATATCTTCCGTATTGGCTTTTCGCGCTATCCAACAGCGCGTGCCTGCTCGCCCTACTGGCATACCCCCTGGCCGTCGAACCGATGCTGACGGCGTCGGCCCAATTGCGGTTCTGGTCCGCCGGATATCTGTTTGTGGCGCTGCTGATCACCATGGCCGCCATCGCCAACCGCGCCCGGACTTTCGAGGGTGAGCCCGCCACCCGGCAGGCCGGACTCGCGCCGGGCAAGGCTTCGCTTTCCCGCAGCTTTCTTTGGATCGTTCTGGCGGCCTGCCCCTCCGCGCTCTGGCTCGCGGTAGCCAACTATCTGAGCCAGGAGGTGGCGGCGATCCCGTTTCTATGGGTTCTGGCGCTGACTCTTTATTTGCTCAGCTTCGTCGTGTGCTTCGGCTGGGAGGGATGGTATCGTCCGGCGCTATTTCGCTGGCTCTTGCCGGTGGCCTGGATCGGGATCGGGTGGCGGATCGGATTGTCGCGCGCGATTGGCGAACTGCGGGTGGATATCGCCGTCCTGCTGGCGGCGCTCTTCATCCTTTGCCTGTTTTGCCATGGCGAGTTGGCCCGCACCAAGCCGGCGCCCCGCCGGCAGTTACCGTTCTTCTATCTGATGGCCGCCACGGGAGGCGCCGTGGGAGGGATCTTCGTGGCGCTGGTGGCTCCGGCGGTGTTTTCCTCCTATCTCGAACTGCCGGTCTCACTGGTCGCCACGATGTTGCTGTCGCTCCACCTGATCTATGGAATTGCTTCGCGCGGCCAGTTGATTCGCTGGGGCGCTGTCGCGACGGCCGCTTTCGTGGCAGCCTCCGCTTTCCACGGCGAAGCGGCCCGCGTCGCCCGGGTGCGGAACTTTTATGGCACTCTCCAAATCCGCGACAGCGGTGAGGGAGATCGCGCGATCCGAACCCTGTATAACGGCCGGACCGCGCACGGCGTGGAGTTCCTTTCGGCTCCCCGCAGACACTCTCCGACGGCCTATTATGGCCCGCGATCGGGTGTCGGACTTCTGTTGGCAGCCGCAGGAAAGCCGAATCGGCGCGTGGCGATCGTCGGACTCGGCGCCGGCACCCTGGCAGCCTACGGGCGGGCAGGCGACCTTTTCAGATTCTACGAAATCAACCCCGCGGTCATTCAAGCGGCATCCGCCAACTTTCACTTCCTGGGGGACTCCGCCGCGGCTGTGGATGTCGCCCAGGGCGACGGGCGATTGCGCCTCGAGCAGGAACCGCCGCAGAGTTTCGACCTGATCGTGCTGGATGCTTTCTCCGACGATGCGATTCCCGTTCATCTGCTGACCCGCGAGGCGTTCCAGGTGTACTTCGCACGACTGTGCCGCGAGTCCGCCCTGGCTGTCCACATCACGAATTCGTATCTTGATTTAAATCCCGTGGTGGAATCGCTGGCCGCGGCGATGGGAAAATCCGTCGTGCACATTCATAGCGCGGCCGATCCCGGCGAGCAGACTTTCGCCGCCGACTGGGACATCGTGTCCGGCTGGAGCACGACCATCGAGAAGCTGCAAAGGTTCGCGGACCCCGCCCGGCCGAAGCCCGGTCCGCTCTGGACCGACGAATACAGCAACCTGTTTCAGGTTTGGAGATAGTCGCCGCGATGCCCGCGGGCTCCTTTGGTAAACATAGATAAATGCAATCGATTGTGGTACTTGCGGCCACAGGCGTGCATTGCTTTAATTTCGGATGTTAAAGTCCTATACTTGGAAACGGGGCCGACGCTGGCGCCCGGGAGGCCGTTTTGAAGATTCTCAAGCTCCGCAAGGAGAAGCTGGATCTGTTCGCATCGGTCGTCCAACAATTCGGTGAGTTGCATGCGCCGGTCAAGCAGGATGGCGGCTATGTTTTCAAGCGGCTGACTCGCTGGTCCGACGCCCGACTGGAATACGACCGCACCATCCTTCCGCCGAAGAAGTATTTTCTTCCTCCAAGGGAAACTCTGTTTCGTTATCGCCCCGGCGCGGGTTTCGAGCCGTGTACCGAGGGCCTGGAGCAGCGGATCATTCTGTTTGGCGTGCACGCCTGCGATGTCTTCGCCCTGAATATTCTCGACCGCGTGTTTGCCGGACGCTACAACGATCCTTATTATCAAACGCGCAGAAAGAACATCGCCATCATCGGGATCGACTGTGCGCCCGACAAGCAGTGTTTCTGCCGCTCCATGCGGGCGGATTTTGTAGACCACGGCTTCGACCTGTTTTTCTACGATACGGGCGACGACTACCAGGTGCTGGTAGGTACGGCGCTGGGCGATGACATGGTGCTGGCCACCGGCAGAGTCTTCGAAACGGTGGACGCGGCCGACATCGAGGACTACAAGCGCCGCTCGGCGAACAAGCGCCGCGCCTTCCAACTGGATGTGGAGATCCGCGATCTTCCCGAGATCTTCGAGATGGAGTACCAGAGCGAGATCTGGCAGGAATTGGGCGAGCGATGCCTGTCCTGCGGCAGTTGCAGCATGGTGTGTCCGACCTGCTACTGCTACGATGTGATCGACAGCGTAGAACTGGGGTCGCGGGCCGGCAACCGCACGCGGGCCTGGGACTCTTGCTTATTCGCCGAGCATGCCCTGGTAGCGAACGGCGAAAACTTCCGCGGGCCGCGCGCCAGCCGCATCAAGTTCCGCTTTTATCACAAGCAGCGCGGCTTCGTGGCCGAATATGGGCGGCCAAGCTGCGTCGGCTGTGGACGATGTATCAGCGCCTGCCCCGTCAACATCGACGTGGTGCAGGTGATCGACCGGCTAAGGAGGGTTCAAGATGTTGCTAACCGATGAAGCCGCGCACTTTCATCCCACGCTGATCGACAATCCATACCAGCCGCATATGGCCAGGATTGTGCGCATCTACAAGATGGTGGAAAGCAACTATCTGTTCACCCTCCGTTTTCTGGAGGACCACCTGGCGCGGACCTTCCGCCACCAGCCCGGGCAGTTCATCATGCTGAGTGTCCCCGGCGCCGGCGAGGCCCCCATATCGATTTCGTCTTCGCCCTCGCGTCCCGAGGTGCTGGAGCTGTGCGTGCGGCGCGTCGGGCGCGTCACCGGCGCGCTGTACCGGTTGCAGACCAATGACCTGGTGGGCGTGCGGGGACCGTATGGAAACGGCTATCCCATACAGGCGATGACCGGCAGCGATATTCTGCTGGCCGCCGGCGGCCTGGGAATGGCGCCTCTGCGTTCGCTGCTGTGGTACGCCCTGGACCATCGGGACATATTCAATAACATCACCCTGATGTACGGGACGAAGCGGCCCGAGGACATGCTGTTCCGCGAAGAATTGCTGGCGCTGGTCGATCGTACCGACATGAACTGCCTGCTCACCGTGGATGCGGATCCTTCCGGAACCTGGAGAAACCACGTGGGCCTGCTGCCCACCCTGTTCGATCACGTGAAAATCGATCCGCTCCGCACCTACGCCGCCGTTTGCGGTCCCCCGGTGGTCTATAAATTCATTTTGCAGAAGCTCCTGGAGCTCGGCTTTCCCAAGAACCGCATTCTCATGTCGCTCGAGCGGCGCATGAAATGCGGTGTCGGCAAATGCGGCCATTGCAGCATCGGTTACAAGTACACCTGTCTGCATGGCCCCATCTTCACGTATTGGGATGCCATCAACCTGCCGGAGATGATTTGATGAACAAGCCTAGCGTGGGCATCTTTGGACTCACGGGTTGTGCGGGAGACCAACTCGTGATCCTGAATTGCGAGGACCAGCTCCTGGACCTGGTCTCCTTGATCGATGTGCGCGACTTTCTGATGGCATCTTCGGAAAATGATGTCGCCTGCCAGCTCGACGTGGCCCTGGTGGAAGGCGCGGTGTTGAGCAACGCGGATGCCGAACGCTTGCGGGCAATCCGGCGGCGGGCCAAGACCCTGGTGGCGCTCGGCACCTGTGCCGTCTGGGGCGGCGTAGCAGCCCTGGACCGCGGAGCGGATCGCGCCACGCTCCTGGAGGAGGTGTATGGCAAAGCGGGACCCAGCTACGATGCCGTGCCGGCGCAGGCGCTGCACGAAATCGTGAAAGTGGATCTGAACATCACGGGCTGCCCCATAGAGAAGGACCACTTTCTGGAGGCCATCGCCAATCTGCTGAATGGCGATGCGCCGGTTTATCCCGCTTATCCGGTCTGCACCGAGTGCCGCATGCTCGAAAACAACTGCCTTCTGGTCGAGCACGGGCAACTGTGTTGCGGGCCTATTACGGCGGCCGGCTGCAAGGCACGCTGTCCCGAGTTGCGCATACCGTGCATCGGTTGCCGCGGTCCGGCGCCGGACGCCAACCTGCCGTCTCTGGTGAACATGCTGGAGGAGAAGGGATTTGAACGGCAGGACCTGGCCATGCATCTGCGAACTTTCGCACCCGCAGGAGTTGCCTCATGAAGACCGTCGTCATCGATCACCTGGCGCGCGTGGAAGGCCATGGCGGCATCACCGTCGAACTGGAGGGCGATGAGATCGCCAACGTCCGCTTCGACGTATTTGAAGGTGCACGCCTGCTGGAGCCGCTAGTCCGCGGGAAACGCTTCGATGAAGTCGCGCCCACGCTTTCGCGGATCTGCTCCATCTGCTCGGTGGCGCACTCGCTCACCTCTCTGAAGGCCACCGAGAACGCATTTGATGTGCGCGTCAGTCCGCAGACTGAGCTGCTTCGCGAGCTGCTCTATCGCGGCGAGAACATCGAAAGCCACGCCCTGCATCTTTTTCTGCTGGCATTGCCGGACTACCTGGACTATCCCAGCGCGATCGCACTCGCGGGGGATAAGCCGGCGCCGGTGCTCCTCGGCCTGCGGCTCAAGAAGATGGGCAATCTCATCCAGGAGACCGTCGGCGGACGCGCGATCCATCCGGTCAACGCCGTGCCCGGCGGCTTTGGCCGGGTACCGGCTATAGACCGCCTGCTCGAACTGCGCAGCGCGCTGATCGAGGGCATGAAGGACGCGGATGCCGTGATCGACATCATGTCGTCCCTCCCCGAAACGGATTTCTGCCGCTGTCCCACGGTCTGCGCCGCGCTGCTTTCGTCTTACCCGGACAGCTATTACGCGGGCGACCGCGTGATGGTGGCCTGCGATGGCGAGAGGCACGTGCTGCACAGCACGGAGTATAAGTCACTCACCAACGAGGAGGCCGTGCCCCATTCGCTTGCCAAGCACAGCCGGTTCCGGGGAAAGCCGTTCATGGTGGGCGCTCTGGCACGGTTGGCGATTCACCCGCAACGCCTGGCCGGAAAACTGGCCTCCACGGCGCGACGGCTTGGCCTCCAGTTGCCGGCCGATAACCCGATGGACAACAACCGCGCTCAAGCCCTGGAACTGATCGGCGACGTGGAGCGGGCATTGGCGATCATCGAGCAGTTGCTGCGGGACGGCATCAAAGACGAGCGTCCGGTTGGTGTGCATCCGCATGCCGGAACCGGCACGGCCATTACGGAAGCTCCGCGGGGTCTGCTGATTCACAGCTACGAGTATGACGCCGAAGGCCGGATCGTCTCCGCCGACGTCGTTACTCCAACCGCCATGAACGCCGCCAGCATGGAGCTGCATTTCCGCCGCGCGGTGGAGCAATGCACGGAACGCCAGGATGCTGTACTGGCCAAACGTTTGCAAATGATCGCCCGCGCTTACGATCCATGCATTTCCTGCTCCGTGCACCTGGTGCGCCGGGCATGAAACCACGGCTGGTAATCGGCTTGGGCAATCCGCTGATGGGTGACGACGGGGTCGGCTGTACCGTGGCGGACCGTCTGGCTCGCGACCCGCGGCTTCCGGAAGACGTGGACGTCATCAGCGGCGAGACGGACCTGCTGTGCTGCGCCACGGACGTGGAAGGACGGGAGCGGGTGCTGGTGATCGACGCGGTGCAAGATGACGCGCCGGCGGAGCCCGTCCTGTTATTCGAGGAGCCTTTTGCCGGCCTGGAGGAACGTCAAGATAATGCCCATAATCTCTCCGCGGTTCAGGCGATTCGACTTCTGAAGCTGGTCACGCAAGCGCGCTTTACCCTGCTCGGTGCTGCCATTTCTTCCGCCGAGATGCGGGAAGGACTGTCAACTGCGGTCGGTACCCGCATGCCAGCCATATTGGACCGGGTACTCCGGGAGTTGCGCCCCGTAGGGGAGGCATCCCAACCACCCCTCTAAGTTCGGGCTCTCCAGCCGACGCTTCAACCCTGGCCGAAGACCCCGACCCGAGGGCTGGATTCCTCGACGGATTTTCCGGTGATGCGCCGCACGCCTACCAGTTTGACGAACAACCCTTAGGTCGATCCGAAGTGGCGGCGGATCACTCCGGCACAGCCTCGACATCACCCGGAATGTCCGCAGCCGAGCTCCGTTCGAAGAGCGGACACCGGTCGCCTGCGCCCAGAGCGGAGTGGCGCGGCGCCCGGCCTCGCGATCAGCAGGGCCACTGGCTCATATTTCGTGGGGCGGATCGAATCCGCTAATCCGCCGCTCTGCCCCGCCTCGCTTCGCGATCGCTCTTCCCCTGGCCCCGGCGTCTTCATGCGCGCAACGCGCCGGCCGGCCGGATCGCGGCGCGCGCAGCCGGAGAACACCACGCGCCCGGGATTCGGCGCACGACACTACGTTCGCCCGGAGTGGCGATAGCCGGAGGGCGATGCTGCGACGGCGGGACCGGCGCAGCGTCAAAGTGCGCAGGTCAGCGTATTTCGCCGAATCCGCACCGCAAAAAAGCCGGGTCAAGACTGTGACATCTCGATAATGGGACGGAGCCGTTCTTGGTAGTGGGGCGGATCGCCGGGGGCTATGGCGAGACGTAAACTCCGAAGTAGCCGCTGTAAACCGGGCTCGCCGTGCCACCTGGAATCACCTCGAGGTAGTAACTCTGCGATGCCGAGACCTGGAAATTGATTTGGATGACGCCATTCACCACATCGGGAGCCGCGCCAATATAGGGCGTGGCGAGCTGAACGCCAGAGTCATCAAAGACGGCGCAGTAGCCCTCCGATTGGCAGAACTCATCGGCGGCGGTGGCCGACTGACCGTCGTTGCCTGGAAAATAGCCGCTGCCGGTAGCCCAGACGGAGACGATCGAGCCGGGCTTCGCCGGGTTCGTTTGCGAATTGAGCGTGCCGTCCTGATTGATCGCGACGCCAAAAACCTGCGGGTCGGCCGGGACCACCATGGTTCGGAAATCGGGCGCAGCGGAGAGGGCAAGCGTGACGGCTTCCGGCGTCAGTTCAACCGGGGCCACGGCATTGATCTGGGTGGCCGAGACGTATAGCAGCGGCGCGCGGATACCGTTGACGTTCACTTGCACGCCGCCCAGGGTCGTGGGCAGAAAGCCGGCGGCATCAAAGGTTGCCGTAAGGGGTGTTGCGGGGCCGAAGTTCAGGCCGTAGATCGAGAACAGTTCGCCGGGCGCGATCCGTCCGGCCAGCGCTCCACCGGCCGAGTTGGCGATTCCAAAAAGCCAGGGCGCGGCTGTCTGCCCAGGCGCTGATCCCGGCGAGAACGCGGAGACTCCGCCGGTGGCGCCCGCAAAGTGCACCGTGCCGCCGGAGTCCACAGCCAGCGCCTGCGCCACAGTGTCGGCTGGCGAGAGCGACGAATAAAGAAGGGACGAGCCGGTGGCATCCAACTCCGCCAGAAACTCGGTGCCGCCGGGAAATCCGGACGCTTTAGGAAAGTTGGGCGACTGGGTAGTGCCGGACACCCAGACGTTTCCGGCAGCATCGGGAGCCATGGCGTACCCGGTGTCCGATCCCGTGCCGCCGAGATAGGTGGACCAGATCATGGCCGTACCGGTAGGATTCAGCTTCGAGACAAAGGCATTCGAACCCGGCTCCTGCAGAGGATAACCCGGTCCTAGCGGGCTGCCGAGGCTGGTCTGAAATGCTGAAGGTGTTACGGGAAACTGCGGATCGGATGTGGCGCCGGTTATGTACGCGTTTCCCTGGCCATCGACGGCGATGGCGTTCAACAAGGTGCCCGGATTCGATGAAGGTGCGACGCCCGGAATGAAGTTCGCAGTCGCGAGATAGGTGAGATAATCCAGACCTGTGCCGGCGGCGTTGATCCTGGCGACGAAGGCTCCCAGGCCCCTTGCCAATAGCGCTCCCGGCGATGCGGGTAGATCCATGCCGCCCGCGAAGCCTGCAAGGTAGGCGTTGCCCGAGGTATCGACGGCGATGGCAGATCCCGAATTGCTCACAGGTCCCAGGAAACAAGTGCTGCCGCCGCCACAATCGTGCTCTCCGGAGGCCAGAACGCCGGCGTAAACCAGGGTGCCGCCGGCACTCACTTTTGCGAAGAAATCGCCCGAGATCGGGCCGCCCGCTCCATAGAAGAACACTCCATCCGCCGGCAGACCGGCCGTGTGTTGATAATCGGAAGCGTACGTTTGGCCCGTGACATAGGCGTTACCGCTTGCATCCGTGGCCACGCTGTGCAGCGCGCTGAAGGCCAGGGTTCCGCCAAGATAGGTCGAATACAGGACGGAGCCATCGGGCGTCATCTTTACGAGAAAACCAGTGCCTCGGGGATTTGACGCGCTCTGGATGGGATTGCGCAGCGGAAAGTCAGGCGACGTGGTGTTGCCAACGATATAGATATTTCCGGCCGGATCCAACGCGATGCCATTGCCCTGGTCCGTGCCTTTCCCGCTGAAAGTGGCCAGGAGCGTAGGATTTCCGGCAAGGTCGAGCTTGGTAACAAATACGTCGGTTATCGGCCAGTTCCCCACTGGGGTTGCTATGGCGCGGCTGCCGGTGACATAGGTATCACCCGCGGCATCCACGGCAATGGCGGACACTTGATACGAGTAAGAGTCTGCTATGTAAGTCGAATAGCTTGCGGCGTGTGCGGCAACGGCGTACGCCCACGAGAGCACCAATGCAAATCTCGGCATGTGACCTCGGCGGACGCGGAAAGTTCATCTTATCACACACGCGCTAATCCGTTCACAACGATGGATTATACTGTACCAGCGAGCGGCGGGCACGCCGGTTTTTTTTCCGGCACAAGCAACGACCATCCGGACACCGGACCGCATGGGCCGCCTAGCGCCACGTCTTCGGGCCGCCGTATGAAAACAGCGGACTTTGGAAATCCAAACAAGTTCCAAGCCTCCGAGGTTGGAGATGCGGGATGATACTGCCCAATGCGAAACAGTTTGCGCTGTTCGTGCTTCTCTTGAGTCCGCATCACGGTGCACCAGTTCAACGCCAACGGCAACGCCGTCCTCGAACGATTACCTGGCGGCCTCAGCTCTTCCGCCACGAGAACTGCGACATATCTCAAAAACTCCGGCCTCGATGATGGGACATGCGCACACCAATAGAGCTGAGATGCGATGGGCGGTCCGGCTAAATCGAGGATTACTGGATCACATCTTGTGTAGCTCCCCGAGCGCATTGGATTTGCTGTTGGAACATCCCGAGTTGCTGCCCAGCCAATTCAGGTACGCCTGCTGCGCGACGGCCTGCGCCTGGTTGAGCGGGTTGCCATCAGTGCCGACTCCGATCAAGGGGGCATTCAGTTCACTGCCGATGATTCCGGTTCCGGTGCCCGGTGGCCCCCATGTGCCGAAGACTCGTTGATACTGCGCAAGCGTGTTCAAGGTCGTGCCGTTCGGGCTGTTGAAGTCGTTGCCGGTTTCGGCTGTGTTGTTGCTGGTTGACGGATTGTAGTCGTAGAATTCCATCTGCGGAGCCGAGTTGTCGGGGTAAACCGAGCAGGAAGCCCAATTTGCGTAGCAGGCTAGTTTGGCGCCAACAGCGCCGGCATTAAGGTCGAGCTTGGTGCGCATGCACGTAATATGCGAGTATGCAAAAACATTGTTACCCTCGTCGCAGGTGTGCAACACGAAAGGTATGCCCACAGGTCCGGGAGCCACCCTGGTCTCGCTGCTGTTCTTGTAGAGAAAGCTCCACAAGGACTGACGGTTGGCCAGATCCGGATAGGCCAGCATCCACTGGCCGCTGCCAGCGGTGGCGAGATCGCAGATCAGGCCGAACACATCCACGGCAGAACACATCTGGTTCATAGCGATGGAGCCGGTCTGCCCGGGGAACTGCACGTAGAACGGCACGCGAATGGACTCGTCATAAACTGCGAAGCCCTTGGTGTGCATACCGTGCGATCCGGCATATTCGCCATGGTCAGAAAGGAACAGAACCACCGTGTTGTTCGCATATGGAGAACTGGCTAGTGCGTCAAGTACGGCCCCCACCTGCTGATCCACATAGCTCTGTAGCAACATATATTGGTTCAGCAGGAGCTGCATTTGCGCCAACGGTATGGATCCCAGCCTCGAGTTGACATAGTTATAGTACGCAACCTGCAGGCTGGGCTTGTTGGCTACGTTGGGTAAGTCCTCCCAGTTCCAAAGCGCCGGATTGCTGTTGTAGAACAGTGGCGGACTGCTAAGCTCCACAGGAGGAGGAAAGTAGACGGGCGGATGCGGATACGGAGGCGGGTAAGAACTGCTTAGGAGCCAGCTCGGCGCCTGCGTGATGTCGTGAGGATTCACGAAGCTGACCGTGGCACACCAAGGTGAAGAAGGCGCCGGGCTGGTGGGAGCCTGCCCCTGCAGCCAGCCGATAAAGTCATTCGCGATCATGGAATCGTTCGCCCAAACCTGGTTTCCGAAGAGCCCTCCATCAGTGCCTTCATTGGGCGCACCGTCCGGCGAAGGGTTGTAAGGCGGCGCCTGCCCACCGGGATAGGTTCTGGTGTTGAAGCCGTACTGGCTTAGAGGCACGGAATTGAGTTCATCGGAAAGATGCCATTTGCCAAACCACCAGGCGTTTCCCGCATAGGCGGGGTTCAGAGCGGCGATAGCTCGACCCCAGGTCGGAAAGGCCGGGTTTAGCGCGGTGCCGAGGCCGCCCGCATTCGCCGCTGTGCCGTACATGGCGGTCTGCGGCGCGTATAACCCGGTCAGCAGTGCCGCGCGGGAAGGAGTGCAGACGGTCGCGGCAATGAAATATTGACCAAGGTTGTATGAGTTGTTCTGAATACGCCCACAAATGTTCGGCAAGACTTGGGGTAGCGACGCCACCTGATCGGCGCTCATCCACATGGGAAGGCGCATTTGATCCACCATGATCAGCAGGATGTTCGGGCTCTGCAGAGCCGGTGGTGGGGCCCAGGCAGCCTGGGTAGAAGCCGCCCGTGCGCGGGCGCCGCAGAATCCCGTCGCGCCCAGGATGGCTCCCGCGCCGAGCCGTTCCAGAAACTCGCGGCGGTTTGGGTTGTCGTGGTTTGGCATTTCATTTTCCTCTCAGTGGGATCTCAGAGAAAAGACAACGCTAATAGTTCCGTCGGTTGCGGTTACGGTAAAACTGCCAGCGATGTTGTTTGCGGTCAACTTCGACGCGGTGGCTAGGCCGTTCGAGTTTGTTGAGACCGGCGTCGAGGACGCAAAGGTGGCACCCGCACCGTTGCTTCCAGGAGTTACCGTAAATGTGACCGGGCTGCCGCTTACGGGCTTGTTTTGCGCATCCAGGACCTTGACCTGGAGCGCGGTGGTAAATGCCCTTCCAATGGAAGTGCTCTGGTTGTTTCCCGCGGCGATGGTCATACTCGCTGGCACATCGTAGTTCTGGGTAACCGTTATCGTCTGGCCAAAAACCGTGATCTGAGCCGTGCGGCTCGTCGCGGACGTATTCGCTGTAAATGAGAAGCTGATTACTCCGCCGGATGTGCCGGTGATTTGCAGCCACGTCGCATTACTGGAGGCCGTCATGGGTAGATTGGATGGGATCGTGGGGGCCGTAACTGAGTCCGTACCGGCTTGCGCTACCTCGCTGAGGCTAGTCGCGCCTAAAGCGAAAAAGCCCGGCGTGTATTGCTTAATTGCGCTATCGCCGGTATCGGCTACATATATGTTGCCGAGATTATCGACCGCGACTCCCGTAGGCGTCTTTAGCGAGCTATTCACCAGAATGGAGACCTGCTGTGTGGCGGGGCTCCACTGCTTGATGGCATTGTTATTCGTATCCGCTATATACAGGTTTGACGCGGAATCGAGCGCCACACCGTGTGGCGCGCTCAGGCCGGACGACACCAGGGTAACGGTTTTATTGCTGGCCGCGATCCATTCCTTGATCGCATTGTTCTTAGAGTCGGCGAAGTACACATTGCTGAGCGGATCAACCGCTACACCGGACGGACCGTTCAATCCGGAGACCAGCGTAACAACCTTCTGCGTGGCGGCTATCCATTCTTTGATGGCATTGTGGCCATAATCCGCAAAATAAAAGTTGCCAAGCGCGTCCACTGCCCCGCCCATTGGAACACTCAATCCTGTGGATACCAGTGAGACCACCGACTGCTTGGACGCCATCCATTCCTTGACGGCATTGTTCTTGCTGTCGGTGAAGAAGACATCGCCTTGCGAGTCTACGGCCACTCCTTGAGGACTGTTCAGTCCGGAAACCAGCGTGGAGAGTATTCCCGTCGTAGCTGTCCATTTCTTGATGGCATTGTTCAATGTATCGGCGATGTAGACGTTTCCGAGCGAATCCACAGCTACTGCCTGGGGACCTTTGATCCCGCTGGCCACCAGAGTCTTCGAGAGCATGATTGACTCGTAGCTGGAGTTGGCTTGGGTTACGGCGTAGTTCAGGCCTGAGATATTCAGGTTTGCGGAGCGCACCGCCGTGTCGGTATTCGCGCTATAGGTGTACTGGATAAGTGCATTGCCGGTACCACTCGCACTGCCTGCCGCCACTTGGAGCCATGAGGCATTACTGGTGACGCTCCATTGGCCCGACGCTAACAGCCAGACGGCCCCGCTGCCGGCGCCGCTTCCCACGTTGGCATTGTTTGCTTCCAGGCTGTAAACCAGAACCGTAAGATTGAAAGTCACGCTGAGGCCATTGATGCTGGCATTGACCGTAAAAGCCCCCGCCGTCGAGTTCGCGGTTAACACGGGGGCGGTCGCGAGGCCATTCTGATCGGTCAGGACTGAAGCGGTGGATGCGGATCCAAAAGCGCCAGTCGCACCCGAGGAACCAGTCACGACGGTAAATGTGACGGTAGCGCCCGATACCGGCAGTCCAGCGGTGTCCGTTACGGTGACTTGGAGAGGCGCTGGATATGCCTGCCCGACGGCAATGCTCTGTCCGTCGCCGGCGGACTTCACAATGAACGATGGGGCATCGCCACTTTGCGTCAAAGTGACCTGCTGGCCGAGTACCGTAATATGCGCGGTGCGATTGTTCGCACTAGAATTGGCCGCGTACGAAAAACTGATCACGCCACCGGCAATGCCCGTTATGGTAAGCCAGGATTGGTCACTGGTAGCGGATAACGGCGTATTTGCCGGCAGCACCTGTACGGCAAGTGCGTCGCTTCCAGCCGCGGCGCCCTCGATGCGGCTCAAGTAATCCAGGGCGACGTAGGCTTGGGTGAACTTGCGGATAGCGCCGTTATTCGTGTCGGAGATGTAGACATTCGATTGCGCATCAACCGCCAGGCCAGACGGTCCGTTGAGGCCGCTCGAAACGATCGTGATAACTTGTTGCGTCGCAGCGTTCCATCGCTTGACAGCATTGTTGCCAGTGTCGGCGATGTACAAGTTCCCTTGTCCGTCCGCCGCCACTGCGAGCGGGGCGCTGAGTCCGGAGGAGATTAGCGCGGTAGAGGTCTGACCTGCCGCGTTCCATTGGTCGATCGCGTTGCTGCCAGTGTCCGCGAAGTCAACGTCGCCAATAGAGTCGACCGCAATGCCTCCTGGTCCGCTCAGACCGGTTCCTGCCAGCGTGCTTACCTGGCCACTCGACGCATTCCACTCGCCGACCAGATTATGGCCGGTATCGGAGAAGTAAACGTTTCCGAGCTGGTCGGTGGCCACGCCGAGTGGATTCGACAGACCAGGTACTAGGGTGGCCAGCCCGGTCGCGGCACTCCACTGCTCAATTGCGCCATTTCCGGTATCGGCAATAAAGATATTTCCCTGGGAATCGAGCGTGACACCCGCGGGGCTATTTAATCCGGTCGCTAACACCACGCCGACCTGCTGTGTGGCAGCTACCCATTCCTTGATATCATTGGCCCCTGTCTCGGCAATGTAAACGTCACCTTGTGGGTCAAGCGCCAACCCCCGCGGGCCATCCAATCCTGCAGCTAGTGTCGTAATCACTGGGGTCGGTATGTAACCGCTGCCGGCTTGTGTCACGACAAAGCTTAACCCCGCAATGGCTAAAATGCCGGTCTGGGGTACAAGGTTGAAATTTGTGGTGTAATTGAACTGAATGATCGCGCTGCCGGTACCGCTGGTGCTTCCGTCAGCAAGCGTCAACCACGACACGTTGCTGGATGCGTTCCAAGGTCCGTTGGCGTTCAGCAGTACTGTGCCGCTACCGCCCTCGCTCCCGACCAACGCCGAGTTAGCGCCAAGAGTATAGCTGATGTTGGTCAGCGTGAAAACCGCTGTTAAGCCCCCGCCTGTCGCGGTAGCTGTAAACTGGCCTGGAATGTTGTTAGCAGTCAGCGTGGGAGCCGTGGCATTGCCATTTGTATCGGTTACAGCCGTGGCGGGAGTTGATGCGAACTGGGCGGCGGCTCCGCTCGCGCCAGGGGTCACCTGGAAGTTTACAAGCACGCCCTGTATCGGGTAGCCGGCCGCGTCGGTAATAGTAACCTGCAGAGGAATCGGGAACGCCTGCCCGACGCTCGTTGTCTCGCCATCGCCCGCCGTCTTCACCATACTCGCGGCAGTATCGCCCAACTGCGTGACCGTGATCTGCTGTCCAAGCACCGTGATGTGCGCCACCCTGCTGGCTGGCGACGGATTAGCCAGGAACGAAAAACTAATGGAACTCGCCGTTGCTCCGGTTATCGTCAGCCACGGCTGGTCGCTCGAGGCAGACACGATCACGCTTCCGCCGAGCAACTGGACGGCTACAGAATCGATGCCCCCTTGTGGCCCTTCGCTCACGTTTGTGTTCAGTAGGCCGAAACTGCCGGTCGAAAATTCCAGGATGCTGCTCGTACTGGTATTGGCAATATAGAAATTCCCCTGCCCGTCGGTGGCCACGCCGAACGATCCTTCCATGCCAGAGGTCAGCAGGGCCCCGGCCGTTTGCGCAGCGGAGTTCCACTCGATGAGGGCATTATAATTGCCGTCCACCACGTATACATTGCCCTGTCCGTCCACGGCCAGGGCGTTGGGATAACTCAGGCCAGCCGCCAGCACGGTGCTGAGCTGTTGGGTCGCGGCGTTCCATTGCCTTACTGCATTGTTGCCGAAGTCGGCGATATAAACATTGCCCAGTATGTCGACTGCGACGCCCGTAGGATGGCTTAGCCCGGTTACCAAGGTATTCAGCACAGATGTGCTGGAATTCCATTGCTCGACGGCGTTGTTGCCGTAATCGGCGATGTAGACGTTTCCGGCGGAATCGACTGCGACCCCCATGGGTGCATTGAGTCCGGCCGATACCAGGGTGGTCATTTGCTGCGTGGCTGGGTTCCACTCCTCGATCGCGTTGTTATACGTATCCGCAATATAAATGTTGCCCTGGCTGTCCACAGCCAAGCCATGCGGCCTGTTCAACCCGCTTGATACCAACGTAGTGATTTGCTGCGTGGCGGGGCTCCACTCCGAGATGACATTGTTCCAGGCGTCGGCGATGTACAAATTGCCTACTGCATCCAACGCCACCGCGAAGGGTTTGCTCAATCCCTGTATCGCGGCGGTCGTAACCCCATTTACCGGCGTGTATGTACTTCCTGCCTGCGTGACGAGGAGCACCTGGTCGCCGATACTCAACGTTCCGGATCTGGAGCCGTTTCCCGGATTGGCATCGTAACTAAACTGGATTGAAGCGTTTCCGGTTCCACTCGCCATTTCAGCCGGAATGTGCAGCCACGGTGCATCGGTACTGGCAGTCCAACCGGTCGTCGATGAGGCCGCGACCTCAATCGAAGCATTGCCAGCAGCCGAGCCCACGGTCATGGCGGTCATGCCTAGCACTACATCGCCACGCTGGGCGCGCGCCAATGCAGGCAGGAACAGAAGATACGCACATATAATGCCCGCAGTTTTTGAATTTATTGTTGTCCAGCAAAAGGCCATTAGTTACTCCTTTGGACCGGCCGGCCACGCTCCCAATTCAGAGAATGCTGGTCATACCGCGCATGACATTTGTTTCGTAGCCCGTCGCGGGAATCTAGTACTGGAGGTACTATGAGCAAAACTAAGGGTTAATAGAATTTAGGCGCCTATCGAACAACGCGTAGCGCTCTACCGATTATCTTGTAAGTTCTCGACTCCGGTATTTGCACAAGGCCAGGCTCATTGTACAGCGAATTACGAATAGTTACTAGGTTTTTTCAAAACTTTTTTTTAGCATAATAAGAGCTGATTGGCGCGGTCGGCAGATTTACGACTTCCGGACGTCGCGTCCCGTCTCCCGCGCTTCCTTCGCAGTAAACATTCAAAAGAAGATGAGTATGTGATAATTTGTGTCAGCGCTGCACTGCAGAAACGAATTTCTTTTCTCCTCCGCTGCTCCAACGGTCTGCAGCATGGCCCGTCCCCCCCGATTTCTGCTGACTGTTTCTCGGCGGCCCGATAGACCGTGTGCACCACTCGAAGCAGGTTCGGGCGCGTAATACCAATAGCTATGGTCGGGCTTCGAAGACCAGGTTGAACCTGGGTTTCAGCAGCGCGCCGGAAGCCAGTAAAGCCGACAGCGGTGACGACTGCGTGAATGGCGTTTTCGCCGGCTTGCGCATCACCCGCATCTGCTATTATCTGCATCGCGGCGAAGTGGCCGCTCGGCGACATGCATGGTCCACGGAAACTGGTTATGCCAGAACGGGCGCCTCGACGGTTTGACCGGACGATAATGCACTTATCTTCCCGTGCTCCGCTTTGGCGGAGCACCGAATACCTATTTCGAATCGGTGCGACTCGCCAAATAAGATTCCAGCCAATGACATCCGGTTTCAAGCCATATCCGCCAAAATCGCGGCTTCACGCCCTGTTGCCATTTCCCACAGACGCACTGTATCCCCGTTAAAGCTTGCCGCAAATGTTAAATTCGTCGGAATCGGTGGGTCGGTATCGGCCCACGACGATAAATACTCCTCAGCAAACTGGGCGAAGCGGGTCTCGGCCAACTGAATCGTCTCGGCAATCCCGATACGATCTATGATTTCAGGATCGTTCTCGCGGGCGGCCCAAGTTCCAATTGCTCTCGACTCCACTGATCATACGAAATCGGTTGGCCATGTCTTCCGCAATAAGTGACGGTGCGCGTGGGATGACCAGGCAGTGCAGCGGGGGGTGGCGGTTTTAGACTGAAGGGGGGCTTGGCCGCATCATGCCGCCGCTCCTGCGATTGATGCCATTTGAGATGATCGCCCGTAAAACTTGTCGTTTTAGAAGGGCTCTCCACCGCAGTAGGTGTAAACGCTCGAGCGAGTCTGGTAGTTTTGGCAACTCAATCACATGCCTTCCCTGGGAAATGCCAGGACTGCTGAATGAGGCCCGTCCTTAATCTTAGACCGGATCTGGTTTAGAACTGCTCCATCCAGGTCGCAGGCCCCGTTTCCGGAGGCGTTCAGTCGATTGCCAGCACCCGCTGGTCGGCACCGGTGGCACTGGGCGTTTTGAGCGGTTCATCTGATCATGGCATTCTCCAGGCTGGCCCGACTCGGTTCCCCGTTTGGGGGAATCACTTGCTGGCGTTGGGAAGGGGTAATGACGTTCCTCCGCTGGTCCTCCGCTGCTCCAGCGGTAGCGCGAGGTGACGGTTTCGGCGTTCTGGCCGGGTTGTCCAGTTCTTCGAGCGGCGCTTTCCAGCATAGCGAGACAGTCATTACGGTGGCCACGGTGAGCAGGAACGCGATCGTCACGCAAACGCGGCCAATCTCTCCGCCGCAACCCTCGCGCCGTCCTGGCGCACCCTGGCCGCAACAGCGCGCGCGCGCGCAGCCACCTGAGGTCGCAGACTCTGCGCGAGAGCGTGGGCCAGAGACTCCCCTGTTGGCGCGCCCGCCGCGTGCGCCGTACCGATGCCTAGCGTGTGGACTCGGCGCGCCCAATAGTGCTGATCGTAGTGATTCGGGATCACGACTTGCGGCGCGCCAGCCAGCGCGGCCGCCGTCGTGGTTCCCGCGCCGCCGTGGTGCACGACGGCGGCAACGCGCGGAAACAGCCTGTGCACGTTGACCTCGCCAATCGAGATGCAGTCGCTATCGTTGGCCACCAGTGAGTCTTCGAACCACCCGCGCGATACGATCGCCCGGCGGCCCAGCGCGCGAGCGGCATGGAGCATCGCCGCGCCCGCCTCGTCAGGCGCGCGTGTACTGCCGAAGCCGAAGTAAATCGGCGGATCGCCGGCCTCGAGAAACTCGTCCAAGTCGCGCGACAGCGGACGCTCGTCTGGTAGGATCCATGCGCCGGTCTGGAAGACGCGGCTATCCGTGGGATCGGGCCACGGTCCAAGCGTCGTATCAGCGGCCAGCCACGGCTGGTCAGTCATCATATGACTTCGTACGTCGTCGATGGGGGCCAGTCCCAGGGATGCCCGGCGCGCGTTCACCGCGGCGCCGAACAGATCGTTGAACCGCGCCGCATCCTGCGCCCAAAGCTCGCTGTTATTGTTCGTAGTGGGTGGAGCCTGTCCCGGTAAGGCCGGCAAGGGCGGTGGCGCATGGTGCGGCGACGGCAGAACGACCGGCGTATAGGCGGCGAAGACGTAAGAAATACCCATTTTCTCCGCCACCGATCGCGCCGCCACCTGCAGCGCGCTAGCGGCGACGATCACATCAAACTCTTGCGCAGCAGAAATCAACGTGTCGAACTGTGTCGCGACCGTGGCTTCGGCCATCTGACGCCTCTGCCCGGCCCCCAGCGCTTTTTGCGGCTGTGGGGCCGTCGGACGGGACGCAGCGAACCCGCGCACCTCCGGACCGATGGGTATCACCGGGATGCCGAGGCTCTCAATCCACTTGCGAAAGTCGGGCGGCACACAGACGCTGACTTCATGGCCGAGCGCCTTCAATTCCGACGCAAGCGCCACACCGGGTTGGACATCACCACGCGATCCGATCGTCGAAAAAAGTACGCGCATCAGAACTCCCCAGCGATCGTACCGAAGATCGGCGCCGCAATCCAGTAGAAACAGGAGCCTTGACGTGACTAAATCTATTGTATTTTCAGCTAGTTAGACATTATGAGGCAGGGCTTGGTATTCTGAAATCGGATACGGATCCCAACATGAGCCCGGTTCGACGGCATTGTCCACGGCGCTCGCTTCTCCGACGTCAGTATCCGGGTTCCCCCTCCTGCAGGGCCTCGGGGCCGGCGTCCCGGTGGACATCTCGAATACCCGCATTAGCCAGTTTCGATCCCGGGGTCCGGCCTACAATGTGGCGTCACCGTCGTACAGGGACGGCGCCCAGACGCCGCGATCCATCAGACTGTGCGCCAAGCCCGGCTTAG
Source organism: Bryobacteraceae bacterium (assembly GCA_035499555.1). Classification (GTDB taxonomy): domain Bacteria; phylum Acidobacteriota; class Terriglobia; order Bryobacterales; family Bryobacteraceae; genus Bog-159. Next base: position 80,273 of record DATJYO010000043.1, read on the forward strand.
CGGCGCGATAGAAGTAGGTCCAGGTGGCAAGCTTGCGGCGGTAGGGCGCCGCCGAAGCCACCCATTCTCCTTTTTCCAGCCATCGCCCCACGTTCTCCAACAGATGAATGCGTTCCTGGCCGCACTTCCGCAAGGCCCACAGAAGGATGGGCGCCAGCAGTGCCGTACCCCCGTCGAGGGACTGAAAGTCGACCAGCCGCATGCGTCGCAAACAGGCGATCGGATCGCCCGGATCTTTCCGTTCAAAGATAGCGTAAGCCACCAGCCGGGGCCCGTCGCTTACGGTGGCGATCCACAGTTGGTTCTTCGCCAACTTGTATTTGAAATGCCAAGCCAGGGTCTCTCGCGTGCGGACGGCCAGGAGCACGTGTGGCAGCCTGGCTTGTAGGCTTTCCCAAAAGTCGTCGAACCGATCGTCGAAGGCCGTGCAGGCGCTCACCCGGACGTCGTTTTCGCGCAAACCCGCCGCCTTCAGCCGGTCGTTGAGGAAGGCTGCCGCGGCCAGCGGGTGGCTCAGGAGATGGGACGCGCCTCCCAAGCGCGGCCGCAGAAACGCCGTGATGGTTTGCCGATATCGCGTGATCCAGAATGCCGCCCGGTCCCAGATACCGGATGGCACGCGCGAACATTCGAATAAGTGGAACGCCGGCGCCACGTCCGCCCCCACCGTATTATTCAAGTACAAATCCGCCTGACTGTGATTGATCAGTTGGTCCAGCAGCATCAGGCAGGCGCTGCGGTAGGGCGGCTCGGCAACCAACGCTCGCCCCGAACACGCCAGAATGCGCCTGCCCTGGAACGTGTACGCCAGCGGAATGTGTCCCAGGGAACCCACCAATCGCCGGTCTTGGTCCGCAACCACCCAGCCGATGGTCCAGTCCGGATGTTCACGGAACACCGGGTTCGCCAGCCAGAGATGGCTCCACTCTTCGTAATTCCTGGTACCCAGGCCGTAGCGGGACTCCAGGCTGGCGATTTGAAGGTGGTCCGCCAGTGTGGCGGCACGGACAGCCACCGCCGCGCATGGGGATGTCGCGGGCATGCTCTCTAGGCGGTTAGCAACGCAGGTGCCACTATAATCTCCGCACGTCTGGTCATCATTCGAAGGCACACGGCTTCCGCTTCTGATACCGCCGTTGCCCTCGATTGTGACTGCCGGACGCGTGGCGTCCGCGAATCGCGGCGTTAACCGGCAATATGCGGCTGGCACGCGGCGTGCTGAATCAGCAGTACGTGCGGCGGCCGGATGTGTCACTGGCACGTGAGAATGCGGTAGCTATGTCTCATTACAGCCAAATCAGCAGTGCCGGACTGGTGAGTCTGCTCCTGGGAGGCATTGTGTTAATGGCCGGTCAAGCGGCCGGCCAGCCTGCCGGCGCCGCCGGATACGTACTCGGGGCAGACGACCAGATCAAGATCAGCGTTTTGGGTGTGGAAGAACTGGCCGACAGGACCGTCCGGATCGAGCCCAGCGGCGACATCGACCTGCCCATTGCCGGCAAGGTGCCGGCCAGCGGTTTGACCTTGGACGAATTCAAGGCCAGGCTGGCGGATCGCTTATCCAAGAGCCTCGTGAAGCCGCAGATTTCCGTGGAGATCGTGGATTTCGGCAGCCAGCCGGTGTCCATCATGGGCGCGGTCAACCACCCGGGGGTGCATCAATTGCGCGGGCGCAAATCATTGGCGGAGGTTTTGGCATTGGGTGATGGCTTGCGGCCAGATGCAGGTCCCCACGTGACCATCACCCGCGAAATCCGGTACGGCGCCATTCCGCTGCGCAACGCCTGGCCTGATGCGACGGGAAAGTACAGCGTGGCGACGGTGGAAATCAAGGAATTGATGTCGGGCGCGAACCCCGCCGACAATATTCCCATCTTTCCCCACGATGTGATCAGCGTGCCGACCGCGGACCTGATTTACGTGATCGGCGATGTGAAGAAACCCGGAGAAATTACCCTGAAAGAGCACAGCACTATGTCCGTTTTGCAGGCGGTATCGACCGCCGGAGGGTACGGTCCGACACCCGCGCCTCAGCATGCCCGGATCGTGCGGGTATCCCCGGGTGACGCGCAGCGGCGCGAGATACCGGTGGATCTGCGCAAGATCATGGCCGGCCAATCCGAAGACATGATGATGCGGCCGAACGACATTCTTGTGGTTCCGGACAACAGTCTCAAGAAGGCCGGGAATCGCGCCCTGGAGGCGGCGGTTCAGGCTATCACGGGGATCGTGATATGGAGTCGGCCGTAGAAACAGTGCGTGGCGTGTTCGCGCCGGTGCTGCGGGAGGCCTGCCTGGAGGACCACCCGGGGATCGCCTCGCTGCAGGCCAGGAACGGACTGACCAGCCGGTCCTACACCGATTGGTCGGCTCTGTGGACCTCGAATCCGGCCTTTAGCGGGCGCAGTTCGGCTCCCGTCGGTTGGGTCCTGGAAGACGCGCGCGGGGTCATCCGCGGTTACGTCGGCAATCTCCCCTTGGAATACCGGCTGCGCGGCAAAACCATTCGCGCCGCCACGCCGTATTCCTGGGTCGTCGACGCTGGTTATCGCAGCCATTCCGTGACGCTGCTGCACCGTTTCCTGAAACAGCCGGGCGTGGACCTGTTTGTCTGCACCACGCCGAATGAAGCCGCCGGCAGCGTGATGCAGGCACTGCGTTTCCGCCGCGCGCCGTCCGGATACTGGGATCGGACCGGCTTCTGGATCACCGGACACCTGGGATTCGCGCAAAGTATCCTGCGAACCGCCCCGGTACGCCTCCCCGCTATGCTGGCATACCCGTTGGGCGCGGCGTTGTCTGTGGCCGACGCGCTGCGGAGGCAACCCGGCGGGCGCCCCACATCGGACACGGCTTTCGAAATCTGCCCACATTTCGATGCAAGATTCGACGAGTTCTGGAAAGAGTTGCAGAACCAGAACCAGGCACGCTTGTTGGCGGTGCGCAACCGCAGCGCTCTCGAATGGCATTTCAGAGCCACTGGCCGGCGGGATGACGTGCGGATTCTGGCGGCGGCCAAACAGAACCGCCTGGTGGCCTACGCCGTTTTCGACCGCCAGGACAATCCGGAGCTGGGCCTGCGGAGAATGCGGCTGGTAGACTTCCAGGCATTCTCCGGCTATGAAGAGCTGCTGCGGCCGGCGCTGGCCTGGATGTTGCGCTATGGCCGCGGCCAGCGGATTCACGTGGTCGAGAACGCGGGTTGCTGGCTGGACCGGCTCCGGGTGCCGGGAACGGGCGCCTGGTATCGCCGCCGGCTGCGATGCTGGCTTTTCTACTATCTGACTTACAACCGTGAACTGGGCGACGAGTTGCGGCAGCCCGAGACCTGGATGCCTTCTTTGTTCGACGGCGACAGCAGCATCTGATTGACTCAGCGAGAGGACTATTTATTATGTTGGTGCCCACCGATCCAGTGACAGTGATGCGTCGTGGAGGAGCCCCGGCGCGGTCACCTGCCCTGGTGGAGAACATTGTGGTAGCCGAGCCCGGGGTTCGGGCGGGCGATCCGGCGGCTGTGCATACGCTGGCAGCGTTTCTTTGGCGGCGGAAGGCGGTGATGGCGCTGTGTGCGATCTGCGGTCTGCTGGCGGGAGGCGTTGCCACCTTCCTCATGAAACCTGTCTATCGGGGGCGCACCTCGCTGCAACTGGAAGATTTCAACGACCAGGCTCTCTATCAGATCTCGCCCGTGTCTCCGGTCATTCCGAATACCTCGCCCGAGAACTATCTCCAGAACCAGGTCAAGCTGCTGGAGAGCAACACGCTGGCCCGGCGCGTGGCAGACCGGATGGGTATCGGGCCGATGCCGGATCAAAAGCGGGTAGATCTCGTCCGGAAGGCGCTGCGCGTGCGCACCTCGCTGCAGTCGCAGGTTATCGAGATCTTCTACGCGGACCGGGACCCCGTCCGGGCCGCGCGCGGCGCCAATGCGGCCGCCTCGGAGTTCATGAATCTGAATCGCGAGGCGCGCTGGCAACTGGTGCAGGACACCACCGAATGGCTCAATAAACAGTCCGCCGAGCTCAAGGCCAAGCTGGAGAGTCAGAATGCCCAACTGCAGGATTTCGCCAGCCGTGCCGGCCTGATTCTGACCGACGGCGAGCACACTCCCGCCGAAGACAGCCTGCGCGAGATCCAAGAGGCGTACACGCGGGCGCAGGCGGACCGGGCGGCCAAGCAGGCCCGCTATGACGCCGCCGCCGCGAACCGGTCGGATCTCAGCCCGGATGGCACGTCCGCCAGCCCTTTGCACCAGTATCAGACCGACCTGGAAACCATGCGGCGGCAATTGGCCGAATTGCGTACCATCTATGCCCCGGACTACTACAAAGTGACACGGCTCCGGGCCCAGATTTCGGAAGTGCAAGCGGCCATCGACCAGGAGCGCAAGTCGATCCTGGAAAGAGCACGCACGGACTACGTAGCGGCCGCGGGTCTGGAACAGATGCTCTCCAAATCGCTCGCCGACGAAATGCGAAAGGTGCAACATCAGACCGAGGAGCAGCGGCACTATAACGTCCTGCGGAACGAGTTGGAAACCACGCAGAAGCTGTATGACTCCGTGCTTGAGAAAGCCAAGACGGCCGGAGCGGAATCGTCGATGCGGATGACTAACGTTCGCGTGATCGACGCCGCCTTGCCGCCGTCGTTGCCCTACAGCCCGAACTTGCCGTTGAATCTGGCGGTGGGTCTGGCTGCCGGCAGTATCTTCGGCGTGGGACTGGCATTTCTCGGGGCGCGTCCCGGCCGCGTAAAACAACCCGGCGAGCTGACCAACTTCCGCGAATTGGGCGTGGTGCCTTCGGCCGGACGAACGCGGACGGTCCACGCGATGGGGCGGGACCCTGGGGGACTGGCGATCTGGGAGTCCGAGCAGCCATCCCTGTTCAAGGAATCCTTGCGCGCTGTTCTGACATCGATCCTGTTCCGCGCGCCCGGCGGCACGGCCCTCCGGCAGCGCGGCCGGGTTTACGTGGTGGCCAGTGCCGACATGGCGGAAGGAAAGACCACCATCGTCACCAACCTGGGAATCGCATCCGCGGAACGGAAGCAGAACGTTCTGCTGATCGATGCCGACCTGCGCCGGCCCTGTTTGCACGAGCGGTTCCAGCTGGCCAATGGCCGCGGCCTGGCGGAGCTGCTGCGCACGGAAGAAGCCGCCACGGCATTCGGCGCGGTGGATCTGGAGTCGTACGTGCAGCGGACGCAGATTCCGAACCTCTCCGTGCTTACCGGCGGCGCGGACGGCACGGCGTCGCCCGAGGTGCTCTACTCCGCAAGCCTTCCGGCGGTGTTGCAGCGCCTGGAGCGGCACTTCGACCTGATCTTCATCGATGTGCCGCCTATGCTGCTGTATTCCGATGCCCGCATTCTGGGAAAACTCTCCGACGGCCTGGTTATGGTGGTCCGCGCCAACAGGTGGCGGCGGGAAGAGTTGGGGGCGGTGTATCAGGGGCTGTTACAGGACCAGATCCCGGTGCTGGGTACGATTCTTAACGACTGGAAAATGGGCGCCGGACAGGCCCGCGTATATGAACGTCAGTACGGTCATTACCATGGCCGCGGCGCCGCGCAAAGCTGAGCAGCGCCTTCACTTACAGAAACCGCCGTAATCAGGCCTATGAGAATCTCACGGATCGAAGGCCGCCTCAAGAGCGACTTCGCGCAGGTGCTTTCGGGGAACACTCTCTATTACGCCTGCCAGTGGAGCATCGTGGTAGCGCTGGCCAAGTTGGGTACGCCGGACCAGCTCGGCGAATACGCGTTGGGCATGGCCGTCGCCGCTCCCATCCTGCTGTTTGCAAACCTGCAGCTTCGCGCGGTGATCGCCTCGGACGTGCAGGATCAGTTCACGCTCGGGCAATACGCCGCGTTTCGCACGGTCTCGCTGGGGCTGGCCCTGTGCGTGGTCGCGGCGGTCAGTATCAGCGCCGGGTCCGGCTGGCGGCGCGGGTGCGTAGTGTTGGCCGTCGGCTTCGCGCAGGCCGTGGACTACGTCGCGGAAACCTGCTACGGCTGGATGCAGAAGCACAACCGCCTGGACCGCGTGGCCCGCTCTCTGCTGATGAAAGGCCCCCTGGCGCTCGGAACGTTGTGCGTAGTCATGTACGTTACGCACGACGTGCTGTGGGCCGTCCTGGGCCTGGCCGCGGGACGCCTGGCCATCCTGTTCGCCTGGGACGCGCGGCTGGGTTTCGCGGGCGAGTCGCGCCATCCGTTTCGCTTCGACTGGCGTCTGCTCCGTCCCCCCGGCCATCGCCTTTTAGTCAGTCTGCTTCGACTGGCGCTGCCCCTGGGCTTCATTTCGATGCTGGGAAGTTTGAGCGCCAACATCCCACGCTATTTTGTGCAGGCGCATCTGGGCAGCGCGGAACTGGGAATCTTCTCGGCCATGGCATCCCTGCTCAGTGCCGGAACCCTGGTTGTCTCGGCCTGCGGACAGTCTATCTTCCTGCCGGTGGCCCAGGCCTGTGCGCGCGCCGACCGCGCCGCGTTTCGAACATTTCTGGCCGTGGCGGCCGCGGTAGGAGCCGCGCTGGGGAGTGCGGGCGTAGCAGCGGCGGTATTTTTTGGCCGCCCGATTCTGGCGCATCTCTTCCGGCCGGAGTACGCGCTGCGGCAGGAAGTATTCGTGCGGCTGATGATGGCGGGAGCCGTGACGTTCGCCGCCAGCGGAGCGGGGTACGTGGTTACCGCCGCGCGCAGCCTGACCCCTCAGGTTCCCATGCTGGCCGCGGCGGCCGCCGCCGGTCTCGCCGTTTCGGCCTGGTCGATCCCGAAAGCCGGCCTGGACGGCGCCGCCAATGCGGTGCTGGCTTCGGCCCTGGTTCAATTCGCTGGAACCGCGGTGATCGGTTGGAGAGTGGATCGCCGGTTGCGGGTTTCACGGCCCGTAGCGGCGGCCAAGCTGGCGGAGGCGGAACTGGCGTGAAGACGGAATCCTACACCATCACCGGGTGCCAGCCGTACGCGGTTGGCGAGGCGCTCGACCAGGTGGCCTTTGCCGCCCTCTGCGGCTTCGTATTTGCAGTCCCCTGGGAAGAGTCGATACCCCTGCTGGATGGATTTGTCGTGGGCCGGTGGATCGGCTTGATCACACTGGTCCTCGTGTTGTTGCGCATCGCCGTTACAGGCCGGTTTCGCAGACCGTCGCTGCTGCACGCGGGCATGTGCGCCCTGATGGCCTGGGCCGCCTTCAGCATCCTTTGGACCATCGACCGCCAGAGCACTCTCGAGAGGGCCGGCACGTATATCCAACTGCTGGCCGCCGTGTGGATGATCTGGGAACTGGCGGTTGCCGAGAGCCGCGTGCCGGTCTTGCTCCAATCCTACGTGCTGGGAACGTCCGTGTTAGCCATCAGTACCATCGTGAATTTCGCAATCGGCAAGCAGGCCGCGGATCTGTGGGCGGAAGCCGGAAAGGTCAAATGGCATGACTCGCGTTACTCCGCGTATGGCATCAACGAGAACGATCTGGGATTGATGCTGGCCCTGAGCGTCCCCATGACCTTATACCTGCTGACGCGAAGGAAAGGCCCGCTTACCGTGCTCTTCTGCTGGCTGCACCTGGGGATTTGTTTTACGGCCCTTCTCCTGTGTGGATCGCGCGGGGCGCTGCTGGCCGCCATCATTGGATTGGGACTGTTCCCGCTGATCATGTCGCGGCTGCCGCGCTGGCAGCGGGTAGCTTTCGTGATCGCGTGCGCCGCGGGCCTGGCGATCGGGGTCTCCCTGGTGCCCGAGGACGCCTGGAGCCGCTACCAGTCGATCGGCGCCGAAATCACGCAGGGCACCCTGACGCACCGGACCCTGCTTTGGAGCGCAGGCCTGGAGTCGTTTCGCGATCATGCTTTCGTGGGAGTGGGCGCGGGAGCCTACGGCGCGGCGGTGCTGAGGGCCGTGGATATGCCTTATGTGGCACACAACACGTATCTGTCCGTGCTGGTAGAACTGGGAGTCGTCGGCGCCTTGCTGCTGTTCGGCTTGCTCGCCGGCCTTTATTATGCCGCGTGGCAGATGCGGTACGTCGAGAGGTGTTTCTGGCTGGTGCTGTTGTCGGTGTGGGCCGTGGGTGTTTGCGCACTCACGTGGGAATACTTCAAACCCACGTGGCTCCTGTTCGGCTTGCTTGCCGCCCATTTGTACTCACGCCGCGTGGTGACGGATCGCGATCAGGTTTGACTATGAATTACGCCGGGGCCGACATTGAGCGTATCGCCGCCGAGTATGAGCGGCGGACCCGTGAGATCCCGGCGGGCTACTACGACCTGTCCCGGGAGGCGAATCTGTTGATGCATACGCACACCCTGCGCGCCGTGATCCGTCTGCTGCGCCGCGCGCCGGGTTTGCCGCTCGATGGCCGCCGCATCGCGGACATCGGCTGCGGGAGCGGCGCCTGGCTGCTCGCGTACGTGCAATTGGGAGCCAGCCCCGCCGACCTGGCCGGCATCGATCTCATGCCGGAGCGGATCGCGCAGGCCCGCAACCGGTTGCCGCAAGCCGACCTGCGCCAAGGCAGCGCCTCGGAGCTGCCGTGGCCCGACGGGTCTTTTGACCTGGTGAGTCAATTCCTGGTGTTCATGAACATGTCCGATCCGGCCTTGAAGCGGGCGGTAGCCGGCGAGATGCTGCGTGTCCTGCGGCCCGGAGGAGCGATCCTCTGGTTCGATCCCCGGATGGACAATCCGCGGAATCCGCGCGCGCGCGGCCTGCGGGCGGCCGAGATTCGGGCTCTGTTCCCGGTATGCCGGATCAGGTTGCTTCCCGCCCTGCTGGCACCGCCTTTGGCCCGCCTGATTGCGCCGTGGTCGTGGCCTTTGGCGGACGCCCTTCAGGCCATGCCGTTTTTATGCACGCACTATGCGGGGCTGATACAGAAGCCTGCGATTTAAGTACGGTGGGTGGGCGAATGCGCGTACTGCAAGTCCTTCCGTCTTTTGGTGTCGGCGGCGCCGAGCAGATGGCCGGCCATTTGATGACCGGCCTGGCCGATATGCTCGACGTCGGCGGCGCCAGCCTCTTTGCCGCCACCAACAGCCCGATCGAGCACAAGCTGCGGCAGAAGAACATCCCCCTCTGGCATCTCGGGAAGCGCGCCGGGTTCGATCCGCGCATGTACAGCCGGCTGGAGCGGGTCCTCGATGAGTTCCGTCCCGATGTGGTGCACACACATATGTCGGTGCTGCGTTATGTCCTGCCCGTCGCGCTGCGGCGCCGTGTGCAGGCCGTGGTGCACACGCTGCACAGCCTGGCTCAATATGAGACGGATGCTTTCGGCCGGCTGTTGAACCGCCTGGCATTCGGGCGCAGCGTATTGCCGGTGGCGATCTCGCGGCAGGTCGCCGCCAGCTTTCGCGGGCTGTACGGAAAAGAGTGCCGGGCCCTGGTGCCCAACGGAATACCGGTGGGCAGCTACTGCCGCAGCGGCCATGATCGCGAGCGCTGGCGGGAGCAGGAAGGTTTCGACCGTGATGCCGTTCTGTTCACCTTCGTCGGCCGGCTGGAACAAGTCAAGAATCCGTTGTTGCTGGTGACGGCATTCGCCGGCCTGCGCGATCCCAGAGCACACCTGGTCATGATGGGAAGCGGCGACCTGCGCGATGCTCTCATGGCCTGCGCGCAGACCCACGGACTCCAGCACCGCGTACATCTGCTGGGGAAGCGATATGACGTGGGTGCCTGCCTGGCGGCTTCTGATGTTTTCGTACTGGGGTCGGATTGGGAGGGAAACCCGCTCTGCGTCATGGAGGCGATGGCTGCCGGTCTGCCGGTGATCAGCACGGCGGTCGGCGGAGTTCCGGAATTGGTCGAATCCGGACGGACCGGGATGTTGGTGGCGCCGGCCGATCGGGCGGCCTTGACCTCCGCCATGGACCGGCTGATGGCGAACCCCGATGAGCGCCGCGCGATGGGGCGCGCCGCCCACTTCCGCGCCATGGCGTCCTTCGGCCTGGAGCGAATGGCCAGCGGTTATGTGCAGGTCTATCGCGTCGCATTGTCGTTCGGTCCCAACCGCGCGCTGCGGTATTTCGAAGCCAACTGATGAAGATTATCTACGTTACGGCCCGTCTTCCGCACGGTGCTACCGAGGCGTTCCTGATTCCGGAGATCCGGCAGTTGGTCGCAGCCGGCCACGATATTCTGGTGGTCCCGCGCTCGCCGCGCGGCCCCATCCTGCACGGCGAGGAGTTGCTCGAACGTGCGTCCCGCGAACCGCTCTGGTCGCGCCGGGTTTGGGCAGGCGCTGCCCGCGTCGCGATAAAAATGCCCCGCCGGACTCTGGCGGCGGCGCGGGCCCTGGAGACCAGCCGTTCGCTCGCGATGGCGGCCAAGAACGCGGCGGTGCTTCCGAAAGCGCTGTGGTTGGCCGAACTGGCCACCCGCTGGAACGCCAGCCACATACACAGTCATTGGGCTGGCACTACGGCTACCATGGCCTGGCTGGCCAGCGAACTGACCGGCGTGCCGTGGAGCTTCACCGCACACCGCTGGGACATCGTGGAGGACAATCTGTTGTCGCTCAAGGCCCGGAGCGCGAGTTTCGCCCGTTTCATTTCCGAGGATGGGCTGCGGATGGCGCGCGTTCGGGGAGTTGGGCCGGAGGCCAATGTAAAGTTGCTGCGCATGGGCGTGGCCCTTCCCAAAGTGCCGGCGAAACGCATCCGGTCATCCCGGGTGGTGCTGTGTCCGGCCCGCTTGACGGAAGTCAAGGGACACCGTTTCCTGCTGGCGGCCTGGCGGAAGTTGCAGGATCGCGGGACGGCCGGCGAGTTGTGGCTGGCGGGTGACGGAGAACTCCGGCCGGAACTGCAGGCCCTGGCCCAGAGCCTCCATCTCAGCGATTCTGTGAGGTTTCTGGGGGCCGTTGCCCATGCGAAGTTGCTGGCGATGTACGCCGCCGGCGAGGTGGACGTGGTGGTTCTGGCCAGCCTGGAGCTGGGGTGGGGCAACCACGAAGGCATCCCCGTAGCCCTGGTGGAGGCCATGAGCTACGCCATCCCGGTGGTGGCTGCCGCCAGCGGAGCCATCCCGGAACTGGTGCTGCCCGGGACTGGGCTCCTCACGCCGCCGGGAGATGTGGATGCCATCGCGAACGCGCTCGCACTGCTGATGTCGGATGCCGCGCTGCGAACGCAGCTTGGCGACGCCGGCCGGCGCCGCGCCGGCGAAGTTCACGACGTGATTGGTATTGTCACGGAACTGGCCAACGCTTTTGCTGCAGCCCGGCCGCGGGCTGCCGTGGCGGCTTAGGCGCGCAAAGGGACGCGTCTGCTCGCGCCGCCGTAAAGGACAGAAACACGCGACGTCAAGCGGCGCGGGCCGCCCCGTTTGGCGCGTGTTTCGCAGGAGTGAATAATCACCCGATGGGTTTCTGGTTACAGTGGACCAAGCGCCTGACCGGCGGATTTGTGCTGGCATTCCATGAGATCCCGCCGGAACGCCTGGCCCGTTTCGTCGAATGCCTGGCGCCTGACCAGCCTGTGCCGCTGACGGAGATCACGCGGCGCCTGGCGCAGCGAAGATCGACGCGCGGCCTGTTTGCCATCACCGTTGACGACGGTGTAGGGGACAACGTGCGGGCGCTGTCGCGGCTGTTCCTGGCGCGGCAATGGCCTGCTACGTTTTATCTGCCGGTTCAGTATCTGGAAACGGGGGAGGGAATGGCGTTTCAGTGGTGGCGGCGCCTGGCGCCGTACCTGCCGCCCCGCAAACTGGCTCTGCACGGCGGCGTGCTCGACCTCTCGCGCCGCGGCGCTCTCCGGAAAACGGCGGAACAGATGGAGCTGTGGTGGCACTCCAAGCCGTTGGGAGCCTACTGGCCCATGATTCAAGAGCTGGTGGAGGTGGTGGAACGGGAAGGCATCTCCAGAAGCAGATTGCAGCCCGAGCTCCCCATCTCCTGGCAGGAGGCGCGTGAACTTGCGCAAACGGACTTGATCCGTTTCGAAAGTCACGGTGTGACGCACACGGCCATGTCGGCGCTGACCGACGACGAGCTCGTGTTCGAGTTGAAGCACAGCCGGGACGTGGTTAGCGAACGTTGCGGGCGCGACTGCCGGCATCTGGCATATCCCTTCGGCAGCCCCCTCGCGATCGGTGAGCGGGCGGCCGCCTTGGCCCGGCGATATTACGATTCGGCCGCGACCATGAGTGCGGGCGCCGCGGATGGTTGCGCGGCGCCGTGGCTGCTTCCCAGAATCCCGTTATATGCGACGAATTCGCTGGTGGCCGCCCGGGTGAAAACCCGGCTGCGGTATAGCCGCCCGGGTCCGCATGCCAGCTAAGCCCAAAAGATACGACTCGCTCGACGCGCTGCGCGGCATCGCGGCCGCCGTCGTAGTCCTGGGCCATTGCCTGATGACCTTTCCGGTGTGGTCGGATGTGGTCCTACACGGGCGGCACGCCACGCTTCCTACGGTGTTACTGGGCTATCCGCCGCTCAGCCTGCTGTGGGCCGGGGACGCGGCGGTCAAGGTCTTCTTCGTCCTGAGCGGCTTCGTGTTGGGGCTGGTTCTGCTGCGCCCGCAACCGCCGGGTTACGCGGCGTTCTGCGCGAAACGCGTGTGCCGCATCTATCTGCCATATGCTGCGGTCGTAGCCGCCGCCATGCTCGTCATGACGGCCTTGTCCGCGCGTCCGGCGCCGGAGCTCAGCGAGTGGTTCCAGGCGTCCTGGAATCACCCGGTCAGCGGAGCGCTTATCCGCGATCATGCGCTGATGCTGGGCCAGGCGAGGCTCAATTTCGTTGACAACCCGATCTGGTCCCTGGTGCATGAGATGCGTTACTCGCTCGTCTTTCCGCTTATCATGTGGGCCGTCACCCGGGCTGATTGGCGCAAGACGCTGGCCGTATCTCTGGCCGTCAGCGTGGCGGCCATGTTCGCGCTGAACCGCGCTGGCAACTTCTGGCTGATTGATTCCGCGCAGTATGCATTCCTCTTCGTCGCGGGCGCGGTGATCGCCAAACACCGGCTGGAATGCGAGCGCCGGATTCGAGCCCTGCGTCCCGCCTTCAGAATGTCGCTGTTGGCCGCGGCCGTGTTGCTCTTGAGCGGGCACAGCGTGTCACACGCCGCAAGCCACGCGGTGCGCCAGGCGGCGTCCATCGCCCCCCATTTCGGAGCCGTGCTGCTGCTCCTCCTGGTGATCGGATCGGGCCAGGCGCGGCGGATGCTGGAGAGGAAGCCATGCCTGTTTGTAGGACGCGTGTCCTATAGCCTGTACCTATCGCACCTGGTGGTGCTGCTGGCGCTGGTCCATCTACTGCACGGCTGGCTGCCAGTCTGGTTGATCGTCGTCTGCCTGCCGCCCTTGGCGCTGGCGGTAGCTTACGTTCTGTACCGGTTCCTGGAACTGCCGGCGATAGCCCTGGGACAGAGGATCGAACGCCGCATCGACTCGTCGCGAAGGGCGGCCCCGGCCGGTATCCCGGCCGGGAAATTGGTGGCCGACGAAGTCCGCCTGGCGGGTGCGGAGTGACGCGGGGCCTATCTTACCGGTCCGCGCAGTGCGTCGAGCATTTGCTCCACCGGCCCGTTGGTTGCCCCGGGCTGGAATGCCCCGGCATCCGTGGTGGAGGCGACCGGCCGCATCCTCCCGGTATAGTCGTCGGGCACGGAGGACGAATAGACGCCTTCGTTGATCGCGGGAGAGCCGGTCTGAAGATTGAAGTTATAGGGAATCGCCTGAATGTCCATGAACATGGGATTCTGCCCGAGCAGGTTCGAACCCAGGCTACATCCGCTGGCATCGCCCATCACACTGGAGGCGCCGTAGACCATGTTGTTCTCAACGGTGCAGCCGCTGAGCGTCGACGTATAACGTTCGAGCGCGTAACCCACGGGTTCGTAGAAGATGTTGTTGAGGATGGTCAGATCCGAGCCGCTGTCCCAGAGCATAATCTGGCCGTTACCGGCGCTGGGAAAGGCGAACGTGTTGTTAGCGATCAGCCAGTGGACCGCGCCGTCAGCCTGCTGTATAGCCCAGCCTTTGCTGATGTTGTAGAAGACGTTGTTGATGATCGTCGTATTCTGGCTGTGGGCATAAATGCCGTGATCCAGGTCGTTGTAGGAAAGACCGCCGGTGCGGCCGATATCGTGAAACGTGTTTCCGTCAAAGGTGAAGTTGTACTCGCTGCTGTTGAGGTAGATCCCGCATCGGCCGTCCTGGTCGGTGATCGTCCGGTTGGCGATGTATTGGAAGGTGTTCCAGCGGATGGTGACGTCATGCGCGCTGTCGTTGCTCTCGATTCCCTGGTCGCACGCGTGTTGGATGACGAAGCCCTGAATCACGATGAACGACGCGTTGTACAGATTGAAATACGCGCTGGAGCCATTGCAGCTCGTGCCGGTAGAGGTATTGCCGGAGTCCAGAATGGCCTTTCCCCGGTGCTGGGCCCGGAAGGTGATGGGATGGCCGGATGTTCCGGAATGATTCAGGGTGACCACGTAGTTTGGAGCTACGGCGCCCTCGTTGTAGTAGGTCCCGTCCATGACAATCACGGTGTCACCGGGGTTCTGGGCCTTGGCGGCCGCCTTAGAGAGAGTTTTCAGAGGAGCCGACGACGTTCCGGAGTTGGCGTTGTTGCCGGTGGGAGCCACGTAATAGGTGGCGCCCTGGGACCTCGCCAGAGCGCACACAGAGCACACTGCTAACAGCACTAAAGTATTATTCATAGAATCGCGTTCCTTGCGGTTTAATAAGACACACGTATCCTCGATCGTTTCGAGACCGGTCAAAAAGAGCGGCGGCTGGAAGTGGCGGGTTCAAGCCAACGGCGCGATGGTGTGAGCGAGATTCGCTAAGGGAAAAGCAACCGGAAATCTGAGATCACGACCGCGGCCTTCTGTACGTTCAACTACAGCCAATGCTATGTGCTTTCCCGCACCGCGGCTATAGGGAACCGACCCTAAATTCTGTACTCAATCACCCTACTGCGACAAATCGGTACCAGGTTTTGGAAGGCGGCAGATGAAGATATCCGTAATCGTTCCTTGCCGTAATGAGAAGCATCACATTCGCGAGTTCCTGGATTCGGTGCGCCTTCAGGATCTGGAACCAGGCTGGCGAATGGAAGTGCTGGTCGCCGACGGAATGAGCGACGACGGCACACGGGAAATCCTGGCCCGGTACGCCGCCGCCGGCGAAGTGCGGATGATTGACAATCCGGACCGGGTCACTCCGGCCGCGCTGAACGCCGCGATCCAGGCCGCCGCTGGAGACGTGATTGTGCGGATGGATGTGCATACCACCTACGCCCGCGATTACATTCGCGCGTGCGTGCGCGCACTGACCGAAACGGGTGCGGACAACGTGGGTGGGCCGTGGATCGCCGAAGGGCGTGGAAGGATCGGAAAGGCGATCGCGGCGGCCTTCCGATCGCCCCTGTGCGGCGGACGGGCGCACGATCCGCATTACGAGGGGCAAGTGGATACGGTTTATCTGGGATGCTGGCCGCGCGCGGTGTTCGACCGGTTCGGCTGGTTCGATCCGGAACTGGTGCGGAACCAGGACGACGAGTTCAACTTCCGGTTGCGGCGGCTGGGCGGGCGGGTGTGGCAGACGCCCAGGATCAAGTCCTGCTACACGCCGCGGAATTCGCTGGCCGCGCTGTTCCGCCAGTATGCGCAGTATGGGTACTGGAAGGTCGCCGTGATCCGCAAACACAAAGCCCTGGCGGCCTGGCGCCACCTGGCGCCGGCCCTGCTCGTGGGTTTGCTATTGGCCCTGATGCTGCTGCTTGCCGGCGCCGCGATCGCTGGCGCGGGCGCCCTGGCTGCGGATGTGGGGTGTGTCCTGGGGATCGGAATGTTGGCTTATGTGCTGGTCTGCCTGGTGGCATCCAGAGCCGGCGCGCGCTCCCTGGATTTCCTGTCGATGGCCATTCTGCCGGGTGTGATCGCCGTCTACCATTGCGGATATGGCTTGGGATTTCTGGCCGGAATGTGGCATTGCGTCCGGCCGGGACGGCGCAGCGCCGCCGCCCCCCGGCTGTTTTCGCAACTAACGCGATGAACTTGCGACTGCTGCCGATCCTGCTGGTCGCCGCGGCCGAACTGCCCGGCGCTACCTACTATGTTTCGCCCGAGGGAGCCGATTCGAATGCGGGCACGGCGCATGCGCCGTTCGCCACCCTGGCGCGCGCGGCGCAGTCCGCAGGTCCCGGCGACACCGTGCTGGTGCGTGACGGCACCTACGGTCCGGGAAGCGCGGTGACCGCCGGAGACGCGGCGGACTCCAACGTAAGCCCGGTAGTGTTGGCCCGTTCGGGCAAGCCGGACGCCTGGATCACCTTCCAGGCGGAGCATCGTTGGGGGGCTGTTCTGGACTGCCGCATGGTCTGCGATTCCTACTTCGATCTCGCCAATGCGTCGTATATCGTGATTCAAGGCTTCGTGATCACGCATGGATTTCGTGAAGGCATCCACAGCAACGGCGCCGCCCATCACATCACGCTGCGCGGCAACCGGATCGAGTATATCGGCAATCGCCAGACATCCAGCACTTATGGCCTGGACGGCATGTACACCAGTCCGAACTGCCACGACTTCGTGATCGACAGCAATGCCTTTCACGATATAGGCCGCACCAATGTCAGCTCCCTCGATCATGGCTTGTACTTGCGCGGTTGGAACTTCACGGTGACCAATAACATTTTCTATAGCCTGTCGCGAGGCTGGGGCATTCAGATGGCGGACGGCCTTGCCAATATCATCATCGCCAACAACACCTTCGCGTTTGTGAATCCGCCCGGCGGGGGAGACATCATGATGTGGAACAAGCAGTCCGCGGTGACGATCCGGAACAATATCTTCTACGATGTTCGTAAGGCGGCCGTGGTCCGTTTTCAGTCATCGGTCGACGGCTGCGCCGTAGACCACAACCTGGTGGCCGGAACCGCCTCGATTATGGAGGAAGGCGCCGGCTGCGCGGTCGGCGCCAATTTGATGGACACCGATCCCATGTTCGTGAATACCATTGCGGCGCCTTACGATTTCGTCCCCCGGCCGGGATCGCCCGCGGCGCATGCCGGCGTACCCGTCGCCGCCGTGGCAGCGGACTACCAGGGTGTGCCACGTCCCGCGGTGGGGGGAACTGCGATCGGCGCGCTGCAGCCAGGACCGTTGAGCATGCATCGCGGCGCGGCTAAGCCGCGAGTTCAAAAGTGATCGGCAGAGATTCGAGGCCGCGAAAGGTGGTGTTGTTCTGCCAACGCACCGGGCGTGATTCCAGCGCGATGTTCCGCATCCGGCGAAGTATCGTGCGGAAGACGATCTGCGCCTCCAGCCGGGCCAGGGGGGCTCCGAAGCAGAAATGGGCGCCCCAGCCGAAGGCCAGGTGCCGGTTGTCGGTACGGGCCAAGTCGATCCGGTCCGGATTGGCGAAGCGCTCCGGGTCGCGGTTGGCGGCGCCGATCACGGAGATCACGGCATCGGACCTGCGTATGGATTTTCCGCCCAATTCCAAATCGTCCGGCGCCAGGCGCGCGGTCTGCTGTATGGGACTCTCGTAGCGCAGGAATTCTTCGATGGCGGATGGCAGCCGCGAGGGATCGGACTCCAGGTACGCCAACTCCTGCGGATTGCGGAGCAGGATGTACAGTCCGTTGCCGATCAGATTCGTGGTAGTTTCCAGGCCGCCCGTGAGAGTGATGATGCAGTTGGCGATCACCTCCTCGCGGCTTAGCCGGTCTCCTTCGATTTCCGCGTTCATGAGCGTCCGGACGACTCCCTCGCGCGGTTGGGTTTCCTGCTCCCGCAATTGCTCGCTGAAATACGCCGTCAACTCTTCCACCGTTTGCAGCATGATGGACGCGCGTCCGGGGTTGTGCTGAAAATTGCCCAGCATCTCCGAGAATTTCTTGGAGAGGGTTTTCAAACGGTCGCGGTCCG
Organism: Bryobacteraceae bacterium; assembly: GCA_035499555.1. GTDB lineage: Bacteria > Acidobacteriota > Terriglobia > Bryobacterales > Bryobacteraceae > Bog-159. The sequence continues at coordinate 98,167 of DATJYO010000043.1, forward strand.
CCACTGGAATTCCCATCAACTCGGCGGTGACAGTGGCCGGCAGCAGGTCCGCCAGGTCGGCGATCACGTCCATACGGCCGCGGGGCGCTACCCGGTCGATGTAGCCGTCCGTGATTTCCTGGATGTGGGCGCGCAACGCGTCGACGCGGGCGGGCGTGAAGGCCGCCGCGGCCAGAGCCCGGATGCGCGTGTGGCTGGGCGGGTCCATAAAGATCATCTGCCGCACCAGCACCTGCGCGATGGGATCGAGATCGCCCAGGTCCATGGACGCCAACTCCCCGGGTGTAGGCATGCGCTCGGCGCGAAAGTGCTGCAGCACGTGTACCGCGTCGGCGTACCGGGTCACTACCCAGGCGTGCAGGTAGGGATCCCAGTGGACCGGATCGCGGGTCCGCAGGCTTGCATAAAGCGGATAGGGATCGGCCAGGGTCTCCGGCTCCAGCAGGTGGTATAAGCTGAGTTCCGCTCCAGGGGCGGCCGCCATCACCAGGCTGCCTCCGTCTGCGCCGCGGCGGACGGTTCGGAAACCGTGCCGGGATTGGGAGAGAGCCGGCTGATCTCATCGGCCAGTCCCGCCACCGTGGGGTTGGCAAACAGCGATCGCAAGGGGATCTCGACGCCGAAGGACTTGCGCAGGTTGGCAATGAGCTGCGCGCCGAGCAGCGAATGGCCGCCCATGAGAAAGAAGTTGTCGTGAATCCCGATGGATTCGCGCTCCAGCAGCACGGCGGCAATCCGGATGATACGCCGCTGGGCATCCGTGAGTTGCGTCTCCGCCTGCGGCCCGTCTCCGAGAGTGTTCCCGGGGTGAGGCGCGGGAAGGGCGGTCCGGTCGATCTTGCCATGGGGTGTCAGCGGCAGCGACTCGAGGGCCACGAAGGCCGCCGGGATCATGTATTCGGGCAGCGACTGGCGGAGGAAGTCGCGAATCTCGGCTGCATTGACCGTGCCCGAGCGCCGCAGGACCAGGTATGCGACCAGGCGCTTCTCTCCGGCGGTGTCTTCGCGCGCGATCGCCTGGCTTTGGCTGACGGCCGGACGGCGGTTGAGCGCTGCGGTGATCTCATTGGGTTCGATGCGGTAACCGCGAATCTTGATCTGATCGTCCACCCGTCCCAGAAACTCGATCTGCCCATCCACCAGAACGCGCACCCGGTCTCCGGTACGATACATACGCGCGTGGGGGTCGCCGCGAAACGGATCGGGGACGAACCGGGCGGCGGTCAGGTCGGGCCGCTGGCGATATCCTCGCGCCACACCCGCGCCGCCTATGTAGAGTTCGCCGGATCGCACCTGCTGCAGTTGATCGTCCAGAACGTAAGTGTAGGCGCCATCGATGGCGGCGCCGATGGATGGCAGCCCGGCCGGCTGTCCGCTGTCCAGCACGTCGCCCGACGTGGCGACCACCGTGCACTCACTGGGTCCGTAATTATTGACCAGCCGGAATGGCAAGCCGGACGAAGGCCATCGGCGCAGCATTTCGCCCCCGGTAAGCAAAATGCGGAGCGGCGTTTTAGTCGGCCACTCCAGCGTGATCAGGCGTTCGGCAATCGGTGTGGGCGCGAATCCAATCGAGACGGCCCGCTCCAATAACCAGTCCCGCAGCAACTCCGGCGATGAACGCGTGATGTCGTCAGCCAGGTGGACGCTGGCGCCGGCGGCCAGGTACGGCCATAGCTCCCAGACGGCCGCATCGAAACTCAGGCCGGCCACGTGGCTGGCACGGTCCTCAGGCGTCACCGAGAACGCCCGGCAGTGCCACGCGACCAGATTCGACAGATTGGCATGCGTGATCTCTACGCCTTTCGGGGTTCCCGTCGAGCCGGAGGTGTAAACGATGTAAGCCAGGTCTTCCGGACCGATCTCCAGGTGCGCACATTCGTCGTCCCCGGATGCCTCGTTCGGATCGAGGATCATGGTTTGGAATTTTCCGGCCGGCAAGGCCTGTTTGGTCTGCAGGTCGGTCAGCACTACGGTGGCGCCGGCATCTTCCAGGGTGAATGCCAGGCGCGCCGCCGGGTAGCCCGGATCCATCGGGACGTATGCACCCCCCGCCTTCAGGATTCCCAAAGCGCCCACGACCATTTCCAGACCCCGCGGCAGACACAAGCCTACCGCTACGCCGGTGCGCACGCCCACGGAGGTCAGGCTGCGCGCGACACGATTGGCCTGCCGCTCCAATTCGCCGTACGTGATCACCTGGGCGCCAGCGGTGACCGCGACCGCATGCGGCCTGAGGGCCGCCTGTCTCCTGACGGCTTCCGGGACCGGGCATCCCGGACTCACGGCCGGGTGGATGTGGAGCGATGGAGTCGTTGATGCTAGCGTGGCCATTTTCAACCTTCCTTATGACGCGACCGGCTGCATGCCTGCCCCCGCAGTGGCGCGGGCGGTCTTGCCTGCCCACGAGTTGCAAGCTGCGGCCCGGTATCCTTCCGCTGCCGTGGATGGAGAGCCGATCATGGTCTCCTCCAGGAACAGGTACTCGATTCCGGTCCGGGCGAATGTCTGCAGTGCCTCTTCGGGCGTGTTCACGATCGGCTGCCCCTTGACATTGAAGCTGGTGTTCAACACCATTTCCCGGCCGGTGGCCCGCCCCACGGCGCGGAGCAGCGCGTGAAAATCCAGGTTGTCTCCGGCGGAGACCGTTTGTACCCGCGCCGATCCGTCCACGTGTGTAACGGCCGGCAGTCGATCCCGCACCTCGCGCCGGACATCCACCGTCGTGATCATGTACGGCATTTCGGTCAGGGGCGCCACATCGAACCAGTGATGCACCTGTTCCAGGGTCACGGCGGGCGCAAACGGACGGAACGCCTCCCGCATCTTTACCATGGCATTGATGCGGTCGCGCATTTCCGGCCTGCCGGGATCGGCCAGAATACTGCGGTGCCCGAGGGCCCGCGGCCCGAATTCCATGGCCCCCCGATACCACGCGATCACGCGGCCCTCGGCGATCAGGCGGGCGGCCACCTCGCAAGTCTCCTCTAGGTTGGCGTGGTTCCGCACTTCCAACGGGCTGCCAAAGGCGGCCAGGGCCCGCGCGATATCGCGTGCGTCATAGGAGGGGCCCAGAAACGGGACCGGCATCCGCACGTTGCGGACCTCGCCGGCCATCGCGGCGCGGTTCAGGGCGGCGCCCAGGGCGGAGCCATCGTCGCCGGCCGCCGGCTGGATGTAAATCTCCTTGAAAATGCCGGACTTCAACAGGCGGCTGTTCGCCGTGCAATTCAAAGCCACGCCGCCGGCCAGCGCCAGGCGCCGCGCTCCGGTGGCCCGGCTGTAACTTCCGCAGAGATGCAGCATGACTCGATCCAGGCACTGTTGCAGTGCCGCGGCGGCGTCCCGGTGGAGATCCGTGATCTCCTCGCCGGGCCGGCGCGGCGGGAGCAGCCGCCGCGTGAGAAAGCGGCGCGTGGCCGTGTAGTTCTCGCGCTCTTCGCGGGTGCGGTTCAAACGCAGCGCCGGGATGCGAACGCTCCCCTGCCGGCCCAGTTCCACCATCTCTTCGAATACGGGGCGAAACCGCTCCGGATCTCCGTAGGGCGCCAGCCCCATGATCTTGTACTCGTCGGAGTTGAAATCGAAACCCAGGTGCAGTGTCACCAGTGAATACAGAATGCCGATGGAATCCAGCGCCGAGATGCGGCCCAACGGTTTGAGGCGGCCTCCGCGGGCGCGATATATGGACGCGCCGTGCGCTTCGCCCATGGCATCGACCACGGCCACCAGGCACTCGTCCCAGCCGGAAGTGTAGTAGGCGCTGGCGGCATGCGCCAGGTGATGATCGACGGAATATACGCGCTCGTCCGGGAAACCGGGCAGCCGGTGGTGAACCTGTTCCAGAAGCGTCTCCCGGGAGCAGACCTCCTGAAAGAATCGGGCGGTCTCCGTATCCATCGACCACATGCGGCGGTACGGCGCGTAATCGAACGAATGCACGATCTCGTCCACGTCGCCGATCTGCAAGCCCGCCTGCGACAGGCACCAGGAAATCGCCCGGACGGGAAAGCGGGCGCTGTGCTTCTCGCGGTTGAAGCGCTCTTCCGCCGCGGCGGCCACCGGCGCCCCGTCCACCACCAGGACGGCGGCTGCGTCGTGTCCTTGCGAGATGCGATATTCGCGCTCCTCGAGACCCGGCCAGCGGGACTTCTTGTACGGCACCGCATTTTCCAGCCCGCTAATTCCGATGATGGTCATAAGGCTCCGGATTGCGCATAGATGTAACGGCGCCTGGTCACCAGGCGTGCCAGAACCGCGATCGAGCGCACGTCATCGAGTTCCAGTTCCTCGAGCGGAATTGTAATTCCAAAATGGGTTTCCAGATCCACCAACAACTGGACCAGCGTGAGTGAGTCCAATACGCCCGATGCGATCAGGTCATCGTCCGCCGATCCCACATGGACGCCCAGCCTCTCCTGCATCAACCGGGCGATCTCGGGGGCTAATCCGTCCGCCGGTTCCCCGGTGAGGCGCTCCATGGATACGCTCATTGATCCTGCACCACGGCGATGCCGGCGGCCGTCGTGCCGCGGCTTCCGATGAGGCCGCCTTCCGCGCGACTTCGAAACCATTGCCTGAGCAACGGCCGGTCGGTTTTGCCGTTTGCATTGCGCGGCATAGCGGCCACCGCCATCCAACTGACTGGGATCATGTAGCGCGGCAAGACGCGCGCAGCCTCCTGTTTGAGGGCCGCCACCGGGAGGTCCACGGCGGCGGACGGCACGTACGCGCAACAGATGGATTTACCCTCCAGATCGCCGGACTCGATAGCGACGACCGCCGCATCTTCCACGCCCGGCACCGCCTGGATCGCGGTCTCCACTTCGCCTAACTCGATGCGATATCCGCGGCTCTTGATCTGCGAGTCCAGGCGTCCCAGCAGGTAGATCATGCCGTCCTCGCCCAGGCGCGCCAGATCGCCGGTCCGGTAGATTCTGGGCGCGCGCATCGAACTGTGCGGGTTGGCCAGAAACACCTCCGCGGTTCTGGCCGGATCGCGCCAGTAACCCGGGCTCAACCCGGCGCCCGCGATGTACAGGTCTCCGATCTGGCCGCGGCGCACCGGATGCAGGCTCTCGTCGAGGACCAGAAGAGATTCGCCATCGCATGGCGCGCCGATCGGGATCTCGGCATCATCGCTCAGGGGGCACACGGGGACGCGATAGAAACTACTGGCGATGGTCGCCTCGGTAGGGCCATACAGGTTGGTGAACGTGACATGCGGCAGGCGCTGCATCCAGTACCGCAAAGTGGGCGTAGCCAGCTTTTCGCCGCACCACAAGACCCGCCGCAGGGCGGGGAAGTCGTTCTCCCGCACGGCATCGGAGCTGCGCAGGTGCTGAAGCACGGATGGCACGGAAAACCACTGCGTGAGTTGCGCGTCGCGTATGAAGGCCGCCAGCCGGTGAGGCAAAATGCTGGTCTCAGGCGGCAGGAGGTGAAGCTGTGCGCCGGCGGCGACGGTTCCAAAGATGTCGAACGTGGAGAGATCGAAATACAGGGGCGGATGACCCGAGATCCGGTCTTCGGGACCAGTCCCGAAATACCGCAAGGCCCAACTGACAAACTGCATCACATTGGCGTGGGTGATGACTACGCCTTTGGGCGTGCCCGTGGATCCGGACGTGAACAGAATGTGCGCCGGCGCGGCGGCGTCATTGCTTGAGGAAACCGGGGCATCCGGTAATCCGTCGAGGTCCCGGCGGGAGAAACAGCCCATCCGGGGACCGGAGAGCGCGGGGCCGTCGTCCATCCAACCAATTCGTGCCGGCGTCCACCGCGGGGAGCGGACCAGCCTGTCGAGCAGGGCGGCGCTGGACTCCTCCGCCAGGACACACCGGCATTCGCAGTGTTGCAGGATGCGTTCCAGCCGGGCCGCCGGACTGGCCGTATCCAGCGGCACATAGATACAGTCCGCTTTCAAGGCTGCAAACATAGCAACGATCGCGTCGGTGGACTTAGGCAGCAGCAGGCCCACGCGGTCTCCGGCGCGGCAGCCCGCGGTTCGCAGGGCGCGCGCCAACCGGTTGCTGCTCTGTTCGATCCGGCCATAGCTGGCGGTTCGGCCGCGGAAGATCACAGCGGGGGCATCCGGGCGGCGGCCGGCCTGCAGCGCGAGCCAGTCCTGCAAACGTGCGATCACAACCCGGCCCTCTCCATCGCGGTCTGGAAGGCGGCCGCCGTATGCTCCAGCTCCGCCTCCGTGGCGGGAATATCGAGAATGAAAGTACGATGCCCGAGGGCGATGTAGCGCTCCAGCTCCGCGGCCACCTCCTGGTAGCTGCCCACCAGGTACGGGCAGTTCGTTTGATAATTCTCGAACGGCTCGAGCCAATAGGTCCGGCGCGGGCGCGCCGCTTCCCGGCCGACCTCCGAAAGCCGATGGTGCCAGCTTGAGTCGGATACCTTGGTGGCCAGTTGGCGTGTAAGCTGTCCTCTGCGGTCGGATGGAAAGCGCGCCAAGGCCGCTTTCCACGCCGCGTCGGAACGGGGACGGGTTACGATTCCGATGCGCACTCCGCCCGGGCCGCTGATCGACGTACCGGACTCCGGCGGCTCCGGATACGTGACCGCGACGGCATTGGTCGCGCGGGCCGCCCGCTGTCCTGCGTCCGATGAGCCGGACATCAAAACACCGGGACGAAGGTCCGGCGGCACGCGCGGGTTCAACGTCAGGTTGGTGACACTGTAAAACTGCCCGGCCCGGGTGACCGGAAAGCCCTGCATCAGCCCCTGGATGATCTGTGTGTATTCGATCAGCCGCGTGTAGCGGTCGTCGTGCGGCGAACTGTCGTTCAGTGCCGCCAGGTCGTTCTTGAACCCGCCCGCCACCATGTTCAGATAGATTCGCCGCCGGTATAAGAACGCCAGGGTGGCAACCATCTTGGCCACCGTATAAGGGTGCATATATACCGGCTGCACGGCGACCAGCGGGCTGAGCGAACGAGTGTTTTGGATGAGGATCTGGGAGACCAGCCACGGATCCACCATGGAGTTGTCCGTGTACACCAGCATCCCCGTGCATCCGGCGCGCTCGCTCCATTGCGCCGCTTGCACGATCCGGTCTACGTACGACTCCCGGGGTTCCAGCGACGAGGGACATGTCGAGAACAGCTCGAGACCGGCTCTGCCGGTTTCCGCCGGCGCCGGACCGCGGGAGAGAGCTGAAATTGCGGGATGTGCCATGAATGCTCCTTCCGGGCTCGAGAGACGCGTTCGCTGGCTTCTCGGTCTGCCCGGCAACGCCCTGACAGGACCGAAGCACGAAGCTTGCCAATGTCTGCAAGCGCGACTGACCCTGGAAACTACTTGGCTGGCATCGGCCCCGGCGGCGCACCGGGTTCGCTTGTCACTGGAAATCGATAGATAGGAGCATATGAATTCCACGAAAAGGAACCCGGCTTCCAGCCCTCGCCGAGCCTCCGGCATGCGCCATATTCACGCCTCTATGATGCGCTTGCGAATCGCATAACGAATCAATTCCACCCGGTCGTGCAGATCCAGTTTGCGCATCAGATTTACCTTGTGCGCATCGACGGTCTTGACGCTCAGGTTGAGCTGTCCGGCGATATCTTTGAGCGTGTGCCCCTCCGCCAGTAACGTGAGAATCTCACGTTCGCGGTCGCTGAGCAGGTCATATCCTTCTTTGAATTTCACCGGATGCGACAGATACTGGCGGACCACCGCCGTCAGGATTCGGGGACTGATGTACGGTTCCCCCTGGTACACGCGTTGGATGGCATAGACCAACTGCAGCGGCGGGGAGTCTTTCAAGATATAGCCCGCGGCGCCCGCCTCCAGGCAGCGGCCCACGAGGTCCTCATCGTCGTAGACGGTCAGGATCAGCACTTTCACGGCGGCGCGGACCTTGCGGATCCGGCGTACCGCGTCAAAGCCCTTGAGGACCGGCAGGGAGATGTCCATCAGCACCACGTCGGGACTCAGCCGCACCGCCAGATCCACGGCTTCCTGGCCATCGCCGGCCTCCCCGACGACCTCCATATCGCGTTGGGCGTTCAGGATCGTCTTGACGCCTTCGCGGAACAGCGCATGATCGTCGCAAACCACCACCCGGATCCTTTTGTGGGAACCGCGGTTCATGCCACTTCTCTCCGCAGCAGAGGCAGCATGACCTCGATCCGGGTGCCGTGCCTGCGCGAACGCGAGCCGGCGCGCCGGGACTCGATGCGGATGGTGCCGCCCAGCAGCTCCACCCGCTCCCGCATCGCCGAGATACCGAACGAACCGTGCGCCGCGGCCTCCGCCATGTCGAATCCGACGCCGTCGTCTTCTATGGTCATCACCAGCACGGAGGTCTCAGGACTATCCAGAGAGACGGTCACGTGTCTGGCGGCGGCGTGCTGCAGCACGTTCGACAGGGCTCCCTGCATCAACCGGTACAAGGCCACCTGATGGGTCATCGGAAGATCGTGCGGAACGAAGCGCCCCCGGAATGCCGCGGAAATTCCAGTGCCCGCCGAGAACTGGTTCAGATAAGACCGCATGGCGGGCAGGAAGCCGAGGTCGTCGAAGATCGCGGGCCCCAGATCCTTTCCGAGCCTGCGCACCGCCTCGATGGCATGCGCTACCAGTTGGATGGCCTGTGCCAGGCGGGCGCGGGTGGCGCGGTTCGCCTGGGCATCCAGTGCCATCATTTCCAGGTGCAGCTTCACCACGATCAGGTCGTGCCCGACTTCATCGTGAAGATCCTGCGCCAGGCGGTGCCGTTCTTCTTCGTAGATGCGCGTTATGTAGGTGGACATGCGGCGCTGGCGCTCCTCGCTTTCCGCGAGGCTGGCCTCGACCAGTGTCTTCCGCCCGGCGGCCCATTGCCCGGTGTATCCGGAGATCACCAGCAGACCGGCCAGCGCGTATAGTCTGGCGAGGGCCAGAACCGGCAGCGCGTGTTTTTCTCCGGCCGCCACAAACGGCAGGCAGATCTCGAACAGCCGGTCCGACGCCGCGACCGCGCGGTCCAGCCGCGGGTATCGCCCGGCCAGCGTTTCTCCAAAAGCCTGCAGGCGCCGGCGGAATTCCGGATACCTGGCGCGGCGGAGACGTTGCGCGAGATTCGCAAAGTCGATGCCTCCAGGTACCAGCCGGTTCGCGTCGAGACCGATCTCCGCCAGTTCCTGGCTCCATATTTTAGAGATCCGCGCGGAGTGTGCGGAGAGCTTCTCCAGCGCCTCGGCCGCCGGCCCCTGGATCACTGAGTGAAACCTGCTGGGAGAAATGCCGGGCATAAGCGGAAACGTGTTTCGCGAGACCTAATCCCGGGCATGTCTTGCAATCGGACTGCCGCGCCGTGGTGCCTGCCGGACGGAAGTGTGTTACCGCAACGCGAACCCGCGCTACCTCTTCCCAATACCGCCGCCGGACCGTGGCGCGCGCCATTTTCGGCCAAACCCATTCATTTGTCAGCCAGAGGCGCCGGTCCGCGCGATGCGCGCTTTTGATGGAACGATCCTTGCAATGGCGTAGCACGTTGGCGTACGCCGGGCGGCACGCGAACGGGCGGTAGCCTGCCGGTTCGCTCGAGCCCCCGGGAGGAGTAACGAACGATGCCTGTCACTCAAAACGCGGACCAATGGTTCGCTCTGCGCATCGCGCCGCGGCACGAAAAGACAGTGAGTGGAGTGCTGTGTAACAAAGGGTACGAGACGCTGTTGCCTTTGTGCGCGCACAGCCATCGGTACGGGCGCCGCAGCCGTTCGTTCGATCTGCCCCTGTTTCCCGGATACCTGTTCTGCCGCTTCGCCTGGCAGTCGCGCCTCCCGATCCTCACCACGCCGGGCGTTCTCCGCCTGGTGGGAGCGGGCAAACTTCCGGTGCCGGTGGCCGACCAGGAGATCTGGTCCTTACGCCGGGCCATGCAGGAACAGGTCTCCATGCACCCGCATCCCTACTGGGTGCGCGGCCAGCGTGCCCGCATCACGGACGGCGCCCTGGCCGGCATCGAGGGAATCGTAACCAGCGCAAAACCACCCTTTCGCCTGGTTCTTTCCGTGGAATTGCTGCAGCGGTCGGTGCTGTTGGAAATCGACCAGGAGTGTATCAGCCTGATATGAAATCGGCCCGTATCACCGGGGAGATGCTGTTCCGCGTACTGGACGCGGCTGCGGCTTTCACCATGCTCGTGCTTCTCGCGCCGCTCCTTCTGCTGTTATCGTTCGCCATCCTGGTCGTTGATGGGCGGCCGATCCTCTTCCGGCAGCAACGGATCGGCCGCCACGGCCGGCCTTTTCTCATTTACAAGTTTCGGACCATGCGCCGCGCCAAAAGCCGGAACCCGGCCATCACCGTGGCGAACGACCAGCGCATTACCGCGACCGGCGCATGGCTGCGAAGGTTCAAACTGGATGAACTGCCGCAGCTATATAACGTGCTGCGGGGCGACATGGGCCTTATCGGACCGCGGCCGGAGGTGCCCGAATACGTCCAACTCGACGATACCCTTTGGCGGGCCGTGCTCCGGTCGCGGCCCGGAATTACGGACCTGGCGAGCCTGGCCTACCGCGACGAGGAGAACCTGCTGCTTCCGGCCGCCGATCCGGAGGCCTACTATCGCACCGTCATCTTGCCGGCCAAGTTGCGTCTGAGTGTGGCTTATCAGGAGTCACGGTCGCTGCGCCGGGACGTGCGTTTGCTGTGCTTGACCATGCGTTATTGCCTGTTCCCCGGAGGATTCGATCCGAAGAAGGTCCTGCGTGCGCTGGCAGAATAGCCCGTTGGCAGGCGGCACCGCCTGCCCCGCCACTTCCATCTGCGACCGAGGAGATTCCGTGTCCACACATCCATTCATTCCTTTTCATCTGCCCTCCATAGGCGACGAAGAAGTGCGCGCGGTGGAGGCGACCTTGCGCTCCGGCTGGCTGACCACCGGACCGCAGACCGCGCGTTTCGAGCAGGAGTTCAGCGCTTACGCGGGCGCGCCGCGCGCCGTAGCCGTCATCTCCTGCACGGCGGGCCTGCATCTGGCGCTGGCGGCTCTGCGCATCGGGCCGGGCGACGAAGTCATTACCACGCCGCTGACTTTCTGTTCGACCGTGCACACGATTCTGCAGGTAGGCGCCAGACCGGTCCTGGCGGACGTGGGTCCGGACGGCAATATCGATCCGGGCGAGATCGCCAAAGCCGTCACCCGCCGCACGCGGGCGATCGTGCCGGTGCACCTGGGCGGACTCCCCTGCGAGATGAATGCGATCTGGGACGTGGCGCGGAAACACCAGCTCTACGTAATTGAGGACGCGGCGCACGCCGCCGGCAGCCATTATCAGGGACGCCCGGTCGGCGCGACCGGCGGTGCGGGCGCCAGCGACGCCACGGTTTTCAGCTTCTACGCCACCAAGAACATGACCACGGGCGAGGGGGGTATGATCACTACCCCGCATGAGTCGCTGGCCGAGAAGATGCGCATGCTTTCTCTCCACGGCATGAGCCGCGACGCCTGGAATCGTTACACGGCAACCGGCAATTGGTTCTATGAAGTGGTGGACGCCGGCTTCAAGTACAACCTGTCGGACATCCAGTCCGCAATGGGCGTCCAGCAGCTCCGCAAGCTCGAGTCGTTCATCGAAACCCGAGCCCGCTATGCCGCCATTTATCGCCAGGCGTTGGGCGGCTTGGATGAGCTGGAACTGCCGGCCGATCCGCCCCACGTGCGGCACTCCTGGCATCTGTACATCGTGCGTTTGAAACCCCATCTGCTGAATATCAGCCGGCAGGAGTTCATCGATGCGCTGCAAAATAGAGGCATCGGGACCAGCGTCCATTTCATCCCGATCCCTCTGCATCCGTATTTCGCCCGGCAGGAGTTGGCGGGGCGCAACTGCCCCCGGGCCGTCAATCTCTATCTGCGCAGCGTCTCTCTGCCTCTGTATCCTGCCATGACCGAAGAACAGGTTAACCGCGTGGCGCACTGCGTGAAGGAGATAATTGCCGCCAGCCGGCTTCAGACCCCGCGAGTCAGCTTAGTGCACTAAGGAACGGCAAAAGTGTGATGCCCAAAACAAGCCACGTCATTTTACGCATTCTGGATGTTTCCAGTTATTTCGTGATCGCGGCGTTCTCCGTGGACGCTGCGTTCCAGCTCCGGTTCGAATTCTCTCCACCGCCGGCGGTGGCGCCTATGCTTTGGCGGGGCCTGCTGCTGGCGATACTGATCAAACCCGGGCTTTTCTTCTGCGGACGGTTCCACCGCAGCCTGCGCATGCACGCCGAAGCGCGCGACTTGGGGCGGCTGCTGATGTGGAACGTGCTGGCCTCTTTTCTGTTTGCAGTGGCGGCGCGTCTGTGGATGGGTCCGGCGTATCCTCGCTCCGTGTACCTCATCGACTTCCTGGTCTGTTTCCTCTGCTGCATCCTGGCGCGGTTCTGGCTGCTGTTTCTCCCCACCTGGGGACGGCCGCGGGTACCGGCATCCGGTATTCTGATATACGGCGCGGGCGCGGCCGGCGCTACCATGCTGCAGGAAATCCGCCGGAATCCGTCTCTCAACTACTACGTGGCGGGCTTTCTGGACGATGACGAAAGCAAGCGCGGCGCCGACATCGCGGGCACGCAGGTGCTCGGTACGGGCCGGGAGGCGGCCGCCCTGGTGGCGCGTCTCAATCGTGCCCGCCAGCAGGTTGACGAGATCGTCATCGCCATGCCATCCGCCACGGGACGGCAGAAGTGCCAGGCGCTGGCCAACTGTCAAGCCGCGGGGGTGCGCTGCAAGACCGTCCCCGGCTTGGCGGATCTGCTGGAAAGGCAGGCCCTGCTCCCCCAGGTCCGGCACGTGGAGTTGGCGGATCTGCTCGGCCGGCCGCAGGTGGAACTGGACGACAGGCCCATGAGGGAGACCGTAGCGGGACGCAGCGTGCTGATCACCGGCGCCGCCGGGTCCATCGGGTCGGAGCTCTGCCGGCAAGTGGCCCGCATGCAACCCGCGCGGCTTATCGCCCTGGATAAGGCCGAAAGCGACCTGTTCCGCATCGAGTGCGAACTCCGTGACCGGCACCCGCGGCTGGAGGTAGTGGCGGCCCTCGCGGACATCCGCGACACGCGGCGCCTGGCCGAGGTGTTCGAGCGCCACGCGATTGACTCCGTGTTTCACGCAGCGGCTTACAAGCACGTGCCTATGCTCGAATCCCACATTCTGGAGGCGGTCGAGAACAACATCGTGGGAACCTGGAACCTGGTACACGCGGTGCGCCGCCGGCGGGTTCCGCGCTTTCTGATGATTTCGTCGGACAAGGCTGTCAATCCGACCAGTGTCATGGGCGCGACCAAACGTGCTTGTGAGCTGATTGTTGCCGGAGCTCCGCGAGTGCGCGGAGAAACCACCTGTGTTTCCGTGCGATTCGGCAATGTGCTGGGAAGCAACGGCAGCGTGGTGCCGGTGTTTCAATCCCAAATCGCGGCCGGCGGGCCGGTGCGCGTCACGCATCCGGAGGTCCAGCGCTATTTCATGACCATCCCGGAGGCCGTGTCGCTGGTCCTGCAGGCCTCGTCCATGGGCACGGACTCGGAAATCTTTGTGCTCGATATGGGTGAGCCTATCCGCATTGTCGATCTGGCCGTTAACATGATCCGGCTGGCCGGGCTGAAACCTTACGAGGATATTGATATTCAATTCACCGGATTGCGTCCGGGCGAGAAGCTCTTCGAGGAAATCAACTGCGCCCAGGAGCATCTCTTGCCCACCTATCACGACAAGATCCGCATCTTCCAGCAACCACAGCCCGATTGGACGGCCATTGTGGCCTGGTTCGATTACCTCCGGTTCCTGATCGCCAAGCGCGCCCGGGACCCTATTGTGTCGCACATCCGCGAACTGGTCCCCGAGTATCAGCCCGCTGCCTTTGGCGGCGCCGTGCCGGCCACGCGGGTGATGGTCCCCACGTCTCAGCCCACGGCCATTGTCGTGAATGCGTAAGCCGTACCGAGTTTTGCTTGAACCTTCCCGAACGCGTATTCCGGCGGGGCGCCGGACGAGGTAATTATTGCAGTCATCCACACAGAAACGGCGGAAATTCAACCGAATGACTCGAGAAGCAAACATTGCACGAAAAACATTACCGTTTCGAATTTCTGCGAACTAGCCTTCTATATAAGTGAGATACGCAGGCTAGTGAGGCCGGTCACGAAAAGGGTCCTGAACGACTGTGAGGTCGGATATTTCGGCCCAGCGTGTGCAACCAGTTGGGAGTGCGCTTACACGACTGTAAGAATCACACCATTTGGGTAGTGGATGGCGATGCAGACACACGCGCGCACCTGTCGGGCCTCCTGACCGCGCGCGGTTTCTCGGCAGTCGGTCTCGACTCAGGCACCGAGGCGCTTTGCCGTCTGGCGTGCGTACCCCCGCCTTCCGCGCTGTTGCTGGATATCCGCCTGCCGGACGTGGACGGACTGGAGGTTCTGGCGGAATTGGCGAAGAACGGACGCCGCGTCCCGACGATCGTGTTGTCGGACGTGGAGGAAGTGGCGACGGTAGTCAAGGCTATTCGTCTGGGGGCGCTCGACTATCTGGTGAAGCCGCTCGATGAGCACGAGCTGGAGACTGTCATCCTGAGCGTGATCGACGAAGAAGAGCAGACCGGCGCCCGAAACGGTTCAGCGGCAGGCCCCGGTTTCGCCACCTCCAATCCCCGTTTGCTTCAGGTGCAGGCGATCTGTGACCAGGTAGCGCCGGCGGATGTCCCCGTGCTCATCATGGGTGAGTCCGGTGTGGGCAAGGAAGTGCTGGCCCGCTCCATTCACGCGCGATCGGGACGGCCCGAGCCCTTCGCCAAAGTCAACTGCGCGGCGCTGCCCGCGGACCTGCTGGAATCGGAACTGTTCGGACACGAGCGCGGAGCCTTCACCGGCGCGCAGCGGGAGAAGCCCGGCAAGTTCGAGCTGGCCGGTCAAGGGACCATCATGCTCGACGAAATCGCGGAAATGAGTACGATGCTGCAGGCCAAGCTTCTGCACGTGTTGCAGGATGGTGAATATGCGCGGCTGGGCGCCACGCGGACCCTGCAATCCGGGGCGCGCATCATCGCTGCCACCAACAAAAACCTCCAGGACCTGGTGGCGCGCGGAGGTTTCCGCGAGGACCTCTATTTCCGCCTGAACGTGATCACCGTCGAGGTTCCACCGTTGCGCGAGCGGCGCGAGGATGTCCCGGCGTTATGCCGGTACTTCGTGGACAAATACAAGGCCAAGTATAGGAGCACGGTCGACGAACTGCCGCCGGAACTGGTGGCGGCCTTCACGCAGTATTCCTGGCCCGGCAATGTGCGGCAACTGGAAAACGCCGTCAAGCGATTTCTGATTCTGCCCAGTGTGGAGCAGGCCCTGGCGGAATTGGCGCGCACCGCCCCCGCGTTGGATCCGCCCCGGCAGTCGCCCGCGCCGGCGCCTCCCTTGTCGTTGCGCGAGCTTTCCGCCAGCGCGGCGGAGCAGGCGGAGAAAGAGTTGATCCTGCGCACGCTGAATGAAGTGAATTGGAATCGCAAGCACGCGGCCAAGCGTTTGAACATCTGTTATAAATCGCTGCTCAACAAACTGCATCGCTGGCAACTTCGCAGCCAGGTGGATGCCGGGCGCCATCATGTTACCGACCCGGCCATAATGACGACGTCCGCCACGCGTGCCGGCGTGTGAACGGGGGCGCGGCACCGGCCGCGGGAGTGAGAAACCGGACAGGCCCTCAAACCGGAATGGGTTCCCTGAGACATGTGTGGCCGGAGTCTTGAGGTATTTCGCACTGACACTTCATGCCCCGGCGGGAGATACTGAATTCGCCGCCGCGACGCGCGGCCGGCGGGGCATGGCGGGGAAAACAGACTGACACCACGGGTTCGGATTACTCGGCATGTTTCTAATTCAAAATGGAGGAAGTTACAAATCAATGCAAAAGACAATCCGGATGTTAGTTGTAGTGGCAGCGGCACTCGTGCTGGGATGCTGGGGGCGGACGGCACAGGCGGAAACGCCGCGGCGGCCCCATGCCAAAACGATTCAACTCCCTGCCGGCATGAGTAGCGCCGTCAAATCGCCCTTGATCATGGGTATCATCGCGCTGGGGACCTATCCGCCCACGGATTCCTCCGGCGGTACGCAATGGCCATGCTTCACGGGGGGCACAGATCCGGATTGCTCGAGCATACCCGCGGGCGGTATTGTGCTCGGTATCCCTTATCAGGACTGGAATCTGTCGGATTGCACCTCTGGCGCATGCGGACAGGTCTACTGGTCGTTCACATCTAATTCAGCCAGTGGCTCGGTTATGGTGAGCGAGACCATCACCCAGGGAAACAACGTGGTCTATCAGAGCGGCCTTACCAATCTGGGCCCCGGCACGGCACCGTTCCTGACCTTTGTCTGGGACGAGATCGGCTTGGGTCCAACCGCCTGCAACGGCTGTGTCGCGCCGGTTAGGGGCGCGGCCAAGATTACGACCACTGCGACGGTCGGTAGTACCACGATTACAGGACACACCTGGATCGACCTGCAGTAACATGAAGACGCGCGCGGTATGCGTCCCGCGCGCGTCTGCGTTTCCCCCGCACCGCCCTCCCATTTTCGAGGCGGCAGCGATGGCAGCGGTGTCATCGGCCTGCCCGCAACCGGCTCGCTGGAGTCTGTACGGCGCCGATCTGTAACCACGGCGCGATTTTTGGACTGAGCCACCGGATGTGCCTTAGCTAACGCACAAACATTCTCCTAGCTTCAGGTATATCCCAGCCGCTTGCGGTGTCCCCTGCTAACGTCGCTGCGGGGCATCGAGGCGCCCCGCCACATTTTGACTCACAGCCGATGTAGTTTTTACGCGAGAATCGCCGGCGGCGGAAGGCTCGTGCTGTCAACCTTGTTCATCTCATGGTCCTGGCATCAAACCTGCACGGCGCTACTACAGCCGCTTTGACAATTTTCAGACTAGGGAGAACCCATGCTTAGAATGATTACGATGGCCGGCGTCGTGCTATTCGCTTCCACGCTGGCGTTCGCGGAGACGTTTACGGGTGTGTTGGTGGACACCAGTTGTACGTGCGCGCCGACCACTTCCACAAGTTCATTCGCCATCCAGGTCTCGGGAAAGATGTTGAAACTGGACGCCGCGGGAAACAAGAAGGCGGAAGAGGCAATGAAGAACAACACCAACAGCGCTAACCGTCCCGCGACCCCCAACGCCAACGAGAATCAGGTCATGGCCAAAGTCGAGGGCCAGTTGAGCGGTGATGAGATCAAAGTCAGTTCAATCCAGATTCAATAGGCCAGTCAGGAGCCGTCCCGGTCCGGGCCGGCTCCTGATACTCCCGGCAACCGCCGTCCGCGTGCCAGGCTCAGACATGCGGATAAGGCGGCGTCCATTGAAGGCTCCCGTGCGGATCGCGCGGAGCGCCGCGACGAACGGCTTCGCACGGCGATATCTGAGGAACGCCCGGCACGCATGCTATCGCCGGACCGCGACGGGCTGATCGTGATGTTTCGTTGCGGCGCGATCGCGTGCATGGCAATAACCCTCTGCACCTGTGCTGCGCAGGATCCGTTGAACCGCGATTCCCCACAAAGTTCCGTGGCAGCCTTTCTGGCGGTTTGCCGCGCCAAGGACTATCGACGGGCCTGGCGGTACATCGATGTTCGGAAATGGCCGGCGGGTCAAAGGATGAAGGACGGTTCCCAGCTTGCGCGCCAGTTGGAAACCATTCTGGAGCGGGATACGCAGTTCGACCTGGCCGCGCTCAGCAAGGATCCGGCAGGAGCGAATCCGGGTTCCAATCGCGAACGCGTCGACTCCTTTACCCTCGACGGCAAAACGGTGGATTTGGATCTGGAACGCATCACCTTGCGCTCGGGATCTTCCGTGTGGGTCTTCTCTTCCACCAGCGTGGAGTTGATTCCCAAACTCGCGCGACTGCTCAGCGATTCCCCCATCGAGAAGTATTTGCCAGGCGCTTTGGTGAATTGGACCTTCCTGGATACGACGGCGTGGCGCTGGATCGCGCTGCTGCTGTTGGCGGCGGCGGTGGCAGTGATTTCCCGCTGGGTTTCCTGGCTGACGTTACGGAGCCTGCACCCCGTGCTCGGACGTTTCGCACCGCGCATAAACGCGAGTTTGCTGGATATCTTCATCGGGCCGCTCCGCCTGCTCGTGGCGGTGGCCGCCTTTCGCGCCGGCATGGAATGGATCGGGCCCTCGCCCGCTCTGCGCCGCTATCTGGACGGCGCGGTCGCACTGGGTTTTTTCGCGGGGCTTGGCTGGTTCAGCATGCGGATTCTGGACTTCGGCAAGGTGCGGCTCCGAATGATCCTGGGAGGGAAACGCGAGAGCTTCACTTACTCGGTGTTGCCGCTGGCCTCGCGTGTGTTGAAGATAGCGGTGGTGGCGCTTACCGCCGCGGCTATCCTCAGCGCCTGGGGATACAACACGTCCACCATCCTGGCGGGCTTGGGGGTGGGAGGTGTGGCGCTGGCGCTGGCGGCGCAGAAGACCGTCGAGAACCTGTTCGGAGGCGTCGCGGTGATTACTGACCGGCCCGTGGCGATTGGCGATTTCTGTCGCTTCGGCGACCAGGTGGGGACGGTAGAAGACATCGGACTGCGCTCCACGCGGATACGTACGGTCGGCCGCACGCTGTTGACCGTGCCCAACGGACTGTTTTCATCTACCACGCTCGAGAATTTCTCCCAGCGCGACAAGATGTTGTTTCACCTGACGTTGAACCTGAAACGGGACACAACTCCCGGCCAGGTGCGGACACTGCTCGATTCGATCACACACACGCTTAAGCGGCCCGACATCGAGATTGGACCCATACCGGTGCGTTTTGTCGGCGTAGGCACATACTCGCTGGATGTGGAAATATTCGCATACGTGCTGACACCCGACTACGACCGGTTTCTACAGACACAGCAGGAGCTCTTCCTGGCCATTCTGGACGAAGTCGAGACGGCCGGGACGGCGCTGGCTGTGCCCACTCAAGCCTACTACACGCTGTCTGGCGGAGCCCACCGGAAGCCGGAGGAGCCGGCCCTTGAGGAGGGCCCTCCGGCACGCTGAATTTGGATCTGAACCGGAAGCGCGGTCCGGCCATGGAGAGCCGATGTTACTCGCCTGGGTAGTCCGGAAGCGGAGGACAGCACGCTGAGACACCTGGCGCGTATCCTGTTTGTGGCCTTGTTGAAGCTGGGGGGCTGGGGACTCCTGATCCTGGCGATTCTGGACTCTTCGTTCCTGTTCGCTCCCTTCGGCACCGATCTGCTTCTCATCGCGCTGACCGCTCGCTACCACACGCTTCCCCGCATGTTGTCCCTGGCGGTTATGGCATCGGCCGGCTCCGTCCTGGGCTGCGTTTTGGTCGACCTGGTAGTACGCCCCGCTGCCGAAAAGGGCCTCGAACGTCACTTTACGAAGCGCCGCCTCGATGTCCTCAAGAGGAAGATCAGTCGCCAGGGAGGCTGGGTGCTGGTCACGGCCGCCCTGGCGCCGCCACCGTTTCCGTTCACGCCGGTCATCATGGTAGCCGCCGCCATGCAGTATCCCGCGCGGCGGATGGCGGTGGTGATAGGGGCCGCGCGGCTGGTTCGCTATTGCGCTCTGGGTGCGGCTGGGCTTTGGTTCGGGCCACAGATCCTGGGGTTCGCCCACAACCCGGTGGCCGAGGCATGCCTGATCGCCCTCATCGTGTTCTCCATAGCGGGAAGCGGGGTTTCAGTCTATCGCTGGATCGAGCGCAGCAACGCCGGCCGCGCAGGAGCGCCTCAGCCAAAATGATGCCGGATGCTGGTCAATGACGCGGGAGGTAGCCTTGGCGAAACGGTTCCGACGGGGAGGATGGACGCCGGGCTGAGAATCCTGCCCAAGCAGTCGGGCAGGAATCCTCTGCGTTTCGAGTTACACAGTATTCGGCGTCGCTTGGTGGGTGGCGACCCTCGGAATACGCCGCTATCAGAAAACTACCTGAAGGTGGCGGACGAGCTCGTATAGGATGGCAGCTTTGACGTGACGCACGCTGGGTGGCACTCTCGGCCTGAATACCCGGAAGCTATGACTTACACGGCTTACTCCGGCTCCGGGCAGAGGTCTCGCACACCGGCAAGGGATGGAAGCACTGGCTTTGGAAACCGCTCGACCCGTTCGTGTCCAGCCATGGTGTGGGGAGTTTCCTGCACATTCCAGTCGGGGGACAGCGGACGACCGCCAATTCGGCCGCGAGTCCGCTGGTTCAGGCGGGCATTAGTGTAAAACTTTCCCCGGTTGGTTCGCTTTCTGCCCGGTTGCCAGCAACGCACCGGGAATATCAACCGCCTCACGCAAAGGCGATCGGCGCCGATCGCCGTTCCAAGCCGAACGTTTCTAAACTCCCTGTCCGCCTCCGCGGCGAACCCGGGGTTGATCGGTCTGGCCATAGTCCGCCGCCGCCTCGCTGGTAGACGAGATGTGCTCTGCCCCTGCGACTTCGAGCGCATTCTTGGCTTTCTTGGCCCAGTCGGAGTTGTCGCAATGTACAGACATCAGCACGTGGCCCTGCCTCACCATGCCTTCGTAACGCTTGGCTTCGAATTCCGGTATGCCGAGTCCGATCAGCGCACCGAGAATACCACCCGCGATTCCGACGCCCCCCGCGCCGGCTAAGGCTGCCATGATCGGACCGGCCGCGATAAATACTCCGAGTCCGGGAATCGCAATTGCGCCGATCCCGGCCAGCAGTCCGAGTGTTCCGCCAATGACTGCTCCCGTTCCCGCTCCGGTGGTCGCGCCCTCTGGGGCCTTGGTATGTTTCTCGTGTGCAAAATCTTTCGTCCCGATGTTGTCGGGAAAAAGCGCCGACATGTCCTCGGCGCGAAATCCCTGCGACATCAGCGCATCGGCTGCCTCTTCCGCAGCCGCGCGATTGCGGAGAATTCCGAATACTGCAGTGTTCTTTCCTGACATACAGTTTGTCCTCCTATCTTTCTCGTTACCAGGTGGCCTTCTTCTACCGGGAGCCTAGCTCTTCGCCTTGCCTATTCCGCGGTATCGAAGGTCACCTGGATGATGACAATCAAGCTGCCAAGGCGTGGTTAGAAATGCAACGTGCCCATCAGCATCAGAATGATGAGGATCAGCAGGATTAAGCCCAACCCTCCGCTTGGGTAGTAACCCCAGCCTCGGCTGTACGGCCAAGCTGGAACTGCCGCAAAAATCAGAATAATCAACAGGATTAGAAGTAACACGATCGATTCCTCCTATGCTTGTCGCTCTGTGGTGAGAGACACAGAAAAAATTACGGTCCGGTGCAACAACATGTTGTGCCTCCTTCGTAGCGTGGTCACGAAAGCCGATTATGGCGACCCGCCGGCCGGCCCGGGAACAGCCTTCCCACGCCATCGCATAGAGCATCCAGCAGGCCACTCCCTCCGTTACTGGCCGTCTGCGCCGCCCTGGTAAATTACAGTTCTTCGGTTTCTCACAAAACTATACCGGACGAGGTGCGGGCCAGCGATCATCCCCTGGTGGATGCGTATCTCAAAATCCGCGACCAGATTGCCGGCGTTCTCCTGCAAACCGGAAATCGCAGTGCCGCCTGGCGGAAATGGAGTCCAAACTCGCTGCCGCCGAGAAGAAGTAGCGTGCCCACCGGTGTGCCTGGTTGGGTCCGAAGCGGGCCCTTTGGCCAAGTAGAACGTTCGCACCGGGTAGACTGGAACGCCTGAGGCGAGGGCCGAATTGTGGGTGAGCCGCCTCTTTTCCTCCTGCATGCAGCCGGGGAGCAGGAGGAAATTGGCAACCAGCGCACCTGCGTTCCTCCACGTCCGTCAGCACGGAGGATGGCATGTCCTGGTCGTCGGCGAGGCGCCGCGCTAAATATTGCGGATCCCCAACCGCCAGATCTTCGGTGAGGACGGCTTCGGCGGGATCTGGACGCACGGTGTTGCGAAGCGGTTAAGCAAAAGAAGTGCGGATCAAGCAGCGGCGCCAGGTCGGCTCGCAGAAAGCAGGCGCGCCCCTCGCGATTCACGCTGGTTTCGTTCGACGATCGTACCAGGCCATCCTCGAATACGGCTTCGGCCCTGCAATTGGCGCAACGCCGTTGCACACTTCAGAACACCGTTTGCCGGACCACTTACCGAAGAACTCGCGAAAGTTCTTGTTGGCGGCAACGACTCGAAAGTCCAGGTCGATCACTGCAACATTCAAGAGCAGCAAATCGAACAATTGCGGCCCCAGCAAGGCACGCCCTTCATCGTCCATGATGGTTCGTTGTGCGGCATCCGCTAACAATCTACACCCTTGCAATGAGGCACGGAAGTGGAATTTCGGCTAACATGCCGAGGATCATGGCGGACTCACGCGGAATATCAGCACCGCAACCAGCCTGAGAGATCCCGACAGATGCATTCCTGCAGCTCTAATATTTCCGGCCTGAACCCGGATACCAGTTGCGCACGAACGCCCGGCTGCAATACTGGCCTGGGCTGCAAGACGAGACGGGAGAACCAGCGGAAAAGCCGCGATCTCACCGCCAGCGGCAGAGCCGTCCGGATGGTGCTCTTTGCCGGGCCGGCCGAACGCAGAAAGCGGCGCAGAATAGGACTGCGCGGGATTCCCACGGTTGCATTGTCACGCTCCGTGGTGTCGAACTTGTGGCTCTCGTCAATCCCCAGGAATGCGCAGATCCTTCTTAGAAACGCGTGGCAATCGGCGAGCATGTCGTCATATAAAAGCACGAGAATCTGCTCGCGCGGAAACAGCTTCAGGTAACGGTTGAGCTGCCTGGCATAGTATCCTCGATGGCGGTAGTGAAAGCTCGACCACCAGCCTTGGGCCATCCGCTCGTCTTCGGCGGCCAGCGCGGCCGCGAAGTCCGAAAGCGGCTCAACCCCGCCGCTGCGGTTGTGACAGAAATGGGAGAAGGCCCGTTCGGCGGGGTCGCGAAGAATTGCAATCAGCTTTGCTTGCGGAATCAGCCTCCGGATCGCAGCCGGAGCGCATTCGGAATAGAGGTACTGCGGACTCATCTCTCCCGCGGCGATCTCACCGGCCCTCGCCTGGAACAGCCGGCGATAGTCTTCGATCTTCCAGACCAGCGGTGAGTTCCGGCGCGGGCCCACAAGTGTGGGCCGGGTTTCGGGATAAGCGAAATATTTGGGTTCCTTGATCGGGCTCAGGTAGATCTGTGGATGGGACTTCAGATAGCGGTAGAGAGACGTTGTGCCGGCCCGGGCAGCCCCGATCACCAGGAAATCAGGCAGACAAGTCCGGCTCACCAGGCACCTCCCGGCTCATGAGTTCACGCAAGAGTCCGCCACCGTACGCGGCCATGATGAGGGTGAAAAGCAGTCCGTGCAGGAACAACTCCGCGAAGCCCACGCCCAAATCACGCCGTGATCCGATCATTCCTTTCAATCCATGAATCCAGCGTCCCGCCGCGATGGGGAACGCCGCCACCGGCCCCCAGCTCAAGGCGCCCGCCAACGGCATCGTAGCGTCAGCCCGGCGTATATCGATGGCGTTGCGCGCCATGTCGCGGCTCCAGGTCCGAAACTGTGCTTTCACTGAGGTTCCGGCATGTGTGATGCGAAGCTCGGGCCGATAGGGGAGGGCTTCGCCCATTCCATGCAAGCAACGCGATAACAACGTAGCTCCCGTTCCATCCGAGAGTGCCACCGAGGTCGCCGGCAGCGCTCGCGCGAGAAGGTCCCGGCGGATGAGAAAGTTGTCGTCCCAAAGGATACTGACCTCGCCCGGTTGATGCCGAAGGTACTCCGCATGCATCGACAAAGCTTCGAAGCGGTCCAGCCAGCGTCCGCGGCCATGCCGGCCAAATCCGCTTGCCACCTGGCTGCCTGAGTCCAGCAGGGACTCCGCCGTGCGCAGCCAATCCGGGTCCGCCGTGCAGTGGGATCCCAGGAATGCCACGGCATCGCCCCGCAGCTCGGAGATGTACCGGCGCAATATGACCACCCAGCCGACATGCCGTGGCTCGGCGATGAGCCGGACCGCAGGGTATTTCTCTTTGACAATGGCAGCGGTCCGGTCCGCGGACGCATCGTCGAGCACCACGATCTCGTGTCCCGAGCCGGCTGTCTGCGGCACCAGGGAACTCAGGCACTCCATGATTGTGCGCTCGTCATTGCGCGTCGTGATGACGACGGTGATCACTTACAGGTTCCCGTTCAGAATCCGGCAAATCTGATCGCACGACCGCTTCTCCCGCCGTTGCGTTCGCGCCGCGGCGCCGCGCCAGATCTCCCGGGGCGAGTCGCGCAGGACATTCCCGATGGGTGGCAGACCGTAGCACAGCCGGATGTTCCCAAACGGATCCACATGCATCGTGGACACCGGTCCGACGCACGGTACGGAAAGTATGGACTGCGGATTCTCGTAATACGCGGCCATACACTTCAATTGCCAACTGGGGTTGAAGATTGGCGCGCCGGCCCGCTTCAGGGCGAGCAGTTCCGCCAGTCCGGCTCGCAGCAGATCCAGCGAACGGACCCACGCCGCGTCGTTCTCATACCAGTCCCGGGCCAGCACAGGCATGGCGTCGTGCCCGGCAAAAGCATAGTGCGTTTCCGGGGGTGCGAGGGCCTGTAAGATCAGACCCTGCATACCCATGTCGCGGACGAACCGGGCCATCTCGGGGAGTTCCCCGACATTGGCCTCCATGACCACCGCCTCAATGGCGAGTTCGGGCTTGCGGAAACTCCGCCAAGCTTCGATCAAAGCCAGCACGCGCCTGGCGCTGCCCGGTGCATTGCGGGTGCCATCATGCACGGACTCGCGGAGGCTGTTCAACGAGAGGATAAGACGATTGACTCCCAGCCGGGCCAGTTCCCGCAGCGTCTCCGGCGTGATCTTCCATCCGTTGGAGATCACCACGGTATAGAAGCCTTCCTCCCTGGCGGACGCCAGAATATCGAGAATTCCGGGGCGTGCGAAGGGCTCACCGCCGCCGATGGTGACCTCGTTCATCAACGGCAACTTCCGCAACCGCCGCCATGCGGCTTGCCATTGCGCGGGGGACAGCTCTTCCTGCGCACGCACGTCTTTCCATTTGAGGCACGTCGGACAGCGGAAATTGCACCGGTCCGTTACCGCGGCCTTGATGCGGAACGGCGCCGGCGCCAACCCTGCGCGCACCAACGTTCGTTTCACGTGCTGGCCGGTATCTTCGAGGCGATGCTTGACGCCCGCGCTGGAGCGCCGCAATGTACCCATCAAGGCTCCGTTCAACGGCATATTCGTCCTTTCACCTCGCCACTCTTATAAAGCAAACCGCCGGACATCAGCAGGCCGAACAGCAGGAAACGATGCCAGGGCTGGTAGCGCGCATTCCGGCAGCACAGACGAAACAGTCCCCAGCGTTGGCGCAGGTCGAGCGGGGAATAACCGTTGAAACGCGCCGGCCGGATATTGCTCGCCCCGTACACGAACATCTTGCGCAGAGCCTGGCCGGTGGTGTGCACTCCTGAATGCGTCACACGCATAGAGGGCCGGAAGACGACCCGATACGCAGGGTCGTAGTGCATCACGCGCTGAACATAAGCGGTATCCGCGGCGCGATCCCACTCGTCGAACAGGCCAACACGCCGAAAGACATCCGCCCGGACGATCATATTGCTGCACAAACCGAATGCGAATCGGGATGGGAACTGTCTCAGGATGCGCTCCATTTTTACGTTCTCGTAATCCTGCAGCAGGTGGGCTCCCAGCGCACTGCGCGGCGGACAAATCCGCGGGCCCATGGCGATGGCGGCACCTCCATCCCGCATTGCCATGTCCGCCTGCTCCAGCCAATCGCGCTCCGGGATGCAGTCCGCATCCGTAAAGGCCAGGAACTCGCCGGCCGCCCGGCGAATCGCGGCATTGCGGGCGGCGTAGGATCCGGGCCTGTCCTCGCGGATCAGAGTAATACCCGGACCCTCGGGAACCAGCGCGGCTGTTCCGTCGGTCGATCCGTTGTCCACAAACAGCAGTTCGTATCGGTGACGCGGGATAGACTGCTGCCGCAACGCTGCGAAGCTGGCGCCGATGTGCTGCGCTTCGTTCCGATACGGCACGATCACCGAAAACGCGATCCGATTCTCCACAGGGTGGCTCCCGGCCATACCAGAGTATATCTAATCGTGTGTTTCAGATCTGCTTTTCTTAAATTCGCGCGAGCTCTCTAGGTGGCGCCTTCCAGGTAGTCTGCTTCGGTATTCACCTGCCACAACCTGGCCTTGTCCGTTTCGCCGGCCAGGATGCCGTCCACGGCCATCATGGCGGTCAGCATGGAGTGATCCTGGTTGTTGTAGCGATGCATTCCGTTACGCCCGATCAGATAGAGATTCGAATACTGATCGATATGGTCCCGGATCTCGCCAAATCGGTGAAAACTGCCGAAGTACGCCGGGTACGCTTTTTCGACCCGCAGCACCGTCGAGTCGATCACCTCGCCCCTGTCGATCAGCCCAATCTTGACCAGTTCCTCCTGCGCCAGGGCCACCATCTCGTCGTCAGGCAGGTTCCAGATACCGTCAGACGCCGAACAGAAATACTCCAGCCCGAGCCAGATCTGTGAGGGGTCGGCCACCAGGTCCGGACTCCAATTGTTGAAAACCTGCACCCGGCCCAGGCGTACGCCGGGATCCTGGACGTAAATCCAGTTATCGCGAATCGGTGTCCTGCCTCCATCGGTGGCGTCGCTGATCTTGAGTGAGCGCACCAATACGCCGACGGTAATGAAGTCGCGATACACCAGGCCATCGGACACTTCCAGCACATTAGACGGCGGTGGCGCATCGAGAGCCCGCAGCAGCTCTTGGATGGGCGCAGTCGAGAAGACATAATCCGCCTCGAAACTCTCTCGCCGCCCCGATGCCTTATGAATGGCTTGCACGGACCGGACGCTCCAGCCATCGGTGGTGAGCCGGCTGGCTGCGTATCCAGTGAGGATCTGGCCGCCCATTTCCCGAATGCGGCGCGCCACCTCCTCCCACATCTGTCCGGGTCCAAACTTGGGATACAGAAACCGTTCGATCAGCGAAGTCTGCGTGTCTCTTTGCGAAAGGCTGCCGTCTCCCCCGCGCAGCGTTCTCTTCAGCGCGTGCCGCACCGCCGTGCCGACTGACAGTCCCTTGATGCGCTGCACTCCCCACTCCGCGCTAATCCGGTCGCACGGGACGCCCCACACTTTTTCCGTGTAGGAGCGAAAGAACGTCCGGTACAGCTCCGCGCCGAAACGGTTGATGAGGAAATGCTCGAGCGTCTCTTCTCTCCTGATCGGAAACAGAGCGCTGCGCAGGTAGCTGCCGCCGATCCGGCACGCGCGCCGCACCCCCAGTTTCGCGAGGGTGTCCGCGCTCAGCGAAATCGGGTAGTCGAAGAACTGGCCCAGGTAGTAGCAGCGGGATTTGCGGGGGCGCAGGAGCATCACCCGATCCTGGTCGGCTGGATCGGAATCCGCTTCCGTAGGCGGACTCTGCAGCGGCAACATTTGCAGCCACCACTTCATCACGCGATCCGACTTGGAGAAGAAACGATGGCCGCCTATGTCGATGCGGTTGCCCTTGTAAATGGCCGTCCGGCAAATCCCGCCCAGGTAGTCGCTTTTCTCGAGCACGACCGGCCGGATCGAAGTGCGGCTGAGCAGCTCGTAGGCGGCCGTGAGGCCCGCCGGACCCGCGCCAATGATGACAGCCCGCTGCGATTGCATGACACTGGCGCGCCATCCGTCACACGCCGCGCGCTTCGCCCTCCCCGTTCACCTGTTGCAGCCACATCTCCCGGTAAAGCCCGCCGTTAGCCGACAGTTCCGCGTGCGTTCCGGACTGCACGATGCGTCCCTGGTCGAGCACGTAAATGACGTCGGCGCGGGAGACGGTGGACAGCCTGTGGGCAATCAGGATCGTAATCAGATCCGTCCGGCTGGACAGCAGGCCGATGGTCTCGGTGATCTCCCTTTCCGTCAGAGAATCCAGCGACGACGTAGCTTCATCGAAGATGAGCAGGTGCGGCCGGCGCAGGAGGGCGCGGGCAATGGCCAAGCGCTGGCGCTCGCCTCCCGAGAGCCGTATGCCGCCCTCGCCGATGATCGTTTCGAGATCCTGTCCGGTGCGCCGCAGGATCGATTGTGCCGACGCCTGTTCCAGGGCTCCAAGGCAATCCGCGTCGCTGGCCTCGGGCCGCACGAAGAGGAGGTTCTGGCGGATGGATCCGGAGAACAGTTGCGTCTCCTGAGTGACCAAGCCGATCCGCTCGCGCAGCTCGTCGAGGGCGACCTCGCTCTGCCGGACGCCGTTGTAAAGAATCTGACCCTGGCGCGGCGCGTACAACCCGGAGAGTAGTTTCACGATGGTGCTTTTGCCGGCCCCGGACGGTCCTACGAAAGCGATGGTTTCGCCCTGCACGGCCCGGAACGACAGGCCGTCGAGCGCGGGCCGCAGCGCCGTGGCGTACTGGAATCGCACGCGGTCGAACTCGATGGAACGGAGCGTGCCGACCCGCACCGGTTGTGCCGGGCTGGATTCCCGGGGGAGTTGGAGAAGCCCGCGGAAAGCTTCCAGGGCCGCTTCCGTCGAACTGAAGTCCTGAATCGCCGCGCCTATGTGCTGGAGCGGTTGAAACAGGAATCGCGCATAAAGAAAGAGTGCAAAGAACTGGCCCATCGAAATCGATCGCCGGTAGAGGAAATACAGCAGCAGTACGGTCAGCACCAGGCGCATGGTCTGGACGCAGGCGCCATGGAAGAAGCTAAACCGGCGGATGCGGCGGATGCTTTCCAATTCCAGGGTCAGCATGCGGCCGCTAGATTCGTGAAGCCGGGAGATCTCCCGCTTGGCCAAGCCCAGGCTTTTGACGAGTTCGATATTGCGGAGTGCTTCCGTAGCCGCGCCCGCCAGCGCCGTACCTTCGCGGAAGGCATCCTCGTGCACGGCCGCCAGGTTGCGGTTCAGGGCTATACTGAGGGCCACCATAGTCACCGCCACGAAAGCCAGGTAGAGGGAGATCAACCCATGTACCGTCGCGGCGTAGGCCACCACGATCGCCACGCCGACCAGGGAGAAGAACAGCACGTTGATCGTGCCGGCGACAAAATGTTCTACTCGCCAGCGCAGTTTCTGCAACCGGTCGAGTGTTTCGCCGCTTCGCGTGTGTTCGAAGTCGGCATACGGCATCTCCAACGCATGCCGCACGCCGTCCGCGAACATGGCGGAAGCCACCTTCTGCGAAACCTCGCTCGCGCGGCTCAACTGCAAGGTTTTGGCGGCCCAGGCGATGGTGGCGGCGGCGACCATAGCGGCGAGCCACAGCCCAGTACCCAGGATGAACCCGCGCGGATTATGAGGACGTGAGGAAGTCACATATCCGTCGATCAGCCCGCGAAAGATAAACGGGTCCGCCATTCCGAAAACCTGGTTGACGGCGGCGAAAACCAGGGCTTCGGCAGCGGGACGCCACTGCTGGCGAGCGTAGCGAAGGAGCAGGTCCATTCCGAAGGCATTATGGTAACCGGTTATCGGGATGAATCAAATCCGGCGGGTGCCGGACGCCGGCTGGGCGGCGGCACAGACCGGCTCGTCCGTGTCCAGGCGTTCCGCGGCCGGCTGCCGCCGGGAACCGCAGGCATGCGCGGCAAACCCGATCGCAAAGCCGGCGCCGGCGCACAGGAAATGCAGCCAATGCAGCGGAAACGCGCGCACCGCGAACAGAGGCCCCCGCAGGCGGACCAGAAAGCGGTAGAAATCGCGATTCAGCGCCACCACGGCTAGCATGGCCACGGCGGCCGAGAGGATCAGCGGCTTTGCCACCGGCCCTCCGGAAGTCGCGCTCGAAATCAACGCCAGAACCAGCGCCGCCGCGGCCCACCCGGAAGCCAATACGCTGAAGCGTTGTCCCCACCTGAGATTCAGATCCGCCGGCATGCGGCGCAGGCGTAGAATCAACCGCGTCCAGGGAATGGCGCGGTCCGCCAGGTCGGTCTTCAACATCCCGAAGAAGCTGAGCTGCTTCAGGTGCTTTACCTGCAATCCTTTGTCGAGCCAGACCCGGCCGCCGCCCTGGCGGATCAGCATCCCCAGTTCCACGTCCTCGATGGAAGGCCGCTTGCGTGTCTCATCGAAACCGCCGAACGCCCGGAAAACCGAGTTACGAATTGCGCCGCAACCCGTCCAGAAAGCGCACGTACGGACTTCGCCGTGTTGGTGAACGTAGCAATGCAGGAGGTTGCGATACTGGGATATCAGGTCCGGGCTGGCTGGATCGTAGTCGTAGGATCCGATCAGGGCGTCGCATTCCGGGTCGGCTGAGAATCGTGCGGCTATGCGCGACAAGGCGTCCCGCGGCAGCACCACGTCGGCATCCACAAAAAGCAGAATATCGCCCCGCGCCGCGCGCGCACCCAGGTTGCGCCCGGCAGCCGGTCCCCGCCTCTGCGCTGAGGTAATTACGGTGACTCCGGCCCTCCCGGCCATCTGCCGTGAGTCATCGGTGGAGCCGTCGTCCACGACGAGACACTCAAACGGCGCAGGGTCCAGGTCGCGAATCGCGGCGAGACATGCCTCCAGGTACCGGGCTGCGTTGTAGACTGGGATCACGATTGAGATGTTGAGCGCCATGCAGCGAAGCACACAAGTTATCACGGAGTCAGCGGGGCCGCACTTCGCCGCCAAGCGCGTGGCGGCCTGGCTGTACGCCGCGGCGGCCGCCGCGGCGGTCCTAGGCTGGCAGGCTGCCACCGTCCACTTCAACTACAGCGATAACTGGACGGCGTTGTTTATGACGGGCGAAACCCATCCGGCGCCCCCCGAACTGGCCGCGGGGACGTACCGCTTCCCTGGGTCCCCCGGCTATGACGGCCAGTTCTACCGTTACGTGGCGCACGCCCCCTGGGTTCGCACAGACTGGGCGGGTTATTATGATTCGCCGCGGATGCGCCAAGAGCGGATCCTGGTTCCGGCCATGGCGTGGTTGGCGGCGGCCGGCCAGGGTCCGTTCGTGGATGCGGCATACATCGTCGTAGTCCTCTTCTGGGTTTTGCTCGGCGTTCACTGGTTGGGACGCTACGCCGTGCTGGAGCAGCATCATCCAGCCTGGGGACTGTCGTTTTTATTGTTACCCGCCACTCTCACGTCCATCGATCGTATGACGGTGGACGTCGCCCTGGCCGCCCTTTGCGTGGCTTTCGTTCTTTACGCGAAGGAGCAGTCCGGGACCCGGCTTTATGTGGTGCTCCTGCTGGCGCCGTTGGTGCGCGAGACGGGCGCGTTGCTCCTCGCGGCACAGTGCGCACACGAGGCCGCGTCCCGACGCTGGCGGCGCGCGGCCGGGTTTGCCACCGCCATCCTGCCCGCGGCGGCCTGGTACTTGTATGTATGGCGCCGTCTGCCGCCGGCGGCCGTGACCCATCCGGAAAAACTCTTGCCCCACTGGTTGTTTCGCTACCCGGCCATCGGCATTCTCATGAAGCTGTTTCAACCCGTCCATTATCCGTTCGGCCCGTGGTTGAACCTCTCATTGCAATGTGCCGATACTTTGGCCCTCTGCGCATGCCTGGCGCTCATGGCGGCCGGCGGTTGGGAACTGCTGCGGCGTCCATGGGATGTGGAACAATGGGCCATCCTGGCCTTCATCGGCCTGGCTCTGGCGACCAGTGCGCCGGGCTTCTGGGGGAACGTCTACGCTTACGCGCGGCCATTCTCCGCGCTGATCTTTCTGGCCGCGCTACGCCCGCTGCGAAGGGGCGCCGGATGGGTGCTGGCGCCAGTCATGCTGATCGCGCTGCGCGTGGGCCTGCAGATGGCGCCGCAGGCCGCCGGCATCGCGCGCGGTCTCTGGCACGCGTTATAAAGGCGTTCCGCCCTCAGCGCGCAACGCCGCCACAGGTTTCTCGAGCCTACTCCCAGCGGAGGGCGCGCACCGGATCCACACGCGTGGCGCGCCGCGCGGGCAGGAATCCGGCTAACAGAGCAGTGACCGCGACGGCGCCTGCCGCCAGAGCCGCGGCGGGCGCGTCCATGGGCGCAACGCGAAATAACTGGGAACGGATCAGGCGCGCCAAAGCTATGCCGGTCGGGATGCCTATCGCCAGGCCGGCGGCAATCAGCGCGGCCACCTCTT
This sequence comes from Bryobacteraceae bacterium, assembly GCA_035499555.1. Lineage (GTDB taxonomy): Bacteria > Acidobacteriota > Terriglobia > Bryobacterales > Bryobacteraceae > Bog-159. Next base: position 130,229 of record DATJYO010000043.1, read on the forward strand.
GCAGCACCATGCGCTGCATGTCGGCGCGAGCGGCTCCCAGCGCCATGCGGATCCCGAACTCCCGCGTCCGCCGTGTCACCGTGTAGGCCATGACGCCGTACAAGCCGATGGCCGCCAGCAACGTCGCCAGGACGCCGAAAAGGGTGGCCAGCGCCGCGATCCGTGTCTTGTCGCCGATGGTGGAACTGAACAGATCCTCCATAGTGCGAAGGTGGTCGATCGGCACGCCGGGCACGGTCTGCGCTACGATGCGCCGGATCGTAGCCGTCAGCGCCTCCGGCGGCTGCGATGTGCGCACGTAAAACGAGAGCCGGTTGCCGTCCTCGTACGGCAGATAATAAAACGGAAACAGGCCTTCCGCCGGCCCATCGTAGCGCTGGTTGGGGACCACGCCGACAATCTCCCACGGCGCCTGGCGTTCACCGAACCAGCCGAAGTGCCGTCCCACCGGGTTTTGGCCGCCGAAATATTCTTTGACGAACTCCTGGTTGACGATGGCCACGCGGGCGGACTGCCGCAGGTCTGCCCGCGTGAAATCCCGCCCGGCCTGGATCTCCATGCCGAGCGCCCGGAAGTAGGCGGGCGAGACGACCAGTTCGCGAACGATCGCGTACCGGTCCGGCGGGGGTGGACGGTAACCCTCGATGTCCAGCATCATGAGATTTACATTGCCGGTCAATACGCCGTAATCCGAATTCGCCACGGCGGTCACGCCCGGCAAGGCAGCCAGCGCGGCGGTTAGCCGCCGGTAGGAGGCCACCGCTGCATCCGGCTTATAGCCGCTCTGCGCGGCGTCGATTTGAAAAGTGATGAGGTGGTCTCTACGGAACCCCAGGTCCACGGACTTCAACTGCGCGAGCGAGCGCGCAAACAAGCCCGCTGCGATCATCAGCCACGCGCAAAACGCGAGTTGCGCGGCGACCATGGCTTTGCGCAGACGCACTTGTCCGCGGCTGGCGCTGGCGCCGCTTTCCGTTTTCAGGACATCGGCCAACCCGGCCTTGCGGATTTGCAGCGCGGGCACAATGGCGAATGCCAGGGCCGTAGCCGCGGTTACGGCCAGGGAAAAAAGTAGCACACGCCAATCGAGCGGCGTATCGATGAGATCGCCGGCATCGGCCAGGAAGCGCGCGGCGGGGGCGGCCAATGCGGCGGCCAGCAGCACGCCGGCGGCTCCTCCCGCGGCGGCCAGTAGCAGATTCTCGGTCACAAGCTGGCGGACCACCCCCAGGCGTCCGGCTCCCAGCGCCAGGCGAATCGCGAGCTCGCGCTGCCGGGCCGCGGTGCGGGCGATGAGCAGACCAGCCAGGTTGACGCAAGCGATCAACAGGACGACACCGGCGATAGCCATGAGTTCCCAGAAGAAGGCCTTTTCGTCCCCCATCTGGTCCATCAGTCCGCCCGCCGCGGGCAGCAGATCCAGATGGTCGTTCAGAAACTCCTTCCGGTGGGGGAAGTCGGAGAGCATCCCGGCTTCCTGCCGCAACACCTGGTGGTAATAAACGTTGGCGCCGGCTTCCGCCTGCCGCGGCGGCATGCCGGTCTTGACGCGCGCGACGATATCGAGCCAGGCCCAGAAGCGTTCGCGCGTCCACTGGGCATTGGTCCCGCGCCATCCGGGCGTGAACAGATCTTTCATCGCCATGGGAATGCGGAGATCTTCATCGCTGCCGCGATCGAGACTGTGGAAGCCGGGCGCGGAAACGCCCACCACGGTCATGGGCATGCCATTGACGCGCACCTGCCGGCCCACGATGGACGGGTCACCGGCGAATCGGCGTTGCCAGTAGGAATAGCCGAGCACCACGATGGGATCGCCCATAGGCGTGCGTCCGTCGGCGGGAGTGAAGAGGCGGCCGATCGCCGGACGCACCCCCAGCACCTCAAAGTAATTGCCGCTCACCAGTTCCACCTCGACGTTCTCGGCGACGCCGTGGTCCTCCAGGCTGCCGGGGGTGACGAAACGCGCGGCCACGCCGCTGAAGACCGGGCAGTGATCGCGAAAGTCCATGTACTTGGGCCAGGAGAAGGAGAGCTTACGGCTATTGTTGCGATACATGCCCGGCGTGATGAAATTGCCGTGAAACACCACCAGGCGTTCGGGATCGCGGACCGGCAGGTTGCGCAGCAGCAGTTGATCGAGCATCGAGAACATGAGGGTGTTGATGCCGATGCCGAGCGCCAGGGTGAGCAGAGCCGTGGCGCTAAAGCCGGGGCTGCGCGCCAGGTTGCGCACCGCCAGGGCGAGACTGCGCCGGATGCGCTCCCATCGGTCCGCCCGGCGCGCCTCGCGGGCGTCGTCCTTCACTTGTTCGAGGCCGCCAAACTCGAGACGCGCGCGGCGGCGCGCTTCGGCGGGGTCCAGGCCGCGCGCCCGGAGGTTTTCTACGATCTGCTCGTAATGAAAACGGAGCTCGGCGTCCATTTCGCGCTCCACGGCGGAACGCCGGAACAAAGGCCGCAGCCAACGCATTTCGCGCCTCCTTTTATTCGTTCGCCTGGAGCACAAAGGCGATGGCCGCGGCAGTGCGTTCCCATTGTGCGCGCCCGGACTGGAGTCTTTTCGCGCCCTTCCTGGTGATGCTGTAGAACTTCGCCATCCGGCCGTGACCGGTCTCGCCCCATCGCGCCTGGACACAGCCCTGCTCTTCCAGGCGGTACAGGACCGGATACAGCGAACCCTGCTGCACCTGCAACGCCTCCCGCGATACCTGCTGAATGCGCTGCGCGATGGCGTAACCGTGCACGGGCTCGAGGGCTACGGCTTTGAGGATCAGGAGTTCCAGCGTGCCCTGCAGGAGATCCGACTTCGAGCTTTGCATACTACTGATATTATATAGCGCAAAATATCAGGCGCCGCAGAACCTCAGTCGAAGAAGTGGCGATCCTCGTCCGCCAGGTGCGATTTGGCCGGCTGCACACGGAATGTCACGCCCAGGCCCGGACGGTCCCAAACGTCGATGAAGCCGCGTTTGACGATGGGGTCGGGCAACCCCTCGACGATGTCGTACCACCACGCCGGCTGGCCCACCGGATACTCGAATGCGATGTAATTCTGGGGTAGGGCCGCGGCCATGTGGACGTGCGCGGCGAGGCCGATCAGCCCGTCGAAGATCCCGTGCGGAGCGACCAGAATGCCGTGCAGGTCGGCGTATTCCGCGATCCATTTCAGTTCGGCGATGCCGCCCACATCTTCCGGATCCGGGCCGATCACGTTCACCGCCTGCTTCTCGATGAGGTCCTTGAAGTTCTCGCGAAGATAGATCTGCTCCCCGGTGTGAATCGGGATCGAAGTACTCTGGGTGACTTCCCGAAAAACCTCCGCGTTCGGGTAGGGCGTGTAATCGCCTGTGATCAGATCCTCGAGCCAGGTGATGTGGAGCGGTTCGAGCGCGCGCGCAAACGTGATGGCGTCCTTCACCGTCCAGCCAGGTCCGCAATCGAGGGCCAGCCCGACTTCGTCGCCCAGGACCTTCTTCATGGCTTCGACGCAGGCAATGATATACTTCATGCCGCGTTCCGTCAGGAGACCGCGGTCGGGGTGCGCGCCCCCCTTGCGCGGCTGGTCGTACCAGCCGTCGGGGATGGCGCGCATCATGGCCGGATTGTGAAAGCCGACTGCCTGCTTGATAAGCGTGAAGCCTTCCTTGGATTCCTTCATCCGGGCCATGTTCTCGGCGTAGTCCTGCGGCGTTTGCCCGGTCATGGGGAATCGGACACCGCCGTTATAGGCGCGGACGCGGTCGCGAATCTTCCCGCCCAGCAGTTTGTACACCGGCACGCCGGCCACCTGCCCGGCGATATCCCACAGGGCAATCTCGATCGCGCTCACGGCCGAACCCCAGGGCTTGAACGCTCCCAGGCGGCGGATCTTCAGAATCACATTCTGGACTTCGGTGGGATCTTCGCCCACAATGTAGTCTTTATAAAAGAGCACCATGGGCTTGAGGTACGCCTTGGTGGACTCGGCTTGCCCGTAACCGGATATGCCTTGATCGGTGACAATCCGGACGACCGGGTTGCGGCCGATGATGGCGCACCTCAGGTCGGTGATCTTGATAGATCCCCGTCGAGTGCTCTGCTGAGCCGCAAGCGACGTTGCGGCTGCCACGCCCGAAAGCGATCCGAGAAATCCTCTTCGCGTCCAATCAGCCACTGCGTTCCTCCCGTCGGAGAGGCCCAGGCAACGCTTCTCTCCAACAAGCGCCAGTATAGGACGATGCCCGGGAGGGGACAAGGCGGCTGATTCCCAGTCGCCGGGCGCTACACTGAGGCATGGATTTCTTCCAATTGGACGAGATCGAGCGGCGGCGTGCCGCGCTCGAATGGTCGTACCTGGAGTTCCTGCGGGCGCCCAGCCTGAGTGTGGGCCTTTACACGCTGCGGGCGGGCGAGGAAGATCATCAGGAACCGCACATGGAGGACGAGGTCTACTACGTCGCCGCCGGCCGTGCGTCCATTCGCGTGGGCAATGAAAACCAGGCGGTTCGCGCCGGCAGCGTAATCTACGTGCCGGCCACGGTGGAACATCGCTTTCACGACGTCGTGGAGGATCTGACTCTGATTGTCTTCTTCGCTCCACCGGAAGGCACGGCCACCGCGAAGCCCGCATAATGGGCCGCGCCGGATTTCGTTTCTATGCGGAGTTGAACGATCATCTGCCACCGGGCACGCGCTTCCAGACGATCGAAAAGGAGTTCTTCGTGCCCGCCTCGGTGAAGGATCTGATCGAGAGCTGCGGCGTGCCGCATGCAGAGGTGGAACTGATTCTGATAAACGGAGAACCATCGGACTTCGGGTGCCTGGTGCAAGATGGGGACCGCGTGGCGGTATATCCGATGTTCGAGTCCCTCGACATTACCCCGGAGCTGCGGCTCCGCCCGCGCGTGCTGCGCGAGCCGAAGTTCGTTCTGGACGTTCACCTGGGCAGGCTGGCGGGTTACATGCGCATGCTGGGGTTCGACACCCTCTACGACAAGCGCGCCGGCGACCGGAAACTGGTGACGATCTCGTCCGAGCAGCACCGCATCCTGCTGACGCGGGACCGGGGCGTGCTGAAACACTCCGCGGTGACCCACGGATATTGGCTGCGCCAGACCGACAGCCGGCGGCAGGCCGCGGAAGTGGTGCAACGCTTCGACCTGGCAGGAATGCTGCGTCCGTTCACCCGTTGCATGGTCTGCAACGGACTGCTGCGGGTGGCGTCGAAAGCGGAGGTGCAAGGCGTGGCGCCGGCAAAGATCCTGGCATGGTGCGACGAATTCCGTGTGTGCGCCGATTGCCGCCGGGTGTATTGGCCCGGCTCGCACCACCGTCGGATGTGCGGTTGGATCGCGCAGTTGAGGGAAGGAATGTGTTACTGATGAGGCGTGCGTACTAAGTTATCCGTCCTGTTCGCCATGGCGCTCCTACCCCTTGCTTCGCAGGCTCCTACCAGGCAACCGTTGGCCATTCCGCTGCGATGTGCGAGCGGCGACTGCCCGCTGCTCGAAGGCGTGCCGCAAACGGCCGGCATGCGCAGTGGGTTTGTCCGGCTAAAGCCAGGTCAGTCAGTCGGCTGGCATTCGACCGGGCAACATGAAGAATCACTGGTCATCCTGCATGGCACGGGCCAGGCTTTGATCGAAGGCCAACCCGGCCGTGACATTGCCGCGCCCGAGTTGGTATACATCCCTCCCGCAACCCGGCATAACGTCACCAATAACGGCAAAGAGATTCTCGAATACGTCTACGTCGTGGCACCCGCGGCCAACAAATCGTGACGATCTAACGTGACGCGACGGCGGACAGACTGACTGGGCCCAGCAGGCCCGAAGGCCGCAGAGGCGCGTCCACCTTGTAGGTCGGCATCACGGTGAACGTGTATTTCTTCGCGCCCGGCTGCTTGTCCCCGATCAGGCGGTTGACCCAGAGGTTCGTCACTTTGATCTCCAGCGTGTTCTTGCCGGCTTTCAGCGCACCGCTGACGTCCAGCTTAAAGGGCGGATGCCAGACGATGCCGAAGGAACGGCCGTTGACGGACACCTCCGCGAGTTCGCGAACGTCGCCCAGATCGAGCATTACCCGTCCACCGGTGAGCCAGGCGGCGGGAACGTCTATCGCTTTCGAGTACGTCGCGGTGCCTGAGTAGTATTTCACGCCGGGATCGGGGTTGTCGCTCCAGGACGCGAGACGGTCCAGGGTGATCGCGTCAGGCGCGCCGAGATCCGGCGCGAAGCGGAGATGCCAGGCTCCGCTCAGGGTTGCGAGCGGCGTCTCCCGGCGGGCGGAGTCGGTGACGGACGGGGCGGCGGCGGGCTGTCGAAAGACCACGAACACCGACTCGTTGGCTTCCAGGCGCAGCGGAACTGTGGTGCGGCCGTTCTCGATGCGGTAAGAAACGGGCTCGATGGCGCCCGTGTCGGCATGCCAGAGTTCGGGCCTCTTGCCGCTCACCCGGAATCTGGCATCGATGTTGAGGCGGCGATCGGTGCGGTTCGAAAGAAAATAGATGTCGCCATCGGTAAGGCGGCGATGCACGAACATGATTTCCTGCGGCTGGGCCGCAGGGCCGGCATCAAAATCAGGGGCTGCGCCGAGTGAGGCGAGGACGTGATTGACATCGGCACCTCTGACTCTGCCTTTGCCCCACAACTCGTCCGCCAGCGCGGCAAACTCGGACTGGTTATCGGCCAGGCTGGGCGATCCGGTGGGGCGCTCTCCGATCACCACCGCGCCCGCACTCACCAGGTCGCGGATCTTGCGCAAGACCGGCACGGTCATCCGTTGGCTGCTGCCGCCCAGGTAGAGCACGCGGTAGTGCATGCCGCTATGCGTCTCCAAGCCGCCGTTCGCAAACGTGAGACGGTGCAGCAGAACGTCGGAGTTCACAAAATCGAAACCGTAGCCGGCCGGAAGATCCTTGGGCAGCGGCCGGTCGTCGCCGTACAATCCCGCGAGCGGCGCCTCCTCGCCATAAAAGTAAGCGACGTCGGCCGCGAACCTGCCTTGCTGGAGCATATAGGCATTGCGCGCGATGTAAGTGATCCAGGGGGCCGCCTCCTCGGCCCAGGTTTCGTGCCGGTTGAAATATTGACCGAAGATCAGGAGCGTCAGACCGGGCTTCTTCTCGATCGGTTGATGGACGGAGGTGTGAATTACCGGCCGGTTCACACCCAGCGCAAACTCCAGGTCGATGATGGGTCTCAGGATGCGCGGCGAGAATGCCCAGGGCGCCAGGGCGGAGGTCATGGATTCCGCGGCCACCAGGTTCTGGCCGTATATGTGCGCCACGGAGGCGGCGCCGCGAATGTCGATCACATAATTCGAATGCGGGCCTTTATCCGGCGGATAGGTCCACATGGCGGCCATCGGGACGTCCGCGTTCTGGCGCATCTCCATGTCGTCGCCGATCGAGACACGGGTGCCTTCGAGCGACTCGCCATAGTAGGTCAAGCCGTGTTCATGGGCGCTGCCGGCGATTTGGCCGTAGTGGCTCTGGGCGGTCAGTTCCGCCAGGGTGCGGCGAAAATCCCAAAGAAAGGCGTCGCTTTGCGGCGCGCTGCCCACCACGACTCCGGTGAGGGCGGGCAGGAACGGCGTCGGATCGTATCCACGCAGGCGCTTGAATTGCGCCACCAGGTCGGGCGTCCAGTTGTAGGGCCCTACCTCGATGCTGTCGGTAAGCAGCGCGCGCACGCCGTGCCCGCCCATGAGCTGCGGGCCGAGCGTCTCCAGGTAAGATCCCAGATACGTGTCGATGTAGGACTTCACGGCCTGCCGGTCGAGCTTATCCACTTCCAGTCCGGTGGCTTCCTTGGTGGCGGGATGGTTCGTGGTGCCGGTGAGTGAATATCCAAGGCGCAGAATCACCCAATTACCGTCCGGCGGAGTCCAGGAGAGCGAACCGTCGGGCTGCCTACGCGCGGTGAGATCGACGACGTCCGCGGACGCCACGGCCAGGCTGGGATCGACGGCTGGTGTGGCAATGGCGTAATAGTCCGGCACCAAGCCGAACCCGGCCTTCTCTTCGAAGCGGTTCACACGTGGAGAGGGGTAGAGAACGAACTCGTTTACCTGCGCTTCCTGGGCCGCTCCCGAGCCTCCCAGGGCGGCAAAAAATCCCAGGTCCACGCCGGGCGCGGGGAAGAAACCTCCGAAGCCGGGGGGCGCGGGCTCGCCTTCCATCCGCAGACGGAAGTACCGCGCGGTGACCGGCGCAAAAGAAACGGTCTCCTGAGCGACGCCTGTGGCCGGCAGGTCCGCGACCGTGCGGAATGTTTTGCCGTCGCGGCTCGACTCCAGGCGAAACGAAACCGGCGCGGCGCCCCCAAACATGGCGGCGGCGGGGCGGGCCAGGCTGACGGCGTAGATCGTGCATGGCGCCGCGTAGTCATACTGCAACCACCCGCCGTCCTTGCCCAGCGGGATCTTGACGCCTTTCAGGAGATCGCCGTCCGTCAGGAGGGCCGGATCAACGGACCCGGCGCTCGACGTAACCGTGGCGGGCGGGCTTCCCGGCGGCGCGGCTTTTGGCAGCCGATAGGCGATCACCGCGGCATCGGCATAATACTGCGGCGGAGCCGGCGCGCCGGCCGTGCCGAAATCCTCATGGTAAGGAACAGCCTGAAAGGGACCCGTAACCGAGGGCGGATGTGGCAGTGCGCCTTCGAATCGGGTCCCGCCGGGGACGCGCAATTCGCTCCAGACGAGCTTTTTCATGGCCTGGTCCGGCTTGACCCACGGACCACCCGTCTCGCTCCAGCCGGGCGAGGAGGCGATGGCCATCTCGAGGCCCAGCCGGTCGGCCAGTCCGGCCGCGTAGCGGAAGGCATCTTTCCACTCGGGGGTCATGTAGGCGAGGCGCTTCTCGACCACCTGCGGGGTCATAAGCGCCGCATCGAAGTTCTGCAGACCGCCGATGCCCACGCGCTTCATCCATTCGAGATCGCGCTGAATGCCTTCCTTGGTGATGTTGCCGTTCATCCAGTGCCACCACACGCGCGGGCGGGCCGAGTTGGGCGGGTTGAGGAAGCCCCGCTGCATCGAGTCCGTGGAAACCGGCGGTGGATCCTGGCAGAACCCGGCCGCGGCCGCGAGCAGGCAGCCGGCGGCGGCGAACGTGTTGAGCTTCATGCGCGCTCCGTTATCTACTTGGCTTGCGTGGCAGTGAAATCACCGTCCGCACCCATGGGCTGAACGGTCACGGTACCGCTGAATTTGGCGGGCGACTCGATCTTGCCGGTGTACACGACCGTCAGCTCGTCGCCATTGTATTCGGTTTTATACTGCAGCGTGACGCTCTTGCCATCCACCTTGCCCGTGACGGATACGTTGGCATCCGGACTCTTGCAGGCGCCGGTGACATCGTTGCCGTTCTGGTTGAAGGTGCAATCGAGATCGCCGGTATAACCGCTGATGTTGTAATGGAGGGTCCATTTCCCCGACAGCGAGGCGTTGTCCGCTCCGTACGCCGCGGCGGCAATCAGCAACATAGCCAGTGCGAACTTCATGCTCGTATCCTTTTCTTTGCCGAAGTGGCCGCTACTCCGCCTTGAAGGTGGCATGCAGCGAGGCGTTGGAATCCGCGCCGACCCATACGTCGAACTCGCCCGGATCCTGCACCCATTCCCGCCGCGCGGCGCTCCAGTATCGCAGCGATTGCGGACCGACCTTGAAGCTGACGGTTTTCTTTTCGCCGGGAGCCAGATCGATCCGCTCGAAGCCTTTCAATTCCCGGACCGGACGCGAGGCGCGGCCGGAGCGCTGGTGCAAGTACATCTGGACCACCTCGGCGCCCGCGCGCGCGCCCGTGTTCTGCACGTCGGCGGTCACTTCGTTACCGTTCACCTTCAGGTTGCCGATCGAGAATTTCGTGTAGCTCAGGCCATAGCCGAACGGGTACAGCGGAGAACTGGGCTGATCCCAATAGCGCGACTGAAAGCCCCGAGAGGTCTCCGGCTGGTGGGTCAGGTTGTGCGCGTAGTAGATCGGCACCTGGCCGACATTTCGCGGCCAGGTGACCGGCAGCTTTCCGCCAGGATTGGCGTCGCCGAAGAGCAGGTCCGCCACGGCGTTCCCGCCTTCGTTGCCCGGATGCCAGGCTTCCAGAATGGCGGGAACGTGCGCGGAGGCCCATTCGATGTCCAGCGGACGGCCGTTTACCAGCACCAGCACGACTGGCTTGCCGGTGGCGACCACCGCCTGCAGAAGCTTGTTCTGCCGTCCGGGCAACTCGAGCGATCCCTGCGAAGCCGATTCGCCGTCCATCATGGCCAACTCGCCCAGCACCATGACGACGGTGTTGGCCCGCTTGGCCATATCCACCGCCTTGGCAAATTCCTGGTCCGCCTGCGCGGGCGACCAGGGTTCGACCTTTTTGCCGCCCAGAAAGCCTTCGAACATGGACGGGTAGCGCTTGGAGATCTGTACGCCGGGAGCGTATTCGACCGTGGCGTCCGAGCCGAGTTTGCCGCGAATGCCCTCCAGGATGGAGACGGTCTCGCCGACCTGCATGCCGAGGCCGGTCCACATTGTCGACAGGTCGCGCTTGGAATCTGCCAGCGGGCCGATGACCGCAACCGTTCCGCCGTTCTTCGCCAACGGAAGCAGATCGCCTTCATTCCTCAGCAGGACTGCCGTGCGCTCGGCGGCGACTCGGGCGAGGCGGCGATGCTCCGGGTCCGCGGCAGTCTTCTCAGCCAGGGCCGGATCGGCGTAGGGATGTTCAAACAGTCCCAGCCGGACCTTGGCTTCCAGAATCTCGCGCACCGCCGAATCGATCGAGGTTTCCGATACCGTGCCTGCTTGCACGAGCGCCGGAAGCTCCTTCATATAGGTGCCGCTCGCCATGTCCATGTCCACGCCGGCCGTGAAGGCACGGCGGGCGGCGTCCGCGCGATCCGCTGCGAAGCCGTGGGTAACCAGGTCGCCGACCGCATTCGCGTCGCTGACCACGAATCCGCTGAACTTCCAATCGTCCCTGAGCACCTGCCGCAGCAGGAAGGCGTTAGCCGAGGCCGGCACATCGTTCAGGTCCATGTAGGCGCTCATGAACGTGGCTACCCCGGCATCCAGCGCGGCGTGAAACGGGATCAGGTAAACGTTCCGCAATTGCGATTCGGAGAGGTACACCGAATCATAGTCGCGCCCTCCCTCGGCGGCGCCATATCCGGCGAAATGCTTGGCGCAGGCCAACAGGTGGTAGGGGGAAGCCAGGTCGGTCCCCTGGAAACCGCGCACTTGTGCGCGCGCGACGGCGGCGCCCAGAAAGGGATCTTCGCCCGCGCCTTCGATAATGCGGCCCCAGCGCGGATCGCGCGCGATATCGACCATGGGCGCGAACGTCCACGCGATTCCAGCCGGACGCGCTTCGCTGGCCGCGGCGGATTGGACCTGTTCGATCAAGGCCATGTCCCAGGACGCGGCCAAAGCCAGGGGCATGGGGAAGATGGTCTTGAAGCCATGGATGACGTCGAGCCCGAAGATCAGCGGGATCTTCAGCCGGCTCTCCTCCACCGCGATCTTCTGCAGCTTGTTTATGGCTACCGGATCCGAAACCCACAGAATGGATCCGGCGTGTCCTTTCCGAATCTCATCCTCCGGCTTGGGCATGTTGGGCAGAAAGGCGAACCCGCCGACCTGGGAAAGTTGTCCGACCTTCTCTTCGAGGGTCATCTGCTTCATCAAGTCGTTGATTCGGTCGCCCGACGAGGCGGCGTAGCCCGCGCAGGAACAGAGCGCGATCAGGGAGGCAAAGCGACGGAGATGCATTATGGTTCATTAGTATCGAAGCGCTCCGTGGGCGGCAAGAACGGGACGGTCCCGGGTTCAGGTGCGGGACCGTCCAGCACCTGCGGCCAGCACTGTTGTATTTTGGACAGATGGCAGCGCGCATTGCCCATGCGGAGGCCGAGGTGCGGCAACAACTGGAGCGTATCCTCGCCAGTGAACCTTTCCGCCACAGCCGCCGTGCGTCGGCCATGCTGCGCTACGCAGTGGAGCGCACCCTGGCCGGCGAAGCCGAGCGGATCAAGGAGCGCACCATCGGAGTCGAGGTGTTCGGACGGCCGGCGGCATACGATACGGCCGCCGACCATATCGTGCGCAGCACGGCCGGCGACGTCCGCCGCCGGCTGGCCCAATACTACCAGGAGAACTCCCAGGCGGGCCTGCTGCGGATCGACTTCGCGCCCGGTTCGTACGTCCCGCATTTCGGCAGCGCTCTGGCCGGCACCGCCGCCCGGCAGGCTTTCGATCGTTTTTGGGCCCCGCTGCTGGATAGCGGCAGATCGGTGCTGCTTTGCATGGGAGGACCCGGCCTGGCACCGGTGCTGGGCGAGAGTACACCCGGCAAGCCGAAGGATCAGCTCACGCTGGCCGAGGTAATGCTGCTGGAAACTCAGAAAGTTCCTTTCTCCGATGCAATCACGTTGGCGAGCCTGACCGGATTCCTGGCGTCTTACGGCGCGAGGTATCATATCGCGCACGAGAGCGAGGTGGGGCTCGACGATCTCCGGCAGGGTCCGGCGGTGCTGATCGGCGGGTTGAACAACGACTGGGGCGTCCGGCTGGCCGAGGAACTCAGATTCACCTTTGGCTTCGATGCCCCCACGCTCACCTGTTCCATCCTCGACTACGGAAAAGTGAGCTGGAGCATTCGCGTGGATGCGCCGTTCGTGTCCGTCAGCGAGGATCGCGGGTTGGTGACGCGGGTGTTGAACCAGACCACCGGTCAGCCGACTGTCCTGGCGGCGGGCCTGACGATGCTGGGAACCCTGGCGGCGGGAGAACTGCTGACCAATCCGGTATACATGCCGGAGGGCGAATGGGAAAGGCCCAACGCGCAGGTGCTCTTCGCCACTAAGGTTCTGCGCGGCTCGCCCGCGGCGCCGCGCGTAGTGGATACCTGGTTCTGGTAAGCCTCAAGAAAGGCCGCGGCGGCTCACCAGATACACGGCGAAACTGCCCAGCCAGTGGCCGCCTTCGTAGTGTTCGCTGCGGATGCTTTCGAGACCCGCCTGCCGCAGCTTGCCGTACAGCTCCGCGAGGGCCTGATGGCGCGTATCCGCCACGGGGAGCTTCGACAGGATGCCTTCCAGCATCCACGCGCGGCTGAGGTTCAGACCGGCGAGATGGTAGAGGCGGGCATCCTTCACGTCGCTAACGCGGGTGGGTTGCAGTTGTTCCACATCTACGCGAGGCAGGAAACCGTCGAACCAGCGAACGAATTCGGCCGGCGGGAGGATCCGGCGCACGACGTCGGCTTCCGCCAGGCACGGCGAAAGAAAATCCTCTCCGGAAGGCTCGTACGCGAGCGGGCATTCCCGGTCCTTCAGGTAGTAAGCCCGCACACGCGATTCGAGCAGGCTGCGGAACTCCGCGTTGCCGCTGATGCGGGCGTAGTCCAGCATCAGCCCCAGAGCGAAGGCCGTATTGCCGTGTTCGCCGCTGCGGATCGGATGATCGAGCTGGGGCAGCCAGGCGGCCATGCGCGCGGTAGCGGCCTGCTCCAGCGGACGCAGGCTGGCTGACCACTGGCGCGCCTGGGGGTCGTCCCACTCCCGCAGCTCGGCAGCCAGTTGCAGCAGCCAGGCCAGGCCGTACGGACGCTCGAAGGTGTTGCGGCCCGCGCCGTCCAGATACTTCACCTCCTGTGCGATATGGGCCGGGGTGAGAGACTGGGCTACGGCGCGGCGCGCATCCGAGGCGAAGGACGCCTGCGGAAAGAGGTGGGCCAGCCGTACCAGCAGCCAGTGGCCGTGCACCGAGGAGTGCCAGTCGTAGCAGCCGTAAAAAGCCGGAGTCAGTTGGCGCGGCGGTTTCACGTCGGCATCCGAGTTCAGGTGGTGCGAGAGCTTGTTGGGGTATTCCCGGTGAACACAGTCGAGGGCCAGCCGGGCGAAGCGTTCCGCCAGGGTTTGGTCGAAGTCGGCAGCGGACATTAGACCTCCGGAAAAGACCATAGCGAGAATCAACAGCCGGTGCATGTTCGTATCTTAGCCGGATGACGAATCGTCATTTTCGTAACGTTGCGGCAGGTAACGCGGCGTACCACGCCCGCATCCAATCAGACCATGATGACCTCCCTGAAGCTCCATCGGCACCTGTTCCTGACTGCCGCGCTCTGCGCCAGCCCGTGGGCGATTCGCGCGCAGTCTGATTTCAACGTCCTGCACACGTTCCCCAGCGCCGGACCGCACTTCCCCATGTGTACACTCGTGGAAACCAGTCCCGGGATCTTCTACGGCACAACCAGCGCGGGCCCGGGAAGCGGCGTGCCCGGCGACCTGTTCGGCATCGACAGCAGCGGCAACATCAGGTACCTGCACGCTTTTGACGGCGCCACTGAGGGCAACCTACCCGAGGACACCCTGTTACAGGCCTTTGACGGGACCTTGTACGGAATCACGATCGGCGGCGGATCCGGGCAGAATGGAACCATTTTCAAGTCCGATCTGGCCGGCAACGTGTCCGTGCTGTATAGTTTTTCAGCACAACCCAACACGATCACACCGTATTCGTTGATTCAGACCCCCAAAGGCGTACTCTACGGCACGCTGTCGAGTTTTGACCCGTCGGTACCCAGCCAGGTCTACGTCTTGAACCGGTCCGGCCAGCCGGTCACGCTGCACGCGTTCAAGGGGACGGAAGGCGCGCCGGCCGGTCCGCTCACCTTCGCTTCAGACGGAAACCTGTACGGGCTGAGTAACAACGGCAGCGTGTACCGCATAACTCCGTCAGGCAAATTCACGACGATTTACACGTTCACTGGTAACGACGGCGCCACACCGATCGGCAACCTGTCCCAAGCCGGCAACGGACGCCTGTACGGCGTCAACGCGTTCGGCGGCGCCAATAATTACGGCACCCTGTTCTCGGTTTCGCTGGCCGGATCGTTTCGCCTGGAGCACACTTTCACGGGTGGAGCCGACGGAGGATTTCCGCTGACTGGGACCGCCCGCGCCGACGACGGAAATGTGTACGGCACCACCGGATTGGTCCCCGGCACGGATTTCCAGATCACGACGGCAGGCCAGTTCACTACGCTGGCCACCATGGGTCCAGGGGGGAATCCGAATTTCACCAGTCCGGCCGTGATCCAGGGGAGCGACGGCCTGCTTTACGGCGTGCAGACCACTTTCGGCGGTACGGTGTACACCCTGAACGCCGGACTCGCACCGCCGAAGCCCGCGGTCATTACCTTTCGCCCGTCGAGCGGACCGGTCGGCACGGCCGTACTTATCGTGGGCGGCAATCTGCTGGGGGCCACGGCGGTGTCTTTTAACGGCACGGCCGCCGGGTTTAGAGTCGCCAGCGCGAAATCGATCTACACCGTGGTCCCCCCGGGCGCTACCACCGGACCCATTTCGGTCGAGACTCCCAATGGGGGGACGAGCACGACGAGCGCCTTCACCGTAACGCCCTGATGCGACTTATTCGTAGGGCTTTAACTGGTCCGCGATTTTGGACTTGTCGCCCACCACCACGACAGTCATCTTGGAAGGCACGATGTAAGTCTCCGCCATGCCTTGTACGTCTGAAGGTTTCACTTCCATCACCTTCTGGACGTAGGTCGCCAGGTAGGAGCGGTCCAGGCCTTGCGAGTCGACGAAGTGCAATTGGCCAATGATGGCGTCGGGGCTGATGGTGTTTCGCAGGACAAAGAGCCCGGCCAGGTAGTTCTGGATGCCCTTGAGCTCTGCTTCCGAGGGCGGGTCTTTGCGCAGGCGATCGATCTCGTAGAAGATCTCTTTGAGCGAGGGTCCGGTGACGGCCGTGGTGACGTCGGCGGATTGGACCCAGTAGGCCAGATGGCGACGGGTCGATACGGAGCTGAAAGGCGAGTAAGTGTAGCCCTTCTGCTCGCGGATATTGCTGGTGATGCGCGAAGCGAACGAGCCGCCCAGGAGAGAGTTCATCACGTCCAGCTTGATGAAGTCGGGGCTGGACGGTGCAGCCACAGGCAAGCCCAGCAGCAGATTCGACTGCGCGGCGCCGGGACGGTCGATGAACTGGAACGAGCGCGATTTTACCGGGTGCGCCGGCAGGACGGGCGCCGGGCTCCCTTTGCCCCAACTGGCAAACGACTGCTCAACTGGGCGGCGCAGATCGCCCTCGAGTTTGCCGGCTATATATAGGTGAGTCCGCGCGGCCGAGAAGTTGTTCTTATAAAACGCCCGCACGTCGGCGATGGTGTAGCCCTTCAGCTCGCTCTCGGTGGGGAACACGCGGCCGTAGGGATGATCGGGGAACATGGTTTGCAGGAAGCGTTCGCGCGCCAGCGCTCCCGGCTCGGATCTGTCGATGGCCAACTCCCGGACGAGATCCGCTTTGAGGCGGGCCAGCTCCGACTCGGGCAGCGCCGGCTGGTCGAGCACCTCCGCCAGCAATGCAATGAACTTGGGGGCAAAATCGGAAAGCACTACGCCGCCGGCCGAGGTGTAATCGGAGCCGGCGTCGATTTCCATCTGTCCGCCCATATCGGCGGCGTCCTGCGCGACCTGGCTTCCGGACCGCGAATGGGTGCCTTCCTTCATCAGCGCGGCATTCAGTTTCGAGAGCCACACCTGGCCGGCGGACTCATCGATGGCGCCCGCGGCGACGTAGGCGCGAATCGCCACCTTAGGCACCACGCCATACGGCACAATCGTGACCCGCATGCCGTTGGGCAGAACGAAGTCCGTGGTGGGGGCCAGGTGGAACGGCTTGGGCGGCGGCCCCTGCGGAGGCGTCTCTTTAGGACCGGCGAAAACTTCGCTCGATAAAGCGCTCAGCATGATTACACTCCAGACGAGTCTCATCGGGCACCCTCCTTGTGGCCGTTCTGCGGCGGGGCGCCCGGCTCGATCAGCAACACTGTGCGGTTGGTCTTCCGCAGGTATTCCCGCGCCGTGCGCTCGATGAGTTGCGGGGTCACCTGGCGGAACTCGGATTCGAGGCTGTTCAGTTTGGCCGGGTCGTCGTCGAACAGCGCGTAGCAGGCCATCAGGTCGGCGCGTCCGAAGCCTCCGAATTGGGTCAGCGTATCGTAGAGGTTCGAGCGCATCTTGGTGATGCTGCGATCCAGCAGGCTTTGCTCGACAGGTTTCGATTGCAGGCCTTCGATCACCGCATCGGCCGCCGCCAGGATCTGTTCGGACTTGATGTTGGCGTCGTGGAACAACGAGACGGTCCAGAGCATCGGACCGTCGTAATCGAACATGTTGCCCAGTTCGTTGATGGCTCCCGAGACGCCGCCGGTGTACCCGTGCTTCTTGACCAGTTCTTCGTAGAGCAGGCTGTCATCGCCCTGCACCAGCATCTGGTCGAGCAGCCCCATGGCGAAGTATTCGGGCGAATTGCGCGGCGGCATGTGATAGGAGAACGCCAGCGCCGGGCGGTTCGCCAGCGGGTCCTTGCGCGTGGCGGTCTTCTCTTTTTCCTGCCGGGGTTCGGTCAAATCCGGCGTGGGCGGCAACTTGGCCGGCGCGATCCCGCCGAAGTATTTCGCCACCCATTGCTTGGCCTGTTCCGGCTCGAAATCGCCGACGATCGCCAGGGCGGCGTTGTTCGGCGCATAGTAGGTCTTAAAAAAGGCCTGCACGTCGGACAGCGTGGCGGCCTCGATGTCCTTCAGATCGCCGTAGAAATTATGCGAGTTGTACCAGTTCTCGTTGGCGTATTGCGGCATCCAGAGCCAGGGGAATCCGCCGTACGGCTGATTGAGGACGTTCACTTTCACTTCGTTGGACACCACGCCCTGCTGGTTTTTCAGATTGTCTTCGGTGATGGCCAGGCCTTTCATGCGGTCGGCCTCCGCCCACAAGGCGGTTTCGAGCTTGTTGGACGGCAGCAGCTCGAAATAGTTGGTGAAATCGAAGCGCGTGGAGCCGTTGAGGATGCCGCCGTTTTTCTGCACCAGGCGGATGAACTCCATCTTGCCCAGGTTTTGCGAGCCCTGGAACATCATGTGTTCGAACAGGTGCGCGAATCCGGTGCGGTCGCGCGGCTCAACGCGGAACCCGATGCGGTAGTAAACCGCGGTCACCACCGTGGGCGCGGTGGTATCGGGCGAGAGGATCACGCGCAGGCCGTTGGGGAGTTTGTAGTAGGTGATGGGCACGGAAAAGCCTCCAGGATCTGCGGCGCGGAGCGGCGGAAACGCGGCCAGCGCGATCAGCGAAATGACGGGGATCAGTCGGTACATATAAAAAGAGACGCGCCCTCCAGGCTTACGGTAGCATGCGGGATACCCAGCGGCCCGCCGGCGTTCTACCCGCCGCCGACGAACTGGACGATTTCCAGGCGCGCGCCGTCCGCCAGCGCCGTGGCTTCCCACTGCGGTGGTTTGACGATGTGGCGGTCCAGCTCTACCGCTACGCGGGCGGGATCGAGTCCGAGGTCCAGCAGCAATTGACGGATCGTCTGACCGGCTGCCAGTGTACGCGTTTCACCGTTGACCACGATCTGAATCCAGGCGTTGGTTGACACTGTTCTTCGGCAACCATTATAGTCAAATTTAACCATGCCCCAGACGTATCCCCAGGTTTACTGGCCCGTGCTGCTGCAGGGACTGATCGCCTTGGCCGTGGCCGCCGGCATGATCGGAATTTCGTACATTCTGGGCAAGAAAGTCCGGAATCGCGTCAAGGACATGCCCTATGAGTGCGGAATCACACCTACCGGCAGCGCCCGCGAGCGCTTCAGTGTGAAGTTCTACCTGGTGGGCATGCTCTTCATCCTGTTCGATATCGAGGCCATCTTTCTGTATCCCTGGGCGGTGGTGTTCCGGGAATTGAAGCTCTTCGCTTTTTTTGAAATGTTGATTTTTATTGCGCTGGTTCTGGCGGGCTTCTTCTACATCTGGAAAAAGGGCGCGCTGGACTGGTCCGGAGCGGGCCAGTCGCAAAAATAGTCTGGATCGCATGCTTCCTGAAAATCTGAAAGAATACGCTGCGGCGGCGGCTCTCGATGCGTTCGATGCGGAGGCTGTCGCGGCGGGCAAGTTCGACCGCGGCGAGCTGACGCTCGAAATCGCGCGGGACAAGATCGTCGCCGTGTGCGGGTTTCTCAAGCAGGAACGCGGTTTCACCCGCCTGAGCACGGTTACCGGGGTGGACTGGTATCCGGAGGAACCACGGTTCGAGGTGGTTTACCATCTGCTCGCGGTGGACCGCAACGAGCGCCTCCGCTTGAAGTGCCGGGTGCCCGGCGGCGATTCGGAGATCGATTCCGTTACCCCGGTGTGGCGCGGCGCCAACTGGTTCGAGCGTGAAACGTTCGACCTGTTCGGCATCCGTTTCCGAAACCATCCGGACCTGCGCCGCATCATGTTACCGGATGAATGGGAGGGATACCCGTTGCGCAAAGATTATGCGGTAACGGGGTCGCGCGTGTGAGCGATTCCACAACTGCAATTCCCGAGCCGGAGGTGGCGGATAGCGCTACCGCTGCGAAGCGCAGCCTGACCCTCAACATGGGTCCGCAGCATCCCTCTACGCACGGCGTGCTGCGCCTGCAACTGGAGCTGGATGGCGAGACCATCGTCCAGTGCCAGCCGGATATCGGCTACCTGCACACGGGCATCGAAAAAGAGTTCGAAGTCAAGAACTACCAGCAGGGTGTCACGCTCACCGATCGTATCGACTACCTGGCGCCGCTCTCGAATAACTTGTGCTACTGCCTGGCCGTGGAGAAGTTGCTGGGCCTGGAGATTCCGCCACTGGCGCAATGGACCCGCGTGATGCTGACCGAATTGACGCGCCTCAACAGCCACCTGGTCTGGCTGGGTACGCACGCCATCGACATCGGCGCCATGAGCGTGTTTCTGTACTGCTTCCGCGAGCGGGAAGACATCCTGCGCATCTTCGAAATGTACTCCGGCCAGCGCATGATGACCAGCTATTTCCGCATCGGCGGGCTGGCGCTGGAGCCGCCGCGCGGCTGGCAGCAGCGCGTGCGGACCTTCATTGACGCCTTTCCCAGCAAGGTGGACGAGTACGAGGAATTGCTCACCAACAATCGCATCTGGATCGGGCGCACGCGCGGCGTCGGCTATATGACGCTGGCGGACATGCTGGACCTGGGCGTGACCGGTCCGATGCTGCGCGCTGCCGGCCTGAAGTGGGACTCGCGCAAGAATGAACCCTATTCGAGTTACGAGAAGTTCGATTTCGAGATCCCCACGCGCACCGAAGGCGACGTGTATGCGCGCTACCAGGTGCGCGTCGAAGAGATGCGCCAGAGCGCGCGCATCGTGAAGCAGGCGCTCGAAGGCATGCCCGGCGGCCGCTGGACCGCGGATGCGCCGCACGTCGTGTTGCCGGACCGGGAAAAGATGAAGACGCAGATGGAGGCGCTCATCTATCATTTCAAAATCGTGACGGAAGGTTTCCGCGTGCCGGCCGGGGAAGTGTACC
Source organism: Bryobacteraceae bacterium (assembly GCA_035499555.1). Taxonomy (GTDB): domain Bacteria; phylum Acidobacteriota; class Terriglobia; order Bryobacterales; family Bryobacteraceae; genus Bog-159. Next base: position 150,607 of record DATJYO010000043.1, read on the forward strand.
AGACCATCGAATCGCCGCGTGGCGAGGTCGGTTATTACGTGGTGAGCGACGGCACTACGCGTCCGTACAGAGTGCACGTGCGCGGTCCGAGTTTCGGCAATCTGCAGGCCGTGCCGTGCATGGTGGCCGGGACGCTGATCGCGGACGTGATCGCGTCGATCGGCAGCATGGATTTTGTTTTGGGAGATTGTGACCGATAACTGATGACCTTTTCTCCTGAGTTGGAAGCCCGCTTTGCCAGGTTGCTCACCAGCTATCCGCCGGGGCGCCAGCGCTCGGCGGTGATCCCCATGCTGTTATATGCGCAGGATGAGATTGGCGCGGTGACGCCTGAGTTGGTGGAAGAGGTCGCCCGGCGCACCGGGGTCGCTCCTTTGCAGGTGGATGAGGTGGTCGGCTATTATTCCATGCTGCATCGCAAGCCGCAGGGCAAGTATCACGTGCAGATCTGCACCAACATCAGTTGCCTGCTGCGCGGCGGGATGGAACTCTGGGAGCACGCTTGCCGGAAGGTCGGCGTGGGCCACAAGGAAGTGACCGCCGACGGGCAGATCTCGCTCGAGGAGGTGGAGTGCATGGGCGCCTGCTCGTGGGCGCCGGCCATCCAGGTGAACTACGATTTTCACCATTTTGTGACTCCCGAGAAGCTGGACAAGCTCATCGACGGCCTGAGGAAGATTCAATAACCGATGCTGTATAACGAACCCCATCCGCTCGAAACCCGAGTCCTGACCCGCCGCTTCGGCTTGGAGAACTCGGCCGCCATCGATACCTACCTGGCGAATGACGGTTACGGGGCCTTCGAAAAAGCGGCGGGCATGAAGCCCGAGCAGATCATCGAGGAAGTCAAGATCTCGAACCTGCGCGGCCGCGGCGGCGCGGGCTTTCCCACCGGCATGAAGTGGAGCTTCGTGCCGCGTTCCTCTCCCAAGCCGAAGTACATCGTGGTCAACGCGGACGAGAGCGAGCCGGGCACCTGCAAGGACCGGCTGTTGATGGAGAACGATCCGCACCAGTTGATCGAAGGCGCACTCATAGCGGGCCTGGCGGTGGACGCTCACGCGGGGTACATCTACATTCGCGGCGAGTACCGCTATCTGATCGAAATCATGGACCGGGCCATCGCGGAGGCTTATGCCCGCGGGTATCTGGGCAAGAACATCCGCGGCACGGGTTTCGATTTCGATCTGTACACCCACACCGGCGCGGGCGCCTATGAGTGCGGCGAAGAATCCGCGCTGCTCGAATCGCTGGAGGGCAAGCGCGGCATCCCGCGCATACGGCCGCCGTTTCCCGCCGTGGTGGGAGCCTTCCAGTCTCCCACGGTGCTGAACAACGTGGAGACGTATTGCGCCGTGCCGGCCATCATCCGGGATGGCGGTGCGGCGTTCGCGGCGCTCGGCGTACCCAAGGCCGGCGGCACGAAACTGACCTGCTTGACCGGCCACGTGAACCGTCCGGGCGTTTACGAGTTGAAGCTGGGCTTCCCGGTCAAAACCATGATCGAGGAGGTCGGCGGCGGTATTTTAGGCGGCAGGAAATTGAAGGCGTTCATTCCGGGCGGATCGTCGTGCCCGGTGCTGACGGCGGCCGAGTGCGAAGGTCTGACCATGGACTACGACGCCATGGCCAAGGCCAAAACCATGCTCGGTTCGGGCGGCGTGGTAATCATGCACGAAGACACCTGCATGGTGAAAGCCGCGCTGCGCATCATGCGTTTTTATGCGCACGAAAGCTGTGGCTGGTGCATCCCGTGCCGGGAGGGCACCACCTGGATCCGCAAGCTGCTGCAGCGGTTTCACGACGGGATGGGCGTACGCAGCGACATCAACCTGATCGGGGACCTGGCGAAGAATATGCTGGGCAAGACGTTCTGCCCCTTGGGCGACGCCGCCGCTCTGCCCACCATCTCCATCGTGGAGAAGTTCTATCACGAGTTTGAAGATCATCTGAATGGGAAACCGTGCCCATACGAGCACGCGCGCGACTTGGTGACCGCGTAAATGGCTGACCTGGTCAATCTCACAATCGACGGCCGCGCTATACAGGCGCCGGCGGGCATGCTGGTCATCGATGCCGCCAAGCGATCCGGCATCGAGGTGCCCGCCTTCTGCTACTACGAGGGCCTGAGCCTGCAGGCCGCCTGCCGCATGTGCCTGGTGGAAGTGGAGAAGATGCCGAAGCTGATGACGGCATGTACTCTGCCGGTGGCCGAAGGCATGGTGGTGCGCACGGAAACGCCGCAGGTGGCGGCCGCGCGCAAGTCCATGCTGGAATTTCTGCTGGGCAACCATCCGCTGGATTGTCCGGTGTGCGACAAGGGCGGCGAGTGCGAATTGCAGGACATGACCTTCCGCTACGGCGCGGGCGAAAGCCGCTTCACCGAGATGAAGGTCCACGTGGACGAGAAGCAGTGGTCGCCGGTGGTGTTTTTCGATAATCCCCGCTGCATCCTCTGCTACCGCTGCGTACGCATTTGCAACGAAGGCATGGGCGTCGCCGCGCTGGGCGTCATCAACCGCGGCGTGGTCTCCGAGATTGCGCCCAACAAGGGCGATCACCTGGAGTGCGACGAGTGCGGCATGTGCATCGATATCTGTCCGGTGGGCGCGCTCACCAGCGGTATCTATCGCTATCACACCCGTCCCTGGGAGATGCAGCACGTGGGAGCGATCTGCGCGCATTGCGCCAACGGCTGCAAGACCACGCTGGGCGTGCGCAACAACGAGATCATTCGCGGAAACAATCGCGACCGCTCCGGCATCAACGGCGAGTTTCTCTGCATCAAGGGCCGCTACGCCTTCGACTTCTACAACCACCCCGAGCGGCTGCAGGCGCCGCTGATGCGTATCGACGGCGCGCTCAAGGAAGTGTCCTGGTCGCAGGCGCTGGCCGCCGTGGCGGCCAAGCTCACCGAAGTCCGCGCGCGCCGCGGCAAGTTCGGCGTGATCGGTTCCAACCACACTTCCAACGAAGAAAACTACTACCTGCAGAAGTTCGCGCGGAAGATCCTGGGTACAGGCAACATCGATCACCACCGCACGGGTGATGTCCGGAGCCTGCTGGATGCGCTCAGCGGAAAGTCCGGCAAGCTCGCCACCACCGCGGATCTCTACCAAACCAAGGCGGTGCTGGTGATCGGCGCGGACCTGGCATTGGAACAGCCGTTCCTGTCGTTCCAGATTCGCGCGAATTACCGGCATCGCCAGGCGCACGTTTACGTGGTTACGCCAAGGCCGGTGCGCGAGGACAAGTACGCGGCGGCCAGCGTGCGCGGCGCGGGTCTGGACGCGATGACGTCGCTCCGCGACCGGTTGAAGGCCGAGCCCGAACTGGTAATCCTGTTCGACGACTCCATCAAGGGCGGCGATGTGGCGAAGCTGGTGGAGTTCGGTGAATCGCTCGGCATCCCGGTGGGGTACATCTGCCTGGTCGATTATGCCAATTCGCGCGGCGCGGTGGATATGGGCCTGCTGCCCGACCCCGGCGCGCTGGCCATGCCCGATATGCTGGCCGCGAGCGACCTGGATGTGCTGTGGATAGTGGGCGCGAATCCGGGCGCGCGCGCGGGCAGCCCGTTCACGGTGGTCCACGACCTGTTTTTGACCGAAACCGCGCAGGCCGCCGACGTGGTGTTCCCCGCGGCTTCCGCCTACGAAAAGAACGGCACGGTGACCAACGTGTGCGGCGAGGTGCAGCGGCTGCGCCGCGCCGTGGGCGCCATGGGCGCCAAGCCGGACCTGGAGATTATGGGCCTGCTGGCCCGCGAAATGGGTGTGGCGGCCGAGATGGGACCCTGGATTCCGGATACGGTCTTCGCCGAAATCCGAAAGAACGTGCATGGCTACGATGTTCCCCTGCCGGTGTTGGAGGTGGGTGGCGCGGCGCAGACCGCGGCACTCAACGGGCGCATAGCGCTCGATGGACGCCCTGAGCTGATCCGCTCCGCCCACGAGAATCTTTTCACTTCGGGCACGTTGGGGCGTTATTCTAAGGTACTGAACTCCGTGGTGGAGAGCCACGGCAATCGATAAATGAACTTTTTCCTGCTGAGCCTGATCAAGGCTGCGGTGGTGGCGTTTGCCCTGCTGACCACCTTGGCGTACCTGCAATGGGTGGAGCGCAAAGTAATCGCGCATATTCAGGTGCGCCTGGGGCCATCGCGCGTGGGGCCGCACGGACTCCTCCAGCCGCTGGCGGATGTCATCAAGCTCATCACCAAAGAAGACCTGATCCCGCCGCACGCCAACAAGTTTCTCTATCTGGCCGCGCCTTTCTTCGCCGTCACTATGGCGCTGATTTCGATTTCGGTGATCCCGTTCGGCGGCGAGGTTCAGCTGCCGGGCGGGGGCAGCACCTGGATGCAACTCACGGATTTGAACATCGGGCTGCTGTTCATCCTGGCGATTTCGTCCATGAGCGTGTACGGCATCGCCATCGCCGGGTGGGCATCCAACAACAAGTATGCCCTGCTCGGCGGCTTGCGCAGCTCGGCGCAGATGATCAGCTACGAACTGCCGCTGAGCATGGCGGTGGCCGCGCCCTTGCTGCTGGCCAATACGCTCAGCCTGCGCCAGATCGTGGAGAAGCAGAGCGGCTATTATCTGGGCTTCATTCCGCACTGGAGCATTTTCCAGACGCCCATGCCGCAGATCTTCAGCTTCATCCTGTTCCTGATCGCGGCATTCGCCGAAACTAACCGCGTACCGTTCGATCTGCCGGAAGCCGAGAACGAACTGGTGGCGGGGTTTCACACCGAATACAGCAGCATGAAGTTCGCGTCGTTTTTCATGGCCGAATACGCCAACATGGTGACGGTCTGCTCCATCACTACGACATTGTTCTTAGGCGGATGGCTGCCGCTATGGCCCGCGTCGGCGGGATCGAACTTCGTGGCCCCCGCCGTTTTTGCCTTTGCCGCCGCGATTTCCCTGTATCACGGCTTGAACCCGGCGCGGCGCAAAGACCGCCTGACGCTGCCGGCCGTGGCGGTGGTCTTCTTCCTGTTGGCGCTGCTGTTCCTGGTCCCCGCCTTGCGGACTGTGCTGATGCCGTTCTTCTGGTTCGCGGCCAAGACCGGTTTCCTGCTGTTCGTCTTCATCTGGGTGCGCGGGACGCTGCCGCGTTTCCGTTACGATCAACTGATGGCCTTCGCCTGGAAGTTCATGTTCCCGGTGGCCGTCCTGAATCTGCTGGTCACCGGCCTGCTGGTGGCTCTGTTCTCCTGACATGGACGTAATCCTCTTCCTCATCTTCGCGGCCATCGCGGTGATCTGCGGCATCAACGTGGTGGTGCAGACGCATCCCATTGCCAGCGCCATCTCGCTGATCGGCGTCATGGGATCGCTGGCCGTGCTGTACCTGCTGTTGGGCGCCGAATTCCTGGCCGCCGCGCAGGTGATCGTGTACGCCGGCGCCATCATGGTCCTGTTCGTCTTCGTGATCATGCTGCTGAACGCGGGCGCGGAGACCCGCCGCGGGCGGTCCTGGATGGCCCAGTTGCTCGGCCTGCCGCTGCTGTTCAGTTTTCTGGGACTGATGGCTTACTTCGTCCAGCAGTTGTTTCCGGGCGCGGCCATCGTGCATTTCGGAGGCTTTCGCGGGGGAACGCCGGCGGACGTGGGACGCGCGTTGTTCACCCAGTACCTGCTGCCTTTCGAGGTGGTCTCCGTGCTCATCCTGATCGCCATTCTGGGCGCGGTGGTGCTGGCGCGCAAGGAGCTCGAATAACATGAGCGGAGTGCCGGTCTCCTGGTACCTGATCCTGAGTGCGGTGTTGTTCGCGCTGGGCGCATCGGGTTTTATCTTGCGCCGCAATATCATCACGGTCTTCATGTCGATCGAGCTGATGCTCAACGGGGTGAACCTGAGTTTCATCACCTTTTCTTATCAGTGGAAGCAGGTTAACGGTCACATCTTCAGCTTCTTCGTGATGGTGGTGGCGGCGGCGGAGGCGGCCGTCGGCCTGGCGATCATCCTGACGGTGTTCAAGAACCGCAAGACTTTAAACATCGATGACGTAAGTTCGCTGAAAAACTGATGCAACTCTGGCTCATTCCCGTCTTCCCTCTGGCCGGGTTCCTGCTCAACGGGATCTTTGGGCGGCGTTTGTCGAAAGCCGTCATCAACACCATCGCCATCGGATCCGTCCTGCTTTCGTTCGCCTGGGTGTTGAAGACTTTGCTCGCCTTGGGCGATCTCAGCGTGGCCCACACCGAGCAGTACTTCACCTGGATCCAAAGCGGCATTCTGAGCGTCGGCATGGATTTCACGGTCGACCGCCTGACCGCCGTCATGCTGTTAGTCGTCACCGGCATCGGCTCGCTGATCCACATCTACTCCATCGGCTACATGGCGCACGAAGGCGGTTACTACCGCTTCTTCGCCTATCTGAACCTGTTCATGTTCTTCATGCTGACGCTGGTGCTGGCGGCGAATTACCTGGTGATGTTCGTCGGCTGGGAAGGCGTGGGCTTGTGCAGCTATCTGCTGATCGGCTTCTATTTCGATAAGAAGTTCGCCACCGACGCCGGCAACAAGGCCTTCATCGTAAACCGCATCGGCGATTGCGGATTCTCGCTGGCGATTTTCCTGCTGGTGGCCAACTTCAGTTCGCTGGATTTCGGCGTGGTCTTCAGTTCCGTCAACACCAGGTCGGAAGGCACCCTCACGGCGATCGCGTTGCTCCTGCTGGTCGGCGCCTGCGGCAAGTCCGCGCAGATCCCGTTGTACGTCTGGCTGCCGGATGCCATGGCCGGTCCCACGCCCGTGTCGGCGCTGATCCACGCCGCCACCATGGTGACGGCGGGCGTCTACATGGTGGCGCGCTCGGCGGCGATCTATACGCATGCCCCGGCCGCCATGGAGACGGTGGCGATCATCGGCTTGGCCACGGCCTTCTTCGCGGCCACCATCGGCCTGGCACAGAACGATATCAAAAAGGTCTTCGCCTACTCCACCGTGTCGCAGCTTGGGTACATGTTCCTGGGCGCGGGTGTGGGGGCCTTTTCCGCCGGCATCTATCACCTGGTGACCCACGCATTTTTCAAGGCGCTGCTCTTCCTGGGATCCGGCAGCGTGATTCACGCGCTCGGGGGCGAACAGGACCTGCGCAACATGGGCGGACTGGGCCGCAAAATTCCCTGGACCTTCGCTACCATGGTGTGCGCCAGCGTAGCCATCGCCGGTGTGCCGCCGTTCGCCGGATTCTACAGCAAAGACGCGATTCTGGCCGCCGCCGACCGGCACGCGCCGTGGATGTACTGGGTGGGCGTGATCACCGCCGGCATGACCGCGTTTTACGTTTTCCGTGCCATCTTCATGGCGTTCTTCGGCCAATATCGCGGCGATCCGCACAAGCATCCGCATGAGTCACCCGCGGTGATGCTGGTGCCGCTGGCGGTGCTGGCGGCTCTTTCGCTGGCCGGCGGCGCCCTGTTCAAGGTGCCGGAGTTCCTGGCGCCGCTGTTTCCGCTGGCGGAAGAAAGCAAAGACATCGGACCGGTCCTGGTGTCGGTGGGCTTCGGCCTGGGAGGCATCGCGCTGGCGTGGCTGTTCTACGTGGCCAGGCCGGAACTGCCCGAACAACTGGCGGCCAGTCTGAGCGGACTCTACCGGCTGATCTACAACAAATACTTCGTGGACGAGGTCTACGGCGCGGTGGTGGTCACGCCGCTGGTCTCGGGTTCGCGCGAGGTTTTGTGGAAAGCGGTGGATGTCGCCGTAATCGACGGCGCGGTGAACGGGGTCGGCAATCGCGCCCGCGGCATCGGCGGCGTGTTGAAGCTCCTGCAGTCCGGGAACATACGCAGCTATGCCACCTGGGTGCTGCTGGGCGGCGTGGTGCTGCTGCTGACCATCGGCGTGCTGGGAGGCCTGCGATGAACCTGCTCGACGTGGTTCTCGCCATGCCGCTGTTGGGCTTCCTGGTGCTGCTGGCTATGCCGCGCAGCGCGCAGGGCGCTATCCGCGCCATGGCCTTGGGCTTCTCCCTGGTCACGTTCCTCGCCTCGCTGGGCCTGGCAATCGGGTTCGACAGCCGGACCGCCGCCGAACAGTTTGTCACGGATTTCGTCTGGATCAACTCGCCGCAGATCCACTACCACGTCTCGCTCGACGGGCTGAGCCTGTGGCTGGTCATCCTCTCCACGTTCCTGACGCCCATCTGCGTCCTGGTTTCCTGGAAGTACATCCAGAAGCGCACCAAAGAATACTATGCCTTTCTGATCCTGCTGGAGTTCGGCCTCACGGGCGTATTCGCGGCGCAGGACCTGTTCCTGTTTTACGTGTTCTGGGAAGTGTCGCTGGTGCCCATGTATTTCCTGGTCGGCATCTGGGGACACGAGCGCCGCATCTATGCGGCTCTCAAGTTCTTTCTGTACACGTTCGCCGCGTCGGTGCTGATGCTGACCGCTATTATCTACGTCTACAATCACGCCGGCACGTTCAACTATCCCGAGATCCTGGCGATGCTCCAGGGCGGCAAACTGGCCTTCAATCCGCAGCAGCAAATGCTGCTCTTTTTGGCCTTTTTCGTGGCCTTCGCCGTGAAGGTGCCCATATTCCCGCTGCACACCTGGCTGCCCGACGCGCACGTGGAAGCGCCCACCGCCGGATCCGTGATGCTGGCCTCCGTCATGCTGAAGATGGGCACTTACGGACTGGCGCGTTTCTGCCTGCCGATGTTCCCGGGCGCGGCGCGCTCCTGCGCGCCCTGGATCGTGGTGCTGGCCATCATCGGCATCATCTACGGCGCGCTGGTCGCCATGGTCCAGCCGAACATGAAGAAACTGGTGGCGTACTCGTCGGTGAGCCACCTGGGATTCGTCGTGCTGGGCATCTTCACCTTCACCCAGATGGGCTTGGATGGCGCGGTGTACCAGATGCTGAACCACGGCATCTCCACCGGGGCCCTCTTCGTTCTGGTGGGCTACATGTACGAGCGGAGGCATTCGCTGGCCATCGCCGACTACGGGGGCGTGGCCACCGCGGCGCCCTGGCTTTCCACCGTTTTCATGATCACTATGCTGGCCAGCATCGGGCTGCCCTTGCTCAATAATTTCGTAGGCGAATTCCTGGTGCTGCAAGGTTCCGCGCAGGCGAACTTCCACTGGACCATCTTCGCCGCCCTGGGCGTGATCCTGTCGGCGTGTTACATGCTCTGGCTTTACCAGCGCGTGTTCTACGGCGAGACGTCCGACGAAGTGAAGCGCCATTTGTTCGATCTGAAGCCGCGCGAATGGGCCGCCATCATGCCGCTGATCGCCATGATGGTTTGGATGGGCGTCTACTCCCAATCGTTCCTGCCGGCCGTGCGGCGCACCACGGCGAAGATTCTGGATCAGACCCAGGTCAACGTCCAGTTTCAGGTGAAGAAGAACAGGATGACCGCGGAGGTGGCGCATGCCCGTTAATTGGCCGGCCGCCGAGGAGTACATCCGCTTCCTGCCCGAGATCATTCTCATCACGGCCGGTACTCTGCTCATGGTGCTGGATGTGGTCCTCCGCCGGCAGTCGCAGCGCATCTACGGCCACCTTTCGCTCCTCGCGCTGGTCGCCGCCGGCATCGGCGCCGTGATCGCCAACGGCTCGCCGGGCGCGGCGTTCTCGAACATGCTCGTAGTGGACGGTTTTGCCACTTTTTTTCGCATGTTGGTGATCAGCGTCGGCATTCTCACCGTGCTGGCGTCCTACCGCTACCTGGCGCGCGAGGGCGCCGAAGCCGGCGAGTATCACGCGCTGCTGCTGTTCTCCATCTCCGGCCAGTGCATCATGGTATCGGCGAACGAGCTGATCCTGATTTTCATTGGACTGGAGATCTCGTCCATCGCCAGCTATGTACTGGCCGGCTACCTGCGCGACGACAAGCGCGCCAACGAAGCGGCGTTGAAATACTTCCTGCTGGGATCGTTCGCCACGGCGTTTTTCCTCTATGGCGTGGCGGTGATTTACGGCATGACGGGCGGCACGTATCTTACCGGTCTGCATGAGGCCCTGTCCGGCAATTCCGCGCCTTCTCCACTTTTCATCGGCGTGGCCGCCGCGCTGATGTTCGTGGGCATGGCATTCAAGGTGTCCGCCGCGCCGTTTCAAATCTGGGCGCCGGACGTCTATCAGGGCGCGCCCACCCCGGTGGCCGCGTTTCTCGCCACCGGCCCGAAAGCCGCCGCCTTCGCTATCTTCCTGCGCATCTTCATGACCGTCTTCGGCGGCATCGGACGCGACTGGCAGCCGATGGTCTGGGGCGCGGCGCTGCTTTCCATGACCATCGGGAACTTCGCGGCGCTGACGCAATCGAATATCAAGCGGCTGCTGGCCTATAGCTCGATCGCCCACGCCGGGTACGTGCTGGTGGCCCTCGCCGCGCGGTCGCAGGTGGGCGCCGCGGCGGCCATGTTCTACCTGGCCGCCTATGCCCTGATGAATATCGGCGCGTTCGCGGTAGTGGCGCACCTTTCCGGCAGAGGCGAGCGATTCCTGGCCATCGATGATTTCGCGGGCCTTGGTGAAAAGCAACCCGTCACCGCGGCGCTGCTCTCCATCTTCCTGCTGTCGCTGATCGGCGTGCCGCTCACGGGCGGATTCTTCGGCAAGTTCTACGTCTTCAAAGCCGCGCTCGATTCCCACCTCGTGTGGCTGACCGTGCTCGGCCTGCTGAACAGCGCCGTAGCGGCTTATTATTACCTGCGCGTCCTGGTGGTGATGTACTTCCGCGAGCCGAGCGAGGCGGCCGCGGGGCTGGAACCGCTGCCGTTGGGCCTGCGCGCCGCGCTGGTGCTTCCCGCCATCGGCACCTTGTTCCTGGGCATCTTCCCGTCCTGGGTGCTGGACTTCGCGGGCAGGTCGTCGGCGCTGGTTCGATAGCCGAGGTTATACTTCTTACTATGCAACCGCTCCAACCCGAACAAGCTGTTTTTCTGTTACAGATGGCGTTGCCCGCCCTTAAAACCGAGCATCGCACGTCTCGCAAGGTGATTGAAGCCATCCCTGCGGAGCAGTCCGGCTACCGGCCCGACGGCACTTCCAAAACCGCGCTGGAACTGGCGTGGCACATCGCCTCCGCCGACGTCTTCTTCATGGACAGCGTGGCCGCGGGCGAGTTCAACTTTGCCGTGCGCGGCAGCCGCCCCGAATCCCTGAATACCCCGGCGGCCATCTCCGCCTGGTATGCGGAAGCCTTCGCCACCAGCTTCGACCGGCTCTCCAAACTCTCGGCCGACCAGTTGATGAAGATCGTGGACTTCCGCGGTATGCTCCAGTTGCCCGCCGTGATGTATCTGCGGATGTCGCTGAACCACATCATTCACCATCGTGGACAACTGTCGGCTTACCTGCGTCCCATGGGCGCCAAGGTGCCCTCAATCTACGGGGACAGCCACGACGACGCGGCCGCTCGCAAAGCCGTACAGGCGTAGCGCGGGCTAATCGATCTTGACCACAAAATAGGTGATCTGCTTGCCCGGGGCCACCAGCATCTGGTGAGGTGTGCGCAACGGGACATGCACCACGTCGCCGGCGGCCACCGGGATCTTCTCGCCGCCCCGGATAGATGGGCCCCGAATTTCATGCGGCGCGGTCGTGCGCGGTTCGACTACCGTTCCGCCCACCACCAGCGTCCCTTCGCCGGTCTCGATCACCATTACATCGTTCTGAGTCTCGTGCAATTCCGCCTCGCCATCGCCTTCGCGGTGGGCCACCAGAAAGCTGTGGTTGCCATAGCTTCCCAACGATTCGGTGGCGATCTTCTGGGCATTGATCTTGGGCGACAGCTTCTTCTCCAATCCGCGCAATTGGGCGGCGGTCCAATGGTCGAAACCTTTTGGCGCGCTGGCCGGCAGGGCCACGGCGGCCGCGAGAATCGCTAACGCGAAAGTTTTCATCATTCCTCCTGTGCGAAACCTATGCTGCTGATCGTGATCACGCTCATCGGCGTGCGATCGAATCTCAGCCGGACGACGGTTATCCGGGCCGGGTCGAACGGCTTGGTCCCCCGGACCTCGAATGCCGGCAGCGGCGCCCGCAAACTTCCGAGCACCGGCTCCCAGTCTTTCTCGTAGCCCACGCTCTCGAGGACGGCGAGTTTGGTGAACGTCTCTTTGAGCGGCGGCGGGATGGCGGCGAAACGGCTGGCCGGCGCGGCGGCGATGGCTCCGTCGCTGCTCTCCAGTTCGATGGTGAAGTCCGGCGATTCGCGCTGCTGTTTTTTTGCTTTCTCAGGCTGCTTGGGCTTGTCGTCTTTCTTCTTGCCCGGCAGCGGAGCGTCTTCGTCCATCGCCGCCAGGGACAACTCCAGCGTGGATCTCTTCCCCAGGCGCCAGCGCTCCGCCGCACCTGCGGGCAGGGTGATCGCGTATACCGGCGCCGCCATGCCTTTGGCCCGCTTCCATCCCAGGGTTACGCCGTTGTAATCGCGGTTGCCGTCGCGCCAGGGAATACGCCCTTCGTGCCAGACCGAAAGGCCTTCGGCGGCAATGCGGCCTCCGGGCGCGGTGGCGGTGGTCAGGTCGGCGTCTTCCTGGTAGCCCGCCAGCGGGATATAAGACGAATTCTGATAGCGATTGATGTAAATCGTCTGCGGCAGCCACGCGCGTCCCACGCGCCAGTCCTCAAATAGCGGCAGATACTCGCGCCTCCCTTTCAGGGTAGCCTCCAGGAACGCCGCGATGTAGGTCTTAGCGATGCGACGCTGATCGTCCGGCGGCATCAGCGGCTTCAGGTTCAGGAGCCAGCTCAGCGGCTCGCCCGCGTCGTTCCGGCCCCACACGGTGTTGAATTGCCCATGATTGGCGCGATAGGCGTAGATCTCGGCTTTGAACCAGGGACCCGGCTGCGTGTAGCGCACGTGATCCCACTGCCGGCTGCCCATGAACGACGATACGTCCGCATCGTACGCGCCCTGCAGCGTCAGGTAGCTTACATCCTCGATCCAACGGTGCTGCCCGGCCGGTTTGTACTGGCCGTCGGCCGGCGCGATGGCCACCACAGCTTCAATGTGAAAGCCGTAATCGAAGCGGATGTTGGCGTCTTCCGGATAGTAGTGCATGCGGTTGAACGCCGCGGCGGTGGCCGCCGCTTCTCCGCCGCGCGAATGTCCCATCAGCGCGATATGGTCCATGTCCACCTTGCCGCGAAACGGGTTGCCCGCGGCCGTGTTCCAGCCGCGCCACAGCTTGAGATGCTCCAACAGCATCCAACCCCGTACCTGCTGCTGCTTGGGCGGATCGTGGAACAGGCCGCTGTTCAGGAAATTCTCGTCGATCGAAGCCAGAATGAAGCCGCGGCTGGCCAGCAGTTCGCCCAGGTACGCGTAGCCGGGATCGGAGAATTCCGCCATGTTGTGGTTGCCATGCACCATCAGCGCCAGCGGAAAAGGCCCCGGCCCCTCCGGATACCACACCCTCGCGTTGAGCGGCAGCTTGTCCATGCCGAAGCCCCAATATTTCTTTCGTGCCCAGCTCTTCCAGCCGCCGAAATCCTTGAAGAAGTCCGATGCATCGACGGTGGGGGTTTTGATGGCTACCGACGCCCCGTACTCGGGCCGCCGGATATCGTTGCCCGCGCCGTAGAACAGGGTACGCACGCGATACGACCCGGGCAGCGCCGGGTTGGCGGCATCCAACAGGGCAGGCAGGGTGGCCGCGGGCGGCTTCCAGGCGGTGAGCTGATCGAGCGAGCCATCCCGCGCGAACAGCCAGATCAGCGCCGCGTTGAAACCGATGCCGATCACGAGTAGAACGAGCGTGATGACCTTCTTGAGAAGAGCGACTTGCGGAAATCCGCCGGCGATGATCGTGGCTGCCGCGGCGCCCAGGAATCCTTCGGCGACACCCACCAGCACCGCCATGGCGAAACCAAGTTGCGGCGGCCCCCAGATCAGCATGACGAAGGCGCAGGCGCCGATCATCAAACCTGTCGCCATGCGCGGCAGGTGCCGGAATATGGTGAGCAAGAGCGCGGCCGCCAACATTACGAGCGGTATGAGTAAGCCCGCCACCACCAGGGCCAGGGCGAAGTCAAAGGGGTAACCGAACCCGGTCCTGGCGTACAGACCGGCGATGACCACGCAAGCGCCGGCAGCCGCCAGCGTGCCCCAGACGGCGCCGCGGCGGGCTTCCGGGCCGGGACGGATCTGCTGCCATAGCCTGGCGAACCAGGCTTTCACGCGCGAGAACACTGGCATGACCGCTCATGTTATCGCAAGTCCAGGCGGCCTATCTGCCCAGCTATCGGAGTATCGGTAAAGGTAAAGGTTTGAAGTTTGCCCCGTCCGGACCCCAGTGCTAGACTACGATATCTGTCTCTCAGGCAATCAGACTGTGTCAACCAGTCGCCTTGCTTCGCCGCCGCGCGAAGTCTTTACAAACCACACTAGCCCCAAAAGGAATTGCTAACCGAATGTGCAAACTATCCCTGAGCATTGGCCTGTTCGCTGCGGCCATACCAAGCATGGCCGCCACGGCCACGTTCCAGGTTCTGTCCGCTCCTTTTTCTTATTCCGTTCCCATGGCGGTCTCCGGTAACGGCAGCGTGATCGCCGCCAATGCCTACGGCGAGATCTTCCGCTGGACCGCTGCCGATGGGTTTCAAGACCTGGGGCCGGGCGATCCCAACAATGGCTCCATCGCCATCTCCCGCGACGGTGCGGCGATTGCCACTGGCATTATCGGTACCGACGGTTATGGCACGCCCGGCCTCTGGACCGCTGCCGGATGGCAGGATTTGGGGCACCCGAGGAACGGTTGCACCACGATCGGCAACGCGTGGGGTTCCGGCTGGGGCATCAACGGCATGGGCAACCTGGTGGTCGGCCTGGCTTGGACTTGCTCAGACGCCGAAGGCTTCGTGTGGACCAGTAAGTCCGGCGCCAGGTCGCTCGGCTATCCGGCCGGCCATAGCAGCCGCGCGAGTGCCATCTCGGCTGATTCGAGGACGATCGTCGGGTTCTGGGAGGGTGATAGCGGCCGGCGCCCCGTCCGCTGGGTGAACTTCGGCAAGCCGGATCTGTTCCTGGGTCCCAATGCCATGGGAGAAGCTTACGGCGTCTCCAGCGACGGCTCTCAGATTGTGGGCCAGAATATCCCTCCGAAAGCGCCCTCGGCCATCGCCTATGTGTACTCCGACGCCGCCGGTGTCACCTACCTGGGCACGCTCAGCGGCAAGGCCACCGACCAAAGCTTTGCCAACTCCATCTCCGACGATGGCACCGTAGTTGGGTTCAGCGGCAATCTCCGCGGGTATGTAGCGTTCGTCTGGACGGCGACGTCCGGACTGCAGTCGCTTCAGACTGCATTGAACAACCTGGGCGCAAACATCCCGGCTTCCATCACACTTACGGACGCGCTGGCGATCTCTGCCGACGGCAGCACGATTGTAGGCAACGGCCTCGATGGCAAGAAACAGGTGAACTGGATCGCCACCCTGAGCAAGTAGAACGGCCGTACGCCCCATAGCAGCCTGTTGGGATCGCTCGTGGAGTTTGAAACCACAAGGTTGCTACGGAGTTCACTCGCCGCTGGCTTACTGGCGGCATGCATGCTCTTCCTGCCGCCTAACGATGGCGGTCGTAGTCGCCCGCAACGGCTGTATCGCACGCGGCTTGATCCCGGGCGATTCGATTGCACGCGACGCGATTGGTGTATGCTGAATTGTCCAACGGAAGGGGGAACCGAATGCGTCTTCTGATCGCCCTGCTCGCCCTTGCGGCTGCCGGCCTCGCCAGCGATGGTCCACTGCTATTGCAGAAGCCCACATTGAGCAAAACCCACATCGTATTTGCCTATGCCGGCGATCTCTGGAGCGTGCCCCGCGAGGGTGGCGACGCCGTACGCCTCACCAGCGGGAGCGGCAACGAAACCGATCCGGCTTTTTCACCCGATGGCACGCGCATCGCTTTCACCGGCGAATATGACGGCAATGTGGACGTTTTCGTCGTTCCGGCTGCGGGTGGTGTGCCGAAAAGACTCACCTGGCACCCGGCCCCCGATCGCGTCTTGGGTTGGACGGCGGACGGAAAGAGTATCATCTTCAGTTCGACACGGACCGCCTACTCGCGCTTCGCGGAAATGTTCACCGTCCCGGCTGACGGCGGCGTAGAAGAGAAGTTGCCGTTCCCCAGCGGTTACGAGGCATCCATGTCACCGGACGGGCAGTCGATCGCCTATGGGCCGGTGGCGCGCGCTTTCACCATGTGGAAGAAATATCGCGGCGGCCAGACCACGCGCATCTGGCTCGCCCGCCTCTCGGACAGCAGCGTGACCAAGGTGCCGCGAGCGAACTCGAATGACTTCAACCCCATGTGGTCTGGAGACCGGGTCTACTTCCTGTCGGACCGCAACGGCCCGGCCACGCTCTTTTTCTACGACACAAAGACCGATTCGGTCCATCAGGCCATTCCCAATCATGGGCTGGATATAAAGTCGGCATCGCTGGGGCCGGATGCCATCGTGTACGAACAGTTCGGCGGGATTCACCTCTATGACCTAAAATCCGGCAAAACTCAGCCCGTGACCATTCGCGTGCAGGGCGACTTTGGGGAGGTGCGGCCGAAGTTCGTCAACGTCGGGCGGCATCTCATCACACCGGCGGTCTCGCCCAACGGTGTGCGGGCTGTTTTTGCCGCGCGCGGCGAAATCATCACGGTTCCCGCGGAAAAGGGCGACGCGCGCGATCTGACTAACACGCCCGGAGTCATGGAACGCGAACCGCAGTGGTCGCCGGACGGCAAGAGCATTGCCTACCTCTCCGACGAGACCGGCGAGTACGCGCTGCATGTCCAGCCGCAGGACGGTGCCGGCGAAGTTACCAAAATCGAGCTGAAGCCTGGCTTCTATCTTTCTCCGCGGTTCTCTCCGGATAGCCGGAAGATCGCGCTGGTGGACAGCTTTCAGCGTCTCTGGTACGTGGACCTGGAGACTAAGAAGCAGATCGAGATCGCGCAGGACACCTATCAGATGCGCAGCGGAAACATCGCCGGTGCATGGTCTCCCGACAGCAAGTGGCTGGCGTACTCCAAGGTGCTGCCGAACGAGTTGAGCGCTATCTGCCTGTACTCGCTCGTGGACGGGAAATCAACCCAGGTGACCGACGGGATGAGCGATGCCACGAACCCCGTATTCGATAAAGACGGCAAATATCTCTACTTCGCGGCCAGCACCAATTCGGGCGAGGGCCTGGGATTGGACATTCACGCCGTGGAGCGCACCTTCACCAGTTCGGTTTACCTGGCCGTGCTCGACAAAACGTTGCCCTCTCCGTTTGCTCCGGAAAGCGACGAAGAAAAGGCGGCGGACGACAAGAAGTCCGCCGAGGACAAGAAGTCCGCCGACGGTGACAAACCCGACGCGGGATCCGATAGGCCCGCGGCGGACGCAGCCAAGCCGGCCGAAACGGCCAAATCGAAACCGGCCGTCCCGAACGTCAAAATCGATCTGGACGGCATCGATCAGCGGATTTTGTGCGTGCCCATGCCGCCGCGGCGCTACACCGCGCTGCAGGTAGGCAAGGCAGGGACTCTTTTGGCGCTGGAAGCTGCGCCTCCGGCTGCCGATGGTCCAGCCGAGAATCCTGGGCAGACCGTCCATCGGTACGACCTCAAGACCCGCAAGAGCGACGTCCCCCTCGCGGGGGTGAACGATTTCCGTATGTCGTTCGGCGGCGAGAAGGCGCTCTATCGGCAAGGCGACAACTGGATCATCGCGGCCCTCCGCCCCATGGCTGACGGGCCAGGCGGAGGTCCGGCCCCACCGCCGGGCGGCGGCGCTCAAAAAGGCGTGCTGAAGACCTCCGGCATCGAAGTCCGCGTGGATCCGGTCCAGGAATGGAAACAGATGTACCACGAGGCCTGGCGGACCGAGCGCTACTGGTTCTACGATCGCAATTTTCACGGCCTGGATTTGAGTCAGGCGGAGAAGAACTACGAGCCTTACCTCCGCCAGGTCGCCACCAGAAGCGACCTCACCTATTTGTTCCAGGAGATGCTGGGCAATATGGTGGTGAGTCACATGGGTACGGGCGGCGGCGATCTGCCCGAATTGCAGCACGTCCAGACCGGACTGCTGGGCGCCGATTACGAGGTCGCCAACGGCCGGTACCGCTTTCTACGCGTCTATGGCGGCGAGAATTGGAATCCGCAGCTTCGCGCACCGCTTACCCAGCCAGGCGTTAATGTGAAAGCCGGGGAGTACCTGTTAGCCGTCAATGGCCGTGAGGTGCGCCCTCCTGAAAACGTGTACAGTTTCTTCGAAGGGCTGGCCGACAAATCCATACTGTTGCGCGTCGGCCCGGACGCGAACGGTTCCGGCTCGCGCCAGGTCGATGTGGTTCCCCTACCCGACGAGGGCCGCCTGCGAAACTTGGCCTGGATCGAAGAGAACCGCCGCAAGGTCGATCAGATGACGGGCGGCAAGGTGGCTTATATTTACATGCCGGATACGGCCAATGGCGGGTTGACTGCATTCAATCGCTACTTCTACGCGCAGATCGGCAAGGAAGCCGCCATCGTCGACGAGCGATTCAACGGCGGCGGGCTGCTGGCCACGGACATTGCCGAGATCCTGAATAGGAAACTGCTCAGCGCGGCCTCCAACCGGGTCGGAGAGCCCCTGGTGCAGCCGCAGGGGATCTTCGGACCGAAGGTGATGATCATCAATGAACGCGCCGGCTCGGGCGGCGATGCCATGCCCTGGTATTTCCGGCGCGCCGGCGTGGGCAAGCTGATCGGTGCGCGTACCTGGGGCGGGCTGGTCGGCATGGCCGGAGGGCCGGTGCTGATGGATGGAGGCTTCCTGGGCGCGCCCAGTTCGGGCATCTACAATCCGCTCACGGGCGAGTGGGAAGTGGAAAACATCGGCGTCCCGCCTGATATTGAAGTCGAGCAGGACCCGGCGCTCATTCGCAAGGGGCATGATCCGCAGCTTGAGAAGGCGGTTGAGGTCGTATTGGAGGAGCTGAAGGACAATCCGCCTGCGAAGCTGCGCCATCCGGCTTTTCCGGACTACCACCGGCGGTCGCTGCCATAGGTTGACATTCAGAGTGATCTTTGGGCCAGCTCGGCGGACCAGCGTTCTTTCCCGCCCAACTGCCAACGCTCGTCCTCGTCCGAATAACGCCGGATCGCACGGAAAGAGAACGCTCTGAAAACGGTCCGCGTGCGAATCTGAAACTGTCAACGCGAAAGACCAAAACAATGCTCAGCAATTCGAGGATTGTCCTGAGGGCCAACCCATTGGATGGGCTTGTTCAAACAAAATACAGAGGGGACGTTTCACATGATTCTGCAGATCAATTTCAATCTCAATGTGCCGGTCGAAGAATATCAGAAGATGACGGATTCGGTCGCGCATGCCTTTCTCGATGTGCCTGGACTAAAGTGGAAGATCTGGCTTCTCAACCCGGTTGCACAAGAAGCTGGCGGTATCTATCTATTCGATAGCCAGGCGTCACTGGATGCCTACCTGAACGGTCCATTGGTGGCACGGCTCAGAGGACTCCCGTCCATACGAGACATTTCGGTGAAGCAGTTCGAGGTCATGCCGGAGGCTACGGCCGTGACTCGCGGACCCTTCGCTGCGGCACGAACGCACGCATAGATCCCAAAATGTCGCGCTCTTCGGCCTGACGGTGCCGTGGATGGCGCTCGATAGCCTTCCGGGCGGTGCCGGGCCTCGCGCCGGCTGCGACGCCAGCTTATTGCGCGCTTACGAAGATCGTCGTTCCCGCAGGTGACATGGCTCCGCCGACCGAGGCCTCGAGCGCCACAGCACCCGTGGGCACCGTCGACGGGAGTTGAATGGCGATCTGGTACAGGCCTGCGCTCCCCGGCGCGAGTACCGCGGCACTCACCGGCGCTCCTACGCCACCGGCGGTTACTTCCGGCAAGGTCGCGGTGGTCGGCGCACCGGTGACTACGATTCCCGCAGGTGTGGGTGGTTTGGTGGGACCGAAACCTGTCCCCCATATGATCAGCACATCGCCCGGATGAGCCGGCGCACTGGTTGTACCTACCAGGGCGTAGTCCGGGAAGCGGGAGACGATGGGGTTCGACGTGCCCGGGTAGAGAAAGAACGCCGGGCTGGCGGTTTCCAATTGCGCGCTGAAGGAGACGCTTTTCTCGGAGTCGTTGGTGACCACGACTGCCACAGTTCCGGTAACGGAATCGGTGGGCGCTTGCACGTTCAGTTGCGTGGGGCTGATGTAGTACACGTATGCCGGTTTGCCGTCGATGGTCACGCTGGTGCCATCGAGCGACTGAGGCAGATTCCCGTTGACGATCTCGGACGCCGTCCAGGTGCGGCCGGGCGAAGTTTTAGAGAGATTCGATCCCAGAATGGTGACCCACGACCCGCTTTCGATGCCCGGCTGGAAGCTCGCGCCATTGACGACGGCGGTGATCGTGGGCGCCGTACTTGGCGCCGAAACCGCGAGCGTCACGGTAACGCTCTGCGGACTGCCGGCGGCGCCGGAAGCAGCCAATTGGATGTGGCCTGTGTAGGTGGCGGGCGACAGACCCGCCGGCGCGACCGAGATCGAGAGATTTCGAGCGCCGGAGCCGGAACCGGGAGTAACAGCCAGCCAGGGGGAGTCGGACTGGGCGGTCCAGTTGAGGGTGCCGCTGCCGGAATTGGAGACCGCCACCGTTTGCGGGAGCGGTGCGGTTCCTCCGGCAACATAGGAGAACTGAAGTTGCGAATTCGAAACGGCCAGCACAGGTGCCGGCGTGGCGCCATTCAGGATGACAACCAGGTCACCGGCAGGCAGCGATTGCAGCAGCTGGATCAATCCTGCAAGGCTATTGCTGGAAGGTGAGCCCGTGAGCAGTGTCCCGGTAGGTAGCGCGGCGAATGCTATATCGGTGAGACCGTCGCCGTTCCAATCACCGGCTACGACGGCGAGCGGCCAGGGCATGAAACCCGACGGGAAGACTACCGGAACCCCAGCCTGGAAGGTCCCGTCACCGTTTCCAGCACACGCGGCCACCGTAAACTCATCGCTGCCTTTGTCGAGAACCACTCCAATGAGGTCGACCGTACTGGCGTCACGAAGGTGCGCCGCAGTTATCCCCACGATAAGCGCGGTTTGCAACCGCCCAGAAATTTGCTTGAATGTACCGTCGCCGGAGCCCCGGAAGACGACGATTTCTGCTCCGCTGTCGCCGGCGATCGTCAGAATGACATCGGGAATGCCGTCCCCGTTGACGTCCGCGACGGTGCCCGAGCCGGCGGACATTCCGGCGGGGAGAGTAATGCCGGCGCCCGGCTTGAACGCCCCCTGGCCGTTGCCCAGATAGATCTGTAGGGCGGCTGTTCCCGGGTTCATGGGGCCGCCGGCGACGGCCAGGTCCATGTTGCCGTCGCGGTCGAAATCGCCGGCCAGGATCACGCCTGGCAGGGACGGCGATTGGCCCGCGGAAACGACCGGAGACAGGCTGAATGTGCCGTCTCCATTGCCGAGTAGCAGATCGATCGAAAAGGAACTCTTGTCGAAGCTGCTGTCGATGAGGCCGAGAACCAGATCGGGCACACCGTCGTTGTTGAAATCGGCCACCACGAAATCGGGGAAGATGCCCTCCACTTCCCCCTGAAGAATAATGTTGGGGATGGTAGTGGAAATGGGCTTGCCGAATTGGCCGGTGCCCAGCCCTGGAATCACCCAGATGGTGCTCTGAAGGGCGCAGACCGCGAGCACGTCCGTGTATCCGTCGCGATTGAAGTCGCCCGTGGCCACGAACTCCAGTACGCAGTCCGGAACCGAAACCGTCGCGGCCGGGGCAAACCCGCCGGTGCCATTGCCCAGATAAACGGAAACGCCGGAAGACGAGGTGTTGCCCACAACCAGGTCGGGTTTGCCGTCGCCATTGAAATCGCCCGATGCGATGGCGAGGGGTCCGTTCCCGGCCGGGTAAGCCGCGCCTGGAAGGAGAGTGAACGATTGCGCCCAGATCGCTGCCGCGGCCCCTGGCATCAGTCCGAGGGCTAGCAAACTCCGTATGCGTCCGATACCCATGATGCACTCGCTTCTAAGCAGGAGGCGTAGCATCGAGTCCAAAACCCTCACGCTTTCCACGGACTCCGATAGGCCAACGGCAAGAAGGGGAAATAACAAGGCTATTCCTTGTTGAGAGAGACAAGGAGCAGAAGTCCAAGACCGAGGGCGGCCAAGGCTCCGATGGCCTGCTGTTTCTCCCGCGTGACCTGCTGTTCTTTGAGAAACTCCACGATCTGCGTTTCTACGGGCTCCGGGCTGTCCCACGGTGAAAACGTGAAGACCCGCGGGAACTGGGCCAGGAGCGGGCTGCCGGCAAGATCGACGCGAACGATTGGGATGACCAGTTTCCGTTTTTCCAGGGCGTAGCGGAGCTCGTTCTGAACGCTGGGACCTTCGCCCGCCGTGATGATCGCCAGGACGTAGTCGGCGCGGCCAATCGCCTTCTGAATGGAGACGGCCCCTGGCGGTGGTGCTGCACCGCCATGATTGGGTACGTACATTTCGATTCCGTTCGCCGTTGCCAGCGTTTGCAAGCGCCACGCCAGCGCCATTTCGGCAGGTTCGAGGCGTAAGATCCCGCACAACACGAGAGCATCTGCCACGTCAGCCGGCGGGGTAATCTTGCCGCCGAGAAACTCCTGCCAACCGCCGCGCCCCTCAAGCCGCTACACTAATTCTTCCGTCACACATGCACCTCCGCGACTACCTCGCCCAGCAGCAAAAGCTGGTCGACGCCCACCTCGACCGCCTGGTCCCGCCCGAATCCACCCCTCCCGCCACCATCCACCGCGCCATGCGCTATAGCCTCTTCGCCGGCGGTAAACGCATCCGCCCCATCCTCTGCCTGGAAGCCGCCGCCACCGTGGCCGGCCCATCCGACGCCGCTCTCACTCCCGCCTGCGCCCTCGAATTCATCCACACCTACTCGCTCATCCACGACGATCTTCCGGCCCTCGATAACGACGACTACCGCCGCGGCAAGCTCACCTGTCACAAAGTCTTCGGCGACGCCATGGCGATCCTCGCCGGCGATTCGCTCCTCACCCTGGCCTTCGAAGTTCTGGCCGCCATGCACACCACCCCCCCCGACCGCAAGGCCCGCATGATCGCCGAGCTCGCCACCGCGGCCGGCACCGTCGGCGGCATGATCGCCGGTCAGGTTGCCGATCTCGAAGGCGAAGGGCAGCCGCCTACCGCGCCGCTGCTCGAATCCATACACCGCGCCAAGACCGGCGCCCTCCTGCGTGCCAGCCTCCGCCTGGGCGCCATCTGCGCCGGCGCCGCCGGCGCGCAGTACGAAGCCCTCTCCCGCTACGGCGAACACATCGGCCTGGCCTTCCAGATCGTGGACGATATCCTCGATGTCGAAGAGTCTTCCGAAGCCCTGGGCAAGACCGCCGGCAAGGACGCGCAGCAGCACAAGATCACGTTCCCGGCGGTCTACGGCGTCCCGGAATCGCATCGCATGGCCGAAGCCGAATGCCGGCTGGCCCACGAAACCCTGGCGCCCTTCGGAGTCCGTGCCGCGCGCCTGCACGAGCTCGCCGACCTGATCGTCCATCGCAAATCATGAAACCGCGGCTCGATCGTCTGCTGGTCGAGCGCGGCCTCGCTCCCACCCGCGAGAAGGCGCAGGCCCTCATCATGGCCGGCGACGTTGTAGTCGGCGGCCACAAGGCGCGGAAGGCCGGCCAGCCGGTCGAGCCTGACGCCGTCATCGAGGTCCTCGCCCAGCCGCCCTTCGTCAGCCGCGGCGGTCTCAAGCTGGATGCTGCCCTCACCCATTTCGCCATCGATCCCGCTGGCCGCGTCTGCCTCGACGTGGGCGCCTCCACCGGCGGCTTCACCGATTGCCTGCTCCAGCGCGGCGCCGCGCGCGTGCACGCCGTGGACGTCGGCTCCGGCCAGCTCGACTGGAAGATCCGCAATCATCCCCGCGTCGTACTGCACGAAAAACTCAACGCCCGCTACCTCCGCCGCGAGGATCTGGGCGAGCCCATCGATCTGGCCGTCTGCGACGTCAGCTTTATATCCGTCACGCTGATCCTGCCCGCCATAAAAGAAGTGTTACAACCGGCCGGCGAAATGGTTATACTTGTCAAGCCCCAGTTTGAAGTCGGCAAAGGACAAGTGGGCAAGGGTGGTATCGTGCGCGAAACGGAGTTGCAGCAAGCCGCCTGCCGCCGTGTGAACGACGCGGCACGCCGGTTGGGATTCGAAACATCCCTCATGGAAAGCCCGATTCTGGGCGCGGAAGGGAACCGGGAGTTCCTCCTGCATGCCCATTGAGACGGTCGGCATCATCTCCAAACCCGCGGTAGCAGCCGCCGTCGAACTGGTCCCTAAGCTGCTGGTCTGGCTGGAAGCGCGCGGCCTGCGCCTGCGCTACGACGTGGGCACCGGCTTCTACGCCGCGCGCGATGGCGGCCTTTCCCGCGACGCCGTTCCCGAAGGCTGCGACCTGGTCATCGTCCTCGGCGGCGACGGCACCCTGCTCTCCGCCGCCCGCGCCATCGGCAGCCGCGAGATCCCGCTGTTCGCGGTCAACCTCGGCGGCCTGGGCTTCCTCACGGCCATCACCATCGACGAGCTCTTCCCCGAGCTCGAACGGGCCCTCCGCGGCGAACATCGCATCGGCCGCCGCAAGCTCCTGCATGCCGAGGTCCAGCGCGACGCCGACGTCGTCTCGCGCTACGAAGCCTTGAACGACGTGGTCCTCACCAAGTCCTCCATTGCCCGCATGATCGATCTGGACGCCTACGTCGACCACCAGTTCATGTGCGCCTACAAGGCCGACGGCCTGATCGTCTCCACGCCCACCGGCTCCACCGCGTATTCGCTCTCCGCCGGCGGCCCCATCATCTTTCCCTCCGTGCCCACCATCTGCCTCACGCCCATCTGCCCGCATATGCTCACCAACCGTCCCGTACTGGTTGCCGAATCGAGCGTGGTGAAGGTGCGCTGCCGCGGCGAGGACGAGTCCGTCTTCCTCACCATCGACGGGCAGATCGGCGAGCCGCTCAAAAAAGACGATTGCGTGGTCTGCTGCAGCTCGAGCTATGCGCTCAACCTCATCCGCCCGCCGCGCATGATGTTCTTCGACGTGCTGCGCCAGAAACTCAAATGGGGCGAACGTTGAAACGCCTGTCGCTGACCGCCTGGATCTTTATCGGCATGGTTGCAGGCATCGCCCTGGGCATCTTCGCGCCGGATGTGGCGCGCCGTCTGGGGCCCGTCAGCACTATCTTCCTGCGGCTGGTCCGCTCCATCATCGCCCCCCTGATCTTCGGCACCCTGGTCTACGGCATCGCCGGCACCGGCGACCTGAAGCGTATGGGCCGCATCGGCCTGAAAGCGGTCGTCTATTTCGAGATCGTCACCAGCTTTGCCCTCGTCATCGGACTGGCCGCCGTCAACCTGGCGCAGCCCGGCGCGGGCATGCGGCTGGAGCAGACCGCCGCCGAAGCCGCCCTGCCGCCGGCGCATCCCGGCGCCGCGGAGACTATTGAGCACGTTTTCCCGGCCAGCATTATCGACGCCATGGCGCGCGGCGACGTCCTCGAAATCGTGGTCTTCGCCTTCCTGTTCGGCGCCGCCTGCGGAGCCGTGGGCGACAAGGCCAGGCCGGTCGTGGATTTCTGCGATGCGCTCGCCGTGGTCATGTTCCGCTACACCCGCTACGTTATGTACCTGGCCCCGTTCGGTGTCGGCGCGGCGCTCGCCGTAACCGTGGGCAGCAAGGGCTTCGCGGTCCTGCTGGGCCTGGGCAAGCTGGTCCTGACGATGTACGCCGCGCAGACCCTGTTCGTCACCCTGGTGCTCGGCGGCGTCATGCTGCTGGTCGGCATCCCCGTGCGCAAGTTCTATCATGCCGCCCGCGAACCCTTCCTGATCGCCTTCTCCACCGCCTCCAGCGAGGCCGCCCTGCCCATCGCGCTGGAGAACATGGAGGAGTTCGGCGTCCCCAAACACATCGTTGCTTTCGTGATCCCCACCGGCTACAGCCTGAACATGGATGGCGGCACGCTGTATCTCTCGCTGGCGTCCATTTTCATCGCTCAGGCCGCCGGTATCCACCTGACGCTGGGCCAACAGTTGCTGATGATGCTGACCCTGATGCTCACCAGCAAAGGCATCGCCGGCGTGCCCCGCGGCTCGCTGGTGGTCCTGGCCGCCACCATCGCCAGCTTCCACCTTCCCATGGAGGGAATCGCCGTGCTGCTGGGAGTCGATGCCCTGCTGGACATGGCCCGCACGTCTGTGAATGTTCTGGGCAACTGTCTCGCCAGCGTCGTAATTGCGAAATGGGAGACGCCGGCCCCCCAGCCCGTGGCCCCCGGCGCCTGATCCCACCGCCGGGCAGGCTATACTATTCCGAGTGAACCGCGAATACCACAAGTGGTACAGTCCCAGCCTGCAGCGCGACATGGAGTTGCTCGTCTACGGCCATGCCGGCATGCCCCTCATCGTCTTCCCCACTTCCATGGGCCGTTTCTACGACTACGAGGACCGCGGCATGATCGGCGCCGTCGGCTATCAGTATGACGCCGGCCGTCTGCAGGCCTTCTGCCTCGATAGCGTCGATTCCGAGAGCTGGTACAACAAGCACGTCTCGCCCCGCGAGCGCGCCCTGCGCCATACCCAGTACGAGAATTACGTGCTGCACGAGGCTATCCCCTTCATCCGGACGCTGAATCCCGCAGTGCGTTGCGCGGTTACCGGCTGCAGTTTCGGCGGCTATCACTGCGTCAACTTCGCCCTCCGCCATCCCGAGTTGGTGGGGCCCTGCGTCAGCATGGGCGGCGCCTTCGACATCCATCAATTTTTGAACGGCTACTACGACGACAACTGCTATTTCAACTGCCCGCCGGATTTCCTCCCCAACCTCAACGACGACCGCTACCTGTCCCAATACCGCAATGGCACCCACCTGGTGCTGGCCACCGGCGAGACCGACATCTGCCTCCAGGAGAACCTGCGCCTCGCCGGCATCATGGACCGGAAACAGATCCCCCACTGGCTGGATGTCTGGGGCGATGGCACCGGCCACGACTGGCCCTGGTGGCAGCGCATGGCCGTCAAGTTCTTCGGCTAGAAACTGCCGCTAAACCGGTCCGCCCGAAACCGGCTGCGCGACTTCACCCCATTAGCCAGCCAGCTTTACCCATTGCGGATCTCTAACTATCTAACTCTAAAAACATTCGCTGGATGGCCCTGGGATTGCAAGCATCACGTAATCCAGAAAGGACGGCCCCCATGCCCACAGCCGTTGAGCGCACACCCGAGATGCTGCGCGCCCTCCCCGGCGACGATGTACGTCAGATCCTTTGGCGCTTCTCCGACCGCTACGACTTGCAGATGCTGGTGCAATCCACGCGCGCGGTAGCGCGCGGGCCGGTGGCCCGGCTGGTGGCCGAGGGCGCCCGCAATACGCACGCCTGGACCGCTGCCAAGGCCAGCCTGCTGCAACACTTCGACGAGTCCGGCGTCACTGGCGTGTTCCTCGATCCGGAGCAGGGCGGCATGATCGCCGGCCCCAAGAATCTGGCGCTGGCCCTGGTGGCCTTTGAGCTGGCCTGGGTGGATGCCGGCGCGGCCACCGGCAGCCTGGCGGGTTGCCTGGCGCTGTCGCCCATCCACGAGCGCGGCACGCCCGAGCAGCGCGACCATTACCTGCGCCTCTGCGCGCCGGCGCAGCCCGGCGAAGATCGCAAACCCTGGCGCGGCGCCTTCGCCCTCACCGAGCCGATCCCGTACGTGGGCGTGGAGACCGGCATCCTGGCCGGCAAGGTCCGGGTGGTGGAGTGGAAAGAGGGCGCCGAGCCTATCCTCCAGGTCGAGAAGCGCGGCCGCTTCATCACTAATATGGGCTTCGCCAATTTCGTCACGGCGGCTGTGGATACCGGCGATGCGCGCATCTCCAAGTCGTGCATGATCATCGTGCACGAAACCGATCCCGGCACCTTCGACCGCGGCACCCCTACCCGCAAGCTGGTCCATCAGCTCTCCTCCACCAGCGATCCGATCCTCAGCCTGCGCGTGCCGGCCAGCCGCATCGTAGGCGGCTACACGGTCAAGAGCGGCGTCATCGTACCGCGCTACAGCCATGGCGAGATCATCGAAGCCGTGTTCCGGCGCACGCGCGTCACCGTCGGCGTCATGACCGCCGCCAAGCTGCTCTCGGCCATCGAGCCCATCATCCGCTACCAGCGGGGACGCTTCCGCGGCGGCGAAGGCACGGCGCCCGGTTCGCCGCGCTACGAGCTGGGTCTCCAGCTAAAAGAGGACACGCTGCACCGCCTGGTGGAGATCTGGGCCACCGGCGAAGCCAGCGCCTCCCTGGGTTTCGCGGCCGCCCGCCTCTTCGATCAGCTCGATCCCCTCGAGCGTCTGAAAAACGAAAAGTTCGCCGCCGAAGGCATCGGCGGCGGCACCGGCACCTTGCGCGCGATGCGTAAGCTGCAGGCGCAGGCACTGGCCTATCTGAACGCTCAGCACGGCCCCGGCCCCCGGTCCCCGGCCCCCGATCCCATGATCGAATTCGCGCTTCTCGACTCGGTGGCCAACGTCCTCTGTCCCGCCTGCAAGCTTTGGAATACCGGCCACGGCGCCAACATGATGCGCGAGGCGGTCAGCCTGATGGGCGGTTACGGCATTACCGAAGACTGTCCCGGCTTCCTGGGCCACAAGTGGATGGACGCCCAGTTGGAAGCCACTTACGAAGGCCCCGAAGCCGTGCAGCGCCGCCAGTTGACCCTCACCATGGCCGACGAGCTGTTCCTGGCGCAATTCCGCCAATGGATCGGCGAGATGCGCACGATCGCCTCCACCCATCCGGGAACCGGCGCCTGCACGCTGGGCACCGCCATGCAAATGTGGCTATGGTCGCTCCATCATTTGCAGAAGGCCGTGGACGCCGAGGGAACCCGGTTGTACCAGAGTTCCCGCCATGGCGTGACCTTCCCGCTGGCCGACGCGCTGTGCTGGCTGCTGGCCGCGCGCTGCCAGATCCTGGACGTCTTGCAACTGGAGGCGCAGGGAGGTCATGACGTCGATCCCGGCGCGCTGGCTTTCCTCACCGACCTGTGCCACGTGCAGAGCGCCCGCGCCGCCGGCGAAGTCGGACGCATCTGCGCCGAACTGGTCTTCGGATACAACCGTCATCCGTCCTGGGACACGGAAGGCTGCGCCTCCTGTTATCACGCCGAGGATCTGGAAGCCATGGAAGGCATGATTCCGGGCATAGCCAGCATCGCCCGCGGCTATACCGACGTGATCGAAAGCGACGGCACCCATCAGCCGAAAGCCGGTCCCTGCGCGCGCTTTGAAGGGTACGACCAGTTCAGCCGGCTGCGCGTCCGCATGGATGGCTGTCTGACCGGCGCCTATCTGGCCAAGGATCGCGCCGCCGAAGCGCTGAAACACGTCATGATCCCCGAGGCTTTGGACTATCCGGCATGAGCGAAGAGCGGCAGTCGATGGACGTGGATATCGTCTGTGTCGGCTTCGGGCCGGCCATGGGCGGTTTCCTGGCGACCCTCGCGCGCGCGGGCGACCCGAACCTGCAGGTCATCTGCTACGAGCGCGCCGATGACGTCGGATTCGGCGTCTCCGGCGCGGTCACCCGCGCGCGCGGCATTCGCGCCACCTACCCCGACCTGGACCCGTCCGCGATTCCCATGGCTGCCGCCGTGCGCCACGAAAGGCTGGTATACCTGCTCGATCCCATCGGGGCCAGCCGCCGCTCGTTCACCCTGCGCGCCCTGGACCGCGCCCTGCGCCTTCTCCGCCTGCCGCGCCACCAGGCCTGGGAACTGCCGTGGACCCCGCCCTTTCTGCGCAAGGATGGCGGCCTGGTGCTTTCTATCGGCCAGTTCCTGCAATGGACCGGCGCGCAAATCATGGCCGGCGGCAATATACAGATCTGGCCGGGCATGCCGGTGGCCGAAGCGCTCATCGCAGACGACGATCGCGTGACCGGCGTACGCCTGCTCGATCAGGGCACCGACCGCGCCGGACATCCGGATGCCGGCTATATGCCCGGCATGGAGATCCGTGCCGGCCTCACCGTGGTGGGCGACGGCCCCGTGGGCGCCGTGGGCCGGCAGTTGGACGCCTTCGTAGGACTGCCCGAAGGCCACCATCAGCACGAATGGGCCGTGGGCACGAAGATGGTGGTCGAGCTGCGCGAGAATGTCGATCTGGAACCCGGCACCGTCTTCCACACCTTCGGCTATCCCGAGCCGGAAATCTTCGGCTTCTTCTACGTGCAGCCGAATCGCGTGGCCACCGTCGGTATCTTCGTGCCGTCCTGGTTTCAGAACCCGGCCCGCACCTCGTACCGCTACCTGCAGCACTACATGCAGCATCCTTATTTGTGGCGTTACCTGGAGGGCGGCACGCTGCGCTCCTGGGGCGCCAAGTCGCTGCAGGAAGCCGGCAAGCGTGGCGAACCGTTCCTGGTGGGCGATGGCTATGCCCGCATCGGCGAATGTTCCGGCAGCACCAACGTGCTGACCGGCTCCGGCGTCGACGAAGCCTGGACCACCGGCGCGCAGCTTGCCGCGGCGGTGATGGAACTGCGCGCGGCGGGCAAGCCGTTCACCAAGGCTAATCTCGAAGCCACCTACGGGGCCCGCCGCCGCGCCAGTTGGGTCGAGCAGGAAGGCCGCACGGCCGAGCGCGCCCGCGACGGATTCCATCGCGGCGTGGCCAGCGGCCTGCTGGGCATGGCCCTGGCGGGCGCCACCCGCGGCCGCATGTGGGTCCCCGGCGAGCCGCAACTGATGCCCGGCAGCGAGGAGTATTATCGCGGTAAGTTGACCGCCGGCGAGATCGCCCAGGTGCGGCAGCAATGTTACACGCGCGGCGCCGCGGTGCACGACGCGCTCATGGATCGCTGCGGCTGGCCCGCGATTCCGTTCGACGGGCAGCTGCTCATGTCGCAGCAGGACGCGTTGCTGGTGGGCGGCAAGGTGCAAGCGCCGGCAGGTTACGCTGATCACGTCCGGATTCTGTACCCGGACTTCTGCGAGCGCTGCGCCACCAGGCTGTGCATCGAGATGTGCTCCGGCCAGGCGCTCACCCCCGGTCCCAACGGGGTACCCGTCTTCGACCGCGAGAAGTGCGTCTTCTGCGGCGCGTGTTTGTGGAATTGCCAGCAGCAACTGGACGACGACCCGGTCCGCACGAACGTGGTCTTCCGCGCCGGTGCCGGTGGCCTGCACTCCACGGAGAATTGATCCCCCGCTATTCCAGCAGGTGGAATGTGTACATCTTGCCGATTGAGGCGCCCTTCGCTAACGTGACCGCCTCCGGCGGTAAAATCCGAATTCCCCGGCGCCGAGAGTGGGCAGTGTCACCTTGTAAGTCCGCGGCGCGATCTTCTTGCCTTCGAAGGCTACAATGTCGCGCGTGGCGCCCCCTGATTGATGCATGACGCCACCCGTCACCGTGCGGAACTCGCGATTGTTCGAGTTCTCGTGCAAATGAATCAACTGGTACTCAGTGATCGCCACTCCTTCCGGGGCGTAAACCAGGATCTCTACGGGCGACTTGACCAAATTGCGGCTATGCGCGCCTTCGATATGGGCGTTGACATCGCCCTTGACCACGCTGGCCGTGGCGATGTGCCTTAAAATGCCGCCGGTCTACCAATTCACTACATCCGGCAGCATCTCTTGCCATTGCCCGTCCTTCTTGTAGTAAAATCTATTCGACTGCGCAACTGGTTATAATGCGCCCGGTTTCGTTCCGGCTTCACTTTTCCGCGTTGACGGAGACTGTGTACGGGGCATAGGAGGATTTAGCTTATGACCACCGTGGTTCCTGTGCATGTTGGCGCCCTGGGTGGCGGATCGGAGGCGTGCGTAGTAGCTTTTTGCTGCGCGCTGTCCAACACGCGATTCGCAATGGGGAAACGCCTGCTAGGCCTCATAGCGGCTGCGCTGGGCATTGCTTTTGCCCAACAGCCATCCTGCGTAATTAGCATCACGGCGCAGCTCGTGGACAAAGACCTGAACTTAAAGCCGGTTCCGAAGCTGAAACTGGAGTTGCGGAGGGAGGGCCAAGCGTCCCGGTCGCTAACGACGGGTTTTGACGGCAAATTGCACGCTCAGGCTATTTGTGGGACTTATCACTTAGTTTCGCCCACTCCTGTCGAGTTCGCGGGCAGTTCGTATAGTTGGGACGTACCCGTAGTTTTGGGACCCGAAGGCGAGGCGAGTGTCGACCTGAGCGTAGACAACGCGAAGGTAACAGCGTTGGCGCCTGCCCCGGGACCCACCGCCGTTAGGCAATTAGATGACTTGGCTTCACTGTTTAAGAAGTACCAAAATAGCGTCGTCACGGTCTGGAGCGAACTTGGTCATGGAACGGGATTCTTTATAGATGACGACGGCCTCATCTTGACCAACCAACATGTGATTGGATCTTCCGAGTACATTGCCGTGCAAAATGAGCGCCAAAAGGTTCGAGCTGTGCTCCTTGCCTCAGATCCCGCCAAGGATGTTGCAGTTTTGCTCGTTGACCGGCGAGCGTTTCCGGGGGCATTGCCCGCACCCCTGGCAGATGTTACGCCCGCCTCACAGATAGCAGTCGAAGGTGAGCGTGTGTTTACAATTGGTAGCCCGCTTCACCAGGCGAAGATCGTAACTACAGGCATTGTGAGCAAAGTTGAGACAAAAGTGATCATCTCCGACGTCAACATAAACCACGGTAATTCAGGCGGGCCGCTCTTTAACTCGTTTGGCAAAGTGATTGGCATTACGACTTTCCACGACCCAGACCTTCAAAGTGGCCCTGGTGTATCGGGAATCATCAGGGTTGAAGAAGCCGCGGATGTGGTGGCAGCGGCCAAGGCGAAACGAGCTTCGGTCCCCGTCCCAAGCGCTGAGCTGTTGCCGGTCGAGCCGACGACCGCATTTCCCATTGACGCGATTAAGACTGCCGCATACAGTACGAAGTTTGACAGAAAAGCCTACTTCTTTTCCGAGGGGGACTACCATGTTGTGTTGGTAACCCCCATCCTCAAGTACTGGGAGAGTAACCACGGTAAGGCTGCTGCTGCACAGACCCGGCAGAAGCGGCTGAAAGGTCGCGGCGCCGAGGCGCCTACGTTCGATCCTATGGCAGACCTGAGGAATTGGGCAGAATACATCGGAGAGTATCAGGCAGTGCTTCAAATCATTGCCGTACCAAAGTTCGGGATCAAACGTGGACTTCATCTGATTCCAAACTTCGCCTACAAGGGGGATTTCTACCGTATGGTATTGCGATGTGGAAATAAGGAGGTGACCCCCATCCAGCCGAGCAAGATTATGCGAACTCTGTACGCCGCGACGAGGTACGGCAGAAGTGCGGTCGATGAAGCGAATGAGGGGTTTTACACCTACCCTCCCGACGCGATTTCCCCGAGTTGCGGCCAGGTTGAACTGGAGATCTATTCCGAAAAGAACGTGCTGCAGGCAAAGGTTCGCGATTTTAGCGACCGGTCGATTCAGCAGGTCTGGGAAGACTTCGAGCCTTACCGGCTCATTACGTCCAAGTAGTCGCAGAACTGCGTGTTGAAACAACAATTCTGGCCTGCTCCCTCTCTAAGGTGCAATAGAGTCCGGGGCACATAACTAACCAAAGTATAACAGGATTGACCAGGTCATCCGGGGTCAGCGAGTACTTACCCCGTTTGTTTTGGACCATACTGACAACCAGACTTTTACTAAGTCCGGAACTTACCATTTTCAGAATGGAATCGTTCGTCAGAACCTCGTGCGCTATGGCAGTGCCCGCCAGGGCAAAAACCCAACGAATCGCACGCGGAGGTTCTTCATCGTCCAATGCCTTCGCGTAAAGCAAGGCACTCCTCTTGGTGGATTGTAAGCAGGGACGCGATGCTCAACATCCGCGTCCCAACCACAGTCCCCAAAATCCCGGGACGGGAGCGATCCTCGCCGTGCGGCGGGGAATTCCCCGCTGCCGCCTGCGACGCCTACTGCACGTCGGTGACTTTCCCGTTCACAAAGGTCACTTTCAGATCCTTGTAAACGTATATCTGCTTGGCGCCGAGATTCACCTTCTCCTTGGGTTGGCCGAGCGCCGCCGTCACCTCGTCGATGCTTTGGCCGGCCTGGATGCTGGGGGCTTCCGCCGGCGGGGTGTTGTCATTCGGGCCGCCCGCGGCTGCTTCGCTGGTGTCCTGCTGCTCAACCGCATCCCCTTCCTTCGCTTCCTTGTTGATCTCGGAAGCCACTTCCTGTTCCGGCGGCGGCGGTGGCGCGCTGCTGGCCATGGCCGATTCGACCGGCGCGCTCCGGGCGGACGACGGGGCGGCGGGCAGTCCGCCCTTTCCCTGCTTCGTTTGCAGTTCCTGCATGCCTTGATCGATCGTCTGGCGCATGTGGTTCTGCATCTCTTGCAGATCGGTAAGCTGGACCGCGACCAGGGCGCCCTTGGGGCATTCCTTGCCGCCCTTGCTGGCCAGCACCGCCAGGCTCACGGATGTCGCGTCCGGCGCAATCTGGCCGCCGGTAAGCTGGATGGCATCGCCTTCGCTCAGCGCGCATTCGTTGCCGTCGGCATCCACCACGTCCAGGTCCTGGCCGGCTACGAAGACGTGTGCATGGCCGTCGTCCAGCAGGCGTTGAATACTGCTCGAAGCATCGTTCGGCTCGGCGTTCTGATTCCCGGCTGTCTTGGACTCGCTGTTTTCGAGGGCGATCTGGTTCTTAACCTCGTCGGCGATCAGTTGCTTCACTTCCGGCGAGAGGGGCGCCGCACCATCTAGCGCCGCGGCCTGTGCCTGGGCATCCAATCGGGCCTGGTAAGCCGCCATCAGCGAATTGGCAATGATATAGTCGGTCAGCCAAAGCGATGCGCTGGCATATACCGGATAGGGCGTGAAATACGCGCCGTAGTATCCGTACCACGGATTGCCTGCCCATCCCCAGCCATACGCCACGGGTGTTACCCATGGATTGTAGACCCAGCCATAGTAGGCCGGCGGGTAATAATAAGTCGGATAATACGGGTTGACCCACACGCCGTGGTAATAATAACGCCCGTAGTAGGCGTGGTAGTAGCGGCCGTGATAATAGTAGGAACGCCGGGCATACTCGTGCCCGTGATACCGGTAAGGCCTCTGCACGTAGCCGTGTCCCCCGCGGACGGCCACCACCCGGCTGTGATCCGGACGCTCGGCCACCACGCGCCGGCCGCCCGCCAGTCCATGATGCACCTCGACGCCGCGCTTGGCATCGTGCACCGTGGCCACTTTCCCGCCCGGGCGCCGCACCACCGTGCTGCCGCTTTTGGTCTGCACAACCGTGTGGTTCTTGGCTACCGGCGAACCTCCGACGGTCTTCACGTGCCCGGCGCTGGGACTTGCAGTATGCCCGCCGGCCGACGCGTTTTTGCCGAACGTGCGTCCGCCAGAAGCGCTGCCGCCCGCTGCGCCTCCCGCGTGACCGCCGGCCGCCGCATTGCTACCCCCGGCATGGCCCGTCGCCGTGGCGCCACCTGCCGTGCGGCCGCCAGCCGCGGCATTGCCGCCAGTGCGGCCGCCGGCCGCCGTATTGCTGCCTCCGGCATGACCCGTCGCGGCGCCACCTGTCGTGTGGCCCGTGGCCGTGGTGGCTCCGCCATGTCCCGCAGTGGTGGCTCCGCCATGTCCCGCAGTGGTGGCTTCGCCATGTCCCGCAGTGGTAGCTCCGCCATGTCCCGCAGTCGTGGCTTCCCCGTGGGACGAGGTCGTGACTCCGTGCGATGAGGTCGTCGGGCCATGCGATGACGTCGTGGGGCCGTGCGACGAGGTGGTCGCGCCATGCGAAGCACCACCGCCACCGCCATGCGGCTGCGCCGACTGAGGGTGAGACCCTCCACCGCCTCCCGCGGGTTTGGACGGCGCTTTGGGTTGCGACGGCTTGGAGGCGCTCACTGCCGGGCCGGCGAATAGCAGCAAGGCAAGCGGCAACGCCAGATACCCGGATGAAATCCTGAGAATGCTACGTGTCGTCATTGAAGTGTGTCTCCTGGTCAACTACCCCTGGTTCGCTTTCCGTCAAGGCCCCGTTACTCGACGTCCTTCACTTTTCCGTTTACAAAAGTCACCTTCAGATCCTTGTAGAAATAGATCTCCTTGGCGCCTACTTTGGCCTTCTTGAGCGGCTGCCCCAGAGCCGCCACTACCTGCTCCTCGGTCTGGCCCACCTTGACCTCCACCGGGTCGGCGGGCGGCGGCGGAGGCGCCTCGATGGGCGCCGGAGCCGCTTCAGCCGGAGCGGGCGCGGCTTCGGCGGGCTGCGCCGGAGCGGCCGGCGCTTCCGCCTGGCCCTGTTGCGGCGCTGCCGGAGCCTCCTGCTGGCCTTGCTGCGGTTCGGCCTGCTGGTTGTCTCCCTTGCCCTTGGCATCCTCGGATGGCTCCGCGGTGATGACCTCGCGCACCACCTTCAGGGCTTCCTCCGGCGACGGCACGAAGGCTCCGAACGGAATCGTCAGCGCCGCGATATACCGCGTGTCGTCGATGGCGTCCGTGAAGAAATCGAACACCACCCCGTTGTTCCTGACGTCGATCTTGGTTACCCAGAACTTCTCGCCCGAAACGAAATTCCTGGTCTGCACGGATGGCGCGTTGCTGTTGCCCGGTATGAACCGTCCGAACCGCTTGAGCTTCTCCCCCACGCCGCATGCCCTGGCCGGCACGATTCTTCCGTCCTTGTAAGTGTTCATGCAAGGGTTGGCGGCAGAGGTAGCCGCGATCATCAGCACTTTGTCCTTGTGGAGCACAAGTACCGAGCCGGCGGTCACAATGTCGGACTTGTCGTCGGTGGCCTTCGTAAGGTGATATTCCCCTTCGAGCGCTTTCTGTACGGCGGCCCTGCCCTGATCTTGGGCTTTCGCCCCAACTATGGCCAGTACGGCTAGTAAAGCGCCGTTACGAACGGATGATCCTCTCATTGAAATTAACCCCCTCCGCATCCCTTAATTCTATAGTTAGGCCCGCAAATGTAGCTTTCGGGGAAAGCGTGGGTTTGATTATACATCCGCCTCCGTCCTGGCGCAATACTCTCCCCGGAATCCTGCCGCGCCCACTCTATTCGAGCCGTTCTATTACTAAATGGTAAGTAGTGCTATACCGAATACCTCCGTCCGCAAGGCAGAACCGTATCTACGGCCGCCGCCGAAATAACGGCGGGTGTCTCAGTATCGGCATCGGCACTTTTCGGCATGCCGGGCGAAGCCATTGACAAATTTGCTCTTTGCGTTGGCCGCCGGCGTGCCTTCCCCAGCGCATGCTCCGCATCACCACTCAGGAATCGGATCAGGCGACCACTTTCAAACTCGAAGGCAAGCTCACGGGACCTTGGGTCGACGAACTGGAGCAGGCCTGGAACGCGATGCTGGCCGCCACGCCCGGCCGCGGCGTGGTCATCGATCTGGCGGATGTCGGCTACATCGACTGCGCGGGCAGGAGCCTGTTGGCGCGCATGCACCATGGCGGCGCCCAACTGCTGGCCCGCAGCCCCCTCAACCGCTGCATCGTGGACCAGATTACGCACGCCGCTCCAACCGTCCTGGCCGCCATTGCGGTCACCCTGGCCTTGGCCGGTACCAGCCGCGCCCAGGATGCGGCCCCCCTACGCCTTACCCTGACCGACGCCGTCAAGATGGCGCTCCAGCAGAATCCGCAGGTGCAGATCGCCAATCTCAACGTGGCCGAGAGCCAGCAGGATCAGAATCTGGCCCGCGCGGGGCTGCTGCCGCAGGCCAATATGCAGGTCTACGAACAGACGCGGCGTCTGGCCGTAGCCCCCTTGTTCGGCTTGCAGCACGTTCCCGGATTTCCGTTCCCCGGCCACCTGGGCCCCTTCCAGGTCTACCAGGCCGGCCCGAACTTCTCGGTTCCCGTCTTCGACCTCACGCTCTGGCGCCGGTGGCGCGCGGCTCAGGAGGGAGTGAACACCGAGCGCGCGCGGGATCAGGGAGTCCGCGAACAGATCGCCATGCTGGTGGTCTCCCAATATCTCGGCAGCCTGCGCGCCGCCGCCGACGTCAAAGCCGCCGGGTCTCGCGTGGATCTCGCGCAGGCGCTCTACGACCAGGCCGCCGACATGCAGAAGAACGGCGTGGGCACCGGCATCGACACGCTGCGCGCCAATGTCGAGTTGCAGAACGAACGGCAGCGGCTGATTGAATCGCAGACGCAGTTCGAAACATCGCTATATGGACTGGCGCAGTTGCTGAACGTCGATCCCCGGCGGCCGATCGAGTTGGCCGATCAGGTGAGCTTCTTCAAGACGCCCGCCATACAGGTGGATCAGAGCCTGGACGCGGCCTACGCCAACCGTCCGGAGATGAAAGCGCTTGTGCACGCCCGGCGGCAGGCCGAACTGGCCCGCCGGCAGGCGGCCGAAACCCGTTATCCCACCGTGACCTTCGATGGGTTCTGGTCGGAGCAGGGCTTGACGCCCGCCACCGCCATACCTTCCTACACCTACGGGGCGACCCTGAACGTCCCCGTGTTCACCGGCGGGCGCATCGCCGCCCAGCAGGCCAAGGCCGATCTCGAACTGCGCAAGATCGCCCAGCAACAGCAGGACCAGCGCAACCAGATCGCCTTGCAGGTGCGCACGTCCGTCGCGCGCTTGTCCGCTGCCCGCCACGAGGTGGATGTGGCCAACCAGGCCGTGAGTCTGGCCAACGAGGAAGTCACGCAGGCCCGCGACCGCTTCCAGGCCGGCGTCGCCAACAATATCGAAGTCATCACCGCGCAGGATGCCCTGGCCCGCGCCAACGACAACCAGATCGTGGCGCTGTACCGCTATAACCAGTCGCGTGCCGACCTGGCGCACGCCACCGGGCAGATGGAAGCTGTCTACACCCAGTAAATACCAGTCGGCCATACGAGAGGATACGATGGAAACTTACACGATGGAAGAGGAAAAACCAGTGGGCGAGGAACGCCAGGAGATTCTGGCCCGTGCTCCCGGGCCGCGCTCCCGGGTGCTGTTCGTGGTGCTCGGCGGCGGCTTGATTCTGTTGCTGGCGGCCCTGTTTTTCTGGCTGCATTACCGCTATCGCGTGTCCACCGATGACGCCCAGGTGGATGGACACATCGTTCCCATCGCCTCCAAGATCTACGGCAGCGTGGCGGAAGTGCTGATCCGGGACAACCAGCACGTCAAGGCCGGCGACGTGCTCGTGCGCATCGATCCGCGGGACTACCAGGCCAAGGTGGACCAGGCCAAGGCCGCCCTGGCGCTGGCCGAGGCGCAGGCGCGCGCGGCCCGGGTGACCGTGCCGCTGACCCGCGAAACCACCACCACTGGCACCACCGGCGTGTCGGCGGCTCTAACCGGTGCCGAAGCCCAGGCCGCCCAGCAGCAGGCCGCCGCCGACCAGGCGGTCACCGATCTCTCCATAGCCCGTTCCAACCTGGCCGCCGCCCAGGCCAACAACGAGAAGGCGCAGGCGGACCTCTCCCGCATGCGTCCCCTGGTGGCCAAAACCGAGATCTCGCAACAGCAGTTCGACGCCTACGTGGCCGCCGCCAAAGTGACGGAAGCCCAGTTGAAGGGCGCTGCGGACCGTGTGCGGTGGGCCGAGCAGGGTAACGTGAATGCGCGCGCCGCCGCCGAAGCCGCCCGGGCGCGCGTGGCCCAGATGCGCGCTCAGGTGGCCCAATCCAAGGCCGGCGAGCAGCAGGTCGCAGTTACCGCCGCGCAGGCCTCCTCCGCCGCGGCCCGCGTGCAGGAAGCGCGCGCCAACCTGGACGCCGCCGAGTTGAACCTCGGCTACACCACTATCGTTGCGCCCACCGAAGGCGAGGTGACCAAGAAATCCGTGGAGCCCGGCCAGATCGTCCAGCCCGGACAGGCGCTGATGGCGCTCATACCGCTGAAGGACGTCTGGGTGACCGCTAACTTCAAAGAAACCCAACTGGCCGCCGTGCACCCCGGCCAACGCGCCGAAGTGCACGTGGATATGTACGGCCGCACCATCGCCGGCCGCGTGGACTCCATCGCCGGCGGCACCGGCGCGCGCATGAGCCTGCTGCCGCCCGAAAATGCCACCGGCAACTTCGTCAAAGTGGTGGAGCGCATCCCCGTAAAAATCGTCTTCGACTCCCTCCCCGAGGGCGTCATTCTGCGCCCCGGCATGAACGTGGACGCCACTATCATCACCCGCTGAGGCGAGGTTTCACATGCAACCGAACGGCAGCCACACTACCGGTGTCCCCTTCGTCAATCCCTGGGTCATCGCCATGACCGTGATGCTGGCCACGTTCATGGAAGTGCTGGATACCAGCGTCGCCAACGTGGCCCTGCCGCATATCGCCGGCAGCCTGTCGGCCACCGTGGATGAAGCCACCTGGGTCCTGACCTCCTACCTGGTCTCCAATGCCATCGTGCTGCCGCTCAGCGGCTGGTTCTCCTCCCTGATCGGCCGGAAGCGCTTCTACATGATCTGCGTGGCGCTCTTCACCATCAGCTCCATGCTCTGCGGTTTCGCCCCCAGCCTGGGCATGCTGATCGTCTTCCGCGTCCTGCAGGGCATCGGCGGCGGCGCCCTGCAGCCCATCTCGCAGGCCATCCTGGTGGAGAGCTTTCCGCGCCACAAGCAAGGCATGGCCATGGCGGTCTACGGCATGGGCGTGGTGGTGGCGCCGGTGATCGGCCCCACCCTG
Source organism: Bryobacteraceae bacterium (assembly GCA_035499555.1). Classification (GTDB taxonomy): domain Bacteria; phylum Acidobacteriota; class Terriglobia; order Bryobacterales; family Bryobacteraceae; genus Bog-159. The sequence continues at coordinate 191,267 of DATJYO010000043.1, forward strand.
GGCGGCTGGATCACCGACAACTATAGCTGGCGCTGGATCTTCCTCATCAACATCCCCATCGGCGTCCTGTCGCTGACCCTGACTTCCATGTTGATCTTCGATCCGGCCTACCTGATCCGCCGCGCCTGGCGCGGCCTTAAAGTCGACTACATGGGCCTCGGCTTGTTGAGCCTGGGGCTGGCCTGCCTCGAAATCATGCTGGATGATGGCCAGAAAAACGACTGGCTCTCGTCCGGTTTCATCGCCACCGTGGGCGCTCTGGCCGTGGTCGCCCTGCTCTCCGTGGTGGTTTGGGAACTGCGGCAGAAGGAGCCCGTGGTCGATTTCCGCATGCTCCAGAACCGAAACTTCGCCATCTCCACGGCCACCATGTTCCTGCTCGGTTTCGTCCTGTACGGCAGCACCATGCTGCTGCCCGTCTTCCTGCAGACCCTGCTCGGCTACACCGCCATGCGCAGCGGACTGGTGCTGTCTCCGGGCGGCCTGGTCATCGCCTTTTCCATGCCGCTGGTCGGCTTCCTGCTCTCGAAGGTGGAGGCCCGCTGGCTGGTGATCTTCGGCCTGTGCGTATCGGCCTTCGGCCTGTTCGGCATGGCCCACTTCGACCTGGGCATCGACTATCGCACGGCTATGATGGCGCGCGTCGTACAGAGCGCCGGCCTGGGCTTCCTGTTCGTGCCCATCAACACCATGGCCTTTGCCACCGTCGAGAAACACAAGATGGGCAGCGCCACCGGACTCATCAACCTGGCGCGCAATGTCGGCGGCAGTTCGGGGATTGCCATCGTCACCACCATCCTGGCCCGCCGCGCGCAGTTCCACCAGGCCCGCCTGGTCGAGCACCTCACGCCCTTCGATCCGGCCTACCAGCAGGCGCTCGCCGGAATCACCCACACGCTGGGGGCCCAGGGCAGCGCCGTGGCGCAGGGCATGCTCTACGGCATGGTGCAGCAGCAGTCCGCCATGCTCGCGTTCGTGGATAGCTTCTGGCTGTTGGGGATCATCTTCCTGGCCGTCATTCCCCTGATGTTCTTCATGAAGAAGGCGGGACCGCACAAGGGTCCCCTGGTGATGGAATAAAGTACTGCAAAAGACTCAAAACGGTTGGAAGCTCTCGAAGTCAGGCTCGGTGCGGGAATTCGGTAGCCGGAATGCACGCAGCCGGGTAGCCGCCGGCATCGTCACCGGTTCCCATCCGGTATTGACTTGGCAGTACCGGACCGCGGTGGCCACTGAGACGGATAATTGCAATCGTCCAGGATCACCAGCCCATTCGGGCGCACTAATTCACGCAGGTAGAACAAGTCCACAAACACGTTATGAAAGACGTGACCGCCGTCCACGAACGCGGCGTCCGCCAGAAAGCCATTCCTCAGAAGCGCAAAAGGGGCGGGTCTGCCCGGGCCGCCATAAAGGACGGGAACCTCGTCATCGGCCTTCATCCCGTCGTGCCGGAACGCAGTTCCCGGGAAAAGTCGTAGAACACGCGCAGTTGATTGCCGTCCGGATCGGCGACCCTGAACTCGCGCAGGTGCCAAGGCTTGTCTTCCGGCTCAGCCACGATCTTCGCCCCCGCCTCCTGCCAGCGACGATACAGTTCGTCGACTTCGTTTCTGCTGTCCAGATTCAGCCAGACCACCACCCGCCCGCCGTTCCCGTAAGATGCGCGGAATGGTGCATTCGTCAGAAACATCCGGCACTCCCCCTGCGAGATGCCCCCGATCCCGCCCTTGTCATTACCCCAGTCGAAGTGGAAACCAAGCACACTCACGTAATACTCGGCCGCCTTCTCGACATTGCTGACCGGAATCTCTGGAACAGCCTGGGGAAAGTGCGCGAGCATGTTCTCCAGCTTACGCCAATCCGGCGCCGGACGGCCGCGCCTACGGCAGACGCTCCGCCAACCCCGCGGCCAGCGCCGCCGGATCGCGACCCTCCGCCACGTTGGCGTACCCCAGCACGTACCGGCCCTTGCGGATGAAGCACAGGCGCCCCAGATACGGATCCGTCAGTTGGATCGCTTCGCCCGTCACGCCGAAGCGCGCGCGCAGCTTGTCCATCACCGCCGCGGCCGCCTCCGCGTTGGCCTCCTCGTCCACGAACGCCTTGCCGAAATCGTACTCCGCCACGTACCCGCGCTTCAGGATGCGTATCCCCAACACGCTCTCCGGAATCAGCCGCGCCGACTTCCGGCCCTCCGCCGGGAACCACGCCAGCGCGGCCGGGACGGCGCTCGACCCCGGCAGCAACCGCTCGATAGCCGCCGCGAACGCTCGCAACGCCGGCGTGTGGTCTTTGTCCGGATTCGCGGCCAGTTCCGCGTAGTAGCGGTCTTTTACGAAGATCGCCCGCCGCGGCGTGACCTGTCCGCCGGCTCCCAGCCCTTCCGCCGGCAGCCGCGGATCGCGGTTGGCGCTGAACATCCCATACGCCAGGTCCGGCGTTTCGAATTCCGAGATGTCGATCAGAATCGAATCGCCGCCCTGCACGCAGGTGACGCCGTGCATGGCTACGAAACTGTACAGCAGGTAGCCCTCGGAGTTGCCGTCCATGTACTCGTAGAGATTGCTGGCATCGTAGGCGCGGGCGGCGCCTTGCTGCGTCCAGCCGGGAACCAGGTCGCAGCGGGGAACCTGCGCGGCGCACAGCCCGGCGGCGGCCAGGCCGATCAGCAGCCGCTTCACGCGAACAGTTCCTGCGCGCGGCTCAGGCGGTGCGGCACGCGTACGCCGTGCGGGCATTCCACCGTGCAGGTGCTGCACTCCTGGCATCGCACCTGCGCTACCTCCGCCGGCAACTCTAAGAATCGCTCCCGGCCAAGCGAAAACTGCCCGTATCCGTCAGCGTATGTGAGGTAGCGCAGGATGTCGGCGACCGGCAGGCCCTTGGCGCACGAGCCATCGCAGGCGCCGCACATGCGGCAATACATCGGCGCGATGTACTCCAGCTGCCGGGCCAGCAGGACTTCGTCGGACTTGCCGAAGCCGCCGGTCATAGCCTTCAGATTCTCATCGAGCTGATCCATATCGGTCATGCTCGGAACCGTCGTGTCGATATTGGAATTCTTCAGCACCCAGCGCAGGGCGGCCAGCAGCGCACCGTCCTTCTTGAAGGTGTCGTACATCTTGGTGCCGGGCTTGGCAAAGCGGAAGCCGCCGGCCATCACCTTCATGGCTACGATGCCCTTGCCCGCGTCCTGGGCCTTGGCGATCGCCGCATCCAGCGTCTGCCCCATGCTGAAGTTGTACGCCGTCAGGATCACGTCGATGTGCGGATTCGCCGCCAGCGCCGGTATCAGTTCCGCCTGGCCGCTGTGCGTGCTGACGCCCGCGAAGCGGATCTTGCCCGCCTTCTTGGCGGTCTGCTGCGCATCGATCAGATCGTCGGTCACGTCCGAGGGCTTGGTCTTGGCGTGCAGGTACCAGATGTCCAGGTGATCGGTCCCCAGTTCCTTCAGGCTGGTGTCCAGGTCGGCCAGCGCCGCCGTCTTGTCCTTGCCGCCCGACTTGCTCGACAACGTGATGCTGTTGCGCTTGCCCTTCAGCGCGGCCCCTACCATGCGCTCGTTGTTGCCGCTCTGGTAAACCCGCGCCGTGTCGAAATACGTGATCCCCAGGTCGGCCGCGCGCTCGATCACACTGGCGTCCGAGGTGATCATGCAGCCGAAGCCTACGCTGGTGACCTTTAGCCCGGTGTCGCCCAGCACCCGGTAGCGCAGCATCGGATTGGCGATCGGCGGATGGGAGGGGTGGTTCTGTTCGTCGGCCGACGAACGGGCAGCCGATGCCGCGGCGGGCGCAGCCAGCCCGGCGAGAAGGAAGTTGCGGCGTGATGATTCCGGCATGGATATCCTCTTTATCAGATGCTAAAATCTGATTCTAGATCGGAGCGGCCCTTCATGCCAACTGATTTTTCGCGGCGCCTGTTCTTAGGCGGTTCCGGCGCGTTGCTGGCGCACGGTTTACTGCGCGCGCACCCGTTCCCGGATGTGCCCGGCAGCCCGGCGTCGTCCCCCGCCGTTTCCCTGGTCAAGGGCGACGACCGGCGCAAGAATGCGCATGCGGCCCTGGAAGCCATCGACGACCAGATCCGCCCCCTGTTGCGCCAGAAGAAGTATGCCGTCATCAAGCCCAACAACGTCTCCACCGTGAATCCCCTGGCCGCCACCAATGCCGACGCCATTCAGGGCATCCTGGATTATCTCGAACCGCGCTTCAAGGGGCCGGTGATCATCGCCGAGTCCTCCGCCGGCGAAACCATGGAGGGTTTCGAGAACTTCCGCTACGATCGGGTGGCGGCCGAGCGGCGCGCGCAAAAGGTGAGCCTCGTCGATCTGAACCGCGAAGCGCGCTACGTCACCATGCCGCTGGTGGATTTCGACATCCACCCCCAGCCCGTGCGTCTGGCCGCGCGGCTCGCCGACCCGGATGCCTTCGTCATCTGCTCCGCCATCCTGAAGACCCACAACACCGTGATCGCCACGCTCTCGGTGAAGAATATGGTCCTGGGCGCTCCTCTGCATTCGGCTCCCAAGGAGACCCCGCGCTGGAACGATAAGCGCCGCTACCACGTCGGCCTGCGCCAGACCCACTACAACATGTTCCTCACCGCCCAGAAGCTCCGCCCCTTCTGGGGCGCCACTTTGATCGATGGCTTCGAAGGTATGGAGGGCAACGGCCCGTCCTCGGGCACGCCGGTCCCGTCGCGCCTGGCCATCGCTTCCACCGATTACATCGCGGCGGACCGCGTCGGCGTCGAAGTCATGGGCATCGATGCCAGGTGGATCGGCTATCTGAACTTCTGCGGCCAATTCGGCATCGGGCAGTTCGACCTCCAGAAGATCGATGTCCGCGGCGAAAAAATCGCCGCCGTCCGGCGCAAGTATCAGCTCCACCCGGATATCGACCGCGAGCTTTTGTGGATGGGGCCGATGACCGACCTGCCGCCCAAACTGGGGTAAGCCGCTGGGGCAGGGCAGTAGACCGGCGGTCCAGCCGCGTGCTGTAATAATGCCTCCGCACGCATGCAAGCCCGGGGTCCGGATCAGTCTCGTCAGTGGTTGGCTTGGTTCCTCGCCGTATTGTGGCTGGCGCTGCTTCTACCCGGTCTGAGCGCCCGCTACTCGTTCGGCTGGGACTCCTCCCAGTTCGATCGCGGTGTTTTCGACTTCGACATCCTCCGCCACCAGCCGCACCCTCCCGGCTATCCCCTGTGGATCCTGGCACTGCGCGGCTTGACGCCCATGCTCGGCAACCCTAACCGGGCGCAGGTCCTTTTGGCCCTGCTGTTCACCATCGCCGCGCTGCTTTTCTTTCGCGCCTTGGCCGTGGATCTCCTGGGGACCGCCGCCGGATGGTCCGCCGCCTGGCTGCTGGCCTTCTCGCCGGTGGTCTGCCTCAACGCCGCCTCGTCGCAGATCTATGCCGTGGACTTGTTTCAGGCGTGCTGCGCCGGCTGGCTGGCCGCCCGGATCGGCATGGGGCGCCTGCGGCTCGCCGTACCCGGCCTGGCCCTGGCAGCGATCGCCGGCGGATTCCGTCCCAGCGGCGCCGTCTTTCTGGCGCCCTTGCTGCTCTATGCCCTATGGCGCGGCGGACGGCAAAAGCCGCTTCCGGCTGTTGCCGGTATCGTTGCTGCCGCCGTCTGCTGGCTGGCCTGGCTGCTGCCCACCGCCCGCCTGACCGGCGGCCTCCGCGTATTGTCGGCCCTCAATCACCAGCAGATGGCCGTCAGTTTCCAGAAGACCTCCGTCTTTTACGGCGCTTCGCCTATGCGGCACGTGCACATGCTGCTGGACGTGTGTATCACGCTTGGCGTCGCCCTGTGTGCTTTCGTCCCCGCCGTGTTAGCCTGGGGCGCTTTCCGTACCCGGGATGCAACCAGCCGGCCGTCGCCGCACTCCGCCTGGGCCACGCCCGCATTCTTCTTTCTCTGGATGGCGCCGAACCTGGCCCTGGTTTTCCTGTTTCATTTCTCCCAGCCCGGATATCTGGCGCTGTCGCTGCCGCCCCTGGCTCTCCCGCTCGCCTGGTTTGCGCGCCGGCCCCTGACGCGACTGCGATGGACCGGGGCGGGTGTGGCCGTGGCCTTGCTGGTCAGCTATTTCCCGTACGATCTCTTCATCCGCCCCGGGCCCACCCGGCTGCCCTTTCTGCTGCTCCGTGCCACCCCGCGCATTACCCGGCTGATCGAGAATTCTCAGCGCGAGATAGCGCGTCTCGTCGATTCCATGGACGGCCCGCCGGAAGAAAAACTGATCTATTGCCTGCGCGATACCTTCGAGGCGCCCAATATCCGCACCGTCACCTACGACTTCCCGGATGTAGTCTGGGCCATGCCGCAAGGCTCCGGCTGGTTGGTATTTCCTCCCCACGGCGCCGCCACCCTCGATCGCCCGCCGTCCACGATTCGCTCTATCGCCTGGCTATGCGATCAGGCCGGCCCGCCTCCCCGGATCCGCGCCCAGTACCCCAACGCCCGGCGCCTGGCCGGTAATGCGCTGTATTCGTTCTGGGAGTCACCATCGCGCATCCGCCCCTAAACGCCCCCAGCCCAGACACCTACCCTCCGCGCGGCGCTGTTCCCAGCCTCCCGCCATGCTACCTTCGGCACGGTTGCTGGCCCGCGCGCCATGCGATCTTTGAAAATTGAATATCTGAAAACAAAGAACTTATTGGCTTCGTTCGTAAAAAAATGCGCGCCCGGCTATTTCGTGATCCCCACCTCCGCCAGCAGCCAGGCGTATTCGAACGCCTGATCTTTCATGCGGTCGTACCGCCCTGACGCGCCCCCGTGACCGGCCGGCTCCATCTTGATCTTTAGCAGCAGCGGCGTGTCGTTCGTCTTCAGCGTCCGCAGCCGGGCCACGTATTTGGCCGGCTCCCAGTACATCACCTGGCTGTCGTTGAAGCTTGTTGTCACCAGGATCGCGGGGTACGCCCGCTTCTCCAGGTTGTCGTAGGGACTGTAGGTCTTCATGTAGTCGTACGCGGCCTTCTCGTTGGGGTTGCCCCATTCCAGGTACTCGCCCACCGTCAGCGGCAGCGACGCGTCCATCATGGTGTTCATCACGTCTACGAACGGCACCGCGGCATGCACCGCGCGGAACAGGTCGGGGGCCATGTTGACCACCGCGCCCATCAGCAGGCCGCCGGCGCTGCCGCCTTCGATTACCAGCCGCTGGCTGGAGGTCCACTTCTCCGCGATCAGGTACTTGGCGCAGTCGATGAAGTCCCAAAAGGTGTTCTTCTTCTTCATGAGCATGCCGTCTTCCCGCCACTTCTCGCCCATCTCGTTGCCGCCGCGGATGTGCGCGATGGCGTAGGCCATGCCGCGATCCAGCAGGCTCAGGCGGTTGCTCGAAAACGTCGCCGGCGTGCCGATACCGTACGAGCCGTAGCCGTACAGAAACAGCGGCGCATGCCCGTCCCGCACGAAGCCCTTCTTGTACACGATCGAGATCGGCACCTTCACACCGTCGCGCGCCGTGGCCCACAGCCGCTCGGAGACGTACTGCGTGGGGTCGTAGCCGCCCAATACCTCCTGCCGTTTGAGCAGCGTCGAGCTTCCGGCGGCCACGTCGTAATCGTAAACGCTCGGCGGTGTGATGAAGCTCTGGTAGTGGTAGCGATAGGTCTTCGAGTCGAACTCGGGCGTCCCGCCCGGAGTCGCGAAATAGACCGGCTCCGGGAACGCGATCTCCTCCCATTGGCCCGTACGAAACTGGTAGACCCGCAGATGGTCCACGGCTTGCGAGCGGGTGACCGCCACCGCGAAGTCCTGGAAGAGATCGAAATGCTCCAGCAGGGCGTCGTCCTGTTGCGCCAAAAACACCTTCCAGTTCTTGCGCGCCGGATTGCTCTCGGGCGCGGTCATGATGCCGAAATTGCGCCCATCCTGGTTGGTGCGAATATAGAACAGCTCCCCGCGATGGTCGACATAATAGCGGTGCTTCTTCTCGCGCGGCAGGAAGACCGTGAAGTTCGATTCCGGCTGGTCCGCACGTAGGATGCGGCACTCGGTGGTGTCCTTGCTGCCGATCCACAGCGTGAGGTACTTCTTATCCCGCGTCTTGCCGATGCCGATGTCGTACAGTTCGTCCTTTTCGTCGTAGAGCGGTTCCAGGCCGCTGCTGCCCAGCGCGTGCCGCCACAGCTTATCGCTGCGCTTGGTCACCGCGTCCTCGGTAACCAGGAACAGCGTCTTGTTGTCGGCGGCCCACTCCACCGAATCGACGCGCTCCGCCGTATCCGCCAGCGTCTCCCCGCTGCGCAGGTCCTTGACCTGCAGCCGGTATTGCCGGAAGCCCGTGAAATCCACGGTGTAGGCCAGCATCTGCTGGTCGTCGCTCACCACGAAGGCGCCCAGGCCGACGAACTTGTGGGTCTTGGCCAGCTCGTTGGGATCCAGCAGAATCTCCTCGGCGCCCTCCATGCTGCCCTTGCGGCGGCACTGGATGGGATACTGCTTGCCCTCTTCAGTCCGCGAGTAATAGAAGTAGGGGCCGCGGCGCACCGGAACCGAGAGGTCCGTCTGTTTCACCCGCGCCAGCATCTCTTTGTAGAGCGCATCGTGAAACGGCTCCAGGTCCGCCGTCATGGCCTTGGTGTAGGCGTTCTCGGCTTCCAGGTAGGCGACCACCTTGGGATTCGACTTCTCGCGCAGCCAGTAGTAGTTATCCACCACCGTGGCGCCATGGCGCACTTCGCGATGGTCGTTGGTGGGAGCCGCCGGCGGGGCCGGCTGCGCGTTCACCACCAGGGTCGAAAAAAACAGCAGGGGCAGGGCAAGTTCAAGGATCGAGGCGTGATGCATGCTGCCGATTATAGCCCGGGGCGCGCAAACCGGGCGGCGCCGCTGTAGACTATAAATGGCAGGATTTGCGGCCTGGTAAGCCAAAAGGAGGATCCTGTGCGCGTTGATGAGTGTGTACGGTGCAAAGGGTTTCCGTGTCTCGACGTGAAGCACGGCTGCTATGCCGTGCCGGGGGTGGAACTGCGGCCGGAAGCCGTTTCCATGGTGATGATCTCGGAGGCCGCTGCCGAGGACCTCGCCGACAATTATTACGCCAAGGGCAAACCGCTGTTCCAGCGGACTACCGTGCAGGCGTTCAACGATGCGGGCGTGCCGGTTACATCGGCGCAGGACATTCTCGACCACGGTATCTACCTCACCACCGCCATTAAGTGCGGCAAGTCCGGTTACGGCATCCAGGGCGCCTCGGTCCGCCAATGCTCCCAACTGCTCGAAAAGGAGCTTCGTTTGTTCCCCAATCTGAAAGCGTTGATGCTGATGGGAGACGTCGCCATCAAGGCCGTCAACTACATCGCGCAGCGCGCCGGCCAGCCCCGCGTGATTCCGCCCGATTCGACCTACAAGATCCGGGAACAGCAGTTCTTCTTCCGCGGCATGCGGGTCTTCCCTTCCTACCTGCAGGCGGGCCTGAGCTTCTTCCTGGAGAAGAGCAAGCGCCGTATGATCGCCGAAGATATCGGCCATGCCATGCACGAGCTGGTTTAGCCGGCCGCGGCGCATGCGATCATGAAGGTTTGAGCCCCCTGGTATTGGTTCTTTTGGCGTTGGACATGGGTGGCGCGGCGCACGACCTGGCCCGCGCGGTGGCCGTCGTCGTAAATCACGAACCAGCCGCCGTGACGGTGAAGAACATGTCCAGCCTCAGCCCGGCCGATGCGGCGGACATTCGCCGCGTATTCGAAGCTGAATTCAAGCCCGCCGGATCGCCCGCCGCTACGGTCGAAATCACGATTTCGGAGAACCTGGCGGATTTCGTCCTTTCCGCGGAAGTGCGCCGCAGCGGCGAGCGCCAGGTTCTGCTGGAGTCCTGGCCGCGTACCGCCGCCCCGCGCGCGGCGCGCGTCACGCTCCAGGCCAACCTGCTCTGGGAGCAGGATCGCCCCATTCTGGACGCGGTTCGCAGCGGCGACAGAACGCTGGTGCTGGACGGCTCCGGCGTCTGGCTGCTCCAGGGCACGGCGCGCCAGTCGGCGGCGATCCCGGGCGCCCACGTATGGCCGCGCGACCTTCGCGGGCATCTGTCGCTGAGCCTCCCCGCGTTTACCGCCTGGCTGCCGGGCGTGATTTGCCGCGGCGCGGTCGAGCCGCAGCTTTCTGTCGAATGCCATGACTCGCAGGACCCCTGGCTGCTGGGCCCCGGGGTGTTGGCGTCTTTCGACTCGGCCCGCAACTTCTTCACCGGCCGCATATTCGCCTCCCCCGGCGGCGCGCACGATATTCCGCCGTTCTATTCCGCCGCGCTGCTGGGTGACGCCTGGCTGACAGCCGGTGTGGACGGGCGCGCCCGGGTCTATTCGCCGGCATGGGATCAGACCGCCGCCATCGACGCCTGGGACGGCGATGCGGCCGGCCTGCAGACGCCCTGCGGTCCGCGCCTGGTAGTGGCGCAGTCCGAATCGGTCCAGCCATTCGAGCTCCGCAACGGCGCTGCGGCCGCGGCCGGACCGGCCGTAGGAGTGACCGGACGGATCGCGGCCCTGTGGTCCGCCGGCAGTTCCGCCACCGTCGTATCTCACGATCTGGAAACCGGACGTTATGCGGCTTACAGCCTGGCTCCCGCTTGCGGCTCTTAGTGCGCTGGCTGCGGCGGCGGCCACGCATCCGCGTTACGGCGGGACCCTGCGCGTGGAGATGCGCGCCGCGCCCGCGTCCCTGGATGCCGTCGAGGCCGGTCCGCTGCGCTCGCTGGTCTACGAGCCGCTGGTGCGGCTGGATGCTGCCGGCACGCCGCAGCCCTGGCTGGCGCTGAGCTGGCAGCACGAAGGCAATGGCCGGCGCTGGCGATTCACTCTGCGGCCGGGAGTGCGGCTGCACGACGGTGCGCCGTTGACACCCGCCGCGTTGGCGTCCCTGCCGGGGGCCGTCCCCAATGGCGACTCCGTCGTCTTCCGCGCCGAGCGCGGCATCGCCCGCCTGCTGTTCGACCTCGCGGACCGTAACGTGGTCCCCAGCGGGCCGTTCCGCCTCACCGCGTTCGAAGCCGGCAAACATGCATCCTTTGCCGCCAACGAGGATTACTGGGGTGGCCGCCCGTTCCTGGATGGCATCGAAGTGCAGTTGGGCCGCGCGCCGCGCGATCAGCTCGCGGATCTGGAACTCGGCAGGACCGACCTTGCCGAACTCGCCCCCGCCGACGTCAGGCGCGCCGCCGATCACGGCCGGACCGTGTGGATGTCGGCGGATATCCGGCTGATTGCGCTCGCGGCCGAGCCGGGCCGCCTGCCGGACGCGCGCCTGCGCCAGGCCCTGGCGCTTTCCCTCGACCGCGCGGCCATGCATACCGTTCTCCTGCAAAAACAGGGCGACGCGGCAGCGGCCCTGTTGCCGCAGTGGATCAGCGGATACGCGCTTGTATTCTCGCCATCGCCCGATCTTTCGCGCGCCCGCGCGCTGGCGAACGCCCTGCCGCCCGCCGCGCGGGCCGTTACGCTGTCGTTCGATCCGGCCATCCCCGCCGCGCGCCTGCTGGCCGACCGCGTGGCCGTCAATGCGCGGGATGCCGGGCTGACGGTGCAGGTGCTGCCGCCCGGCCAGCCCGCCGATGTGCGCCTGGTGGAACGCCGCCTGCACGATCTGGACCCGGCGGCAGCGCTGGCGGACCTGGCCGCCAGCTTCGGCCTCCATGCCCCCTCAGCCCCGGGCGCCTTGCAGGCCGTCTATGAATCCGAACGGCGCCTGCTCGAAGACGATCGCGTCGTTCCGCTGTTCCATCTGCCGGATCTCTATGGCGCCGCCGCGCGTGTGCGCGTTTACGCGCCGCCGGCCCTCACCCGGCTGGGCGACTGGCGCTTCGATAATCTGTGGCTGGCGGGCAACACGCCATGACGTTTCGCACCCGACTGCTGCTGGCGTTCGCCGGGATCATGGTCCTGGCGGTGGTGTTCGTGGGCGCCATTGTCTCCACCACCACCCGCCGCGCCTTCGAACGCCTCGACCGGCAGCGCGTGGACGCGGCCATCGCCCAGTTCCGCCAGGAGTACCAGCGGCGGCAGCGCGAGATCGCCCAAAAGGTCGGGGACATCGCGGCCGCGGACAGCATGCGCGAAATGGTGATCGCGCTGGGACGCCCGGATGCCGATCCGGCGGCCTACGTCGATACGGCGCACGAGGTGGCCGCCGCGCACGGCCTGGATTTTCTGGAACTGGTATCGGGCGCGGGCAGCATCATTTCGTCGGCGCAGTGGCCGGCGCGGTTTCTGTATCAGGAAGACTGGGTCACCCGCCGCGACGATTGGGACACCCAGCCGCCCTTCCTGAAACGCGAAGAACTGCCCACCGACACCGCCCTGGGCCTGATCGCGGTGCGCGTCGCCCGGGTGGCAGACAGCCAACTGTACGTGATCGGCGGCGAGGCCCTGGATCGCGACTTTGTGGCGTCCTTTGTGCTGCCCGTGGGCATGCGCGCGCTGCTCTATCGCGAGCCGCAACTGGTGGTGGGCGCCAACGGTGCCCTGCGCGAGACCGCCGGCCTGATGCCGCTGATCGAGGCATTGCGCCGGCGTCCCAGCGCCGAGGCGGTCCGCACCGTGCAATGGTCGCGCGACGCCGCCAGCGCCGAGACATTCCACGCCATTCCCTTGCCCGGTCCCGACGGCGCACTGATGGGCGCCTTCCTGGTGGGCAGCTCGCGCGCCGAGCAGGTGGGGCTGGAGCGCTTTCTGGGCCGGGTGGAGATTCTGGTGGCGGCGGGCGGCATTCTGCTCGCCCTGCTGGTCGCCATGTGGACGACGGCGCGCATCACCCGTCCCGTGGAGGCGCTGGCGGCGGGAGCCCGCGCGGTCGCGGCCGGAGACTGGAATACGCAGGTGGATGTGCGCTCCGGCGACGAGATCGGCGCCCTGGCGGCGGCCTTCAACCAGATGACGCGCGATCTGCTGGAACAGCGCGACCGCCTGTTGCAGGCCGAGCGCGTGGCGGCCTGGCGCGAACTGGCGCGGCGGCTGGCGCACGAGCTCAAGAATCCGCTCTTCCCCCTGCAGATCACGGTGGAAAACCTGCAGCGTGCCCGCGAAGCGCATCCCGACCAGTTCGACGAGGTCTTTCGCGAGAGCACCGCCACGCTGCTGGCCGAACTGGGCAAGATGCGCGGCATCATCGGGCGCTTCAGCGACTTCTCCAAAATGCCGCGCCCGCAGCTCGAGACGGTCGATTTCAACGCCCTGGTAAAGGAGAGCCTGAAACTGTTCGAGGCGCAGATGGCCGCCGCGCACGTGACAGCGCGCCTGGAACTGGCGGCGGACCTGCGCGCCGTGCAGGCCGATCCCGGCCAGATCGCACGCGCCGTCCAGAACCTGGTACTCAATGCCATCGACGCCATGCCCGCCGGCGGCACCCTCACGGTCCGCACCACGGTGCACGACGGCGGCGTCCGTCTGGAGGTGGCCGATACCGGCCAAGGGCTGACGCCGGAGGAGTGCGCGCGCCTGTTCACCCCGTATTACACGACCAAGACGCATGGCACCGGGCTCGGGCTGGCGATCGTACAGTCGGTGGTCAGCGATCACGGCGGAAAGATCGCCGTGCGCAGCGAGCCGGGCAAAGGAACCACGTTCACCATCGACCTGGCCTGAGTGCCCGCCTTGCGCGCACCATGACGCGGCCCCCGGTGATAAGATAATTGCTCCGTTCCCCTATGGACCATATCCTCTCCATCGTGCTGTTCACGCCGTTGGCCGGCATGCTGGTTCTGATGTTCCTGCCCTCCTCGCAGCCGCGCCTGATCAAGCTGTGGGCCAATATCGTCGCGTTCGCCGGCTTCCTGGTATCGCTGCCGCTGGTCTTCCAATTTGACCGCACCAAGACCTGGGCCTTCGAGGAGCAGGCCTCCTGGATTCCCAGCATCGGCGCCTCTTACCACCTCGGCGTGGACGGGCTGGGCATGCTCCTGGTGATGCTGACCACCGCCATCGGCTTCATCGCCATCCTGTCGAGTTGGAACGCCATCGAGAACCGGCTGAAGGAATACTACTGCTTCTTCCTGCTGCTGCAGACCGCCATGCTGGGCGTCTTCATGGCGCTCGACCTGCTGCTGTTCTTCGTCTTCTGGGAGACCGTGCTGGTGCCCATGTACTTCATCATCGCCATCTGGGGCGGCCAGCGGCGCGCGTATGCGGCCATCAAGTTCATCATTTATACCTTGATCGGCTCGGTGCTGATGCTGCTGGGCATCCTGACGCTGTACTTCCAGCATTACACGCAATTCCAGGCCTACTCCTTCGACTACGCCGACCTTCTGCGCACCAGCCTCACGCCCTCGATGCAATGGTGGGTCTTCTGGGCCTTCTTCGTCGGCTTCGCCGTGAAGGTGCCTATGTTCCCGTTCCACACCTGGCTGCCGGATGCGCACACCGAGGCGCCCACGGCCGGCTCGGTGATCCTGGCCAGCGTCCTGCTGAAGATGGGCACCTACGGTTTCCTGCGTTTCTCGCTGCCGCTGCTGCCGGATTCCGCCCGCAACACCACCATCGTCTACATCATGTCGATCCTCTCCATCATCGCCATCGTGTACGGCGCGGCCGTGTGCCTGATGCAGAAGGACTGGAAGAAACTGATCGCCTATTCTTCGGTCAGCCACCTGGGCTTCTGCACGCTGGGGATCTTCGCCTTGAATCCGGCGGGCATTTCCGGATCCATCATCCAGCAGATCAACCACGGCATCTCGACCGGTATGCTCTTCCTGATCGTCGGGGTGGTGTACGAGCGCCGCCACACGCGCGAGATCTCCGAATACGGCGGGTTGATGAAGGTGATGCCGATCTTCACCATCGTCTTCCTGATCGCGGCTCTGAGCTCGCTCGGCATGCCGGCGCTCAACGGCTTCATCGGCGAGATCACGATATTGCAGGGCGCCTATCAGATGTCCTTCAACTGGGCGTTCTGGGCGGCGGTGGGCATCGCCCTGGGCGCGGCTTACCTGATCTGGCTGTTCCAGCGCACCATGCTCGGCGAGATCTCCGAGAAGAACCTGAAGCTGCGCGACCTGTCGTTTCGCGAGATCGCGGTATTCGCCCCGCTGATCGCCTGGGCCTTCTGGATCGGGCTGAACCCGCAACCGTACTTCCGCGTGCTGGAGCGGCCGGTGGCGCAGATCGTGGAGCGCGTGCGGCCGGGATACTACGCGCAGCATCACCTGGCGAATCCCTTGACCGTCACCGCCTCGCAGGCGTCCGCCTCGCCCCGGCCCTGATCCCGCATGACTCCCGCGCCGCCCGAGATCTCGGTGGCCGTCGTCAACTGGAACCGGCGCGATTACCTGCGGGCCTGCCTCGAATCGCTGACGCGGCAGCGTGACGCGCGCTTCGAGGTGATCGTGGTCGACAACGGATCGCGTGACGGCTCGGCCGAAATGGCGCGCGAGGAATTCGGCGCGCGCGTGATTGCCAACGCCGAGAACCGCGGCTTCTGCGCCGCCAATAACCAGGCATTCGCGGCCGCGCGCGGCGCGTTCATCGCGCTATTGAACAATGACGCCGAGGCCGAACCTGACTTTCTGGCCGCTCTGCGGCGCGCCTTCGACGCGCCGGAAGTCGGCATGGCCGCCGCCAAGGTGCTGGTCTACGAAGACCCGCGGCGCATCGACAAAGCCGGCCACCTGATCTATCCGGACGGCCAGAATCGCGGCCGGGGCACGGGCGAGATCGACCAGGGCCAATACGATCGGGACCGCGATTGCCTGTGGCCGGACGGCTGCGCCGCCATGTATCGCAAAGCAATGTTGGACCGGATCGGCGGCTTCGACGAAGACTTCTTCATGTTCGCCGACGATGCCGAACTGGGCTTGCGGGCGCGCATCGCCGGGTGGCGCTGCCGCTACGCGCCGGAGGCGGTGGTGCGCCATCATCGCGGCGGCAGCCTGGACGCCGGTTCCCCGCGCCGCATTTTCCTGATCGAGCGCAATCGCGTGCTGCTGGCCGCCAAGCTTTTCCCCTGGCGCCTGCTGCTGCTCAATCCGTTCTATTTCGCCTTGCGCCTGGCGGGAGGCGTGGCAGCCGCGGCGCGCGGGAAAGGCGAGATGGCGCGTTTCCCGGGCTTTCCTAACAAGCTGCGCCTCGCCTCGGCGATCGTGCGCGCGGACCTGGCGGCGCTGCTGTTATTGCCCCGCATGCTGCGCAAACGCGCGGCGGTGCGGCGTATGGCCCGGCTGACGCCCGCCCAGGTACGCCGCTTGATTCTGGATCACCGCATTTCGGTGCGCGCGCTGGTGGAGAAGTCGAACTGAAGGCCGGCTGGCGGCACACGGTAAAATGGAATGTTCCGATGGCCGAACGAATCTCGCCGGTGCGCTCTCTGTCCGGCTCCATCACGCTTCCCGGCGATAAGTCGATCTCGCATCGCTATGCCATGATCGCCTCCATCGCCGATGGAGAGAGTCGCATACGGAACTACTCCACCGGCGCGGATTGCCACTCCACGCTGAATGCCATGCGCGCCTTGGGCGCAGACGTGGAGGAGAACGGGACCGAGGTGACCATTCGCGGCCGCGGCCTGGATGGCTTGCGCGCGCCCGATTCCGATCTGGATGCGGGCAACTCCGGCTCCACCATCCGCATGCTCTCCGGCATCCTGGCGGCGCAGACGTTCACCACCCGCATCGGCGGCGACCAGTCCCTGTCGCAGCGTCCCATGCGCCGCATCATGGATCCGCTCGGCCGGATGGGCGCATCGATCGCGGCCCGCGACGGCCGTTTCCCGCCGCTTGAAATCCACGGCGCCCGTCTGCGTCCCATCGACTATACGCTGCCCGTGCCCAGCGCGCAGGTGAAGACCTGCGTGCTGTTCGCAGGATTGTACGCGGAAGGCGAGACCATCGTGCGCGAGCCGGTACGATCGCGTGACCACACCGAGATCGCCCTGCGCGAATTCGGCGCCGATCTCCGCGTGCAAGGCAAGACCATCGCCTTGCCCGGCCGCCCGGCGCTGCACGCCTGCGACCTGGAGGTGCCCGCGGATCTGTCGTCGGCCGCCTTTTTCATTGTGGCGGCGCTGCTCCTGCCCGGTTCGCGCCTGACTATCCGCGGAGTAGGATTGAATCCCACCCGCTCTACCCTGCTCGACTTTCTGGCGGGCATGGGCGCCGGCCTGCGCATCGCCGGGGTGGAAAGCCGCCACGGAGAACTGCAGGGCGAACTGGTGGTCACCGCGTCGCGCGTCCGCGGCGGGATCATCGAGAAGGACACCACCGCCGCCGTGATTGACGAGATCCCCGTGCTGGCCGTGCTGGGCGCCGCCAGCGAAGAAGGACTTACCATTCGCGATGCCGGCGAACTGCGCGTCAAGGAGACCGACCGCATCGCGACGGTGGCGGACAATCTGCGCCGCATGGGTGTGTCCGTCGAAGAGCTGCCGGACGGCCTGGTAATTCCGGGCGGCCAGCATTTCCATGCCGCGGAGTTGGATTCCTTCGGCGATCACCGCATTGCCATGGCGTTCTCCGTTGCCGCGCTGGCCGCCGATGGCGAGTCGGTGATTCACGGCGCGGAGGCGGCCTCGGTCTCGTTTCCGGAGTTCTTCAAAACGCTGCATCGGATCGCCGTCAGTTAGCCGGCGGTCGAAACGCGTCGTCCCATCCAAACCGTCCGCAACTTACGTATCATGTCTCTTGAGGAACACGCGCAAAACGGGGCAGACGCGCCCCTTTGCGCTTCTGAGGGGATTATGAGAACGCTCTTTGTCTGCTTGCTGTCCGCGGGTCTATTGGCTGCGCAGGAGAAGCCCGTCGAGTTGTATCCAGGCCTGGGAATCTGGCATCACCCGATCCACACCGCCAGTGCCGAGGCGCAAAAATTCTTCGATCAGGGCCTGATCTTGATCTACGCCTTCAACCGCTACGAAGCGCTGCGCTCGTTTCGCAAAGCGGCCGAGCTGGATCCGTCGGCGGCCATGGCTTACTGGGGAATGTCGATGGCGCAAGGCCCGTACGTCAACATGGATGGCGACGCGGAATACAACATGAAGGCCTCCTGCGAGGCGGCCGCGGCCGGGATGAAGATCGCCGGCGCGCCGCCGGAGGAACAGGCCTATGTGCGCGCCGCCGCCGCGCGCTGCCCGGAATATCAGCCGCAGCCGTACATCGACGCCACGCGCGCGCTGGCGAAGCGCTGGCCCGACGACCCTGACGCGCTGACGCTTTACGCCGAGAGCCTGCTGATTCCGGTCCGCTGGCACTGGTACGCCAACGACGGCACGCCGGCCGCGGGCGTGCCCCAAGCCGAGCGCATCCTGGAAGAGGTGCTCCGGCGGTGGCCCGATCATCCGGGAGCCAACCATCTCTACATCCACTCGGTGGAGTCGTCGCCCACCCCCGAGCGGGGCATCCCCAGCGCGCAGCGCCTGATGGGCATCGTACCCTGGGCCGGCCACATCGTGCATATGCCGGCGCACATCTGGCTGGTGACGGGCGATTACGAAATGGCGGCTTCGCTCAACGAGAGGGCCGTGGCGGTAGACCGCGAATATATGGAGCGGACCGGGATCACGCACAGCGGATACCGCGCCTACTACGTCCACAACCTGCATTTCATCGCCTACGCGCGCTGGATGGAGGGCCGCCAGGCCGACGGCCTGCACGCCGCCGCCGAGATGGCCGCGGCCCTGGAGCCCATGCTGAAGACCATGCCCGAGATGGCCGACGCATTCAATGCGGTAACCATCTTTGGCCGGGTACGCTTCGGCGATTGGGACGGCATCCTGAAGACGCCGCAGCCAGCAGACAGCCTGCGGCAGACCGTGGCCATGTGGCGATACGCGCGCGGGGTGGCCTTCGCCGCCAGGGGCGATGTTGCCGCGGCCGGGCGGGAGCGCGCGGCACTCGAAGACATCCGCGCCCATCTTCCCGCCGACGCCTACTATGGGTACACCAAGGCCACGGATGTGCTGGCCCTGGCCCTGGAGATCGTGAGCGCGCGCATGTCCGCCACGCCCGCCGAAGCCGTGCCGCATTGGCAGCGGGCCGTGGCCCAGCAGGACGAGTTCACCTATGACGAGCCGCCGGACTGGTATTATCCCGTGCGCGAGTCGCTGGGCGCGGCGCTGTTGCGCGCGGGCCAGCCCGCGGAAGCGGAAGCCGTGTTCCGCGCGGGTGTGAAGCGTTCGCCGCGCAACGGCCGCATGCTGTTCGGGCTCATGAAATCGCTGGCGGCCCAGGGCAAAACCGAAGAGGCCGCCTGGGTCGAGCGCGAATTCAAAGCCGCCTGGGCCAAAGCCGATATCCAGCTAAAGCTGGAAGACATGTGATGCTCTATCGCGGGTCCATGGGCGCCGCCGTGGTACTGTGAATCGCCAGCGTGATGTCGTAAGGCGCATGATCCTCGGCGCCCACGATCCACACGTCGCCGGGCGACGGGCAGACTCCGGCAAACAGGATGTCCGACAGGAAGCTGCCGTTGGCTCCCGGATTTGGGCTCGGCTGGATGGTCCAGGAACTGCCGTCCCAATGTTCCAGCAGCGTCATCTGGTGCCCCGAACCGCTGGCGGCGAAGTACGAGCCGAACGCCCAGACGTCCGACGATGAAACCGCCGTCACGCCGTACAGCGTGTTCGATTGATACACGCTGTTCGGTCCCACGTTGGGGCTGGACACCACGGCCCAGCTCGATCCGTTCCAGTGCTCGATCAGGGTCTGGTTGGGGACCCGCTTCGGCGGCGGCACAGCCATGGAGAAACCGACGGCCCATACGTCGTTCGGCGCCATCGCCACCACGCTGTTGAACTGATTGGCTCCACTCCCCACGCTGGGCGTGGCGAACTGCCGCCAGCTTTTGCCGTCGTAGTGCATCACCAGCGTGCGGCTGCTGTCGTTCTCGGGCCCCGTGAAACCCACGGCCCAGACATCGTTACTGGCAGCCGCGGATACCGCCAACAGAAAGGCGTCGCCGGAAGGAATCGTGGTCGCGGTCCAGGAAGTCCCGTCCCAATGCTCGAACAGGAAGCTCAGCAACTGGCCGTTATTGCTCAGCAGGCTGCCCACGGCCCAGATATCGTTCGGAGCGATGCCCGTCATCGCGTTCAGGCTCGGCTGATCGCCGGGAGCGAACGTCGGACCCGGATAGACGCTCCATTGGGAGCCATCCCAATGCTCGATCACCTGCTGCAGGTTGCCCAGGGTAATGCCGGTGGTTCCCACCGCCCACGCTTCCGTCGGCGACACGTCGTACACGCCGCCCAGGTTGCTGGTGTTGTTGCCCTTGATTCCGGGGGCGGGGAAGGCCGTCCACGCGGTCCCGTCGTAATGAATCGTGGACTGCCCTACGGCCCAGATGTCGTTCGGCGACGACGCCGAAATCGCCAGCAGGCCGTTGTTGAAGTTTTCGTTGGGAGTGCGGACCACCTGGAAAATCGAGCTGGCCGCCGGGGCGATCGCCGCAAACGCCGCCAGGCACAAGACTGTCTTCATAGTCTCAACCGTAACAGAGACGCCCGCTCGGGCAAGTGAGGAAGCTGTAAAAGGCTTGTAAATTCAGTGCGCCGCCTGGTAGATTTCGAGCGCCCCGGCGGCGTCGAACGGCCGCGGATTAAAGCGCCCGGTCCATTGAGCCGCCGCCTCCCCGGCCAGCATCCCAAGCGCGTCTGCCGTCACACTCAAATCCCGCAGACGCGCCGGCAGCCCGGCGATTTCCGCCATACGTGCCAGATCGTCCGCCAGGTCCGCCGCGCCCAACTCCCGGTACAGTCCGCCCGCGGCTTGCCGATTCCACCGCACCACGTGCGGCAGCAGCACCGCGATGGCTACGCCATGCGTTGTGCCGTAATGCGCGGTCAGCGGATTGGCGCAGGCGTGCGTGGCGCCCAACATGGAGTTTTCGATGGCGATGCCGGCGTAATGCGACCCCAGCAGCATGGCGCCGCGTGCCTCCAGATCATCGGGATCGGCCAGCACGCGTGCAAAGTTCGCCGAAAGCAGCCGCCAGGCTTCCCGTGCGAACAGCACGGATGCCGCCGTCCGCTGGGTGGTGACGTAACTCTCGACCGCGTGCGAGATCGCATCGTACCCCGCCGCAGCCGTCACGGCGCGCGGCTGCGAGCGCGTCAGCAGCGGGTCGAGTATGGTGGCGCGAAACGCCGCCTTCGGATCGCCGCAGGCCATCTTCACATGCGTCAACGAATCCGAAATCAGGGCGTAGCTCTGGGCTTCGCTGCCGGTCCCCGACGTGGTGGGAATGGCGATCATCGGCAGCATCGGCCGCGAAGCCTTGCCGAAACCCCAGTAGTCGCGCATGTTGCCGCCGTTGGTCAGCACGAAGTTGATCCCCTTGGCGCAGTCGAGCGAACTGCCGCCGCCCAAGGCGACAAGCGAATCGATCTCATGTGCCGCCGCCACGACGCGGCCGGCCTTCACCATCTCCGTATCGGGGTTGGGCGAGAAGCCGTCGAACAGGTGCGCCTGTCCGAGCATCTCGATCGCCCGCGCCGGAAAGCCCGTGCCTGCCAGTCCCGCATCGGAGACCACCAATGTCCGCCGGAAACCCAGATCCCGCGCCAGCCCGCCCAGTTCGGCGAACCTGGATTCGCCGAAAACGACGCGCGTCCGCAGGTCGAAGTTCACTGGTTCTCGCTGAGCGCCCACAGCTCGTTGCGGTTCATGACGAACAGCGTGCCGTGCGCCGGCACCACCGTGGCATACACCGAGCTGCCCATGTTGATTTGCGAGCTCAGCTTCTTCTCTTTGGACGCTTCCAGCACGTAGATATCGCCGTCTTCATCGCCGAGGTAGACCTTGCCATTGATCACCATGGGCGAGCCCCACACGGCCGACAGCAGGTCCTGCGTCCAATACTCCTTACCGGTGTTCACGTCCAGGCAATGCAGAAATCCGCTGAAATCGGAGTAAAACAGCAGCCCGTTATAAATCGACCCGGTCGAGATCGAACGCCGGATCTTGTCGTACTGCCAGATACGGCCGGTCTGGGTGATATCGCCGCGCTTGGTGGCGTCGATGGCGTACAGGTGTCCCACGCCCTCGCCGTGCTCCGGATCCTGCCCGTTGGCGATGAACACCTTGTTCTCCCAGATCACCGGCGTGGCGATCACCTCGTTGCGCGTCTTGGGCCAAACCGAATCCTTGGGATTCAGATCGAATTCCCACAGCTTCTTGCCGGTCTCCGCTTCGTAGCCGCGCACACATCCGTCGCCTTCGCCGATCACTACCTGCACCGTATCGCCGACCTTGCCTACCGCCGGCGACGACCACTGCCCGTGCAGGATGCGCTCGCCGACGTTGTTCACCTCCCAGACCTTCTTGCCGGTGTGCTTGTCGAGCGCGATCATGGTAGGCGCGCGCGGCGAGGGAATGTGCACGTGGCTCTCGTCCTGCCCGTTGGCCGTCCCCACGAACACCAGGTTGCCGTAGGACACCGGCGACGAGTTCGACATGTTGTGCGGGGACGAGCCAACCTCGTCGATCATGTCGTATTTCCAGACGATCTTTGCGTGCCCGTTGCCGTCGCCGTGGGTGTCCAGGCACATCACTTCGCAGCGGTTGGTGGTGTAATACAGGCGATCGCCCTCCACCAGCGGTGACGAGCACACGCCCTGAAAGGGCCAGTCGAGCGCGCGGCCTTGCGGCAGTTTCTTGTTGGCCTGCTGCCACAGAAACTTGCCGTCGGACTCGCGAAAGCACAGCAGCACGCCGCGGTCGCCGACGTCCTGGGGGTCGCGCGGCGGCACGTGTTCGTTGTTGGTTCCGCAGTAGACCTGGCCGCCCGCCACCACGGGGTTGCCGTAACTCTGCGAGCCGAGCTCCGCCATCCACTTCACGTTCTTCCTGGTTTTCAGATCCCAGGTGGTGGGAATGCCCTTCATGAACGAGACCATGTTGCGATCGGGCGTGCCGCCCCACATGGGCCAATCGCCGGTGCCTGGATCGGACGCAACCAGCACCCACAGCGAAACCGGTAAGCAGACGAGAGCGAGCAGTAAGGCGCGTTTCATTGATTTGGCGTCACTTTGAAATTATCGAAATATACTCCAAACTGGGCGTCGGCGAAAAGCCCCGGACTGCCCTGCTTGTTGGGGATCGGGTCGGTGCGGTCGATGAGCCACGCCTCCGGCTCGGGATCGGACACGGCCCAGGCCTTGCCGCGCACGCGCGTCTTGCCGTCCGGCGTATTCTCCACGCGCAGCTTCAGCCGGTACCAGGTATCGGGCTTCAGCTCGAACGGCGCGGAGACCCGGCGCGCCACTTCCGGCTGCCAGGAGTTCATCTCCAGGCGCTGGTTGTTGCCGAACGCCACCAGCGTATAGCGCTGTGCGGTGATGCCCGCGTCGCCCATCTGGCGATGCTTCTCGGGAATCCGTATGTCCGCCTGCACGGTATAGTTGGACCAGTCCGCCGGCCCCATAAACACCTTCATCCGCTTGAACAACGTGTCGGTGGGCTGTTTCTCCAGCACCTTCTGGCCGTCCAGTTCGGCCACCTGAAAACGGCCCGCCTGCGCGCTCACCCAATGCGGCGGCAAGCTGCCGACCGCGTAGGAATCGAAGGTTTCGTTCCACGGCAGCGGCGGAATCACGCGCGCGCGGGCTTCACCCGTCACTCCGCCCACCGTCGCTCTGATCAACCCCGCCTGGCCCACGTCGCCGGCGGCCACTTCGAATCTGCCATTTGCGACCGTGCCCCGGAGATGGTCGAGCGACCACGTGCCGCTGTCGTCTTCGCGCAAGAGGCGTCCCTGGGCATCGAACAGACGCGCGTGCAACTGAACCGTCTGGCCGGGCTTCAGCACCATTTCCGTCGGTTCCACCTGAACCCAGGCTACATCACCCTGTCCCTGTTCCATAGTGGGCGCGATCGGCTTCCAGGCTTGCCCCGCGGTTTTCTTTGGACCGATAGCGAACAACTCGTCGCTCGAAACAAAATACACCCGCCCGCGGGCCACCGCCGCCGCGGCCACCACCGGCTCCGGGACCCTTTGCGAGGTGATCCCGTTTTGGGCGACCGGCAGCTCGACCTCGCTCAGCACGTCACAGCGGTCCGCGTGCGGACGCAGTATATAAAATTTGCCGCTCTCCGCGCCGATATAGACCTTGCCGTCCGCGAATACCGCCGACGCCTTCTGCACGCTGCCCAGGTTCTGTTTCCATAGCTCGCGGCCGGTCTCCACGTCGAAAGCGAACAGCGTTCCGGAATTATCGGCCTGGTAGATGCGGTCGCCGTCGATCACCGGCGAGGAGAAGCCGCCCACGAATCCCGGCACCGACCACTTGATGGCGTCTTTGCCCAGCTTGCCCCGGCGGGTGGCGTCGAAGGCGAAGATCATGCCCATCTCATTGCTGTCCAGGTTTTCGTCGCCGTGCGAGGCAATCGCGTATTTGCCGTTCATCACGATGCCCGTATTCAAGCCGCGCTTGGCGATCACCAGGCTGAAGACCGGCTCGCCGGTCTGCGGCTTCATGGCCAGCACGGCGCCGTCCGAGCCGCCGGTGATCAGCAGCCGTGTGCCATTCACCGTGACGATATTCATCGGCCCGTAACTGGTATCGTAAGGCCGCCCGCCCGGTGTGCTCACCCAGACAATGTCGCCGTTGCGCTTATTGAGCGCGATGAAACGCTGCGCGCGGTTCGCCTGCGTGCCCCAGGTGGACGTGGGCGTACTGACGATCACCAGGTTGCCGTCGATCATCGGCGAAACGGTCCGCCCGCCGTGCGTGGTGAACGGCACGAATTCCTCGGTGAGGGAACGCTCCCACAGCTCCTGGCCGTCGCTGGTCAAGGCTACCAGCAGGTTGTTGACGCCGAAGCTGTACACGTTGCCGGTCTCGGGGTCGGCAACGGGCGAAGCCCACCCTACGCGGTGCGCCGGCACGTCGCTCTGGAAGACGTTGTATTTGTGCTCCCACAACAGCTTGCCGGTATCGGCGTGGAAGCACATCAGCCTTTCCTGCTCGGTTTGGCCCGACCCGGCGGTGTTCTCCAGGTACAAGTGATCGCCGAGGATGACCGGCGTCGACCGGCCCCCGTAGTGTACCTTCCAGGCCAGATTCTGGCCGTCGAGCGACCATTTCTCGGGCAGATTCTTTTCGCGGGAGATGCCGTTGCGGTCCGGCCCGCGCCAATCCGGCCAATCACCCACCGCGCCGGTCTGTTGCGCGAGCGCGGCGGTACCAAAGCAAAGGAGGGCAAGTGACAGTTGTCGGATCATGAGTGCTTCCTAAAAGAATACCCAGTTTGGCGACACCTGGGTAGTAGACGCGGACCGGCGGCCGGAGTTAGCCTCCCCGGCCCCGCTGTCTACGTGCGCGTCCATCGAGATCGTTAGTACCAACAAAGCACGATCTTCACCGGCCGCATGTAACCTATTCCGGACCGCCACAACCTAATTAGTCAGAGCGTGCGGCTCGACCGGGCAAAACTGCACGCGGGGAGAAATTCTGATGCGATGGATATCCGTCGCGGCGGCATCGGCCGTGGTGATCCTGACGCTCGTCATCCTGGGCATCGTGCTATCCGCCAGTTTCCTGTCCAGAATTCTGAGTCTGTTGATCTCTGAAGAAGGCAGCGAGCGACGCAAGACCGGCCCGGTGCCGAAATAAGGGCGGCCGGCGGGCTATGGCTGTCCCACCACCAGGAACTGTTCGTATTTGCCATCCGGCATGACGTAGATGTTGAGCAGGACGGTCTTCTTCTGGTACTCCGCCCGATAGGAGCGATGCGTCATGCCGCCGCGCAGATTCTCGCCGGTCCGCGTCAGCGATTTCAGCTTGCCCAGCGGACTGAGCGAGGTCTTGTAGTCCTGCAGAGTAGTATCCCGGAAATAGAAATTGGCGTTGGCGGTGAAAAGCGGCCGGTCGATTTTGCCTTTGCGCAACCCCTCTAGAACCGCCCGCACCTGCTCGGTATCCCTGGCGGAAGCCGGCGGCTGGTCGGGCTGGAAGAGGATTTCGGCGATCTGGCGGGAAAGCGGGCCGATCAGATTGACGCCGTCTTCATTGGAGAGCAGCACGATGGCGGCATGCCGCGTGGGCAGCACCAGGTTCAACGCCAGAAATCCGGATACCTCGCCGCCGTGCGAGATGGTGGGTATTCCGCCCATATCGCCCAGTTGCAGGCCCAGCGCATAGTGCGTCAGATCACCGTCTTTGAGCTGCACCTGGCGCGTGAATTCGGCGTAGGAACTCTCGGACAGGATCTTGTGCTCCAGAAAAGCCATATCCCAACGGGCCAGATCGGAAGCGGTCATGCAAAGCTCGCCGGCGGCGAAGTACCAGCCGGAGGCCTCGCGCGCGACCACGCGCGGAGGGCTGAGCGCAAACCGGCCATAGGCGGTGGCATCCGCCGGACTGGACGCTTCGCAATCGCCTGCCGTCTGCATCCGGAGAGGCTCGAATATCTTCTCCCGCAGGAAGGGGAGCAATCCCTGGCCCGAAGCCTTTTCGAAGATCTCGCCCGCCAGCACATAGTTGGTGTTGCTGTACTGCCAGCGCGTGCCGGGATCGAAGTTGAGCGGCTTCTTGGCCCAACGATCCAGAAGGGTTCGGGGCGTGGTGGGCTTCAGCCATTCGGGAATGATGTAATCCTGCGGCGCGAAGTCTTCGTAGCCCGCGGTGTGCGACAGCAACTGGCGGATCGAGATTTCGCCGGAGCGGGTGTACTCCGGGAAGTATTTGGATACCTTGTCGTCGAGCGAGAGCTTACCCTGTTCCTGCATCAGCAGCAGAGCGGCAGCGGTGAACTGCTTGCTGACGGAGCCGACGGCATAGCGGGTATCCGCGCCGGCCGCGCGGTTCTTGGCCACATCGGCACTGCCGAAGGCTTTGGCATAGGCGATTTGGCCATCCATGACGATGGCCACCGACACGCTCGGCGCGCCGCTCTTTTCCAGGGCGGAGCGGATGGGCGCGGCCAGTTTGTCGTCCAGGCCGGCCGATGGCTGCGCGGTCAGCGCCGCGGCCCAGAAACTCAAGACGAGGAGTCGTGTCATAGTTGACCTGATGATTCAATATTACAGTCTGTGAACCCATGCAGGTGTCGCTGACGCAGAACCAGATCCGGGGATTCCTGGCGTCCTGGGGAGGTTGGGCCCTGGACGGCATGGACTCGTTCATTTTCGCGCTCGTGCTGGTACCGGCGCTCAAGGACCTGTTGCCGCGCTCCGGGCTCGCCGCCACCGCCGCCCACATCGGCTATTACGGCGGACTGCTGTTCGCGCTCTTCCTGGTGGGCTGGGGCTGCGCGTTCGTCTGGGGACCGATCGGCGACCGCTACGGCCGCGTGCGTACGCTGATGCTCAGCATCCTGTGCTTCTCGCTGTTCACTTTCCT
>DATJYO010000044.1:0-35980 GCA_035499555.1 Bryobacteraceae bacterium
GTGCCGACTACTTTGACCAGCTCCATCCGGACCAACTCAAGCGCCGACTGGTCAAACGTCTGCAAGGGCTCGGATACCAAGTCACCCTAGTCCCAAGCCCGCAGTCCCCTTAGGGGCAGAGATTTTCGAAGGAATAGCGGAGGCGGCTGGTTCAGGGGGTTGTCTGTGGAGAAACGGCCGGTCGCAGGACCCGGAGGATCTGCGCGCTGGCTCGCTGGCGGGCATCGTACACTTCCAGGCGAAACTTGATATCACTGCCCGTGGGCGTGTAGAGCACACTGCCCGAGGAGAGCTGGAGCTTATCCAACAGGAGCCGCTTCTCCGCCGGTCCATCGAGAATCGAGAGCACACCGCGCACCGCGCGCGCGATTTCGGGAGCCGCCGGGTTCCAGGTCAGCACCAGGCCTCCGGAATCGCCGGAATCCGATTCCACCTGTAGCCCGAGCAGACCCGTAGCGTTGGCGGAGGCGGCCACATCCTCGCGTGTCTGGCGCGGCGCGCTCAGATACCGGATCGCGGAAATCACTAGGGCCGCCGTCGATAGTATGATCACAGCGAGACGCAGGACCAGGCCGCGCCACGGAGCGCGCGGCGGGGGCGGAGACACGCCGGGATTTACTGACGTTTCGGCATCGGGCGCCGGCCCCAGCGCCGCCTTCAGCGAACTGCATTCGGAATTGATCCGGCCATCCTCCCAAACGAAAAAGCCGGCGGTGCAGGCCTCCGCGCCGGTCGCCACCTCTACCAGCATGAATACGCTGGATGGCTCGGTGAAATAGCTTTCGATCAGGGACAGATCGGCAGCGGCCAGCGACAGGGTATTGCGGGTGTGCGAACGAAAGTAGCCCACCACCTGCCGCGACTGGGAGTCACAACCGGCCAGGGCGGCGCGCAGCAGCGCGGACTCGAATTGCAGAACGTCCTGCCCGGAAAGAGAGTAAAACGGCCCGTCCGCGTAAGAACACGGCACAGGTACGAAGTCTTCTATAAAGGGGCAGGTCGTCTCCGTAGCGTCTTCGACGTGTCCCAGCAGGATGCCGCCGATCTCACGAGCGCCACCGGGGGATTCCAAGCCTTGGAGAACCTGTGCTTGCAGACGGCCGGCCATCGCGGCATCCAGATAGATCCGCACACACCGGCCGGTAAGTTCCCAGTCGTAATAATGCGCAAGGTTGCTGTTCTCCGGGCTACCGGGCGCGCTCATGCGCTGAGTTTCTCAAGAAACAGGGCCAAAATCAATGTTTCCTGAAAATGTCCGGCATACTGCTGCATCAGAATGGTAGGCACGAGGATCTCCGATGAATTCACAAGAACAGCCGGGCCAGCCCCTGTATCTGGACGATATGCACGTCGGCCAGCGCTTCATATCCGATGCTTATCGCATGGAATCAGGCCGCATGCTGGAGTTTGCCGCGGAGTTCGATCCGCAGCCCTTTCATCTGGACGCTGCCGCGGCTGAGGTGAGCGTCTTTCGCGGATTGGCGGCCAGCGGCTGGCACACGGCCGCCGTGGCGATGCGCCTCATGGTCACCGGGGGATTACCCCTGGCTGCCGGCATCATCGGGTTGGGCGGCGAGATCGCCTGGCCCCGGCCAACGCGCGCCGGCGATATGCTGCACGTGGAAAGCGAAATCGTGGAGATCTCGCCGTCGCGCTCAAAGCCGAACCAGGGCGTGATCACCGTAAAGAGCAGTATGTTGAACCAGGAGGGGCAGGCCGTGTATGTATTCACGGCGAAGATCCTGGCCTTTGCACGCCCCGGTGTACACTGATCCATACGGCGAAAACGTGCCGTCATTGAGGGGGCGATCCATGCGCGCATTATCCGCCGTCGTCGGAGTGACATTGATATCCGCGGCTGCTGCCATCGGGGCATCTTCGGGCGGCGGAGGCAGAACGCTCCTTTACGTTGACAACAGCCTGGGTGACGACATCACGGTCATCGACGCCGGCACGCTTAGAGTGGTGGACACCATAAGAGTCGGGAAGCAGCCCCACGGCCTCTGCGCGCCGGCGGATGGGCGCCGCCTTCTTGTCACCGTGGAGAGTGACAACAGCCTGAAGACCATCGAGACCGGCACCGGCAAGATTCTCGACTCCGTTCCATTGGACGGCAGACCCAATGAGTGCGCTGCCACACCGGACGGCCGCTATGTCGGCATACCGATCCGCAACCGCGATCGCGTGGAGATCTTCGACACCCGGGTGAAAAAGATAGTCAAGGTACTGCCTGTCAAGTCGCCGCATAACTGCTTCAACGCCGGCAGCAACGATCGCCTGTATGTGTCCTCCATGGGCGGCCATGAAATCGACTTGATCGATTTGCGTGCGATGAGCTTCGCGGCGAGAATTCCCACCGGCGGCATCCCGCGTCCCTATGCGGTTTCCACCGACGAAAAGACCCTGTATACCGCGCTGACCAATCTGCACGGATTCGCCATCGCCGATATTCCCGGCCGCAAAGTGATCGCCCGGGTGGAACTGCCGCCGGCGCCGCCGCTCGCCTGTCCCCTGGAGGTGAACACTCCCACGCACGGTCTGGCACTGACCCCGGATGACGGACAACTCTGGGTCACCAGCCTGGCCGACAGCGGCGTTTATGTTTACGATGTAGCCGCCAGGAAGATTTCGCCGATGATCCACGTGGGCAAGTGTCCCAACTGGATCGCCTTTTCTCCCGAGGGCCGGTACGGCGCGGTGAGCAACAGCGATAGCGACGACTGCTCCATCATCGACACTCACACGCGCCGCGAAGTGGCGCGGCTGAAGGTCGGGCGCGGGCCCAAGCGCGTTTTATTTGTCCACGTGCCCGCGAATTAGATTTCCGCCCGCTTACTGCGATCCGCCGCCCGTTCCGGCTTCCTGATTGGCCATGCCGCCGGTGGGCGTAAGTAGCCCGCCGTCGGCCACCATCACCGCGCCCGTAATGAATGAAGCCAGATCGCTGGCCAGGAAGGCGATCACGCGGGCGATTTCCTCCGGCTCTCCCAGGCGTCCGAACACAGAGAGTTTGCGGCAGACGTCCAGAACCCGCTCCGGGTCGTCGTCGAGCGACGAGGCCCAGCGCAGCATCGGCGTATCGATGGCGCCGGGACATACGCAGTTGACGCGGATATTATTCGCCGCAAAATCCACGGCCATCGACCGCGCCAGGCCGACCAGCGCATGCTTGCTGGTCACGTAGGCCATGGAATTCCGCTGCGCGGTCATCGATTGCACCGATCCCACCACCACGATCGACCCGCCGCCGCGCCGGATCATGTGCGGGATGGCGGACCGGGATGCCAGGAAGGCGCTGCGCACATTGGCATTCATCACCTCGTCCCAACCCGCTTCCGACGTGGTGACGGCTGTACCGTAGCGCTGGATGCCGGCGACGTTGGCCAGCACATCCAGGCCGCCCATGCGTGCGGCGGCCTGCTCGATGGCCGTTTCCACCTGCGCTCCGGCCGTGAGATCGACGGGAAAGAACACCGCGTCGAACCCGGCGGCGCGAAGAGACGCCGCGGTTTCCTCTCCGCCCCGCTCATCGCGGTCCAGGATGGCCACCGTGCCCTGTCGCGAGGCGAATTCGCGCGCCGCGGCCCGGCCGATGCCGGAGGCGCCGCCTGTCACCACAATGGCTTTTCCCGTATAGTCCATGCCCGCACACTAACACGGCGCGAGACACCCTTGTCCGGGTTATGATTGTTCATGCCATTCACCCGTCGAAAGTGGCTGTCGCAATGCGTCGCGGCCACCGCGGCTTCCGGTATCGCGGCGGCCCAGAGGTATGCACAAGACGCAGTGCGGTCCGCCGCGCCGCCAGCGTTCCAGTCGTTCGATGCGGCCACCGGCGCGGAGATTGCAGCGCTGACATCTCAGATCATCCCCTCCGATGACGGTCCAGGGGCCAGAGAAGCCGGCGTCGTCTATTTCATCGACCGCGCGCTCGGCACCTTCGACGCCGATCGGCGGCAGGCGTACCAGCGCGGCCTGGCCGCCGTGCAGAAGAAACGCCGGGAACTGTTCCCCCAATCGAGTAGTATCGCCACGCTGCCGCCCGCCGGACAGATGGAACTGATCCGGGCCATCGAGCACACCGGCTTCTTCGCCTTGCTGCGCAAGCACACGGTCTACGGCTTCCTGGGCGACCCGAGCTATGGCGGCAATCGCGGCGGTGTCGGGTGGAAGTGGGTCGGCTTTGAGAATCGCATGTCCTATCAGCCGCCTTTCGGCTATTACGACGCGCAGGCGAAAGGCGGCGAATAATGCCCGGCGCGACGTTCCAGCCATCGGAGGCGGTCGATTTTCTGGTGATCGGGGCCGGCGCGGCCGGCGGGGTCGTCGCGAAAGAACTATCCGCGGCCGGCTTCCGCGTGGTGGTGCTGGAGCAGGGTCCTTACCTGCACGAAAAAGACTACACGCACGACGAGGTCAAATACACCTACCAGGCGGGTCTGACCAACGACCCCAAGACTCAGCCGATCACCTATCGCAAGAACGAATCGGAAACCGCACAGCCGCGCAAGGCCATCGAGTACGGACGGCAGGTCGGCGGCGGCAGCGTCCACTTCACCGCCAACTACTGGCGCTTTCACGAGAGCGATTTCCGGGAGCGCAGCTTATACGGCGCCGTACCCGGCACGGGACTGGCGGATTGGCCGATCCAATACGCGGACCTGGAGCCCTACTACACGAAGGCGGAATACGAATTGGGCATCTCCGGGCTGGCGGGCGCCAATCCGTTCGAAGCCCCCCGCTCCAAACCATATCCGCTGCCGCCCATGCCGGTGAAGTCGTCGGGCGTGCTCTTCGAGCGGGCGGCCCGGAAGTTGGGACTGCATCCCTATCCGGCGCCGGTGGCCATCCTGTCGCAACCCTATCGCGGCCGGGCGGCGTGCGTTCACTGCGGCTTCTGCGAGTCGTTCGGTTGCGAGATGGGCGCCAAGTCGAGCACCCTGGTGACCGTAATTCGAGCCGCCGAGAAGACCGGACGCTGCGAGATTCGTCCCGATTCTTATGTGCGCAAGATCGAGACCGACGCCCGCGGGCGCGTGGCGGGCGCGGTCTATTTCGATTCGCGGCGGCGCGAGATTCTGCAGCGCGCCAAGGCCATGGTGCTGTGCGCCAACGGCGTCGAGACGGCGCGCCTGCTGCTTTTATCCCAATCGAAAGCATTCCCCCACGGCCTGGCGAACTCCAGCGGACTGGTCGGCCGGTACCTGATGTGGGACAACGGGGCCTTCGCCAGCGGGCTGTTCGATCATCCGTTGAACGAATACAAGAGCATCCAGGCCACCCGCGTGCTCCACGACTATTACGAAGCGGATCCGAAGCGCGGCTTCTACGGCGGGGGCGGAATCGATGCGCGCTTCGACTACTATCCGGCCAGCTTTGCCCTGTCCGGCCTGCCGGACAGCGCACCCAAGTGGGGCGCGGAGTACAAGCAGGCGTTGCGAACGTACTTCACTCACACGATGGGGCTCCTGTCCCACAGCTCCTCACTCCCCCAGGAGCGCAACTATATCTCGCTCGATCCGGTGGTCAGGGATGCCTGGGGCCTGCCCGCCGTACGCGTCACTTTCGACTTCCATCCGGACGATCTCGCCACCATGCGGTGGCTGCTGGCGAAGCAGGTCGAGATTCTGGAAACCGCGGGCGCGAAGAAGATCTGGACCATGGGTTTTTCGATCGAGGACAACATGCCGTCGCGGCATCTGATGGGGACCTGCCGCATGGGCAACCATCCGCAGCGTTCGGTCGTCGACCGCTTCCACCGCGCCCATGACGTGCCGAACCTGCTCATCGTCGACGGCAGCAGTTTCGTCACTTCCGCCCGGCAGCAGCCGACGGCCACCATCCAGGCCCTGGCGTACCGCGCCGCGGATTTTGCCATCCAGGCCGCCAAGCGCGGAGAACTCGGCTGAGCGGAAGCACCGGTTCATTTCGCTAACCAGAGCAGGGGAGCTACACCGGCGAGGGCCAGCGCCACCAGCAGGCAAAGGCTCCGGATGCCGGTGGCGCGATCGGACAGCGAATACGCGTAGATGCCTTTCACCAGGTTGTTGCTGGCCGCCGCGATCAGAATCGCGGCGCACGCAACGTAAAGCTGCGTGGTCGTCCCGGCCGACTGGGTCATCCCCATAATGAACGGGTCCACGTCCGTGCATCCCATGATCAGCGCCAATGTGTAGACACCAGCGCGACCGAGGTATGTGACCACCAGGTGGGTGGTGACCAGCATCGCCAGGAACAAGGCGCCGAAGAAGAAAGCCGCGCGCAATTCCAATGGATTGTTCGGTTCGAATTGGCGGGCGACGCTTCCGGATTTGCCGTCGGGAAGGCGGGTCCAGATCCAGCCCAAGCCTATGCCTAAGCCCGCCAGGGCCAGGAACGGGACCCACAACACCTGCATCAAACTCCGATTGAACAGCGTCACCAAACCGGCCAGGCGCAGGTACATGACGCCCGAGGCGATCAGTGTGCTGCCGGAGAACAGGTGCGGACGGACCTCCTGCTTGGCCCGCCGGGCCATCACAATGGTGGTCACGGTGGAAGAGTAGGCGCCGCCCAGCAGGGCAGCCAGAAGCACACCACCCTTCCCTTTGGTGACCTTTTGAATCACGTAACTGCCGTAGGAGACGCTGCTGACCGCTACCACCACCAGCCACGCCTTGGATGGATTGATCGCAAACGGTCCGAACTCCCGGTTCGGCAGCACCGGAAGAATCACGGCCGAGAGCAGCAGGAACTTGGTAAAGGTCAGGATCTCGCCGGGAGGAACGCGGTTCGTCAAGCCTTCAAGCCCGTCCTTGAGTTCCAGCAGCAGCATGCTGGCCACGCTGATGGTGGTGGCGATCCAGAATTGTTCGCGGTATACCAGCGCGCCGGCGAGATAGGTGGTTAAGGCCGACATTTCGGTGGTGAAGCCGGCCGACCCCACGGTCCCCACCTTGTGTTGATACGAGAGCATCAGGAATCCGCCGATCACGGCGAAACCGGCCGCCACCCCCAGCAGTTGTCCGCCGGACAACAGCGCCACGGCATAACCGATCAGGCCGATCAGGGGAAACGTTCGCACGCCCCCGAACGAGTGCTGCCCGGCACCGACGCGATGCTCTTCCCGTTCCAGCCCGGTCAGGAACGATAGGAACAGGACCAGTACGATCTTGGCGCCTTCCGGCGGTAGAGCCCGATAAAAATCCAGCACGGTTCGGACCCATTATATTTCCCGGCTTCGATGTGTGGCGCGGAGTCAGTCCCCCGGGCCGCGCTGGGAACAGCCGGAACACGGGCCGTACACCCGCAGTTGCGGCGCGTAGGAAGGAGTCACCGAAGTCGGCGATCCGGAGCTGGGCACGAACACCTTGCCGTCGGCAATCGTCGGAATCGTGAACTTGGTCGCAAACCAATAGTCCGTGCTCGCCCATAGCAGCGTACTGACATTCGTAGCGTCCATGGCGTACAACGCGCCGGTCTTCCCGCTGCCCACGGCGGCGACCGGCAGGACAGCCCACAGGATTCCGTTGCTGTCGCCATTTGCCGAGAGGGCCAGGCCTCCTCCCGGATAATTCGGCGAGTTCACGATGCCTTGATGGGCATCCAGCCTGAATTGATTGGACGAAGTGTCGAAGTCCCACACCCGCAAGGAGTCTCCCCAGGCCCAGGTGTAAAAGACAGGGCTGGCGCTGGTGCGCGGCCAAAAGACCATGCTATGCACCTCGTAGCAGCCGGATTGTCCAGGCCCGGCGCCACAGCCCGCGGAGCTCGCGTTGAACGTCTGGATTGCCCCCGTATTCTCGCTGGTGAGTCCTCCGAGGTGCGCCCGGTTCAGGACGTACGCCTTGCCGGTTTTCCCGGCGATCAGCATCAATTGCTGGGCTGTGGCGTTGGGGCTGGTGAACAGAAACATGCCGGCATCCCCCAGGTCCAGGTCAAGCTGGTTCAGCGCGGTGTAGTTGGAAGGCGTGAATGAATCTTTGACCGCCCCCGTGCTATCCAGCCGCAACACCGATTCGCCCCAGTTGCCTGTACCCGTGCCGCCGTATCCGCCATTGCCGGTCACCACGTAGATTCCGCGGGCATCCAGGGCCGGTCCGCGGCCGGACATCCAGATGCCGCCGCCCCGGCCGCACAGATTCAGGGGCGGTGTCTCGCTGGAACACGGCGGCCCGCTCTGCGTCGCATTAGAGGTCGTGTTGAAAATCAGCGTCTGTGTGAAAGCGGTTCCGGTATAGCGATATCCGAAGAGCCACCCGTGATAAGGTTGGACAGCTTCCTGGCCGCTGCGCGTCCCAAAGCCCACCAGGATCGTCGCGTTGGCGGTCAGTTCCAGCAGGGCCGGCCGCTGCAACTGTTCCGCCGGCATGAACGGGATACACGGCGGCGGCACCTCGGTTCCATTCCACGCCGTGCATGGCGTCGATTGCGAATTGTCGCCGGTTCCGGCCACGGCGCCCTGTATCGCGATCCGAGCGTCCTCTTTACCCGTCAGCAGATCGAGGGCATGGAGGGCGAAGCCGCGGCTGCCGCTCTGGCTCGACAGACTGACCACGAAGATCGTCTTGGAGTTGGTGTCGATCACCGGTGTGCTCAGAATCCCCATCTGCATACCGAGATTGGCCGGGGTGCCCAGCGATGCGTGCCACAACGCCGGCTGCGGCGTGTCCCCATCGAAAGCGTAGACGGAGTCGTTCATGGTGGCCACAAATACCACGTTGTGAACGCTTCCGTTGATGGTCAGGCCGGGAACGTAAAGCGGTTGCGCCCACATGTCTCCGTCAACCGGCTGGGTGAAAAGCAAACCAAACGTGCCGGGCGAAACATTTGCCGGCATCAGGATCGTCTCTTGCAGGTTCGCGCCGCTGCGATTGTTGTCGTACTGTCCCGTCAGCACGCCTTGCAGATTCTGGGACCAGGCTGCCAACGGGATACAGGCCAGAAACAGGCACTTCAACCGGACCGGCGCGACGGACCCAATTGTGCGTTGCATCACACTAGCATAGGCAGAGATTTCCGTTTTGTCACCATCCATTTGGATGGTTTTTGAAACCCGGGACTTGCCGGCGCCATGGCCGCCGGCCGGTAGAATAGCAGGAATGATCTACGACGTTGCCGTGATCGGCGCCGGCGTCTTCGGCTCCTGGACCGCGTATCTTCTGCGCGCGTCCGGAAGAAGCGTGGCGCTGGTGGATGCGTACGGCCCAGGCAACTCCCGCTCCAGCTCCGGCGGCGAATCGCGTATCATCCGCATGGGCTACGGCGCCGACCAGATCTATACCCGCTCGGCGATGCGGTCCCTGGCATTGTGGCGCCAATTCTGCGAAACTACCGGCCACGCGATCTTCCACCAAACGGGCGTCCTGTGGACCGCGGCGCCAGGCGACGCCTACACGCAGCAGACGCGGCGCGTTCTGGAGCATTGCGGCGTGAAATTCGACGTGCTGCAGACCGCGGATCTCGCCACGCGCTTCCCGCAGATGCGGTTCGCGCCGGGCACCTGGGGCATCTTCGAACCGGAAAGCGGCGCGCTGATGGCCCGGCGCGCGGTGGCGGCGGTGACATCGGAAGGCGTGGGCGCCGGCGTCAGTTTTCTGCACGCAGCCGTCGCCGCCCCCGCGGGCGCAGGCAAACTGTCCAGCGTGCGTACGGCGGCTGGCGGCGAGATTCGCGCAGGAGCGTTCGTATTCGCCTGCGGCGCCTGGCTGGGCCGGATATTTCCGCAACTGTTCAGCAAACGCATCGAGCCGACCCGCCAGGAGGCGTTCTTCTTCGGCGCCCCGCCCGGCGACCCCCGGTTCGCCGCGCCCGCCATGCCGGTGTGGATCGACTTCAGCGATCCGCGCGGACCCTACGGGTTTCCCGATCTGGAAAACCGGGGCGTCAAGATCGCGCTGGATCAGCACGGCCCGCGCGTCGACCCCGAGACGCTCGACCGTGTGCCGTCCACCGAGGGCTTGGCCGCCGCGCGCGTATACCTGGGCGGACGCTTCCCCGCGCTACGGCACGCGCCGTTGCTGGAGGCCCGCGTCTGCCAATATGAAAACACCTCCAATGGCGATTTTCTGGTTGACCGGCATCCGGACTTCGACAATGTGTGGCTGGTGGGTGGCGGATCCGGCCACGGTTTCAAGCATGCTCCCGCCGTCGGGGAGAGTGCTGCCGCGCAAATCCTGGGAGCCGGCGGCACTGAACCGCGCTACTCGCTGGCCAGCAAGCAGGAAACCCACCATCGCACCGTGTACTGAAGCCGCCGCGCCTGCGTTGCGCGCGGACCAGCCTTGGCGCCGCGCTATCATAAAGATAAAGTGCGTTACTTTCTTCGCCGCGGCCAGCCGCCGGTGTCGCGTATTCTGCTGGTCGAAAGCGGCTCCCGGCTGCTCATCGAACGGGCGCTCGCCAGCTTACGCCGGACTTACGGGGAACTGCCGGTCGATCTGGTCACCTGTTTCGGCGGCGCGCCCGAAGGGATCGCCACCGTCTACCGCGTGGCGGATTATCGCGGCCCCCAGGGCCGCGCGGCGCTGTATCGCGCACTCCGAGTCCGTCAGCACTCCATCATGGGCATGGTTTGTTCCGCCGAGCCGATCATGACCAAGTGGAAGTGGGCGCTGGCGGCGCGGCTGCCCGTGAAGGTATTCATCATCAACGAGAACGCCGATTATTTCTGGCTCGACCGCGGCAACTGGCGCGCCCTCCGGCACTTCATGTTGTTTCGCGCGGGACTCACCGGGTCCGGCGCTGTCCGCACCCTGGGCCGGCTCCTGGCATTTCCATTTACTCTGTTGTATCTGTTACTCTACGCATCCATCGTGCACACTCGGCGTCGATGGCGGAGGGCTATCCATGAAAGCTATCCAGGTTAGAGAGATCGGCGGTCCGGAGAAACTGGAGTTAGTCGAAATCGCCAAGCCGGCTCCCGGACCCGGGCAGGCGCTGGTGAAGATCGCCGCTGCCGGCGTCAACTTCATCGATGTGTACTTCCGCATCGGCTTGTATAAGGTGGATTTTCCGATTACCTTGGGGTCGGAAGGCGCGGGCGTGGTGGAATCGGCGGGCCCCGGCGTTGCCGGCCTGGCGCCCGGAGACCGTGTGGCTTACGCCATGGTGCGCGGATCGTACGCCGAGTATGCCGTGGTTCCCGCCGCCCAGTTGGTGAAGATCCCGGATGCTCTGGACTTCCGGCACGCTGCCGCCGCCATGTTGCAGGGCATGACGGCGCACTACCTGACGCATTCCACATTCCCGTTGAAAGCCGGCGATAGCTGCCTGGTCCACGCCGCCGCCGGAGGCGCGGGCCTCCTGCTCGTGCAGATGGCCCGCCGCATCGGTGCGCGGGTCTTTGGCACGGTTTCCACGGAAGCCAAAGCTCGTCTGGCCCGCGAGGCCGGCGCCGAAGAAGTCATTCTCTACCAGGAGCAGGACTTCGAAGCCGAGGTGAAGCGGTTCACCGACGGCCGCGGCGTGGACGTGGTCTACGACTCGGTGGGCGCCACCACTTTCGCCAAAAGCCTGAACTGTCTCCGTCCGCGCGGCACGCTGGCGCTCTTCGGCCAGTCCAGCGGTCCCGTGCCGGCGTTCGATCCGAATATCCTGAACGCTAAGGGCTCGCTCTTTCTGACTCGTCCCAGCCTGGCGCACCACTGTCTCACGCGCGAAGAACTGCTTTGGCGCGCGGGCGACGTGTTGGGCTGGGTGGCCTCCAACGAGTTGAAGATCCGCGTGGACCGCGCTTATGCGCTCGCCGAAGCCGCACAGGCGCATCGCGATCTGGAAGGCCGCCGCACAGCCGGCAAGCTGCTGTTGATTCCCTAGTTAACGGCATGAGCACGCAAGCGAGGTTGACGCTATCTTCGGTCCTGGTCATGACCGCGATCGTCGCCATCATTTCCGTGCTCGATCTGGGCTATGAGATGGACGCGCAGTTCAAGGCGACTCTGGCCCATGCCGAACTGTTGCGGCGCGTCGTATCCAAGATGGTGGTGGAAACGCTGAACCGCGACCGGTTGCATGCCTGGCGCCAGGCTCTGCGCGATGCCCCCAATCTGGAGAGCGGCCTGACCGACGTCATGAGCGCCTCGCACGCCTTGCTGGAGATCGCCGTCTGCGATAGCGATGACCGCGTCCTGGTGGACAGCGACCCCAAGTCCGACGGTAAGATCTTTCCGAAATACGAGGATTTCAAGCCGATCGTCAACGACACCAACTGGTTCCAAAAAGTCAGGATCCTCAACGGGCAGAAGTCGTACCAGCTCGAACAGGGGCTGGGACAGCCCGGCAAACC
Source organism: Bryobacteraceae bacterium (assembly GCA_035499555.1). Classification (GTDB taxonomy): domain Bacteria; phylum Acidobacteriota; class Terriglobia; order Bryobacterales; family Bryobacteraceae; genus Bog-159. Next base: position 12,266 of record DATJYO010000044.1, read on the forward strand.
CGAGATCTACGTTCGCGTGGTGATCTATCCGGGCTTCATTAAAGCTCTGGACATCGTGCCTACGTTGAAGAAGAGTGCCAGCGTGGCGCTGGCTTCGGTGGCCGGAGCGCTCTGCATTACGCTACTGTTCTCGTTTATCGCCTTTCGGCCGTTAGGCCGGCTGGGCAATCTGCTCGACATGGTGGCCAAAGGCGAGTACGATCCCAAGGACCTGGTTCCGGTTTCGCGCATGGGCGCCGACGAGTTCGGCATTATGGCTTCCAAGGTCAGCCTGCTCGGCCAACAACTCCGCGGCGCGCAATTCGACATCTCCGATCTGCGCGGCAACTTCGAGCGGTTGCTCGATCAACTGGAAGACGCCGTCCTGATGTTCGGCCGCGACCGGCGCCTGGTGGTCGCCTCTGGCGCCGTCGAGAAATTTCTGGGCCGGATGCGCGCGGACCTGGCGGGCCTGGCCTTGCCGGAAGTCTTCCCCCCTAACACCCCGCTGGGGCTGATGCTGGCACAAGCGGCCCAGACCGGCCGTCCGGTCGGCAATCGGCGGGTACCCATTACCCGCGGCGATGGCTCCTCGTTCGTGGTGCTGCTGTCGGTGGACATCCTGGAACCGCTCAACACCGGCACCAACCCGGGCCGCGGCACCGGGCTGCTGGTGCGTTTACGGGATCCCGAGGCGGCGCGTCAGGTCGGCCGCCAATTGCAAACAGCAGATCGTGACTCGGCGATCAGCCGCATTACCAGCGGCGTGGCGCACGAAGTCAAGAATCCGTTGAATGCCATACTGATGCACGTTGAGGTGGCGCGCATGAAACTGGCGCGCGAGGACACCAATGTCGCGCCGGAGATGGACATCATCTCGCGGGAGATTCTGCGCCTCGACCGGGTGGTCAAAACTTTCCTGGATTTCACGCGGCCGGTCGAACTCCACCCCGTGGACGTTTCGCTCGATTCGTTCGTCCGCGAGATCGTGGAATTGGCCGGCCCGCAAGCCTCCGCAGCGGGAATCCGCGTGGCGCTCGAGGACGAATCCGATGCGGCGCATATCCGCGTCGACGTGGACCTGATGAAACAGGCGATTCTGAACGTGGTGGTTAACGCGATCCAGGCCATGCCCAACGGTGGCGATCTGCGCCTGGAGTGCGCGGTGCGCGAGGAGATGGCTGAAATTCGCATCAGCGACACGGGCGTGGGCATTCCCCCGCAACTGCGGGACAAGATCTTCCGGCTGTACTACACCACCAAACCGGAAGGCTCCGGGATCGGGCTGGCCATGGCTTTCCGTATCGTACAACTGCACGACGGTACCATCGACTTCACCAGCGAGCAGGGCACGGGCACTACCTTCGTCGTTCGCCTGCCCGTCTCGGTTTAGTCGTCCGATAGGGTCAGATGCCCAAATGCGCTCTGCGTGGAATTCCCCAATTGTCCGCCAAACTCCACCGAAAGACCTTGCTCATCTTAGACTTAGCCTCTGGTACGGCAATTGCGTCACCACCATCGAACCCTATGGCTTACGTAATCACCGATACTTGCACAAAAGACGAGTTGTGCGTCGAAGCTTGCCCGGTCGACTGCATTCATCCGAAGAAAGACGAAGCCGGCTTCGAAGAAGCCAAGCACCTGTACGTGGAGCCCGACGATTGCATCGATTGCGGCGCCTGCGTCCCGGTTTGCCCCACTAACTCCGTCTTTCCGCTGGACGAGTTGCCCCCGGACCTGGCGCACTTCGCCGCGGAAAACGCCGCCCACTACGGCAAGAATTAACCGGCGCCCGCCAAACGAACTGAAGCCTGGTGCGTCAGGTGTCGTATGCGTACCCTGCTTCAGATCACATTCGCTATCTCTGTGTCCGCCTCGCTCTTCGCCCAGGCGCCCGGATTGAGCCTGCCGCCCAGCGGCAATAATCAGAAGGCTTCGGTCAGTCAATTCATCGGTCCGGTCCAGATCACCATCGACTACTCCAGCCCAGCCGTTCACGGACTCAACGGGGTAGACCGGCGCGGCCAGATCTGGGGCAAACTGGTGCCCTACGGCATGACGGATCTCGGCTTTGACGGCGGCAAACCCAGTCCGTGGCGTGGCGGCGCAAACGAGAACACGGTCTTCACCGTGTCCGACCCGGTGATGATTGAAGGCCAAGCGCTAGCCGCCGGAAAGTACGGGCTGCACTTCATCCCGGGCGCGGACGAATGGACCGTCATCTTCTCCAAAGACTCCGATGCCTGGGGCAGCTTCTTCTATAACGAGAGCCACGACGCCCTGCGCGTCAAGGTCAAGCCCGCCAAGCACGAATACCGCGAATGGCTGACCTATGAATTCCCCGTGCGCCGCCCTTCGGAGGCCACTGCCGAGATGCAATGGGAAGAACTTGCCGTGCCGTGGCAAATCAAGGTCGAAAATGTCGATGAGCTGTACTACACGAAAATCCAGCAGCAATTAACCAGCGCGTTCGGCTTCAATTTGCCTTATTACGATGCCGCGGCCCAGTTCTGCGTGCGGCAAGGCATCCACCTGGACCAGGCACTGAACTGGGCGGATCTGGCGATCAGCATGCCGTTCATCGGTCAGGCGAACTTCGACACTCTGAGCACGAAGGCGCTGGTGCTTTCCAAAATGGGCCGGGATGCGGAGGCCGAGAAGATCATGCAAACGGCCATCCACCACCCTTCGGCAACGGCCGTACAGATACATCAGTACGGCCGCCAGTTACTTACCGCCGGCAAGAAGCAGGAAGCGCTGGAAGTCTTCAAACTGAATGCCGAACGGAATGGCGAGGCCTGGCCCACGAACGTCGGGCTGGCCCGCGGCTATATGGCGGTCGGGGACTACCAGAAGGCGCTGGAGTACGCTCGAAAGGCGGCGGCGCAGGCGCCGGACAATCAGAACAAACAGAATCTGGAAGCTATGGTCAGGTCCCTGGAGGACGGCAAACCTTACGCCAACTAAGGTCGCCCAACGCCCCGGTATTTGAACTTGTCGATGCCCAGCCGGCGAATCCGGAACTCCAGCGTGGAGGCCGGGAGTCCCAGGCGCCGCGCCGCACCTCGCGCACCCGCCACGCGCCCGCGCGACACTCGCAGCGCCGCCTCGATGGCCTGCCGTTCCTCGGCGTCCAGATGCTTCCCTATGCCGCCGCTCGTGCCGCCCGGCAACAGATCGCGCTCCACCCGCAGCGTCCCGTTGCGGGACAGAATCACGGCGCGCTCCACGATGTTCTCCAGTTCACGCACGTTGCCGGGCCACCCGTAGGCTTCGAGTTGGGCCATGCTGCGCCGGTCGATGCGCGCGATCGGCCGCGCCAGACGCTCGCCGTGCCTGGCGGCGAAGTGCGCGATCAGCAGCGGAATATCGGCCGGCCGGTCGCGCAGCGCCGGCATGCGGATGGGGAAGACGTTCAACCGGTAGAACAGATCGTTTCGGAATCGTCCGGCGTGCACCTCGGCCGCCAGGTCGCGATTGGTGGCCGCCACCAGGCGCACGTCCACGCGCACGGTCTGGTTCCCGCCTAAGCGCTCGAATTCCCGCTGTTGCAGCACCCGCAGCAGCAGCACCTGCATCTCGGCCGGCAGTTCGCCGATCTCGTCCAGGAACAGGGTGCCGCCGTGCGCCTGCTCGAAGCGTCCTTTGCGCCTCTCCGACGCGCCCGTAAAGGCGCCGCGCTCGTGCCCGAATAATTCCGAGGCCAATAACGTGGCCGGGATGGCCGAGCAATTCACCTGGACCAGGGGTCCCTTTGCGCGCGCCGAGCGGCGGTGAATGGCGCGCGCGATCAGTTCCTTACCGGTGCCGGTTTCGCCCGTGATCAGCACCGAAGCGTCCGTGGGCGCCACCTGCTCGACGGCTTCCAGCACCGCGCGCAATTCCGGTGAATTACCGATGATGTCTTCAAACCAGGGGGCCTGCCCCAACTGGGCCCGTAGAGCGATATTCTCGGCCGCGAGCTGGTCGCGCAGCCGCTGGATCTCCTCGTTGGCCAAAGCATTGGAAACCGCCACGGCCACCGCGCGCGAGACACCCGACAGCACCGCCTTCTGTTCCGCGGTGAGGACGGTGGGTTCGTTTCGCGAAAATACCGCGGTGCCGATCAGACTGCCGCGGACGATCAGCGGCGCGGCCGCATAAGACCGCACGCCGCCGTGCGCCAGGTAAAACTCGTGTTCGTACCAGTCCGTCTTGGCCATGAGATCGGCTACGGCATTCACGTTTCCGGGTCCCCACTCGGTGACGGTATCGTAAGGAATCAGCCGGTGGCCGGGCCAGCGGAGCGGTATCGGAAGCTGCCCCATCTTGTGCATCGTCTCGCGCGCCCCGGGCTGCGGCGACGCGCCCACGATATGCATGGCGTACAGATCGTGACGCCCGCCCTCGAACGAAACGATGCCGATGGCCTGGAAGGGCACGACCGGCGCCACCACCTCCGCCACGGCCGCCAGCACGCCCGAGAGATCGCGCTCCACGCTTACCGCCTCCCAGACCCGCAGGATGAGCGCCCTGCGTTCGCGTTCGCCCGGATTACCGGCCATCTCATCCAAAATAACAGAATTTCCGCAGGCCTGTGAATTCGCAGAAACTTGCGAATACTGATGGAGCGCGAGGTGACGGCAGGCCCCAGTTTCAACTACTTGCCGATTGGCCCCCGCATTGCCATCCTCCGGGTCGTGCCCTGGAGATCAGCCGCGCATCATGAATCGGCGAACAATCGGCATTCGCCGGTAACATTCGGCAATTGGCCGAAAACTGCTGTAAGCGCTCACAGCGCCGGACGTACTCTCGAATCAGGCAAGTTATGTTGAGGTATCTGCCACTTATTCTGAAAAACAGCCTGCGCAACCGCAAGCGAACCGGGCTGACGATCGCCAGCATCGCGGTGTCGTTCTGTCTGCTCGGTTTTCTGTTAGCGATGTATCGAGTGTTGTTCTATGGCGCGGACCCCACGCCGGCGCAAGCCTTACGGTTGATAACACACCATCGCGTGTCACTGGCGCAGCCCATGCCGGCGTCTTACGAGGCGAAAATCGCCAGCGTGCCGGGCGTGAAGGCGGTCACCAGTTGGCAGTGGTTCGGGGGCGTGTACAAGGACGCGCGCGACCCCAAGAATTTCTTCATGCGCATGGCCGCCGAGCCGGACAAAGTCTTCCAGATCTTCTCGGAAGTGCAGATAGCGGGCGATCAGAAGGCCGCATTCCAGCACGACCGCGCCGGCTGCATCGCGGCCAAGGCGCTGGCGGACCGATTGGGCTGGAAACTGGGACAGCGCATCGCCATCATGGGTGACATCTTCCCCGTCAACCTGGAACTTACCCTGGACGGTATCTTCGATACGCCGGACCATGTCGAGATGCTGATCTTCAATCACGACTATCTGCGCGAGAGCCTGCCGCCGGGGATCCGCGATATCGTCAGCGCCTTTCTGGTGCAGGCGGAAACGCCCTTGGATGTGCCGAAGGTGGCGCGCGCCATCGACACCATGTTCGATAACTCGCCGGCGCCCACTAAGTCGGAATCCGAGCGGCAGTTTCAACTTAGTTTTGTGTCATTTTTGGGAAATCTCAAGTTATTTCTCATGGCTATCTGCAGCGCCGTCACTTTCACCATATTGCTGATCTCCGGCAATACGCTGTCAATGGCGGTGCGCGAACGCGTGCGCGAAATCGGAATCCTGAAGACCCTGGGATTCACCCCCGGTACCATCCTGGGGATCATCCTGGGCGAGGCCGGCGCCGTCACGCTGGCCGGCGGCGCCATCGGCTGTGCGCTCGCGGCGGCCATGTGCACGGCCCTGCATAACGCCGTCGTGGGCGTGCAATATCTCAAGATCCTACGGGTGACTCCCGCGATTGTCGCCCTGACACTGGCAACCGCCGTGGTGACCGGACTGGTGAGTGCCCTGTTACCTGCCTCCCGCGCCGCACGCACGCCGATTCTGGCGTCGCTTCGCTATACGGGATAATGCTATGGCTATACCGATCACTTATAACTTCCGCAACCTGGTGGTGCGCAGGACGACTACGTTGATGACGGCGCTGGGCATCGGCCTTACGGTCGCCGTGCTGGTGGCGGATCTGGCCCTGGTCAACGGATTGAAGCAGGCCTTTCAGTCCACCGGCCAACCGCTGGACGTGCTGGTGCTCCGTAAGGGCGGGACCGCCGAGCTGAGTTCCGCTATGTCGCGCGCCGTGTATCAGGACCTGAAGACCAATCCCGGCATCGCCCGGAACGGCTCTGGTGAACCCATGGCTTCGCTCGAAGTAGTGACCGTAATCAGCCTGGCCGGTATCGACAGCCCCAACGGGATGAGTCTGGCGGTACGCGGCGTGGGTCCGGTCGGCCGGCAACTGCGCAATATTCAGGTGACCGCCGGCCGCTGGTTCCAACCCGGCCGCCGCGAAATCGTAGTCGGCAGGCAGGTCGCCAAGCGGTATCCGCAGGCGCAGCTCGGCCGGCAGATCCGCTTCGGCAAAGGCATGTGGAGCGTGGTGGGCGTGATGGATGCCGGACAATCCGCGTTCAATAGCGAGATCTGGGCCGACCTGAACCAGGTCTTGTCGGATTTCAACCGCCAGGATGCCGCCAGTTCCGTCCTGCTGCGCGCCGTGGACGCCGCCGCGGTCCCGGCGCTCATCAACTCGCTCAACGACGACCGGCGCCTCAACGTCACGGCCATGCGCGAGCAGACCTACTACGACAACCAGACGAACTCCGGCGCGCCGCTCCAGATCCTGGGAATCTTCGTCTCGATCATCATGGCGGTGGGCAGCAGCTTCGCCGCCATGAACACCATGTTCGCGGCGGTGTCGCGCCGCGCGACCGAAATCGGCACGCTGCGGGTGCTGGGCTTTTCCCGCTTCTCGATCCTGACCAGTTTCTTTCTGGAGTCGCTGCTGCTGGCCGGGATGGGCGGCGTGGTGGGCTGCCTGCTGGCGCTGCCCTTGAATGGCATGACCACCGGTGTCGGCAACTTTGCGACCTTCAGCGAGATCGCGTTCAACTTCCGCGTGACCCCCGCGGTAATGCTGCCGGGCGTGATCTTCGCGCTGCTGCTGGGTGCGGTGGGCGGGCTGCTGCCGGCCCGCTCCGCCGCACGCCAGGAGATTCTGGCGGCCCTGCGGGAAGGATGATGCGCCATGGACGCTGAACTGAGGAGCCTGCAAATCGATCGCGCCGCCAAGCGGCCCGCCGGGAGGCCCCGGTGGATCGTGCCGGTAATCCTGCTCTGCCTGCTGCTGGGCGCGGGCAGCTTCGTGTATGCGCGGCTGAGCGCCGTGCCCGAGGTGGAGACCGCGCGCGTGCGCGCGATCCATAATCCCGGAGGCGGCGCGACCGTGCTCAACGCCACCGGCTACATCGTCGCGGCCCACAAGATCGAACTCGCCGCCAAGGTTGTCGGCAAGGTCGCCTGGATCGGGGTGGACAAGGGCGACCATGTGCGCCAGGGCCAGGAGCTGGTGCGCCTGGAAGACGACGAGTACCGCGCGCACCTGCTCGAGGCGGAGGGGCAGTTGAACAACCTGAAAGCGCACTTGGCGGAACTGGAGCACGGCTCGCGGCCGGAAGAGATCGCCAAGGCCAAGGCCGATGTGGCACAGGCGCGCGCCACCGAAGAAGACGCGCACCTGACGCTGGTGCGTACGCGCGCGCTGGCTGCGGACGGCGTCATGGCCAGGCAGGCGCTCGACGATGCCCAGGCCAAATACGACGCCGCGGCCGCCAACACGGCGTCTTTGGAAAAAGCATACGAGCTGGTCCGCCTGGGGCCGCGCCGCGAAGAGATCGACGCCATGCGCGCCCAGGTGCGACAGGCGCAGGGCAGCGTGGACTACGCCCAAACGCAACTGGACAACACCATCATCCGCGCGCCGATTTCGGGCACCATCCTCGAGCGCAACGTGGAGAAGGGCGAATTCGTCACCACCGGCTTCGTGGGCGATAAGGGCGCCAAGGGCTACGTGGTTTCTCTAGCGGACCTGAACGATCTACAGGTGGAACTGGATATCAGCCAGAACGATTTCGCGCGGCTCACCCCGCGGCAGCCCGCCATCGTCACCACGGATGCTTTCCCGGACCGCAAATACCAGGGCTACATCGAAGAAATCGCGCCGGAAGCCAACCGGCAGAAGGCCACGGTACAGGTGAAAGTCAAGATCGAACGGCCGGATGACTATCTCCGGCCGGAGATGAACGCCAGCGTCGCTTTTCTGGCGGGCGGCAAGACCATCAGCCAGGCGAAACCGCGCATCGAGATTCCGGCGGGCGCCGTGCACGATGGCGACGTGCTGGTAGTGGTTGACGGAAGAGTGGCGCGGCGCAAGGCGCAAGCATTGATCGGCGGCGAGGATGTCATCGTCCATCCGCCGGCCGATCTGAAGGACGGGCAGAAGGTGCATGCCAGGCAGGGATGAAGATTATGTCTGAACCGATTATCGAAACTCGCGGTCTCACCAAGGAATACGTGCGCGACGAATTTCACGTCAAGGCTCTAAACGACGTGGACATCTCCGTCACAAAGGGCGAATTCGTGGCGCTCATGGGGCCATCCGGCTCCGGCAAGTCCACCCTGCTGCATCTCATCGCCGCCATGGACCGGCCCAGCGAAGGCGAGATCCGCGTCCTGGGCCAGGATCTGCGCGCCCTCAGCGAGGGCGCTATCGCCCGCTGGCGGAACGAGAAAGTGGGTTTCATCTTCCAATCGTTCAACCTGATTCCGGTGCTTACCGCCATCGAGAACGTAGAGCTGCCGCTCAAGCTGACCAGCCTGAACAAGAAGGAGCGTATGGATCATGCCGCCACGGCGCTGCGCCTGGTAGGGCTGGGCGATCGGCTGCGTCACCTGCCGCGCCAACTCTCCGGCGGACAGGAGCAGCGGGTGGCCATCGCGCGCGCCATCGTGACCGATCCGGAGCTGATCCTGGCCGATGAGCCCACCGGCAATCTGGACGCCGCCGCGGCGCAGGATGTGCTGACGCTGCTCTCGAAGCTCAACACCGAATATGGCAAGACCGTGGTGATGGTGACGCACGATCCGCACGCCGCGCAGTTCGCCTCCAAGGTGCGGCACCTGGAGAAGGGGGCCCTGCTGCCGGAAGGCGAAGTCGCGGCGCCGGCTCTGGCGGGCTAGCCGGCTACTTCTTGCCGGCGCTTTCCACCACGCGCTGCGCCAGGTAGTTCACCACCTTGGCGTCATCCCGCGCGACCTCGTAGTACGCGTTCTTCAGTAACTGGTCCTTGCGGTTGAGCAGCGTCTCGCGGATGCTCTGCTGCACGCGCGGATCGTTCAGCTCGCGCTGGCCGGCGGATTCTTTAGAGATGATCTTGAAAATCCGGTAGCCCTCCTGGGTCTTGATGATCGGACTGATGGCGCCCGGGGGCAGCGTCATCACCATCTTGCGCAACTCCGCGTTGGCCTTCTGCAGCGCCGACTCCGGAATGAATCCCAGGTCTCCGCCGTTGGGCGCCGAATTCGGATCTTCCGAATAGTTGTGCGCTACCAGGGCGAAATCTTCCCCGCGCTGGAGGCGCTCCTGAATCTCGCGAATCTTGCGCGACGCCTGGGCATCGTTCTGCGCCTTGCTGTTTTGCAGGTTTCCGGGAGTCGGATCTGGATTGGGAGTCACCAGGATCTGGGCCATGTGCACGCGCGGCTCGGCCAGGTTAAAGCCCGCCTTGTTGGCGTTGTAGAAGTTGGTCACATCCGCGTCCGTGATGACGATGTGCGAGGTGATGTCTTTGTTGATGAGCTTCTGAATGCTCAAGTCCCGGCGGATCTTGGTCTTCAGATCGTCGAGCGTCATCTTACTGCTGCGCAGTTGCTGCTCGAACTGCTCCTTGGTCCAGGGCGCTTTCAGTTCGGTGAGTTTGGCCTCCACGTCCGCATCGCCCGCCAGCAGGCCCTGCTTCTCGGCGCGCTGTTGCATGATCTCGTTATCGATCAGGTTCCGCAGCAGCTCCAGTTTCTGCGCCATGGTCTGTTCTTCCGCCTGGCCCGGTACGGCGAGCTGCGACTGTTGGTAGGTCTTTTCCAGCTCGGTATAGGTGATGGGGCGCTTGTTCACCGTAGCGGCGACATCCGCGGGCGGCGACTTCTTGCACGCCGGCGAGAAGGCGGCCGCCACGCACAATGCAACGATGCCGGTCCGCCGGACGGCGCACCGGGGCCGGCGGCGCTTCAAAGAACCTGACATGACGAACCCACATTGTATCCGGGTACAATGGCCTGCGGAGGATTCCGATGAGAGTCGGCATGATCGGTACGGGCGCCATCTCCCACAAGCACGCGCAGGCTTACCGCAACATCGGCTACCAGCTCACCGTCTGCACCGATATCAACGCGGCGGCGGGGCGGCGGTTCGCCGAGCAGTATGGTGCGGAGTTCGTGGCCTCTTCCGAAGAGGTTTGCCGCCACCCGCAGGTGGACTACGTGGACCTGTGCACCTTCCCGGACTTTCGCATGCAGGCGCTCGAGATCTGCGCCGCGGCCGGCAAACACATCCAGGTGCAAAAACCGATCGCCACCAACCTGGAGACGGCCCGCGCCATGGTGGAAACAGCCCGCCGCGCGAAGATCCAGCTCGGCGTGGTCAGCCAGCATCGCTTCGACGATTCCAGCCAGTTTCTGCACCGCGCCATCGCCGCGGGCCGGCTGGGCAAACTGCTGCAGTGCGATTGTTACGTCAAGTGGTACCGGTCGGCGGAATATTATGCCAGGCCGATCAAGGGAAGCTGGCAGACCGAGGGCGGCGGCGCGCTGATCAACCAGGCGATTCACCAGGTGGATATTCTGCGCTGGCTGGCCGGGCCGGTGCGCGAGTTGTCCGCCATGTGGCAGTTGGGCGCGCTGCACAAAATCGAATCGGAAGACGTGGTCAACGCGGTAGTGCGCTATGCCTCGGGTGCTACCGGCGTAATCCAGGCCGCCACAGCTTTTTGGCCCGGCTACACCGAACGCACCGAGATCCACGGCACGAAAGGGACGGCCGTCATTTCCGGGGACAAGCTGACCGCTTGGGACGTGCAGGATGAGGCGGGAGAAGCGCCGCCGCTGGCCCACGACGTGGCATCCGGATCTTCCGATCCCATGGCCATCTCGCTGGAACCCTTCGAGCGCCAGTTCCGGGACTTCGGCGAAGCCATCCGTACCGGCCGCCCGCCGCTGGTTTCGGGCGAAGAAGGCTACCAGGCTCTGGCCATCGTGGACGCCGTCTACCGCTCCTGCCGGACAGGCCAGAAGGTCACGCTGTAGGCCGGTTTCCTAGGCGGACGCGCCCAGCCACAAGTCGATCGGCTTGCGCACGCCTGCCGGCCGGAAAGGCAACTCGACCTTGCAGCCTTTGGCCGCTGAAGCATAACCGGCGTAGATGGCTTCGAGCACCACCCGCCCATCTTCGCCGGTCGATTGCGGCGTCTCCCTGCCGCGCACACAGCGGGCGAAGTGCCGCATCTCGTGCGGCGAGCCGTAGTTCCACAACTCGTCGAAGACCGGCCAGGTCCAGCCCTTAGTGCTGGGCGCCTTCTCCACCGCGTACCCGTAGCCGTACTCGCTGTAGGTGGGCATGGCGTTGCCCATGTGCAGGTTCGGATAGCTCACACCGCCCTCGCCGTAGATCTCCGTGCGATCGTCCATGCCGCCGCGGCGGGCCCAACTGTTCTCCACCAGGCCCACCGCGCCGTTGGCAAACTCCAGGATGCAGATGCTGTCGTCCTCGCCGCGGGTCTTGCCGCCATGGACGTAGGTGCCCATGTGACAGGTGACGCTCTTGATGGGCGACCGGTTGAAGAACCAGTAACAGAACGCGATCCCGTGGCAGCCCATATCCATCAACACGCCGCCGCCGGAGCGGTTCACGTCCCAGAACCAGGGGCTGTGTGGGCCGAAGTGTTTCTCGCTCTGCTTCACCAGGTAAAGTTTGCCGAACGCGCCGTTATCGGCCATTTCTTTGGCCTTGACGTATTTCGGCGTGAACAGCAGTTCCTCGGCGTACATCAGGAGCACGCCCTGCCGGCGGCAGACGTCGATCATCTCGTCCGCCTCTTCCAGCGTCATGCACAAAGGCTTCTCGCAGACCACATGCTTGCCGGCGCGCGCGATATCTACGGTCATGGCACAATGCAGCGCGTTGGGAGCCGCGATGGTGACCAAGTCGATATCCTTCTCGCGCAGCATTTCCTTGTAATCCAGAAACACGCGCGGAATCCCGTACTTTTGGGCCAGGGCAGCCGCATTGCCGGGCGTCGGCGAGCACACGGCCACCACTTCCGCCTCTTCCGGCATGATCTGAAAACAGGCTGCCTGGATATCGCCTTGAAACTGCGAACCGATAATTCCGACCTTCACTTTGCCGTTAGCCATAAGAGTTGTATTCTCGCACGACCAAGTAGAAGCGGGCCACCAGCCCGCCGCGGGCCTGCTCTCCTATTGACATGCCAAAGGAGTCCTGCTATTCTACCTTTGGCCATGCCAACGGAACGCGACAACCGTGCCGAGCTGCTGCAGGGCACGCTCGATCTGTTAATTCTCAAAACCCTCGAAACCCTGGGACCGCTGCACGGCTTCGGCATCGCCCGCCGCATCGAGCAGGTCAGCGAGAATGCCCTGCATCTCAACGAAGGCACCGTGTACGCTTCGCTGCTGCGCCTGCAGCAAAATGCCTGGATCAACGCCAGGTGGGGCGCGTCGGACAACAACCGCAAGGCCAAGTTTTACGCCATCACGGCTGCCGGACGCAAGCAGCTTCGCCGCGAACGGGAGAACTGGGACCGCACCGCCGGCGCCGTCGGGCGCGTGCTGAACATGGAACCGGAGACCTGAGCCATGCCTACCGTCCGCACCATAGTCTCCCGTATCCGGGGCGCCCTGGCCGGCAGCCGCCCCGACCGCGAGCTCAACGCCGAAATCGAGGCCCACCTCAACCTGCTCGCCGAGCGCTTCATCGCCCGGGGACTGCCACCCGCGGAAGCGCGCCAGGCCGCGCGCCGCCAGTTTGGCGGCATCGCCCAACTGCAGGAGCAATATCGCGAGCGGCGCGCCTTACCCTTCCTCGAAAATTTCGCCCGCGACTTCGCCTTCAGCCTGCGCCTCATCCGCAAGCAGCCCGGCTTCTCGCTGATGGTGATCGGCATCCTGGCGCTGGGCCTGGGCGCCAACAGCGCCGTGTTCAGCCTGGTCAACGGAATCCTGCTCCGCCCGCTGCCGTTTCCGCATCCCGAAAACCTGGTGGCCCTCTTCGAGCGCCACGTCATCAACGAGGGCGAATTCAATCCGGTCGCGCCGGCCAACTATCGGGACTGGGCCCGCCAGGCCACCACGCTCGATCACGTCGCCGCCATCAGTTATGGACGTTTCAATCTCTCCGGCGCGCGCCCATTCGCGGCTCCCGAGCGTATCGACGTGTGCGTCTGCTCCGCCTCGCTGTTCGCCACCCTGGGTATCCCTCCCGCCTTCGGCCGCGCCTTCCGGCCGGAGGAGGATCGTCCCGGGGCGCCGCCGGTGGCCGTAATCAGCCACGCACTATGGACGCGGCGCTTCCAGGCATCGCGGGACGTTCTGTCGGGTTCCATCACGCTCGACGGGCGCCCGTATAAGGTGATCGGGGTGATGCCCGCCGGCTTCGCCTACCCCAATCGATCCACCGAAGCCTGGATCCCGGTCGCAGCCTGGCTGCCCCCGGTGGTGCTGGAGGCGCACGACAACCACATCCTGACGGTGATCGGCCGGCTGCGGACCGGCGTCAGCGTAGCCGCCGCGCGTGCCGAAATCGACGGCATTGTCCGCCGCTACAAGAGCCAGCACCCGCACGAGATCATGGGCTCCGGCGCCAACGTGGTCCCGCTGGCCGAAGTGACGGTAAACGGCGTGCGCAAGCTGCTGTTGCTGCTGTTCGGCGCGGTGAGCTGCGTGCTGCTGATCGCCTGCGTCAACGTCGCCAATCTGCTGCTGTCGCGCGCGGCCGGGCGCCGCCGCGAAGTGGCCATCCGCACCGCGCTGGGCGCGGCGCGCGGACGCGTGATCCGCCAACTGCTCATCGAGAGCTGTCTCCTCTCCCTGCTGGGCGGACTGGCCGGCGTGCTGCTCGCCTGGGAACTCATTCAACACCTCACCTCCTGGGCGGCTGCATCCAACTGGCTTCCCCAAACCTCCGTCATTCGCCTCGATCCGGCGGTCTTCGGCTTCAGCGTGGCGGTGGCCCTCGTCGCCGGCGTGCTGGCCGGACTCTTTCCCGCGCTCGAATCCACCGCGTCGGGGGATATCGCGCAGAACCTTAAGAACACTGGGCGCTCCTCCACGGCAACGCGCTCCACCGATCGCTTCCGCGAGATTCTGGTGGCCGCCGAAGTAGCGCTGTCGCTCATCTTGCTGGTTGCCGCGGGTCTGCTGATTCGCAGCTTTGGGCATCTTGTAACCACCGATCTGGGCCAGCGCACCTCCCACCGCCTGACCATGCACATCTCGCTCCCCGATGCGCGCTATCACGAACGCGCCCAGGTGTCCGGCTTCCTGAAAGAGCTCAGCGCCCGCCTGCAGTCCATTCCAGGCGTGCGCGGCGTCGGTCTCAGCAGTTGCCCCGTCATTACGCTGCCGGGCTACTGTCCCGACTCGGTCTTCCAGATCGAGAACCAGCCGGCTCCCGCCGGGCATCCGCCGGACGCGGAGTACCGCGGCGTGAATCCCGATTTCTTCCGCACCGCCGGCATCCCCATCCTGCGCGGCCGCGCCTTTGAAGCCGCCGACGGCATCGGCGTGGACGATAAGAACCCGCACCCCGGAGCCGCCATTATCAACCAGTCTCTGGCGCGCCGGTTCTTCCCGAACCAGGATCCTATCGGCCGCTATCTCACGATGGACTGGTTCGTGGGCAATAATGCCGAGCGCTCCCTCCTGCGTTATCGCATCGTCGGTGTTGCGGGCGACGTGCTGGAGCGGCCGCAGGCTCCGGCCCAGCCCACGCTATACCTCCCGGTGCTGGACGGCGACTCCGCGGAAATCAGCATCATTCTCAACACCGGTATCGGCGCCGCAGCCGTCATCGGCGATGCCCGTGCAGCGATCCATCGCATCGATCCGGACCTGGCCCTCTTCGGCGTGCAATCCTTGGCCGAGTCGCTTAGCGAAACCACCCGCGACCAGCAGTTCGTGATGGCCTTGCTAGCCGCCTTCGCCGGGATGGCCCTGCTTCTGGCGGCCTTCGGTCTCTACGGGGTGGTCTCTTGGGGCGTCTCTCAACGCGCCAAAGAGATCGCCATCCGCATGGCCCTGGGCGCCAGCAGCCAAGAAGTGCGGCGCATGGTGCTTTGGAAGGGCCTGCGCCCGGCTCTTTTCGGCATCGCCATCGGTGTCCCGGCGGCTGCTTCCATCCGCGGGCTAATCGAGAGCTTCCTGTTCGAAGTCCGCACGCTGGACCCGGCCACCTTCATCTTTGTGCCGCTACTGCTGATCGCCGTCACCACGGCGGCGTCCCTGGTGCCCGCCACCCGCGCCACCCGCGTGGACCCCACCGCCGGCCTGCGCGTCGATTAACTCGCTTCTTCCTTCACCGGATCGAAGCGGAACATCCGGCTCTCCCGGTAACTCCGCACCGCCAGCCCGATGTGCGTCATGGTCGTGTATCCTAACGACGCCCCGCAATTCGGTTCCTGCCGCGACCGCATGCAGTCGAAGAAATTGTCCACGTGCTTGTCGTCGCCTTCGTTCCCCAAACCCGCCACTATGATCTCGTCCTTGCCCCACTTCTCCGCGAATTCCTTGCGGTACGGCTTCTCCGCCACGATCTGGGCATGGTCGAACTGCCGGTTGGTGGGTCCTTCCCATTCGTCGCCCATCAGGATCGTCGCCTTGGTGCCGCGCAGCATGGTGACCGGCCCCACCTCGTTCACCTGTGACGACTCCACCGTGATCCGGTACTTGCCCGGATAATCCGCGGAGTTCATGAACGTGTCGGGCACCTCGCGGCCGTCGTTGTAGACCCACAAGCCTCCCATTCCAACGACCCGCGTCGGATGCTGATTGCCGAGCGCCAGGTGCATGGGCGCGACGATGTGATAATGCAGGTCGGTGGCGATGCCGCCCGAATAGTCCCAATATTTGCGGAAGCGGAAGAAGCGGTCGGCATCGAACGCACGGGCCGGCGCGCCGCCCAGCCACTGCTGCCAGTCGATGAAATTGTCGCCCTTGCCGTGGGGCCCGGCCTCCGCATCGATATCCCAGTTCCAGTCGCCATCCGGATTATTGCGGCTGTAGGTGCCCTGCGCGGCGACCACGTGGCCGATCATGCCGCTCGCGACAATCTCGCGCACCCTGTGCCAGCGCGTCCAGGAAGTTCCCTGCACGCCCACCTGCACGATACGCTTCAGATCCCGCGCGCGATCGCACAACTGTTTGGCTTCTTCGAGCGTGTGCGTCATGGGCTTTTCCAGGTACACGTCCTTGCCGGCGGCGATGGCCGCCATGGCAACAGGCGCGTGCCAGTGGTCCGGCGTGGCGATGAATACGGCATCGATATCGCTGCGCGCCAGCAGTTCCTGATGATGCAGGTAGGCAGGGACGCTGCCGGCCTTTGCGGCGGCTTTGTTGAGCCGCTTCCGGTAGACGTCGCACACCGCCACCACCTGCACGTCCGCGCGCGCCTTCTGCCGGCGCAGGCAGGCATCCAGATGATACGAGCCGCGCGCGCCGATCCCGATCTGCCCAACGTTGATGCGATCGTTCGCGCCCTTCACCCGGGAAGCCGCCAGAGCGGCCCCCGCCACGCCCATGAATCCACGCCGGCTGAGTTCATGCATAAATGAGTTACCCGCGGCTGATTGTATCAGAACCGGCCGACCGGGAACCCAGTATGCTGGTAGCGATGGGTCGCGCATGATCGGCAAGGAAATCGGAAACTATCGCATCGTGGAAGAGATCGGCCACGGCGGAATGGGGATCGTTTACAAGGCGATTGAAACGCACCTCGAACGGCCGGTCGCCATCAAGGCCCTGCATCCGCAGTTCTCGTCCAACTCCGGATTGGTGGAGCGCTTTCGCGCGGAAGCACGCGCCCAGGCCCAGATGAATCACCCCAACATCGCCACCCTGTACACCTTCGTGGTGCAGGATGACATCGCCTACATGGTGATGGAGTACGTGGATGGCGAAGCCTTCGATCGCATGGTGCAGCGGCGCGGGCCCATTCCTCCGGCCGAAGCTCTACCGGCGTTCCGGCAGGCGCTAGCCGGGATCGGGTATGCCCATCGTATGGGTATCCTGCACCGCGATCTCAAGCCCAGCAACATTATGTTGAATCGCCAGGGCATCGTCAAAGTAATGGATTTCGGACTGGCCAAGGTCATGGGCGACCGCAGCCTGACGGCTACCGGCGTGAGACTGGGCACCGTGTACTATATGTCGCCGGAGCAGATCATGAACCGCCCGGCGGACATCCGGTCCGACATTTATTCGCTGGGCGCCACGCTCTACGAGATTTTGACCGGTAATGTGCCTTTCCAGGGCGACAGTGATTATCACATTCTGGACGCGCACGTGAACACGCCGCCGCCTTTGTTGTCCGGCGTTTGCCCGCAGGTTCCCAGGCCGGTCGAGCGGGCTGTTCTGAAAGCTCTGGCAAAAAGTCCGGACGAACGTTTCCAGAGCGCGGAAGAGTTCGCCGCGGCTCTCGAAAATGCCGGCGATTCGGTTTCCCCATTCGCCGTGACGGCCGATCCGGACGCGACCCACGCCATTACCAGGGTGACCGTGCACCCTGCGCCGCCCGCCGCGCCCGCTCCGGCCGGCCATGGCGGTAGATTCGCCGTGTTGATCGCGGTAGCGCTGGCGGTCCTGCTGGCCGGCTGGCTGCTGCTGCGTCCCAAATCGCGGCCTCCGGCCGGCCCTGCGCCCTTGTCGCAAGGCGCCACCCCCCCGGCAGTTCCCCAGAGCGCTCAAGTGACTCCACCTGCGGCGGCGCCGGCGACGCCGGCCCCCCTCGTGATTCCCGAAGGCACCGCCATTTCCGTGCGCCTGTTGGACCGGGTGGATGCCAGCCCCAAGTATGCGGGCGCGGACTTCGCGGCCGAGGTTTCCAGTCCGGTCATAGCCGGCGATCGGGTGGCGTTTCGCACGGGCGACCGTGCCGTCCTGCGGCTCGAACAGGCGGATACCGGCGGCCGTTTCAAGAAGCCGGATATGAATCTGCGCCTGATTTCGATCGCCAGCGGCGGCCGGCAGCACGCGGTGACGTGTTCCCCGCGCCTGGTCCGCGGCGGCATCGTGCGCACCAAGCACCTGTCGGGAGGAACGCGCATCGATTTTGTACTGACTGCGCCCGCCAGCCTGTGAGATGTCGCGTCAGGCCGCGCCCACCGGCAAGCCCGTGCGCTGTCCGATGGCGCGGGCCAGCGCGGGGGGATCCTGCGAGCCGATCAGGACGCGCTCGCCCGAGGCCAGAATCAGGCGCACGCCCTGATTCCCGCGGGCGTGATAAACGATGCCTCGCGCCGCCCAGCGCACGCCCCAACCGCCGAAATCCCGAATGGGACGATAGGTGCGCGTTTCGATGGTGCGTATCTGGTCCCAGGGGATGGTTCGCTCGGGCCACAGCCACACAAACCAAATGAACAAGCCTTCGTCGCGCGCCTCGGTGACGAGCTTCAGACACGAAAACCAGACGCCCACCGCTACGGTCACCGCAAACGCCGGCCACAGCAAGGCGCCGGATGCCACCCGGTTATACAGACCCAGCCCAACAATGGCCGCCGGCATCCATAACGCGGCGGACCAAAACCATTCAAAGCGCTGTTCTTCGTGAAACGGCTCCATGCTCTACGCCTTCACTCTAACATTGGCGGGCCGCGCAGGTCAGTATTTATCCCAGGGCGATTCGTCCCACGGCGCCGGCTCTTGAATCCGCGGGCGTCCACCCAGCGCGTTATCGATCACGCCCACCGAGAAACCCGCGGGCGCCGCACCCTGAGAAGCGTAACGGTAAAGCGCCACCGTGAAAATGCCCTTGACGGCGGATGTGACGGTCCAGAGGATCAGCAGGTACACGGCCGCCAGAATCAGGCCGGCCATGAAGTCGGTCCGCCACAGGGCCAACGCCAGCAGCACGGCGGGGATCGAGAGAAGGGTGGTCAGCAGGCCGAAACCGAAGCTGCCCGCCACCTGCTCGCCCCAATGCGAGCGGAACAGTTGCTCGGACCGATGGATCGACCCGTATACCCCGCGATTTTCAAACAGCAGCACCGGCACGATCAGGTAGGTGATCAAGGTCCACGCCAGGTTCAATCCCGCCGCGAAGATGTTCAGCAGCTTGTTATTGCGATCGCGCAGGCTGTGCAGCACCAGTCCTACAGTGGCGGCCACGAATGCCCAGCCGGCGATGCTTCCCACGCGGCTGAGCGCCATGCGAAAACCCGCGCCGACGGTCGGCTGTCCGCCGGACAGGCGAATGTTCGCGCAGGCCATCAATGCGCCGTTGAAGAAGATTCCTACGAAAGAGTTGAGGTAATACCACGCGAACAACACCGCATAGTCGTCCCAGGTGCCCTTATGCTTGGCAACCGCCAACAGGGTTCCGTCACGATACAGCGGGATAAAGAAGCTGGCGGCCAGCAGTAGCGCCGAAATTCCGCTAATAACAGGGAATAGGAGAATCTCTTCGTCCGCGGCCAACACCGCGAAGCTCTCTTTGAACAGTTGCCAGGCCGCGCCGACTCTGCCCATGGCTCACGCCTCCAATCTCTCAGTATGATGGAGGGGCCCGCGCGCTGTCAGCGTTAACGATCGGCAACCATGCCGGCCCAGGGCTGCAGCCCGGTTTTGCGCGTCAAAAACGATAATCCGGCGGCTTGATGTTCTTGATCCGCAGATACACTTCCGCCTGCCCGCGATGATGCGCCGTGTGGGTGAAGTAGGCCCACAGGCGCTCCCGGCCGGTCAGCGGGCCGGTCATGGCGTCCAGTTTCTCGGGAGTGACCTCCGCCAGCGCCCTGGTGCAATAGTCGAACGAGTCGCGCAGAAACTGAATGGTGGTTTCCTTGTCAAACATGCCCTTGGGATCCTTGTAAGCGGCGGCGATCTTCTCCGGCGTTTCGGGCGCTTTGACGCCGCTCACCGCGGCGAAGGCGCGATTGTTGGCCAGCGCGATGTGCGCCATCACTTTGCCGAAACTCATCTCTTCGGGATTCGGTTTGAAATTGTAGTCGGCCGCGGGCATAGCCTCGGCCACGGCCAGGGTGAACTCTTTGGAGGTCTGCCAGTGTTTGGCGAACATGGCGGCGTCATCCGCCGCAAACAGGGGCGCGGCCAGCGCCAGGACGGCGGCGGCAATCGTCAGTTTCTTCATGAAAGTCTCCGGGATATAATTGGTATCGCAAAACCCGCGTCGAACGCAAGCGGGATCGATGAGCATGACACGCAGACAACTCGGCAGATTGGCGGCGGCCGGCGGTGCGGCACTGCTGCCCGGAGCGCGGGTGGACGCGCAAAATCGCTATGAAGGCGCGCTGGACGGCGCCGCGGACAAGGTGGATATGAGCGCGTTCGACCCGGTAGTTTACACGCGCAAACTTTACGAATCGGCGCCCCTGCGGCTCACTTTCCAGGCGCAGAATCGCAAACAGGCGGAGGCATGGCAGAAGCGATTGCGCGTCCGGATTTCCGCTCTGCTGGGCGGATTCCCGGCCCGGCCCGGCGCGCTCCGGCCGCAGACCCTGGAGGCGCGCGAGTTCCCGTCGTACCGGCGCGAGAAGTTCGTATTCGAAAGCCGTCCCGGCGTATCCGTGCTGGGGTACCTGTTGACCCCGCGTGCCTCCCGGCCCCCGCACGCCGCGATGATCTGCCTGCCCGGACACGGACGCGGCGTGGAAGACATCGTGGGCATCGACGAGCATGGCCACGACCGGACCGACAAATCGGGCTACCAGCACGATTTCGCCATCCAGGTCGTGGAGCATGGCATGGCCGCGGTGGCCATCGAGCAGATGGCGTTCGGATGCCGGCGCGATCCGATCACCCGCCGGAAGGGCCTCGAAGCCACGGCCTGCCAGCCGGCCGCGGGCGCGGCGCTGCTGCTCGGCCAAACCATGCTCGGCTGGCGCGCCTACGACGTCATGCGCACGCTCGATTGGATCGCCACCCGTCCCGATCTGGACGCGGCCCGCACGGGGTGTATGGGGATCTCCGGCGGCGGCACCGTGACCACCTTCGCCGCGGCGCTCGATACGCGCATCCGCGCCGCGATGGTCAGCGGCTATCTGAACACGTTCCGCGACAGCGTGATGAGCCTGTCGCACTGCATCGATAATTACGTGCCCGGGATTCTGGATTGGGCGGAGATGTACGATGTGGCAGGCCTGATCGCGCCGCGCCCGCTGTTCGTCGAATCCGGCATCAAGGATGATATTTTCCCGATCGCCGCCAGTAAGGCCAGTTTCGCCCGCGTCGAGAAGGTGTACCAGGTTTTCGATGCCGCGGCGCTGACGCAGCAGGAAGTGTTCAACGACGTCCATTCGTTCTACGGAGTACAAGGCTTGCCGTTCCTGGCCCGGCATCTGCGGGCATAGGCCCGCGCACCACGGATTACAATCGTGGTCATGTACGCATCCCGATGCCTGTTTCTGGCGGCCCTGGCGATAACCATCGCGCGCGGCGCCGACCCCTCGTCGGCTTCCGGCCTCGACCTGAAGGCCATGGACCCGACGGTGAATCCGTGTCAGAACTTTTATCAATACGCCTGCGGCAATTGGCGGAAGAACAATCCCATCCCCGCGGACCAGTCGCGTTGGGGACGCTTCAACGAGCTGGAAGAGCGCAACCTGGCGATCGAGCGCGAGATCCTGGAGAAGGCCGGCCATTCGCAGATCGGCGATTTCTATGCCGCCTGCATGGACGAGCCAGCCATCGAACGCGCCGGCATCCGGCCCATCGAGCCGCTGCTCCAGCATATTGACGCACTCTCGCAGAAAAGCCAACTGGCCGCCGAGATGGTGCGGCTGCAGAATGCCGGCGTGCGCGCGCTGTTCAGTTTCTACGTGCGGCCGGACGCCAAGAAGGCGGACACCGAGATCGCCAACGTGGACCAGGGTGGGTTAGGGCTTCCGGACCGGGAGTATTATCTGAAGACCGATCCGCATTCCGTGGAGCTGCGTAAACAGTACGAAGATCACGTGCGCGCGATGTTTGCGCTGCTGGACAAGGCGCAGCCCGGCGCTGGCGGCGATCCGGAAGCTGCGGCGCGTACCGTCATGGCGTTCGAAACCGCCCTGGCCCAGGCGTCCATGGGACGCGTCGAGCGCCGCGATCCGGATAAGACGTATCACAAAATGACGGTGACTCAACTGGCCGAGCTGACCCCCGATTTCGGATGGAAGCTGTATGTTTCCACGGTCGGCATTCCGCCGGTGGAATCGCTGAACGTGGCAGCGCCGGATTTCGTCAAGGCGCTCAATAAGATCATCGCCGATACCAGCCTGGCGGATCTGAAGACCTACCTGCGCTGGCACGTCCTGAACAGCGCGGCAAGTCTGCTCCCGCGCGCGTTCGACGACGAGAATTTCCGCTTCAACGAGCACATTCTGCGCGGCACGCGCGAGATGCCGCCGCGCTGGAAACGTTGTGCCCGGGCCACCGATCGCGCGCTGGGTGACGCGCTGGGACAGGCGTTCGTCAAAGTAGCCTTCAACGGATCGAGCAAGGAGAAAGCCCTGCAACTGGTCGGCGAGATTGAATCCGAGATGCACAAGGACATCCAGAACGCCACCTGGATGACACCGGCCACCAAGGACCAGGCATTCACCAAACTGCGGGAGGTCGCCAACAAGATCGGCTATCCGGAAAAGTGGAAGGATTACAGCAGCGTCAAGATTTCGGCCGGCGACTATTTCGGCGACACGGAACACGCCCTCGAATTCGAAATTCGGCGCAACTTCGCCAAGATCGGCAAGCCGGTGGACAAGTCCGAATGGGGCATGACGCCGCCCACGGTGAACGCATACTATTCGCCGAACATGAACAACATCAACTTTCCCGCCGGTATCCTGCAGCCGCCGTTCTACAGTCCGCACGCCAGCGACGCGGTGAATTATGGCGGAATCGGCGCGGTGATCGGACACGAATTGACGCACGGATTCGACGACGAGGGACGCAAGTTCGACGGCGCGGGCAACCTGCGTGACTGGTGGACGGAGGCCGACGGCAAGGCCTTCGAGGCGCGCGCGGACTGCATCGCCAAGGAGTACAGCGGATTCAGCCCGGTGCCAGGAATCAACCTGAATGGCAAGCTGACCCTGGGCGAGAACGCCGCGGATAACGGCGGCATGCACTTGGCCTACATGGCGCTAATGGACAGCCTGGCGAAGCACATGGAAGGGAAGCTGGACGGTTTCACGCCGCAACAGCAGTTCTTCCTGGGCTACGCCCAGATCTGGTGCCAGAACACCACCGAGCAGGCGGCGCGCGTGCGGGCGGCTACAGATCCGCATTCGCCGGGCGAGTTCCGCACCAACGGCGTGCTGCAAAACATGCCGGAATTTCAGCAGGCCTTCTCGTGCAAGGCCGGCGACGCGATGGTCTCCGCCGATCCGTGCCGCGTCTGGTAGCGGCCCGCCGTCATTCCTTCGAAAATCTCTGCCCCTAAGGGGACTGCGGGCTTGGGACTAGGGTGACTTGGTATCCGAGCCCTTGCAGACGTTTGACCAGTCGGCGCTTGAGTTGGTCCGGATGGAGCTGGTCAAAGTAGTCGGCACCCAAAT
>DATJYO010000045.1:0-36358 GCA_035499555.1 Bryobacteraceae bacterium
GAGCAGGTGGCCGAGGCGGAGCAGGCCGGCGCCGACCGCATTCATGTGGACGTGATGGACGGGCACTTCGTGCCCAATCTGTCGATGGGCGCGCCCGTGGTTCAGTCGCTCCGGCGCGTGACGCGGCTGCCTCTAGAGACGCACCTGATGATCACGAACCCGGACTTCTTCTTCGAGGAGTTCGTCGAGGCAGGTTCGGATTCGTTTTTGGTGCACTGGGAGGGCAACTGTAATCTGAACCGGACAGTGCGGCGGATTAAGGAACTCGGCAAGCGTGCGGGCGTGGCGATTAATCCGGCGACGCCGGCTTCGGTTCTCGAGGAGGTCCTGCCGCTGGTAGATCTGGTGCTGGTGATGACCGTGGATCCGGGGTTCGGTCATCAGCACTTCCTGCGGACGACCCTGGCGAAGATCGAACGCGTGCGGAAGATGATCGATCGCGCGCACCTTCGCTGCGAACTGGAGGTGGATGGGGGCGTGGACGAATCGACGGCGCCGCTGGTAGCGTCGTCCGGCGCGGACGTGTTTGTGGCCGGGTCATCGGTGTTCGGGTACCAAGAGGGGATCACTGCGGCGATGGACCGGCTGCGAGTCGCGATTCGTTGTGGCAGTGCTGCTTTACGCGGCTGACTTTTTCTGAGAGGGGAGCAAAGATGCAACTGGGAATGATTGGTCTGGGAAGAATGGGCGCCAACATGGTGCGGCGCGTTATCCGAAAGGGGCACCAATGCGTGGTGTTCGACATGTCGGCGAAGTCTATCGGAGAGTTGACGAAGGAGAAAGCCGTGGGATCGACGTCGCTCGCCGATTTGGTCGCGAAACTCACGCCACCGCGTGCGGTCTGGTTGATGGTTCCAGCGGCGGTGGTGGACCGCACCATTACTGACCTCGTGCCGCTTCTGCAAACGAGTGACATTTTGATCGACGGCGGGAACTCTTATTATGCGGATGACATCCGCCGCGCCAAGGAACTGGCGTCGCACTCGATCCACTACGTTGACGTGGGCACGAGCGGAGGCGTATGGGGACTGGAACGGGGCTACTGCATGATGATCGGCGGCGAGCCGGCGACGGTCAAGCATCTCGATCCAATCTTTGCGGCGCTCGCTCCGGGGAAGGGTAACATTCCGGAAACGCCCGGTCGCGAAAAGATCGGCGGCACGGCCGAGCAGGGGTATCTTCACTGCGGTCCGAGCGGCGCCGGCCACTTCGTGAAAATGATCCACAACGGCATCGAATACGGCGTGATGGCGGCGTACGCTGAAGGCCTCGGAATCCTTCGCGGCGCCAATATCGGTAAGCAGACAGGCGAGGCGGCCGATGCCGAAACCACCCCGCTGCGAAATCCGGAGGAGTATCAGTACGACCTCAAACTTGACGATATTGCGGAAGTCTGGCGGCGCGGCAGCGTGATCGCGTCCTGGCTGCTCGATCTCACCGCCGCCGCACTGCTGGAAGATCCCCAAATGTTGCGCTTCTCCGGCCGCGTTTCCGATTCCGGCGAGGGGCGCTGGACGATCAAAGCGGCCATTGACGAAGCGGTCCCGGTGCCGGTTCTTTCCAGTGCCCTCTATGAGCGGTTTTCCTCTCGCGGCGAGGCCGATTTTGCGGACAAGCTGCTTTCTGCCATGCGGTATGAGTTCGGCGGACATCTGGAGAAGTCCGCGGGAAGGGAACAGGCGGCATAAGCGGTGGACAATCATTCGGACGCATTCGTTTTCTTCGGCGCCACCGGCGACCTGGCTTACAAGAAGATTTTCCCCGCCCTACAAGCGATGTTGAAGCGAGGAAGTCTGAACGTGCCGGTGATCGGGGTGGCCAAGGCCGGTTGGAACCTCGATCAGTTTAAAGCCCGCGCGCTCGACAGCCTGGAAAAGCACGGCGGCGCGGATCCAGAAGCTTTTCGGAAACTCTCGTCGCTACTGCGGTATGTGGACGGTGACTATGGCGATCCGGCGACCTTCGAAGCACTCGGCAGGGAACTCCAGGATTCGCGCCGCCCGGCGCATTACCTGGCCATTCCACCCGCCACGTTCGAATCGGTGGTCGAAAACCTTAAACATTGTGGCTGTATGACGAACGCGCGGATGATCGTCGAAAAGCCCTTCGGTCGAGACCTCGCCTCGGCGCGCCATCTCAACAAGGTGCTCCTCCGCAAGTTCGACGAAAAGGACGTCTTCCGGATCGACCACTACTTGGGCAAGCGGCCGGTCAACAACCTGGTGGTCTTCCGCTTTGCCAATACCTTCATGGAGTCCTTCTGGAATCGCAATTACGTGGAGAGCGTGCAGATTACCATGGCCGAGGACTTCGGGGTGCAAGGGCGTGGGGCGTTCTACGACCAGACTGGCACGATCCGCGACGTGATTCAGAATCATCTCTTCCAGGTGCTGTGTAACCTGGCGATGGAGCCACCGGTTCGCACGGACAGCGAATCGGTTCGCGATGAGAAGGCAAAAGTGCTGAAAGCCATTCCAGCACTCAACGAGAAGGACGTAATTCGCGGCCAGTTCCTCGGATACCGGGAGGAAAAGGGCGTGGCGCCGGATTCGAAGACCGAGACTTTCGCAGCCCTGAAACTCAAGGTGAATTCCTGGCGCTGGCAAGGCGTGCCGTTCTATATCCGGGCCGGAAAGCAATTGCCTCTGACAACCACCGAGATCGTCTGCCGTCTACGCAAACCGCCCGCCATCTTCCCGGCGGAAGGTTTAACCTCGAATTATCTGAGGATGCGCATCAGTCCGGATGTAGCAATCGCTATGGGTATGACGGTGATGGTGGGCGGCGAGACGAGAATCATCACCGAGCCGGTGGAGATGGTGGCGAGCGCGCAACCAACCGCTGAGCACATGGATGCCTACGAGAAGGTTCTGAGTGACGCATTAGCGGGCGACGCCACCCTTTTCGCACGCGAGGACTATGTGGAAGAGGCATGGCGGATTGTGGACCCGGTGCTCGGAAAGGGCACGCCGCTGCATTTCTATGAACCGCAGACGTGGGGTCCGCCGGCAGTGGAGCAACTGTCTCCCCCCGGAGGATGGCATAACCCGCTTACCGCAGATAATCCGGCCAAGAGCGCTCGGGCGGCATAGGAGGCACAGGTCATTGGCTGACGCTCGTTTGCGGCAGCCCAATCCCATGAAGCCCCGGGCCATCGATACGTCGGCGGCGAACTTGCCTTTCCCGCCCAACCGAGCCACACATGGGTGTCCATGCCCGTCGTCCTCTACATCCGCGTCTCCACGGAAGAGCAGCGCTGATCCTTGCGCCGGACTGTTGTCGATAAGACGGATTATCATAACCAATATTTGGCCTAAGTGCACGGTCGTGCACAAACAGCACGATGAGCTTCCCGACCTCTTGCGGGGTTAGTGCACGGCCAGGACCCTGCTTCGGAACAGGCAGTGGTGTGTAGAGTTCCTCCAGTGGTCTCCACAGCTTCGCGCTTTTGAGGACCGCAACCAGCGGCAACAGCTCATTGTTAATTGTCTTAGGTCCCACCGTTTTGAGGCGTTCCATCTGATAACGGCGGACATCCCAAATCGTAATGCTGCAGAGCCTTGGGCCTCCGCCCAGGACTTCGAGCAGATGGCGCCCGGCTGTCTGTTCAGCCGCGACGGATGCTTTAGGCCGCGTAGCGGCCCGGAACTCCAGCCAACGATCGAGCGCCTGCTGGAGAGTCCATTTGGCTTCATCGGTGGGCAGCTGGTTCTGGCGGAGTTTCTCGAGGAAGTCGTGTTTGTACACTCGCGCATCGGACTGTTTGCGGTGCCCGGTGCTCTTTTCACGGTATCCGCCGAGGGATCCCCGATACTTGAAGTACCAGATGTCTCCTCGGCGGAACAGGCCGTCGCCGTCGCGCGCCATGGCAGTTCTTGGTTATGCGGCGGTCTTGGTGTACTGTTTGATGAAACAATCGAGCGCTTCTTTGCGGTACCGAATTATGTCCCCAAATCTAAAGAACTCCGGCCCGATGCTCTTCTTGCGCCAGCGGCGAAAGGTGGAGCGCGAAACGCCAACGTACTGCGCGGCTTCCTTCTCTGAACAGAGGTTAGGAAAATCAGTTTTGTCCATTGGGTCACTCCTGGATCAAAGGTGGGCGCGCACGACGGCGGAGCCCTGGATCGGAGTTCTCTCCCGGCGGAGATCGCCGGGAGCCCCTCAGGACAACCGTGGAGGCTAGCTCCGCGTTGATGGGGGGGGCTGAGAATACCTACCGTTCTCATTTGGTATATTCGGGCCTTGTTGTCAAGTGTTTTGCAAAGAAAAATACAAAGAGTTTCAAACCGCTCGAGCGATATGTGGGTTTTAATGTGGGTGGGATGAGCCTTAATGTTCCTGAAGGCCCATAAGTTATTGAAAAGATTTGGTTGCGGGGGGTGGATTTGAACCACCGACCTTTGGGTTATGAGCCCAACGAGCTACCAGACTGCTCCACCCCGCAACCATATGCTACCTCACCTGCACGGGGAGGTCAAATCCGTTACAATCCCGATACCTTCGCCAGGTCCGCCGCCATGCCCGCGCCCCGTTCCATACTGGAGTGAAGGAGGATCTCGAAATGACCATCAGCCGGCTTGTCTGGGGAGTCGCGGCCCTGGCGTGGGCGGGCCTGCCGTCCACTGTAAAACTGCAGAATCCGCGCGTCATCGTGACCGAGGTTACCTCGGCTCCCGGCGCCGTACGCCCGCGCGGCGTGCGCGCGCACGACCAGGTAATCGTCTTCCTGGACGATTGCCGCTATGAGCGTACCGATCCCCAGAGCGGCGCCAAGACAATCCGCGAACGCAAGTCCGGCGACGTGATCTGGCACTCCCAAGGCGAAGATGCGCCGCAGTTGATCAACAAGGGCGACAAACCTTATCGCACCCTGGTCATAGAGCTAAAGTAGGGGAGGAGGCTTTATGGCCCAATCCCGCGCCGCGGTGCTCTTGGCGATGGCTTGCGGCATGCTGGCGATCCCACCCGGCGAGCCGCAGAACAATCCGCCCGCGGCGCCCGGGCCGGCTATACGCGCCACAGCCAACCAGGTGGCTCTCGACCTGGTGGTGCGCGACAAAAAAGGCCGGCTCGTCAAGAACCTCAAACCCGGGGACGTGGAAATCTACGAGGATGGGGTTCGCCAGCAGATCCTGAGCTTTCGCATGGTGACGGGTGGGTCGGCGGCGACAGCCACCACCGTTCCGGGCGCGCCCGCCGCAGGGGCGCTCAACGTGCTGCCCATCCCTCTGCGCAGCACCAACCTGGTCTGCATCGTGTTTCACAATCTGGATTCGCAGACCCGGAAATGGGGCGTGGAGGCGGCGCAGGAGTTCATCAAGGATCACGTGCCGCCCGGCACCTGGGTAGGCGTATTCAATCTGGACTCACGGCTCACGCCGTTGCAGCCCTTCACCACCAATCGCGATGCGCTGCTGCGGGCGGCGTCGAACGCGTTCACCGGATCGAGCGTGGATATCGCCCGGGCGGCGGAAGCGGTTTTGAACTCCACGCCCAACGTGCAATTGATTCAGGGGTTCGTGGCCCCGGGTGGGAGATCCGGAGGTGCGCAGGACCTCTCCACTACCGGTTCGGTCAGCATGGCCGCCATCACCGGAGCGGATGTGGACAATGGCCCCGGCGCCAACTCGCAGCGCGGCGACTTGGTCATCCAGCGCGAACAATTCATCGGCATCGAAGGTGCGCGCCAGATGGACCAGATGAACCTGCTGATCCGCCAGATCGGGACTTTTCCGGGTCACAAGACGGTGCTGCTGCTCAGCTCGGGATTTACCAGCACCGGCGATCCGGATCAGTTTCAGGCCATGCTCAACAAGGCCAACGCAACCGGAATCACCGTGTACGCCGCGGACGCCAACGGACTCAGCCAGAACTCGACCGCGCAGGCCTCCACCATCGCGATGCAGCACGTAAGCTCGCTGAGCCAGCAGCAGAGTCAACTGGCGCCGGGGGAAGGCAGCCCCAACACCACGGCTACCGGGGCGGGGGGCGTCATGATGGAGCGGATGCGGCAGCAGGAATACCAGCGCGACGCGGTGCGTACCTCCGATCCGCAGGCCAGCCTGCGCGCGCTGGCGGAAGGCACGGGCGGCTTCCTGATCGCCAATACCAACGACGTCGCCAAACCGCTGCAGCGCATCATCGAGGACGTAAACACCTACTACGAAGCCGATTACCATCCGACGTCCGGAAAGTACGACGGCCGGTTCCGTAAGATCGAAGTCAAGCTGGCGCGCGCGGATCTGCGGGTCGAATCCCGCGACGGGTATTTCGCCATACCGGATGTCGGCGGTCCCTTGCTGCCCTTCGAGATGGCCGGGCTCATGACTCTGAATGCCAGGCCGCAGCCGCACGCTTTCGATTTTCAAACCGCCGCTTACCAGTTCCGTCCCGCCGGCGGGGAAGCCGCAGCGGCTGTGCTCTTCGAATTGCCGGCCTCCGGGTTGACGGCTACACCCGAGCCCGCTTTCCATAAGCACCGCATCCATGCCTCCCTGTTTGCCGTGGTGAAAGACTCCGCCGGAAACATCGTGGACAGGTTCGGCCGGGACTTCCCATACCAGATTCCGGACGCGCAACTATCCGGGATCCAGGCCATGCCGATCGACTACACGCACACGTTCCGGCTGCCGCCCGGCCGCTACACCGTCGAGAGCGTGCTCCTCGATCGCGAGTCCCGGCGCGCCAGCACCAGCACGCTGGAGTTCGAAGATCCGCAGCCGAAGGGAGTGGGCTTGAGCAGCATCGTACTGGTGCGGCGGGCCGACCCCATCACCGAGGAGCCCGAGGAGGACGACCCCTTTGTGTTTCACGACCGCAAGCTGATCCCCGCCCTGAGGGAGCACGTCAAGGCATCGCCCCAGCCCCTGCTCTATTTTGTCGTATATCCGGATAGATCGTTGTCGGAACGAGTCAGAATTCGCGTCGAGTTCTCCGTGGGCGGCCAGGAATTAGCCGAGAAGCAGATGGAACTGCCGGCGCCGGACTCCTCGGGCGCGATTCCCATGCTGGTGAAGGCCGACGCGCGCCCGGGGAAGTGCCAGATCAAAATCACCGCGCTGCAGGGTTTTGAATCGGACGCGCGCACCGTCGCCTACACGGTGGACGGACCGTAGTCGCGCTAGCGCCTGGTCCGCCGGAGTTCCCTCTGCGCGCGCAGCCAGTCCTCCTGCGGCGACCCGTTCCGAAAGCCTCTCGCGAGCCATAACGCAAAAGCCCGCGTCGCGATCTGTCGCTGTGTCGCCGGCCGGGTGTCGCCCGGCAGGGCCAACTGGTCGCATGTCATCTTGGGATTCGTGTGCTTTACCATGTCTGGCCTTTCTATCGCCAAATTCCCGGAGTTGCTACGGGTAGTTAGTAGGGATTATATAAAATTG
The DNA here is from genome assembly GCA_035499555.1 of Bryobacteraceae bacterium. GTDB lineage: Bacteria > Acidobacteriota > Terriglobia > Bryobacterales > Bryobacteraceae > Bog-159. The sequence continues at coordinate 7,377 of DATJYO010000045.1, forward strand.
TTGCCGCGAATTCAGCGGGATTTCGGCGAAATCCAGGGCGCGGTCAATCGCCCTGCACCGTGTGGCGGCGGATGGAGAGCGCCCGTCCGGTGGCCTCGTCCGCTTCGAGGATCACTGCGTGCAGCTCCGGCGACCCCTTGGCGGCTTCCATCCGGAAGGGCAGCGAAGTGAGGAACCGGGACAGGATCAGCTCTTTCTTCACGCCGATCACCGATTCGTACGGCCCGGTCATCCCTACGTCGGTCTGATACGCGGCGCCGCCCGGCAGAATGCGTGTGTCCGCGGTGGGGATGTGCGTGTGGGTGCCGATTACGGCAGAGACGCGCCCATCCAGATGCCAGCCCATGGCCATCTTCTCGCTGGTCACTTCCGCGTGGAAATCCACGAACCGGATCTTGACGCTGGCATCCAACGCGCCCAGGATCTGGTCCGCCGTGCGGAAAGGGCAATCCGTATCCGGCATGTACGTGCGGCCCTGCAGATTGATGACGGCATACGGAATACCCTGCGGCGTGTGGCCGGTGAAGACGCCATGTCCCGCCGTCCCGGGAGGATAATTCGCGGGGCGCAGCAGCCGGGGCTGCCGCGACAGGTAATCGTAGATCTCCTTCTTATCCCAGATGTGATTGCCGGAGGTGAGGACGTCGATTCCCAGGGCGAACAGTTCCTCGGCTATCGATGGCGTGACGCCAAAGCCGCCGGCGGCATTCTCGGTATTGGCGATGGCCAGGTCTATGCCGTTGGTCTGTTTGATATCTTGCAGGTGATCGGCGACGATATGCCGTCCCGCGGAGCCGAAGATGTCGCCCACGAAAAGGATGCGCATGCGTAAACGCCAAGGTAGCATGGCGCCTAGGCGCGCTTTCCGGGCAGCGCTATCAGGCGTTGGCGTCTACTTCGTTTCGGTCTTTGCCGCGGCGGAGCCGACCTCTTTGCTGTTGGCGGTGGCGGGTTCCTGGCCGTAGTTCTCCCTGACCACCAGGGTCTGGTCCGAGTAGAAGGTACGCGATCCCGTGGAGTTGAACACCGTGGGCACCGCCGAGATTGTGTATCCGGCCGGCGTGCCCGTGACGGTGAACTTGTAGCCCTGCTTTTCGCCGCTGGCCAGATCTCCGCCGATCAGATCCGCGGCCGAGGCGTTTTGCGTTCCGCTGGCCGGCGGGCCGAGCTCGGTCAGCGACTGCGCGAAGCGGTTGTACGTGGAATTGTACTGCACCTGCGCGGTGTTGATGGTCTGAATGGCCTTCAGCGCGGCGGTCTCTTGCGCGTACATCTTGGCCTTATTCAACTTCGGTAACGCCACGGTCACGATGATGAGGATGATCGCGATCACGATCAACAGCTCGATGAGCGAAAAACCTTTTCGCCGGTTGCGGCTCATACGGATCTCCTGTCTCAACCATTGTATGACGCTTACGGTGGCGAGAACGTGGAGTACCCGTGACACTGAACTTGTACGTTCTGCGTTCCGCTGGCTGGCGGCCCGGGCTCGGCCAGCGACTCCGCGAGGTTGTACCTGGAGAGAAAGCTCGGAGTTACACCCCCGCGAAGCCGGACTTCACTAACGCGTCGATGGCCTGCAGGCGGCGCCAAAGCTCCGGCAGCAGATCCAGTCGCAAAGCATTGGGGCCATCCGACAAAGCCCGTTCCGGCGCATCGTGCACCTCGACGAACAGGCCGTCGATCCCCACCGCGACCGCGGCCCGCGCCAGCGGTTCGATGAATTGCGGCTGCCCGCCGGATGCGGCCCCGCCGCCGCTGGGCAACTGCACGCTATGCGTGGCGTCGAAGATCACCGGCCAGCCGGCTTCGCGCATGATCTGCAAGCCGCGCATATCGACCACCAGGTTGTGATAGCCGAACGACGAGCCCCGTTCCGTCAGCAGCACCTGCGAATTGCCGGTGGAGGCGACCTTCTCCGCCGCGCGCGCGATATCCTGCGGAGCTACGAACTGTCCTTTTTTGATATTCACGATGCGGCCGGTGCGGCCGGCCTCCAGCAGCAGATCCGTCTGCCGGCAGAGGAACGCCGGGATCTGCAGGATGTCCGCCACCTGGGCCACCTGCCCGGCTTGCGCCGCTTCGTGAATGTCGGTGAGGATGGTGTAGCCTTCCCGTTTCAACCCCTCCAGAATCCGCAGTCCCTCCTGCAAGCCCGGCCCGCGATAACCGCTCAGGCTGGTCCGGTTGGCTTTGTCGAAGGAGGCCTTAAAGACGAAAGGTCCGGCGGCCGCGCCGATGGCGTCCGCCATCCGGTGCACGTGCTCCTCGCTCTCGATCACGCAGGGGCCGGCGATCAACACCAGGGGCCGTCCGCCGCCGAAGCTGGAAAATGTGATCGTTGGCATAGTAACCGGCATCTCTTCGCCCTATAATCAATAGCACAATGCGCGTATTATCCGGGACCGTCATCTGGCTGTCTGTGATAGTCTTGGCGCCCGGCGAAAGCCGCGGCCAAACCCTTTTCTCCACCTTCGGTCCGGCCGAGACATTTGTGGCCGGAGCGCCCGGCCTGTCGGTCGGCGCCGGTGTGTTAGGAGGCTTTCCGGCGTCGGACGGCGGCATCTCGCTGGCGTTCGCCTTTACGCCCTCGGCCACCGCTAACTTATCGCGCGTGGACCTGGGCATGACTTACATACATGATCCGGTCAAAGCGTCCGGTCCGGCGAGCCTCAACATCGTTGTCGCGGGCGACGACGCGGGACAGCCCGGCGCCACGATCGAAGCCATTCCGCTCACTGGTGTGTTGGGGAGTCTACCTTCGGCCGCGGGGATTGTCTCGGCGTATTCGGTTACGCATCCCTTACTTAAGGCGGGAACGCAGTATTGGCTCCTGGTCGCGCCGCCCGATCTGCGCAACACGACTTTCGACTGGATGTTGAGTCCGCAGCAGGGCCTGAAAGTCCCGATGACCAGTAAGCTCGCCGGGATCTACTGGGCAGCCGCGACGTGGAATACTCCCTTGGCTTACGGAGTGTTTGGAGACCAGAACGCCGGACCGCAACCAGGTGTGGCTACTGGAGGTGTGGTGGATGCGGCCAGCTTCCGCGCCACCGTTTCGGCGGGCTCCCGGATGTCGATCTTCGGCGCGCATCTTTCCGGCACGACGCGTCCCTGGCAGGCGTCCGATTTTGTGGGCAGCGCGCTGCCGCTTTCGCTCGACGGCGTGGCGGTGCAGGTAAACGGCTACCCGGCGGCGGTCAGTTATGTCAGTCCGGGCCAGATCAACGCGCAGGTGCCCGACGGGGTCAACCCGGGTACCGCCAACGTGCAGGTGATTACCGCGGCCGGGGCCAGCGCACTGGGCCAGGTGAACGCGCAGCCGGTTGCGCCCGGTTTCTTCACCTTCGGATCCGGCGGGACCGCCTACGTGGCGGCCACCGGCACGGATGGAACCGCCCTTAGCCCGAACCGGCCGGCGCATCCGGGAGAGATGGTTTCGCTGTATGCGTCCGGCTTCGGACCGACCACTCCAGGCGTGGCATCCGGACAGATGTTCGACGGCGCCGCCCCTTTGACGGCTCCGGACCAGCTAACGGTGACCATCGGCAGCGTGACCGCGGCCGTCCAGTTCGCCGGAATCTCCGCCGCCGGCCTGTACCAGTTCAACCTGTGGGTGCCCAGCCTGCCGGACGGCAATCAACCGGTGATGGCTCAGATCGAAGGGGCATCCACGCAGCAGCCGGTATTTTTGACGGTTCAAAGCCAATAAGTCCAATCGTACCAATCACGACACCAAGGCTTGGGCGACGTTGCTGGCCAACTGATCGAAGGTCAGGATCTCGTAGAGCGAGGGATCGGACATAATGCGCGCCACCAGGGCGGTGTGCATGGCATGGCCGGCCCGCTCCGCGATCACGTGGCCCAACAGCGGCTTGCCCAGCAGCGCCAGGTCGCCGATCAGGTCCAGGGCCTTGTGGCGGCAGCATTCGTCGGTAAAACGCAAGCCCCCCGGGTTCATGACGCCATCCCGGCTGAAGCAGACGGCATTGTCGAGCGACGCGCCGCGGATCAACCCCATGTTGCGCATCTGGTCGAGCTCGTAGGCGAAGCCGAAAGTGCGCGCGGGGGCTATTTCGGCCGCATACCGTTCGGGCGTGACTTCCATTTCGAGCGTCTGGCGTCCGGCGAGCGGATGGCTATAATCGGTCTCGCAGGTCAGGCAGAAGGTCTCCGCGGGCAGGATCGAGATGCGCTTGCCGCGCTCCTCCACGAAGATGGGGCGGCGGATGCGAAGATATCTTCGTTTGCGGCGATACTGGCGGATGCCGGCCTGGCGGATCAGTTCCACGAAAGGTTGCCCGCTGCCATCCAGGATGGGGACCTCCAGGTTGTCGATCTCCACGATAGCGTTGTCGATTCCCATGCTATAGAACACGCTGAGCAGGTGCTCGGTGGTGGAGATCAGGACGCCCTGGCGCATCAGGCTGGTCGCATAGCTGACACGAGCCACGTGCCGCCAACTGGCGGGGATCGGGAAATTATCCAGATCAGTTCGCTGGAAAACGATGCCAGTCGAGATGGGCGCGGGAAGAATCCGGATGGAAACCTTGCCGCCACTGTGCAAGCCGACGCCCGCGGCCTGGACGGCTTTCTTGATGGTGGTCTCAAAACGCAAGGCACATCTCCGCTAAACGCATAGCCACCGGTAAGCACGCCGTACGCCAATACGAAGTTATTTTGTATCAATCATTTCGGAATTTCGGACTGTGGTCAGAATGCCACAGTTCAGGCGCCAGGATGTGGCCAAATTACAGCCGGAGGGCTACTCGTTGCGAAGAGCGGTCATGGGATCGATGCGGGAAGCCCGCCACGCGGGGACCAGTCCGGCGGCGGCCGCTACACCGGCGATCAGCAGGCTAGCTACGGTGAATACGGCCGGATCGTTGCCGGTCACGTTGTAGAGTTGCGCCTGTACCAGCCGGCTGAGCGCATAGGCGGCGGGTACCGCAACACCGACTCCGATCACGGCCAGCAGACCCACTTCCCGCATCACCATGGCAAGCACCTCCGACCGGGCGGCGCCCAGAGCCATGCGCAGTCCGATTTCGCGCGTGCGGCGGGAGACCGTATAGGCCATCACCCCGTAGAGGCCGACGGCCGCCAGCAGCGTCGCCAGGCCGCCGAAGAAGACAGACAGCGCGGCCACCAGGCGATCGGTGGATACATCCTCATCTATCTGCCGATCCATGGTTTTCATGTCGAAGATGGGCAGGTTGGGATCCGCCCGGCGCACTTCGGCGCGCAAGGCCGCGGCCAGCCCCGCCGGGTCCTGCGCGGTACGCACATAGAAATTCATGCGCATGATGCTGTCGTGCTGGGTGTAGGGGAAGTACAGGAAAGGTCCGGGATCCTCGCGCAGATCGGCGTGCTTGCTGTCGCGCACGACTCCGATAATTTCGAAGCCGGGATCGTCCTTGGCGGCGCGGGCCAAGTGGAACCGGCGGCCGATCGGATCCTGGCCTTGAAAGTACTTGCGGGCGAACTGTTCGTTGACTACTGCAACTTTGGGCGCGTCTGGCCCGTCCTGCGCCGTAATCTCACGGCCCCTCACCACGGGAATGCCCATGCCGGACAAGTAGCCCGGACCCACGTAGTTATCGCGTACGCTGTTACGCTCGCCTTCCTTCGGCACATAGCCGGGCACATCGATCCCCATCATGTCTACGTCGCCGGCGAGCAGCGCCACTTCGGCCATGGCCACGTTGCGGACTTGCGGCAGGGCGGCGATCTCCGCGCGCAGCCGGCCGTACAGCGCCAGGGTGCGCGCCGCGTCGTAGCCGTTCAGGGAAGGCTGCACGGCAAAGCTCAGAAGGTTGCCGGCGCGAAAACCTGGATCGATCTGTTTCAGGTTGAAGAGGCTGCGCGCGAACAGTCCCGCGCCGATCAACAGGACCAGCGAGAGCCCCACCTGGGCGACTACCAACGCTTTGCGGAAACGCACCTGCGAGGTGCTGCCCAGGGTGCTCGCCACCTGTTCTTTCAGGCTGGCGGCGACATCCGTACGAAAGGTCTCCCAAGCCGGCGCCAGGCCGAAGATCACACCGGTCAGGACCGTGAGAGCCAACGCGAAGAGCAGCACCCGCGGATCCGGCTGCGACGTGAGCCCTCGCGTGGAGGGGTCGGACGGCAGAAAACCGAGCAGCAGGTCGCCGCTCCACTCTGCGGTGAGGACTCCCAGCAGGCCGCCGGCCAGTGAGAGCGTAAGGCCCTCCAGCAGCATCTGGCGCAGCAGCTTTCGCCGGCCGGCGCCGATGGCCAGGCGGATGGCGATCTCCTTCTGGCGGCCCGCCGCACGGGCGATGAGCAGACTGGCGATGTTGGCGCAGGCGATCAGCAACAGCAGGCCGGCCATGGAGCTGAGAACCAACAGCGGACCGGAAGCCTGCTCGCGCACGGCAGAAATGCCGCGCGCGCCCGGCAGCAAAGTCAGGTGGCGGGCGGCAAATTCCCGCCGATACCTTTCGGAGGCATGCGGCGTGTTGCGGGCCTCCTCTTCCAGGATGGGCCGCCAAAACACGTTCAAGGCGCTCTCCGCCTGCCGGCGCGGGACGCCGGGCCGCAGGCGGGCAAAGATATTGAGCCAGTAGCCCCGGCGCTGCGCCAGGCCGTCGAACATCTGGGTCAGGCTGTGTTGTAGCGTAATGGGCAGGAAGACGTCGGTGGATTCAGCGGCACCCACACCGTGGAATCCGGGCTGCGCCACGCCTACAATCGTCATGGCCCGCCCGTTGATCCGCAGATTCTGATTCAGCGCCGCAGGGGACCCTCCAAACCGGTTCTTCCAGAGGTTGTAGCTGATTACGATCACGTCGTTCGGGCGGCCCAGGCGATCGTCCTCCGGCGACAGGGGACGGCCCAAAACGGTCCCGGCGCCCAGCACGCCGAAATAATTGCCGCTGACCAGCTCACCCGCCACCACGTCCGTGCGATCGCCGGACGCCATACTGAGACGGATAGGGAAGCGCGCGATCACTCCGGCTACGGCGGGGGCCCGGTCGCGGAAGTCACAGTACATGGGATAGGAGAAGGCGTAATTGTCGTCGTAGCTGGTCTCCACAAAACCGCTTTTGCGGCCCAGCGCACTGAAAAGGACAAGCTGCGCCGCATCGTGAACGGGCAAGTTACGCAGCAGTATCTGGTCGGTGAGGCTGAAGATGGCGGTATTGGCGCCGATCCCCAGGGCCAATGTCAACAGCGCGGCGCCGGTCAGTACGGGATGCTTACGAAATCCGCGGAGGACGTAACGAAGGTCCTTCAGAACGCTGGGCATAGGGGCGTCCTTAGCAAACCGGATGCCAGCCAGGCCCGCGCAAAATCAATCGGCAGCAGCAGGCGGACGTCCGTATGTGGGATTGGGTGTCTGGGAATGAGAACGAAAACCGCGCGCCAGGGGTACGATCTCCTTCGTCGGTCTGCGGGCACCTGGGCCAAGCTGTGCTACTCGGCACGTAACGCGCTCACCGGATCCACCGCGCTAATGCGCAATGCCGGCAGGTAGCTGGCCGCCAGGGCAGCCGCGATCAAACAGACGGACATGGCGAGGTAGGTGAGTGGATCGACGGCCTTGACTTCGAACAACAGCTTGGCCATCAGGCGCATGAGCAAGGCGGCGGCGACCAGGCCGCAGGCCACCCCGATCAGCGCGAGGCGCAATCCGTCGCGCAGGAACAGGCCCGTCAGTTCGAGCCGTTGCGCACCGAGCGCCATGCGGATGCCAATCTCGCGGGTACGCTGCGCCACCGTATACGAGATCACACCGTAAATGCCGACCATTCCCAGCAGCAGCGCCATGGCGCCGGCGATGGCCAGTATCACCAGGGTGAAAGAGGTGCGGGCGATGGACTTGTCATAGATCTGGCGCATGGTCCGCACGTTGGCGAGCGGCAGATTGGGATCCACCGACCAGACGGCTCGCCGTACCTCGTTCAGAAAGCCCTCAGTTCCGATGCGGTCGCCGCGAATCAGGTAGAACAGCGAGCGCCAGACAAACACCGGGTTGTCGGCGAACTGGTTGATCAGGATGGGCCAGAACACAGTAGAGGAGGCCTCCCTATCCAGGCCGTCGTCGTGTTCGTCCTCCACCACGCCGACGACTTCATGCCAGGAATTTTGGGGGGATTCGCGCAGCCGTTTGCCGATGGCGGCTTGCGGCGTCCCCCACAGCTCGCGCGCCAGGTTCTCGGACACCATAGCCACGCGCCTCCTATCGAACACATCCGTCCAGTTGAAATCGCGGCCGGCCACCAGGCGGGTGCCCGTGGCGTGCAGGGCGCCCGGCGAAACGAACCGGTAGCGCCGCAAGGGCGGCATCTGGCCTTCCCGATAAGCGCGGCCTTCGGGGTAAACCGGGTCGCGCCAGCCGAGCCCATCCAGCGGCACGGTGCTCGATAACGCCGCGGACTCAACACCGGGGATGGATGCCAGCTTCTGGAGGATCTCCTGTTCCATGCGTACCACGGCGACCTCGTCTTTCACTTGCGCCGCGGGAATGGAGATGCGCAGGGTCTGTACTCGCTCCGGATGGGTGAATCCCGGCCGGACGTTGCGCAAAGCCCGGAAGGAGCGGATCATCAAGCCAGAGCTGACCAGCAGGACCAGCGCCAGGGCCACTTGCACCACCACCAGAATGCTGCGTGTGCGATGTCTCTCGCGGCTTTGACTGGACGTGCGGCCACCGCCATGCAGCGCCCCGGACAGGTTCGGGCCGGCATACTTCCATACTGGAATCGCGCCGAAGAGCAGGCCGGCCGCCAGCGAAACCACCAGGGTAAAGAGCAGTACCCAGCTATCGATGCGGATCTCGCTCAGGCGCGGCAGGTTGACTGGTCCGATGTAAACCAGCAAGCGCAGTGCTCCATACGCCAGTCCCAGCCCGGCCACGCCGGCCAAAACCCCCAGTGTGAGGCTTTCCGCGATCAGCTCCCAGGCAATGGTCTTTGTGCTCGCGCCGAGGGCGGCGCGGATGGCCAGTTCCTGCCGGCGGCCGTCGGCGCGCACCAGGAGTAGATTGGCAACGTTGGCGCAGGCGATCAGCAATACCATCCCAACGGTCCCCATTATGAGCCAGAGCGTGCCGCCGATGGTGCCCGTGACATCTCGTTTCAGAGGGCGCAGAGCCGGGACGAGACGGGCGTCTTCAAACATCTTCCGGCTAAATCCGGGAAACGGCGGGAAACTGCGCATGGCGATGGGAATCATGCGGGCCAGGTCCGCGTCGGCCTGAGTAATGGTGACACCGGGTTTCAAGCGGGCCAAAGCCTGGTAACTGAAGTTGCCCAGATAGACCTTGTTACGGTCGAAACGCATGGGCAGGATAAGGGATGGCTTGAAGTCCAGGAAGCGAAACCGCTCCGGCATGATACCGATAATCTCCCGTGCGCTTCCGTCCACCATGATGCGGCGCCCGACCACGGACCGATCGCCGCCGAATCGCGATTGCCAGTATCCGTACATCAGGATGCAGGTTTCCGGCGTGTCCGGAGCGTCGTCCCGGCGCGAGAACCAGCGGCCCAGCGCCGGTGGAACACTCAGCAACGGCAGGGTTGCATCTGTGACTTGGAGTGTAGCGACCTGTTCGGGTTCGGCCAGCCCCGTGACGCTGGCCGAGCCGGTGTTCCACATGCCAATGTCTTTGAGAGTGTGGCTTTCTTCCCGATAGGTGAAATAGAGGAATGGGGAGATATTCAACTCGGATACGTTGATTCCCTTGGCGGTGTGCCACACGCCGATCAGTTCCTGGGAATGCGGATAGGGCAAGGGCTTGAGGAGAACGCCCTCGACTACGCTGAAAATCGCAGAGTTGGCGCCGATTCCGAGGGCGAGGGTGATCACGGCGATGACTGCGAATCCCGGTGAATGCGCGATGCGGCGCAGAGTGTGCTGGTAGCGCATATAAGAGAATACTCCAAAAGAGCGGAAACGTTAGCAGGACCGGCAGCGCACACCTGCAGTTGGAGCGCCGGGTAAGTGGGGAGGAGCCGGCGGCGGCATGGCATAATGCCCATATGCAGGAAGTGAACGTGGGCATCGTGGGGGTCGGCCATGTGGGCTCGGGCACGATCGCCATTCTTGCCGGTAATGCCGAACAGATCGCGCTGAAGCTCGGATTCCGGCTCAGAGTCGCGGCCGTGTGCTGCCGCTCGATTGCCAAGAAAACCATTCCGGAGTCGCTGGGAGCGGTGCTGCGGACGCCGGACTGGCGGGAAGTGGTGACGCATCCGGACGTAGATATCGTGGCCGAACTGGTGGGGGGCACCACCGTGGCGGCGGAGATCGTGAACGCCGCGATCGAGCATCGCAAGTCGGTGGTGACCGCCAACAAGGAATTGATGGCCGCCTGCGGGCCGGAGATCTGGGACCGCGCCATCCGCGCCGGAATCAACATGGCCATGGAGGCCAGCGTGGCGGGCGGCATCCCCATCCACGCGGTGCTGCGCGAGGGCATATCGGGCGACCGGATCACGGCGCTCTACGGCATTCTGAACGGCACCTGCAATTACATCCTCACGGAAATGGAGAAGCGCGATGCGGCCCTCGACACCGTGCTCGCCGAGGCGCAGGCGGCCGGCTATGCGGAGGCGGATCCCAGCGCCGACCTGGACGGGGTGGACGCGCGGTCGAAGCTGGCGATTCTGTCCGCCCTGGCGTTCGGCGAGAAGATCACGCCGTCGGATATTTTCATGGAAGGCATCCGCCGCATCTCGCCGCTGGATTTCCGCTACGCGCACCAGTTGGAGCACACGATCCGGCTGATCTGTGCGGCGCGGCAGACGGCGGAGGGAGTGATTCTGTCCGTTCGTCCCGCGCTGATTCCGCGCTCCACGATCCTGGCCGGCGTGCGGGGCGCGTACAACGCGGTGTGGGTGAAAGGGACGTACGGCGAGGACACGTTTTATTACGGCCGCGGCGCCGGTTCGGCGCCCACGGGTGTGGCCGTGGTGAGCGATCTGATGCGCGTGGCGCGCGAAATCCGCAGCGGCAGCCCGGAGCGGGTCTCGCCATTCGCGCACGACCGGCTGGGAGAGTACCGGCCCGTCTCGGTCGTGGTGCAGAAGCGCGCCTACTATCTGCGCTTCCGGGTGAAGGACCGGCCGGGCATCATCGCCGAGCTTTCCGGTATCCTGGCCGCCAAGCACATCAGCCTGGAGGCCGTGCTGCAATTGCCGTCCGAGTCGAAGCGCGACTTGCCGTTTGTCATCACGGTCGAGCCCACTTACGAGCACGCCATCCGCGAGGCGGTGGCGGCGATGACCAGGCTCGACTTTCTGCTGGAACCACCCCTGGCCTTGCCTATGGAGACTGCCCTATGAAGATATTTCGGTTCGTTCTGCCGATCGCTTTCTGCACCGCGCTCTGCGCGCAGGTGGCCACCGACGCCAATGCCCATTACCAGACCGCCGATCAGCGCAAGTCCATCGCCGCCATGCTCGGCAATCCCGATCGCGACGCCACCGAGCGGCCGCAAGAGCTGACCGATGCCATGGGATTGAAGCCAGGCATGACCGTCGCGGATATCGGCACCGGCGTGGGCTACATGCTGCCGTATTTGAGCCGCGCGGTAGGGCCGTCCGGGCACGTGGTGGCGGAAGACATTTTCGACGACTTTCTGGATGCCGCGCGCAAGCACTCCGCCGCTGACAAGCTGAGCAACGTGACATTCGTGAAAGGCACGGAGACCGATCCGCGGCTGCCGGCGGGCGGCGTGGACGTGATCCTGGCGCTCGATTCGTATCACCATTACAACTATCCCGGAAAGATGCTGGCGGGGTTCACACGGGGGCTACGGTCCGGAGGCCGGCTGATCGTGGTGGAGTATTACAAGCGTCCGGACGCCATGCCGGGCGGTAATGCGATGAAGCACATCCGGCTGGACGAGCCGGACCTGGTGCGGGAGGTCGAGCAGAACGGTTTTCGCGAGATATCCGAGCACGAGCACATCAAGGGCAGCCAGTACATGGTGGTTTTCGAGAAGGCGGACTGAGCCCCAGTCAGACAAGTACGGCGTGGTGCTGGCAACAGTTATTACTCGATGGAAAACCGCTCGGAATTGTCAGCAGTCACAGCCCGCGCAAGACTGCGATAGAGTGTCTGGATTGATAGGTATGTGCGCGCCTGAAAATTGACATAACTAGTGGGGACGCGCTATTAATAGTGGTACTAGGATTGCGCGGAAAGCGAATATTCAACTTGACTAATCTGCAGTTGACCCTGGGAAAGGCAGTCCTCGGAAAGCCCCGTAATGCTTGAGCGGAAGGAAAGCTCGGCTGCGGAACAAAACGGGCCGGATTCGAAGCAGTACCTGGCCAAACAACCTCTCATTTTGGCGCTGCTTTCGACGTTGGCCATTTTGTGCTTTGGCGCGGTCAGCGGGCTGTCGAGCATTTATCATGCGCAACGGAGGAATTTAGGCGCGCAATGGTTCGACCGTGGCGAGAAAGATCTGCGCGCGGCCCGCTACAGCCAGGCAGTCGCGGCATTCCGCACGGCGCTGCTTTACTCGCGTGACAATTACGTATTTCAACTGGACCTGGCCCAGGCACTGCTAGGCGAGAAGCGAACGGAAGAAGCCTCCAGTTACTTGATGAACTTATGGGAGCGGGAGCCGGAAGACGGACTCGTGAACCTGGAACTGGCGCGCATCGCGGCGCAAAAGGGCCAAGCGGAACAGGCGCTCAAGTATTACCATAATGCGATCTACGCCACTTGGCCGAGCGACCGGCAGGAGGAGAGACAGCAGACCCGGCTGGAGCTGATCGATTACCTATTGAAGATCGGCGAAAGGCCACAGGCGCGATCCGAGCTGATCGCCCTGGCCGCTAATGCGGGCGACGATCCGGCGCTGCAGGCGCAACTCGGCGATCTGTTCATGAAGGCACAGGACTATGCGGATGCGTTGGCGGCGTATCGCCAGAGCTTCAAGGTTTCCAGCGAGAAACCCGCGGCGCTGGCGGGAGCGGGGCAGGCGGCCTTCGAACTCGCCCGATACCGCCAGGCGCAACAGTATCTGCAAGCGGCCATGGCGGCCGGGGTGCACGATCCGGAGGTCGCCGACCTGCTGAAGACAGCGGAGCTGGTGCTGCAAATGGATCCGTTCCGCCGCCAGCTTTCCGCCGCGCAACGCGACCGGATCGCAATCGAAGCATTTCAGACGGCGGGCCAGCGTTTGGATGCCTGCGTGGCCGCGGCCGGCTCCAGTCCGTCGGGACCGGCTTTACAGAACCTGTCCGAAAGCTGGACCAAGATGAAGCCGCACATGAATCCGCGCGGCCTGAGGCAGGACCCGGACCTGGTGGAGAACGCCATGGAACTGGTCTTCAACATCGAGCGCCAGACCACCGCCACTTGTGAAGCGTCCAACGCAACGGATCATGCGTTGCTCTTAATCGCGAGGCTACATGAAGGAACCTGAGGCGGAAACGGCAGGCGGCTCACCTGCGGGGGCGGCGCTGAACCAGGTCGAAGCAGAGCCGTCGCTTTCCGAGGTCGAGCATTCCCGGGAAGCGATTCTTAAAGCCATTTTTCGCGAGGACAGCTTCTTTCTGGTTCTGTCGGTATTCATAGGCGTCTTCTCGGGGCTCGCCGTCGTCTGCTTCCGGTTTGCCATCGACTGGTGCCGCCTTTTTACGTTGGGTTCCGGCGTGGATGTCTCCCCGCTGCGGCTGTTGCTGGTGCCGACGCTCGTCGGACTGGCCGTGGCCGCGCTGGTGATTCATGTGTTTCCGACGGTCCGCGGCAGCGGAGTCAATCAGACTAAAGCGGCACTTTACATCTATAACGGCTATATCCCGATACGCACCGCGGTGGGCAAGTTTATCACGGCCGCCCTGGCTATCGGCTCGGGTCAATCGCTGGGCCCGGAAGACCCTTCTCTACAGATCGGCGCCGGCCTGGCTTCCGCACTCGGACGGCGGGTATCCCTGTCGCGCGACCGTATGCGCCTGATCGCTCCGGTCGGCGCCGCGGCCGGGCTGGCCGCGGCGTTTAACGCGCCCATCTCGGCGGTGCTGTTCGTAATCGAAGAGGTGATCGGACGCTGGACGGCCGGCATCCTGGGATCGGTGGTGCTCTCCGCGGTATCCAGCGTGGTGGTGATGCGCTGGTTCCTGGGATCCGAGCCTCTGTTCCGGATTCCAACCGTACAACTGGAGCACCCTTCCGAACTGATCGCCTACGTCGTGCTGGGCATTGTAGGCGGTCTGTTGTCGGTCGCCTTCGGCAGCGGCGTCGGCGTGTTTCGCCGTATCGCCGCGGAATGGCCGCGCCGGACGCGGTATATTCAGCCGGCGCTGGCGGGCCTGCTCATCGGCATCATTGCGTGGTTGGGCGCGCCCCAGGTGATGGGCGCCGGTTACGAGTACATCGACCGCGCCATGCATGGCAAGTTCACCTGGCAATTCCTCGCGATCCTGGCCGGCCTCAAAATACTGGCTACCATGTTCTCCTTCGTCAGCGGAACTCCGGGCGGCATGTTCGCGCCCACCCTGTTTATCGGCGCCATGCTGGGCGCATCGGTGGGCGGAGCGGAGCACGCTCTGTTGCCGCGCCTGCTCATCTCGCCGGGAACCTACGCCCTGGTGGGTATGGGAGTGCTCTTCGCCGGCTTTCTGCGCGCCCCGATGACGTCGGTGTTCATGGTTCTGGAAGTTAGCGGCAACTATTCGATCATTGTGCCCGTTATCGTCGCCAATACCATTGCCTACGTGATTTCCCGCAGCCTGCAGCCCACGCCGATTTTCGACGTACTGACCCGCCAGGACGGCCTGGACTTGCCCTCCATGGAAGAACAGAGAGAAGAGGACGTTCTACATGTGGAGGATGCCATGCGCCCGGCCGGGAACCGGGTGTTGGACGGCGAAGACACGGTCAGCCGGGCCGTGCAGCGCTACAGCGGGCACATGCCGGACGTGATGCTGGTGCGGCTCAAGCCGGCCGGCTGGGTCACCGTCTCCAAGAAAGAGATCGAGAAGCTGGCCCGGGAGGGTAAAGGCGCGCTGAGCCTGGGGTCCGTGGTTTCCGGACACCGGATTCCGTTCTTACATCCCGATCATCCGTTGGAGATGGCTTTAAGGTACGGCGATCGGTGGAAGCTGGTGCCGGTGGTCAGCCGTGCCGATTTCGGCAAGTTGGAAGGCGTGATCTCGCAGGGCGACGTCCTGGAGCGGTACCGGGTCCAGGGCGAGGAGTTGAAGTGAGGGCCGCCGGCCGCCTCAGGCCGGCTCGACCGTAATCACGCCCGGCGGGGGCGGCATGCGGGAAAGCGGGTTCTGCAAAGCCCGTCCGAAGCCGTCGAACCGCACCTGCATCACATCGCCATCCGCCAACCGCAGGCCGTCGCCGAAGCTGAATGCGTCCGCTCCGAAGAAGTGCACGTGCAAGTCGCCCGGCCGGCGGTGAAACTCGAACTTGAAATGATGGTGCTCGATATTGGCCAGGCTATGGCACATGGCGCGCTCACCGGTCTGGATCGCGCGGCTCCATATGACGGCGCCTGCACGCTGAATGGAGACCTCTCCCGGCGCCAGGCCGAAATCGCCGTCCACCACCAGTTCCGGTCCGATAGCGCAGGTGCGGAGTTTGGAGGCGGCCAGATACAGATAGTTCTGGCGCTCGAGCAGGTGATCGGAGAACTCATTGCCCGCCGTGAGTCCGATGCGGCGCGGCGCACCCTGGGGATCGATGAGATAAACTCCGGCGATCTCCGGTTCTTCGCCGCCATCTTCGGCGAACGCCGGCACCGTAAGCGGCTCATTGTGCGCCCGCAGCACGGTGCCGCAACCTTTGTAAAACCATTCGGGCGCTACTCCCGCCTGCCCCGGCGCCGGCTTGCCGCCGGCCATGCCGAGCTCGTACATACGCGTGCTGTCAGTGATTGATTGCGCCGCCGCGTGCATGCTGTCGCGATTTCTGGCGCTGGCCTTGTGCGTCAAACCGGTGCCGCTGACCAGGCACCGCGACGGCTCTGAAGGTACGTCGGCGGACGGGCAGATCCGCCACTCGGACCGGCCCCGATACACGGGGTCATAGTCGAGAAGTTGCGCCGATTTCCGCCGTTCGACGCCGTCCTTAAGAGATACCCGTTCGTGCAGGCACCGCCAGGCTAAGTCGTAAATGGACGGGCAGCCTTCCAGGAGTCGCAGAACCGGCTCCTCAACCAGGGCTACACGGCGGCCTGCCAAGCCGGCCAACTGAACGAGTCTCATGGGCGGACAAAACGAATCGTAGCACGGCCGCTTTTCACCATCCGCCAACTGTGACAAGCTATTAAGTCATGAATCAGGCCCTACGGATGAAAGATGAGATCAGCCGGCGCGGACTGTTGAAGACCGCGGCGGGAGCCGGTTTATTGGGAACTCCGCCGCGCGCCGCCGCGGCGCGGGCCAAGCGGGTGATCATCGGCGGCGGCGGGATAGCCGGCCTTTGCTGCGGCTATGAACTCATGAAGCGCGGCCACGACGTCACCATCCTGGAAGCGTCGGATCGAATCGGGGGGCATGTGCGCACCTGGCGGGAGGGCTTGCCCGACGATCTTTACGTGGATGCCGGCGCCGAGCACTTCACCAAGCCCGGCTACGATCGCTACTGGGGTTACGTGGAAGAATTCAAATTGCCGGTCTTCGCCGACCACCGGCGCGATCAGATCGTGCGATGGCTGGATGGCAAGCCCTGGACGCAGGAACAACTGTCGGAATCGAAAGTGCTGTCCGGACTCGGACTGAATCAGCGGGAGATCGAATTTGTGCGCCGGCGGCCCTGGTGGGAACTGCCGAATCTCTACCTCTCCACGTATGCCGACAGCATCACCGATGAATACCAGCCGTTCCACGCCGGCATGGATCATCTGGACGCCATGAGCCTCTCCGAACTCCTGCGACGGGACGGGGCATCCGCGGCGGCGATCCGGTTCTGCGGCGGATCGGGCTCCGCCTTGCAGGCGGTCTGGCATAACGCCATCCTGAAGCGGCGCGGAGTACCGTTGTTTCCGACCGGGATCTTCCGGCTGCGCGGAGGTAATCATCACCTGCCCGAGACCTTTGCCCGTTTGTTGGGCCAACGCGTTCGCCTGGGTTGCCCCGTGGTGGGAATCGAGCATGGAGCCGACCGGGTCACCGTCCGCTATCGCGAGTCGGGAAAAGAGAGCCGCCTGGACGCCGAGTATCTGGTCTGCTGCATGTCGGCGGTGATGTTGCGCCAGATCCCGGTAACGCCGCCCTGGCCCGCGGACAAGCGCTGGGCGATCGAGAACGTTTCTTACTATACGGCCACGCGTCCCGTCTTTTTGTCGCGGTCCAAATTCTGGCGGGAAGATCGCACCACCGCCAGCATCGTATTTGGAGAACCGGTGTTGGAGCACACCTGGTCGCAGGCCGAAGACGTGACGACCGCGCGCGGGTTGATTGCGGGAACCGCGCAGGGAGGCGTCAAAGCGGAGGCCGCGCTGTCCGTTTTCCGTTCGCGCTACACCGGCAAGCGGGAAAACATCGAGCGCGCGATGGCGATCGACTGGTCACGCGATCCATGGGCCATGGCGTGCGAAACCAGAAACTGCAAGCCGGGGGAGTTGAGCCGCTACTGGCCCCGGATTATCCAGCCGCAGGGGCGGGTTCACTTCGCGGGCGCCTATTGTGACAATCTGAATTGGGGCCAGGAGGCGGCCACCCGCTCCGCGAACCGCGTCGCCGAAGCCATCCACAGCGCCTGATCCCAAGCCGGAGTGCGATTCCCGGGCGTGCTACAATTCCCGAATGGCGGATGCTGCCGGGGTCCCTGTTGGCGTGTCTGCCTTTCCGGCTGCCTCCGAAAATCGCCGGCACACCCTGCTCGTTCGCGTCACTCACTGGATCACGGTACTTTGTTTCTTCGCGCTGCTGGTCAGCGGACTGGAGATCGTGGTCTCGCATCCTCGATTCTACTGGGGTGAGACCGGCAACATCCTGACCACGCCGCTGTTCGTATTGCCGATCCCATCGTCGCGGCCATCGGTGGTGAGCGGCTACGGATACGTGCTGCCCGATCAGAATGGCTGGAGCCGGTCGCTCCATTTCCAGGCTGCCTGGCTGGCGGTGTTGACGGGTTTACTGTACGTCGTCTCCGGACTGATTACGCGGCATTTCAGCCGGAACCTGCTGCCGGCCAAAGCCGGTCTTTCGCGCCGCGCGCTGGCGCGGGAGTTTGCCGGTCGTCTGCGTTTCGCGCGCCCGGACGCATCCGAAGCCCGGTCATACAACACGCTCCAGAGGCTGACTTACCTGGCGGTGATCTTCGTTCTGTTCCCGCTGGTGATCTGGACCGGACTGGCGATGTCGCCCGCTTTTGTCTCCGCCTTTCCGGCCAGTGTCACTTTGCTGGGCGGCCGGCAATCGGCACGCACGCTTCACTTTCTGGTCTCCCTGATGCTGGTCTTATTTCTGGCGGTCCACGTCGGGATGATCTGGCTGGCCGGATTCCGGACGCGCATGCGAGCCATGATCACGGGCCGCGCCGCGCCGCAGGAGCACTCATGAGCAACATCTCCAGACGAAAGCTGATCGCCGCGGGAGCGGCGGGCGTGGCCGGGGTTGGAGGGTTGGGCGCGGCCGCGCGCCTGGCGCGGAAGTACGGCCTGATCCCGCCCGATCACGGCGGAATCTACGGCGCCGGCGAAACGCTGACGTACGCCTGCCAAAGGCTGTTGACGAGTCACTCGCTGGCCCGCGAGTTTCCGCGCAGCCAGATTTCCAACCCTCCGCTGGCGAATGACATCCCCCCTTTGAGCGATGCGTTCAAGCGCTTGCAGGCCGGAGGATTCCTGGACTGGCGCGTCACCGTCGAGGGCATGGTGGCGAAACCCGCGTCCTTCTCGCTGGCGGAACTCAAGACCTATCCGGTGAGCAGCCAGATCACGGAACTGGCTTGCGAGGAGGGCTGGTCGTACATCGCCGAATGGACCGGCGTGGCCGTCTCGCATATTCTGCTTCTCGTTGGCGTCCACCCGCGGGCCCGATACGTGGTCTACTTTTCGATTGATCCGGATTGGTGGGACAGCATGGACATGGCGGATGCGGTGCATCCGCAAACCCTGCTGGCTTACGCCATGAACGGCAGCGAGTTTCCGGTGGGCAGCGGCGGTCCGCTGCGCGTACGGCTGCCACGCCAGCTTGGGTACAAGAGCGTGAAATACGTCAACCGGCTGGTGGTCACGGACGATCTCAGGAGATTCGGCAAAGGACTTGGCTCCGCCTCGCCTGAAGGCGGCTATGCCTGGTACGCCGGAATCTGACGGAGTGACGCGATAAGCCTTCCGGCGCGCTGCTATCATAAAACTGACTTTGTCGCCCGGCATGCAGGATGAGACCCGGCGTCCGTCATGACGGCCGAGGTATCCAGATATCGATGGGTGATGGCGGGGATGGCCTTCCTCGCTACGGTCGTAAACTACCTGGACCGGCAGACGCTGTCCGTGGTCGCGCCCGTCTTGACCGAACAGTTCCACATGAGCAATGTGGACTACTCGCGCGTGGTCTTCGCGTTCATGCTGGCGTACACCGCCATGAACGGCATTTCCGGTCCGATGATCGACCGGCTCGGCACCAGGCTGGGTTATGCCGTCTGTATCGCCTGGTGGAGCATCGCCGCCATGCTGCATTCGCTGGCCCGCGGCGCATTCAGTCTCGGCGCGTTTCGCTTTCTGCTGGGCATGGGCGAGGCGGGGAATTGGCCGGCGGGCGTCAAAGTGGTGGCCGAGTGGTTCCCGGTGAAGGAACGCGCGCTGGCCTCCGGCATCTTCAACAGCGGCTCGTCCATTGGCGCCGCCCTAGCACCGCCGCTGATCGCCTGGATCATTCTGCGTTCCGGCTGGCGCAGCGCGTTCCTGATCGTGGGAGCGGCCGGGTTCACCTGGCTGATCCTATGGCTGCTGCTGTACTACACCCCGCCCAACGTGCGGGCGGAGGCGGCGAGTCCGCCGATTCCCATGCGGAAACTTCTGCGCTCCCGCTGGGTCTCGATGTTCACGGCATCCAAGATCTTCAGCGATCCGGCCTGGTATTTTTACGTCTTCTGGTTTCCGCAATACCTGAGGCATGCGCGCGGCTTCGACATGGCCAACATCGGCAAGTTCGCCTGGATTCCATTTCTTACGGCGGACGCCGGCAATCTGATTGGCGGCGCGTGCGCCGCCATGCTGCTGAAGCGCGGCATCCCGGTTGACGGGGCGCGCAAAGTGTCCGTCCTGTTGTTCGCGGTGCTGATGACCTCCGCCATTCCGGCGGTGCTGGTTTCGAACGCATTCGTGTCTATTGCTTTGATCTCCACTGCCACTCTCGGCTACACGGGAGCGCTGGCCAACATGTTGGCCATGCCGGCCGATCGCTTCCCGAAGAACACGGTCGGGTCGATTTGGGGAATCGCGAGCATGGGCGCCGGCTTCGGCGGAATGGTTTTCAGCCTGGTCACCGGTTGGGTCGTGGATCACTATTCGTATTTGCCGGTGTTCATCGGATTCGGGATCTTGCCGTTGATCGCGGCCGGGATTATCTGGTCCATGCCGGGGCCGGGCGCGGAAGAAGCCGTAGACTGGAGCGCCTGACTGCGGCCCCACCGGAAAAAGAAGACCCGCAGACGCTACGCGCCATTGTGCAAATAGGGTGGCGGGTGCGCCAGGTTTTGATCCCTGTTTCTGGCGGGCGTCGCGTATCGAAATGAGAGCGGAGGAAACGCCCTCAAGGAACAGGAGAAAAACGATGCGAAACATGAACTTTCGGGTACTGGCCGCGGGCGGAGCGCTGGTGGCAATGTTGCTAGGCGGGAAGGCCGAGGCGCAATCCTTCGACGGTCAATGGACAGCTTCTATCCAGGTGAACGGCGTGGCCTGCACATTCTCGTTGGTCATGGATTCCGGGCGGTACAGCGAGCAACTCCGCTGCGGCCCGTACATGACGCTGCAGTCCGGTACATATGTCTTTCAAAACGGCGTGCTGGCGCGGACAGTGTATGACTGGGAACCTAAGCAGCACATGGTGGTGGAAGGGCGCCCGCCAGGTTATGACTATACTTGCCCGGCCGGTGCGCCGCGCACCGCGGACGGTCACTGTCCGGGTTGGTACGGCGGGCCTGGCGGCAACTATGCGCTGGGTCCCGGCCAGCACTATGAGCCCAGTGCAAAGCCGCCGGGAGGGACCTGGCGGGTCACCTTTCTGTCCCCGGATGCCATGAACTGGTACGACATGAACTTCCACGGCAACGTCACGTACTATCGCGCGCGGTAGAAGCTACCACACACCGAAGGCGCTATCCGGATTCGGGAGCGCCTTCGGTGTGCCGCTCTGGTAGCATATGGGCATGTGGGCGGACCTCGTCCAGGGCGTGCGCGCGCTGCGCCGCAGCCCCGTCTTTACCACTGCCGCCGTGCTATCGCTCGCTTTGGGGATCGGCGCCAACACCGCCATCTTCTCGCTGCTGGATCAAGTGGTCCTGCGCTCCCTGCCGGTTGCCGATCCGGAACGCCTGGTGACTCTGCACGGCGAGTACGCCGCGCCCGGCCCCAACGTATGGTCCTCGTCCAGCAACTCCGAATCGGCCTTCAGCTATCCCTTTTACCGCGACCTCCGCGACCGTGTTCCGGCATTTTCCGGCATCGCGGCGCGATCCATCGCGCCGGTGCGCATCACCTGGCATGGCGCCACGCAGGCCGCGGACGCGGAATTGGCCACGGGTGACTACTTCAGTACCGTGGGTGTCACGGCGTTGCTGGGCCGCGTGATGACGCGGGCGGATGACGGCGCGCCGGGCGCGCACCCGGTGGCGGTGCTGGGCCACGCTTTCTGGCTCGATCATCTGGGCGGGGACCCCGGCATCGTGAACCAGACCATCGCGGTCAACGGGCATCCGTTCCTGGCCATCGGCGTAGCCGCCGCCAATTTCAAGGGCCTGGTACAGGGAGAGTCGCCCGCCGTATTCGTGCCCATGGCCATGCAGCGCACGATTATGCCCACCGTGGATCTGCTGGCAGACGGCCGCTATCTCTGGCTGAACCTGTTCGCCCGCCTGAATCCCGGGGAAACGCTGGCACACGCGCAGGCAGCCATGGACGTGGCATTCCACGCGATCCAGGCATCCGACTTGAGCAGCGCTCCGGGGCCCGTGGACGCCAAGACCCTCGCGTGGATGCGGAAGCAACGTATAGAACTGGTGCCCGCGGCGCGCGGCATCGCCGAGCTCCGCAAGCAGTGGGAGAAGCCGCTGGCCGTCCTGATGTTCATGGTGGGATTCGTGCTGCTGATCGCCTGCGCCAACGTCGCCGGCCTGCTGGTGGCGCGCGGCGCGAGCCGGCAGCGGGAGATCGCCATCCGGCTGGCCCTGGGCGCGAAGCGCCGGTCGCTGGTGAGACAGTTGCTCGTCGAAGGGCTTCTGCTGGCCGTCGCGGGGGCCGCGGCCGGCCTTCTGGTGGAGCATTGGAGCACCCAGGGTCTGCTGCGGATTCTGCCGCGCGACGCGGCAGGCGGCTGGGTCACCGGGCCGCTCGATACGCGCGTGCTGGCTTACACCTTGGGGCTGTCGGTGATCTGTACGCTGTTGTTTGCGCTCATTCCCGCGCTGCAGGCCACCCGGCCCGATCTCGCCGCTGCAATGCGGGACCAGGTCGCCAATGCCGTATCTCGCGGCTCCTCCCGGGTGCGGCGCGTGCTGGTTACGGCACAGGTGGCGTTCTCTCTGCTGTTGGTGGTGGGGGCCGGACTGTTCAGCATCAGCGCTGCCAACCTGATCTACGCCGGCCGCGGCTTTCGCGCCGAGCGCTTGTGGATGTTCCCGGTGGACGCCACGCTGATCCGCACGGGCGCGCCGGCCGCGACTGCTTTCTACCACGATCTGCTGGACCGCCTGGCCGCGCTGCCGGGCGTCAGCAGCGTGGCTGCGACCCAGCGGGGGCCGTACGGCGGCGGCGGCGGTTGGGGCGGCAGCGTCGAAGTGGAGGGTTTCCACCCCGGCCCCAAGGATCTCCGTTTTGCCTTGTTCCAAGCCATCACTCCCGGCTATTTCCGCACTTTGGGAGTGGCTGAGCGCGCCGGCCGCGACTTCAACGATCGGGATACGGCGGGAGCGGCCAAGACCGTGATCGTGAATGAAGCGTTCGTCAGACATTATTCTCCGCGCCAGAACCCCATCGGCCTGCATGTGGGGTTCGTGCTGGGCCCCGGCACCACGCTGGATCGCGAGATCGTGGGCGTAGTGGGCGATACGCGCGGGGATGTGCGGATCCCCGTGCGCGAAGCGGTCTACTTCCCGTACACGCAATTGGGCACGCCCTCCCGGCTTTCCTTTTACATACGCGCCGGCGGCAAGGAAACGCATCTCGCCGATGACATCCGGCGCGCCGTGCGCGAGGCCGACGCGGGGTTACCCGTGCCGGAGATCTCGACCATGGCCGTCCGCATTCGAAACTCGCTTTATACCGAAATGCTGGTGGCGGTTTTGTCGAGTGCATTCGGCGTCCTGGCCACGTTGCTGGCCGCGGTTGGACTCTATGGCGTGATTGCTTTCGCCGTCGCGCGGCGAACCCCCGAAATCGGCGTGCGGCTGGCGCTCGGCGCCGTGCCGGCCGATGTGCTGCGGATGGTGCTGCTGGATGCCGGCCGCATGGCCGCCGCCGGAATCGTCATCGGCCTGTCCGCTGCCTTTGTTCTCAGCCGTTACGTGGAATCGCAGTTGTTCGGGATACACGCCGCGAACCCGGCCCTTTACGCGGGTGCAGCGGCTGTGCTGGCCGCGGTTGCGGTGCTGGCCGCCTACGTGCCGGCCAGGCGAGCGTCGCGCATCGATCCGGTCTCCGCGCTGAGATACGAGTAATCCATCTCGTTACATCCCGGCCGCGTGAGATATTCACCATCGATAACAGACAAAGTTAGTGTCCCACGGTTTACGATGGTGACTTGTCGATCGGAGCCAGGAGTGTAGTATGCGACTAAGAGCTGCCCTTGTTTGCGTCTGCGGACTTACTATATTAACCTTCGGCAATTGCGCCATCGGTCTTGCCCAGAGCACCAAGGGCACCATCACCACCTTCGCCGGTGTGGGCGGCCTCGGATTCTCCGGCGACGGCGGGCAGGCGGCGCAGGCGAAGCTCTTCTCTCCAAACGGGCTGGCGTACGACAAGGCGGGCAACCTGTTCATTGTGGATGCGGGGAATAAGCGCGTGCGCAAGGTCAGCCCGTCGGGCGTGATCACCACCGTAGCCGGCAATGGCAGCAGCGGATTCTCCGGCGATGGCGGACCAGCCATAAGCGCATCGTTTGCCTGGGGATTCAACGGCCACCTGGGAATCGCCGTGGACAAGAGCGGCAACCTGTACATCCCGGATTACTCGAACCAGCGAGTGCGCAAGGTAGACTCTAAGGGCAACATCACCACGGTGGCGGGCAACGGCACGCGGGATAACTCAGGCGACGGCGGCGCGGCAATCAACGCGGGGCTGGTCGATCCCATCGCGGTGGCGGTCGACAGTCACGGCAATCTCTTCATTGCCGAATTCGCCGGCAATCGCGTGCGGAAAGTGGATACGGGCGGCATCATAACCACCGCGGCGGGAGGCGGACCTTTGGGATCGAACGGCGATGGCGGTCTGGCCACCAGCGCCGTGCTGAACGCGCCGTTTGCCCTGGCTTTCGACGGCGCAGGCAACCTGTATATCGGCGACGTAACGGCCCGCCGGGTGCGCAAGGTGGATACCTCGGGAATCATCACGACGGTAGCCGGCAACGGCTCGACCAGCGACACTGGAGATGGCGGCAAGGCCACGGAGGCTGGGTTCGAGCTTACCGGGCTGGCCGCCGACAGCGCGGGGAACATCTTCATTTCCGAGATGAGTAATCGTGTGCGCGAGGTCAACACCTCCGGCGTCATCAACACGATTGCCGGCACGGGCGCCGGGGGCTACTCGGGTGACGGTGGTCCGGCAGTCCAGGCTACCATTTCCAATCCGGGCGATGTGGCCGTGGACAACGCCGGCAATCTGTATATCGCGGATTCGCTGAACAGCCGCGTCCGCATGGTGAACGGGATCGCGCAGGCGGCCACCGGCGTCTCGATTACCAGCGTGGTGAGCGGCGCCAGCTTCCAGCCGGGGATCGTCGCCAATTCCTGGGTCACGCTGTTGGGCGCCAACTTGTCGGGCGTTACGGACACCTGGAGCAACTACATTGTGGACGGAAGACTGCCCACCACGGTCGACGGAGTTACCGTGACGATCGGCGGAAAAGCAGCCTATCTCTACTACGTCAGTTCCAGCCAGATCAACCTGGTGGCGCCGGACATCGCGCCGGGAACGGTCGAAGTCGTGGTGCAGAATTCGTCCGGAACCAGCCAGGCGTTCAGCGCCCAATGCAGCCAATACGGTCCGGCGTTCTTCTCCTGGCCCGGCAGCCAGGTGGTGGCCACGCGCCAGGACTATACGTTGGCCGTTAAAGACGGCACGTTCGGCAGCCCGACGGCGCCGGCCAAGCCAGGCGACGTGCTCATCCTGTGGGGCACCGGATTCGGACCCACCAATCCCGCCGCGCCCACCGGCGTCCAGCTTCCAGGCGATCAGACATATTGGACTACTAAACCTCCCTCGGTGACGATCGCCAATGTGAGCGCCACGGTGTACGGCGCCGCGCTGGCCCCCGGATTTGCCGGGCTTTACCAGGTGGCCATCCAGGTTCCTTCCACACTGCCGGATGGAGACTGGCCGATCGTGGCGAGCATCGGCGGCGTGGAATCTCCGGGCGGGACCGTCCTGTCGGTGCGGCAGTAACCTCGAGCCCGGCTCCGCCGATTTAACTAAACGTAGTATTGCCTCGCTTACCTTCGTCTGCCATCATGCGAATCAAGCCACTTGTGACCGATAGCCGGCCGCCGGCGTGAAGTTGCGGGTTCCCGGTCCGGCGGGAAAGAGAGGCGGACAGTATTAGGTTCCTGAGCTACCGTTCGCGTTCAGTGGCGGGAGAAAATCATGCTATGGGTCATCATCATCTTATGCGTGATTTCGATCCTGCCCCTCTACCTCACCTGGTCTTGGGTGATCGACACAATCCGGCAGCGAAGGAAGGAAACTCGGATGGTGGTTCAGACGATGGCGTATCTTCGCGACGTAACCAGTGACGCCCGCCCCCCGCGGCCGGCGGACTTCGTGGACGATTCCACGTTGCACAACCCGTCGCTGTGCCCGCCGGTCAGCGAACTGGTGGCCTTCGACGCCATGCCATCACAGCCCGCCGGGCACTATGCCGGCAACCCGTACGAGGTCTTCCTGCTGGTGGATCCGGTGCCGGCGCTGAGCTAGCCGTCTCCAGTCCCCGCGCGGAAGAAGATGGCTTGTCCGGCGGCCAGTCGCCCAATACGAATAACGGAGCCGTAGATTCCCGCGCTGTTCTGGTTGGCACGAGCGACAGCCTTCAACTTGCAATATACGTACGGCGCCCAAAACGCGACCATTCTGCCGCTCAACGTCACCCAGGGCTTCACCTACGACGCATATAATAGAATTTCGACGGCAAAGGAAGGCAATACGCTGTGGTCCCAGACGTACAAATAGGATGTGAACGGGAACGCTAATGCCAGTACGGGCAACCGATATGTGAGCGCATCCACAGGTCCGGCGCCGCTGCAATTCACCCCGCAATCCAATGGTGTTTTCAGTTCCAACAATCGCCTGGCAAGCTCGTTCAACACTAGCAATTACGACAGTTCCGGCAATCTGCAAGCGATCGGGGTTTACAGCTATACCTACGATGCCGAAAGCCGCCAGACTGGTGTAAACATCGGCAATCCCGTAAACACGACGACCACGTACAGCTACGATGGAGAGGGGCGGCGGGTGCAGAAGGTGACGGCAGCAGGCAGCACAATTTACGTCTACGATGCCACCGGGCAGTTGGCGGCAGAATACACATCCACTCCGCCGGCCGAGACGGGAACCGTGTACTTGGCCTCCGATCCGCTGGGCAGCATGCGGCTGGTAGCCACGGCGATGGGTACGGTCAAATCGTGCCACGATTATCTGCCGTTTGGGGAGGAGATCCTGCAAGAGGAGGACGGCCGGGGGAGTTGTTGCCCCACTTCAACTGGATCGACAACAGACGGAGTGAACCAGAAGTTCACTGGCAAAGAACGGGATGCCGAGACGGCCAGTTCCGCCATGCAGGCCAATGACTACTTCGGAGCGCGCTATTATGCTCCGTCTGAAGGCCGGTTCACCTCGCCGGACTGGTCCGCACTTCCACAGCCAGTTCCGTACGCTAAGCTGACCGATCCCCAGACGCTAAATTTGTACGGCTACGTTCGCAACAATCCACTCGCGATGACAGATCCAGATGGGCATGACGGGCATCAACGCTGCAAAGGACCTGACGGGAATATGGTAAATTGCCCGTCCTCTCCCCCGAGGGATAAGAAGACGATTGCTAAAGGGGCTGCTGAAGTCGGCGTTGGCATTGTGATCGGCGCTGCGGGTATTGCTACTGCGCCGGCCTCAGGTGCGGCGGCTGGTGCTGGCGCTGCCCTCGGGTTGCTCGGGGCGGTTTCATCTTACGGGAAAGGTGTCATCGACGTTGCTAAGGGAATGGGCAAATTTGAGGATTGAAAAGCAAACGCTGCCAAGGAGGGTGTAGCAACGGCAAACGATCCCGTCGCCGTCAACGTGGGCCTCGTTGCCGACCCCAAGACCGCTGAGAACATTAGCAGTTTTGTAAATGGCGTAATCGCCGCGCCTGAGTTCCTGAAAGAGCCCCCAAATGGTTTTATGGAAACATTGTCAAGGGTGTTAGCAGCTAGAGACGTTAATGAAGCAAAGAATAGCCTCATAGAATTAGGTCACGAGCTTCTGCAAGTCGCCGCGAAGAATCCGGTGCCAATGATATGAGTGGACTAGATCCGACCTATGATTGAGCGAAACCAATCCGTGAAAGAGACAAAGGCTCGCAAGATGCCGTACGTGCTGTGGATAGTTGCAGCCTTGGGTTTTTATGGCCTAGCCCTGCTTGATTCAACAATTCAAGGTCTCCGACTCTGGGCGATCTTTATATGTGGTAGCTTTGCCACCTGGGTTGCGGCATTGAAATTGAGAGAGTTGCTTCACGGAGAAGGGTGGGTCTTTCCCGAGACATACACAGCTCTGTGCGTTGCGCTTGGTCTTGAATCGTTGCTTTATGTAATATTTTCAAAATGACTGGATGTTTCGCTCTTGCCCTCGGCACGTTTATGGGCAGCGACCATGGCCGATCTCTGTCGTAGTTAAAACTGTAGCTGTCCAAATCCTGCCGGGTCCGTCCAACGAAATCAATAGACCTGTCCTTCCCCAAGAGCCTGTCCGGGCCGCTGGTGGCCGTTGATTCTGGCTAAGCGTGAGGAAAGGTTGGTCGTCGAAGCGATCCTCCATGGTGTCCTTCGCCAACCAGTTCGTCTGGTGCAGGAGCTTTCGGAACATCCAGGAGTTGCCAAGTCGTGGTCACAGACTGCCAGGATTCATCTGGCCGGCTGCAGATCACCAACGTCAGGCTGGGCCAGCCTGGCGGCGGCACCACAACCGGTTGTGCCAACAGCAACGACCTGCTGAACTTGGCCTACGGCTACGGTGCACAGGGCTATAATAATGGCAACGTGACTAGCGAAACCATCCTGCCGCTGAACGTCACGCAGAACTTCACGTATGATGCCTACAACCGGCTTTCCTCCGCTGCCGAAGGATCGGCGTGGTCGCAGACGTATAAATACGACATCGCCGGAAACCCCAACGCCAGCACGGGCAACCGGTATGTGAGCGCATACACAGGTCCGGCGCCGCTGCAATTCACCCCGCAATCCAATGGTGTTTTCAGTTCCAACAATCGCCTGGCAGGCTCGTTTAACAATAGCAATTACGACAGTTCCGGCAATCTGCAAGCGATCGGGGTTTACAGCTATACCTACGACGCCGAAAGCCGCCAGACTGGTGTAAACATCGGCAATCCCGTAAACACGACGACCACGTA
>DATJYO010000046.1:0-170344 GCA_035499555.1 Bryobacteraceae bacterium
AGCCGGCGGGCCAGGGCTTTGAGGCTCAGGCCGGCATCGATCAGAATGCGTGTGCGGCCGGTGGCGAGCAGCGCGCAATTTCCGGAGCTGCCGCTCGCCAGCACGCAGAATTTGACTATCGCGCGCCTCCCAAGAATTTCACGATAGCAGCATGCCGCCTCACTTGATACCCTGGATTCGATGAAAGCTGCACGCATCCACCAACATGGCGGGCCTGAAGTGCTGGTCTACGAAGAAGTCCCCGAACCCCGCATCCAGGCGAACCAGATCCTGCTCCGCGTCCGCGCCTGCGCCCTCAACCACCTGGACCTCTTCGTCCGCGCGGGCATTCCCGGCATGAAGTTCGACCTGCCGCACATTTTGGGCAGCGACATCGCCGGCGAAGTCGTCCAGGTGGGCGCGTTGTGCGAACGCGTGGAGCCGGGCTGGCGCGTGCTGCTCTCGCCCGGATTGAGCTGCCGGCAGTGCCCGCAGTGCATCGCGGGCAACGACAATCTGTGCCGCAAATATACGATGTTCGGCTATCGCGCCGACGGCGGCAACGCCGAGTACCTGGCGGCGCCGGAATATAGCGCCATCCGCATTCCGGACGCCATGAGATTCGAAGACGCCGCTGCCGTGCCGCTGGTGTTCGTGACCGCCTGGCACATGCTGATGGCCCGCGCCAATCTGCAACCGGGCGAAGACGTGTTGGTGCTGGCCGCTTCGAGCGGCGTGGGATCGGCGGCCATCCAGATCGCCAAGCTGTTCCATTGCCGCGTGATCGCCACCGCCGGCGGCGATGCCAAGATGGCGAAGGCGCGCGAACTGGGCGCGGACTACGTCATCGATCATTACCAACAGGACATCTCGGCAGAGGTGCGCAAGATCACCGGCAAGCGCGGCGTGGACGTGGTGATCGAGCATGTGGGCACGGCCACCTGGCAGAAGAGCCTGGAATCGCTGGCCCCCGCCGGCCGCCTGGTGACGTGCGGCGCCACCACCGGCTACGACGCCAAGGTGGATCTCCGTTTCCTGTTCAGCCGCCAGCTTTCCCTGCTGGGATCGTTCATGGGCACCATGGGCGAACTGCACCGGGCGCTGCAGTTCGTGTTCCGGGGCCAGTTGAAGCCGGTCATCGACCGCGTTTATCCGCTGGCGGAGATCCGTGCGGCGCACGAGCGGCTGGAAGCCAAGGAGCAGTTTGGCAAGGTGGTGGTGGTGCCGTAGGTGCGCATGGTCGATCCTGAACAACTGATTCCAGAGCTTCGTGCCGCCTACGCAGCATTCAATCGCGGCGACATCGATGCGGCGGTTGCTTTGCTTGACCCGCAGATCGAATGGAGCGAACCCGCCGAGTTTCCGGGCGGCGGAACCTACCACGGAAGAGAAGGAGCGAAACGCTACCTCAGCCAGTCACGGGCCGGAGCGGACGAAGTGATCAGCGAGCCGGAGAGCTTCATCCCGTCCGGGGACCGGATTGTGGTGTTTGTCCACGCCCGGGTCCGGCGGAGGGGCAGCCCGCAGTGGGAGGACGTGAGGCTCGCCGATGTTTATACCTTTCGCGACGGCAAGGCCACCGCGATGCGGGCGTTCGCGGACCGTAGAGAGGCGCTGCGCTGGGTCGGCCTGGGCCATTTAGACCCGTGACCGGACCGGGCTACCCGCCGGCCGCGACGCTTCTCCGCCCGGCCTGCTCGACTTCCAACTTGCGCATCTTGTACAGCAGCGCTTTGTAATCGATCCTCAGGATCTTGGCCGCCTGCTTGCGGTTCCAGTGAGCGGCATCCAGCGCCCGCAGGATCGCCTCGGTTTCCGCTTTGCGCCGGGCTTCGTCCACCTTTTCGAGGGGCGCCGCCGCGCTGCCCGCCTGAAACCGTGCGATGCTCTCTGGCGCCGGACGGGCGCCACTCGGCGCCGGCCTCTCTTGCCGGCTGCGCAGTTCCCGGGCCAGGCCCTCAGGGTCCTGCATCACCAGCAGGCGCCGCATCATGTTCTCCAACTCCCGCAAATTGCCGGGCCAATGATATTCGAGCAGGGCCTGCCGCAGCGAGGGCGAGAGGGGCGCGGACCCGGACGCGTCCCCGGCGTGTTTGTAAAGGAAGAATTCGGCCGCGGCGGGGATGTCCGCGGGCCTCTCGCGCAGCGCCGGGACGCGGATGCTGACCACATTCAGCCGGTAGTACAGATCCGCGCGAAAACGACCGTCCGCGATCGCCTGCAAAAGATCGCAATGGGTGGCAGCCATCACCCGCACGTCCAGAGGCACCCGCTCCTTGCCGCCCAGGCGTTCGCACTCCCGGTCCTGCAAGACGTGCAACAGCTTGGCCTGCAGGCGCACGTCCATGTCGCCGATCTCGTCCAGCAGAATAGTGCCGCCTTGCGCCATCTCGAATTTGCCCGGCTTGCTGGAGAATGCACCCGTAAAAGCGCCGCGCTCGTAGCCGAACAACTCGCTCTCCACCAGTTCGGAGGGCAGCGCGGCACAATTTAGCTTCAGGAACGGCTTCTGTGCGCGCGGCGAGTGCGCGTGGATCTGGCGGGCCAGCACCTCCTTGCCCGCGCCGGTTTCACCTTCGATCAACAGAGGCACGTCCGAAACGGCCACCCGCCGCCAGGCCGCCTGCATCTCGCGTCCCATCCAGGTTTCGGACAGGCAGTCTTCCGACGGCGGCGCCCCAGTCGGTTCGGGGTTGGGAAGTTCGTCGCGCAACGCGCCGCGGATCGCCTTGCGGAGATCCTCATGGCTGACCGGTTTGGCCAGGAAATCGGTGGCTCCGGCTTTGATGGCCTGCACTACGTTGGTGGTCGTGGCCGCGCCGGAGAGCATGATCACCGGCTGCTGCCTGCCCGTGCTGCGCATCTCCCGCAGCGTTTCCATGCCGTCGCGGCGGGGCATGAGCAGATCCAGCAGCACCAGCGAAATGGGCCGCTTGCCGTCCAGGCATGCCAGGGCCTCATCGCCGTCCTGTGCGATCTCCACGGGATAGCCGAGACACCGCACTACCATCTCGAAGTAGTTACGCGCGTCGGCTTCGTCCTCCACGATCAGGATGGTTTTGTCTTGTCTCAATTCTTGCCGTCTCCCACGGTTTCGGCCACCAGATGAATCCCGCGATGCTCCGCCGGCGCGGGCAGCGTGAACGGCAGCAGCGAAACGAACGTGACGCCCTGGTTGCCCGACTCGGCGAAGATTTGCCCGCCATGTTCGGCCAGGATCCTCTTACAGATCGCCAGCCCCAGCCCGCTGCCCGAGCGGTCGCCGCCGCCGCCGTACGAGGTGTACTCCTGAAAGATCGTCTCCAGATGCTCCGGACGCACCCCCATGCCGTTGTCGGAGACTTCTATGCGGTAGGCATTCGCCGCCCGCGAAGCCGCGCGGCGGCGCTCCATCAGCGCACCCGCGCTGCGGACGGCGGCCGATCGCCTTTCCCAGAAGGACGGAAACGCGCGCACCTGAATGTAGCCGCCGCGCGGCGTGAACTTGCAGGAGTTCTCCAACAGGTTCACGAGCAACTGCTCGATTTGGGCGGCGTCGAATCGCAAGGGTGTTCCGGGAGGCTCCAGGTCCAACTGCACCGTGATGCTCTTCTCGGCGGCCAGGGGGCGAATCTCGTGCAGCGCCTGCTGGAAGCAAGTGTCGATGTCGCCTTCCTGGCGCTGCGACTGCATGCCCACGCGGACGCCGGAGCTCCACTGGAACAGGGCCGTGGCCAGCCGGCTGAGACGCCGTACGCTTTGCGACGTGCGCTCCAGCACCTCCTTCTGCGCGACCGTCAGCGGCCCGATCTGCCCGCTCAGCAGCAGTCCGCAGTAGCCGTGCACGGCCGTCAGCGGCGTGCGGAAATCATGCACCGCGCGCGCCAGGAAGTTCATGCGGTCCTGGTCGTATTCCTGCAGCCGCAGGGCCGTCGCCAGCAGGCATTCGAAAATGGCGTCCCGGTCCGCGCGCGCCGATCCGACCCGCTCCGCGGCCTGCTCCAGGCAAGTGCGCAACGTATCGCGATTGACTGGCTTGAGCAGCAAGGTCACCGCGGCCAGAGGCAGGTCGGCGAGGACAGCGCGCGCATCGTCGCGCGCGATGATCAGCAGGTGCGCGTGGCGTCCCTGCACCTGACTCAGGACCGGTGGCGCCTCCCGGTCCCAATCCCACACGTGGATATCCGCGGCAGGCGGCAGCCCGCCCGGGGACAGAATCGAGAGGGTCCAATCCTGGTCCGGCAGCGCCTCCAGCACTTCGCGGCACAGTCGATGCAGCGATTCGTCGCGGGAGATCAGGGCAACCTGCATGGGGCGTCACTCAATTAAACAAGGGCGCACTTTAGGAGTCAATTACAGGCGTGCCGTAGGTTTTCTAGGGATTTTCCTCTTCTCTAAGGAATTGCCGCCCGATTGTAAAATCAAGGTGAAGCTAAAAATACTGAAATAAAGCAAGTTACAATGTTTTGCCGGATCGGAAAACCCTGGTGCCGATCAGCACGCGACCAGAGTGTATCCGTTGATGCCGCAGCCAATGGCGTAAAGACCGTCTTCGCGCGCCTTCACCCAGACCACCTGCGCGGCACAGCGAATCATCGGCGCAGAACAGCGATCCATCCATGCCGGAAACTGCAGGAGGCAGTCCAACCGATCGCCGGCTTCCAGGGCCTCCTCCACCACGCAGGCGAAACCGCGGCTGCTGAGATTGTCTGTAACGGTGCGGCATACGCGATCCCCTGCCGGCCCTTTGCGCAGGGAGAGGTTCCAGCGGACCGACAAACGATGCCGCGCGCGGCGTTCCTCAGCGGGCCTTACATCACGCAACCAGGCAGCCTCCGGTGTCCCAAGGACTTTCGCAAAGTGCCAATCATTTTGAATGGGGCCGTGTCGGGGCGTGCTTTTCCGTTGAACTGGCGGACCACGCCTGCCGGCAGCGCGGATTCAAGCATGCGTGATTCCATCCTCAAATCCGACAGATGGGGATTCCAGTCTAATTTTTGGGACCCTGCCTGACGGCAGACGGCGCATCCTGGCAATCCGATCGCTTGGCAGGCGAAATGCTGTCCCGGGGGGTCCAATCCAATGCGCTTCGTTCCGGGTCTGGCCCTCATTCTGCTGTTCTGCGCCGGTTGTACGCGCACGCCACAGCAGCGCGCCCAGCATCTCATCGAACTGGGTAAACGCCACCTCCTCCAAAAGGACTTCCGGCGCGCTAGCCTGGAATTTCGGCTCGCGATCCAGGCCGTTCCCGGCGATTCCGAAGCTTACTATCAGCTTGGCCTGACCGAGTCGGCGGCGGGGGACGTGGCGCAGGCCGTGGTTTGTTTCCGCAAGGCGGTGGAGCTTAACCCCAGGCACGCCGCCGCGCAACGCCGGTTGGCCGACCTCCTCAGCACCGCGTCCAATCAGACTACCCTCGAAGACGCCGAACGCCACGCGCGGGTCGCAGTGACGGTTTCCCCGCAGGACGTGGATGCGTTGAACACGCTGGCGCTCACCGAATTGCGGCTGGGAAAACCCGAGGAAGCCGGCGTGCAACTCGATCGGGCGCTCAAGCTGTTGCCGGGCGGACTGGAATCCTCCGCGCTGCTCATGCGCGCCCGGCTGGCCAAAGGGGATACCCACGGCGCGGAGGAAGCGCTGGATGACTGTTACCGGAAATCGCCGCAGTCCGCCCAGGTCGCCCTGGTGATGGGACGGTTTTACCTGGTCACACGCCGGTATCACGATGCGGAGGCGCAGTTCCGCCGCGCCACGCAGCTTGCTCCGCAATACGCCCCCGCCTGGATGGATCTGGGCATGCTCTTGTTTCATGACCGCAGGGCGGCCGATGCGGAACCTGTCTTTCGCCGTCTGACGGTCCTCCCCGACAAGCACTACCGGCCGGTGTACGCACTCTACCTGCTCGAGACCGGACAGCGCGATCGCGCCATCGCCGAATTGGAGCGGCTGGCCAAACAAGACCCGGCGGACCGCACCGCGCGCACCCGGCTGGTAAAGATGTATCTCATCGCCGGCCGGCGCGCGGCCGCGGAGCGCCTGCTCACCGACGCCATCGCCAAAAACCCGAAAGATGCAGACGCCTTGTTACAGCGCAGCGAGATGTTGATTGACGAGGGTAAGTATCAGGACGCGCAGAACGAGCTGAATTCCGTGATACGCGATCGCCCGGAGTCCGCGGAAGTGCACCTGGTGTTGGCCCGGCTGGAGGCCGCGCAGGGCGCGGTGCTGGCGGAACGCCAGGAATTGTCGGAAGCGCTGCAACGGAATCCGGCGCTGACGCCGGTGCGGCTCGATCTGGCGCGCCTGCTGCTGGCGTCCAAGGCCCCCAAAGCCGCCCTGGAGATCCTGGAACAGGCGCCCGACGATCAGAAGGGCTCCCTCCCGATGATCGTCGAGTCCAATTGGGCGCTGCTCGCTCTGGGCCGTGCCGGGGACGCGCGAAAAGGCGTTGCCGAAGGGCTGCGGCTGGCGAGCACCCCGGACCTGCTGTTGCAGGACGCGCTGTTGAAAATCGATGCTCGGCAATACGCCGCTGCCCGGCCGATTCTGGATGGGCTGCTGGAGCGGAATCCCGAAGACCTGCGGGTGCTGGCCGCGCTGGTGCGGCTCTGCGGCGTCCAGAACCGGGGCGCCGATGCCCTGCGCCTGGTGCGGGAACATGCCGCGCGCTATCCGCGCTCCGCGCCGGTTCAGAACTACCTGGGCGGAATGCTGCTGGCCGCCGGCCAACCCGCGGAAGCGCGTACCGCTTTCCAGGCCGCCATCGCCGCCGATCCCCATTTCAGGGAGCCACGATTGGCTTTGGCCCGCCTGGATGTGACCGAAGGCAAACTGGATCCGGCCGCGCGCACGCTCTCCGCGCTGCTGGCCGCCAGTCCCCACGATCCGCAGCTTTGGCTGTACATGGGCTGGCTGGAGAACGCCCGCAAGAACTATCCACAAGCGCTGGACTTTTTCCGCAAGGTGGTGGATGCGGATCCCTCGAACGTGGTGGCCCTCAATAACCTGGCCTATCTGCTCGCTACCCAAACCGAGCAGTTCGACGAGGCGTTGAAGTACGCGCAGCAGGTCAAGGAGCTGGCTCCCAATGACAAGGGCGTCGACGACACGATCGGCTGGATCATGTACCGCAAAGGCTTGTACCGGGCGGCAGTCCAGTACCTGGAGAAGGCGGCGCAAGACCAGTCCGATCCGGTCGTTGCTTATCACCTGGGACTGGCGTATCTGAAGGTCGGCGACAAGCGCGGTGAGCCGACGCTGCGCGCCGCCCTGAAAAAAGCCCCGGACCTGCCCGAAGCCAGAATGGCGGAGCAGGTTCTGGCGGACGAACGGTAGGCCGGCGCATGCTAGACTCAAGGGCAAAACATGCGCACTCGAGCCATCGCCTCCATCGCCGTGCTGTCTGTGTCCGCCGGCTTTGTGGCCGCCCAAAGTACGCCCTCGCCGGCTTTGCTGGTCCTGTCTAAGAAAGACCTGACGCTCTCGATCGTGGATCCGGCCAGCTTCAAGGTGGTGGCGCACATGCCTTCGGGTCCTGACCCGCACGAGGTGGAAGCTTCCACCGACGGCAAGTTCGCGTACATTTCCAACTACGGCTTTGGCCGGTACAATACCATCACGGTGGCGGACCTCACGGCGCAGAAGACCGTGCGGGCGATCGATCTGGGCCCTCTGCGCGGGCCGCATGGCCTGCAGTTCGCGGGCGGGAAACTCTACTTCACCGCGGAAGCCGCCAAAGTGATCGGCAGCTACGATCCGGCCACGGACAAGATCGACTGGATCATGGGGACCGGGCAGGATCGCACCCACATGCTGTTCGTCTTTCCGGACCTGAACCGCATCGCCACCACCAATGTCAGTTCCGCCACGGTGACGATTCTGGAGAAGGGCGCGCGGGACTGGACCGAAACCGTCATCCCCGCCGGCAAAGGCGCAGAAGGATTCGACGTCTCGCCGGACCGGAGGGAACTCTGGGCCGCGAATGCCGGCGATGGCACCATTTCGGTCATCGACCTGGCGGCCAGGAAAGTCACCGCCACGCTGGATGTCCACGTCCGCAGTGCCAACCGGCTTAAATTCACACCGGACGGGAAACTGGTGCTGGTCTCCTGCCTCGCCAGTCCGGACCTGACAATCATCGATGCGGCCACGCGGCGCGAAATCAAGCGCGTAAAGATCGGTACCGGCGCCGCGGGCATTCTGGTGCAGCCGGACGGCGCGCGTGCGTTCGTATCCTGCACGCCCGATGATTATGTGGCGGTTGTGGATTTGAAGACGCTGACCGTAAGCAGGCGTATCCAGGCGGGCAAGGGTCCGGATGGACTGGCCTGGGCTGTTCGGCAATAGCGCGCGGATCAGGCCAGACCGGAATCGAAGACGTCGAAATGGAATCGCTCGGGCGGCAACAGCGCGGGTAGGCCCGCACCCATCCCCGCCCAGGCCTGATAGGCCGATCCGGCGATCGACGAATTCAGGCAGAACAGGAACTCGCTGGTGCAGCAGTCGATCGGCGGCGGCTGCCGAAACGTGAGGCGCAACCCGACCGCCTTCTCCAGAGTCACGCCGGGCGTCGGCAGGTGCTTATCCGCCAACAGGATGACGAAACTGCTGCGGCCGGCATGCGGCCACACATCGGGGTGCAACAGGCTGCGCAGCACCGACTCCGATTGAAAAGTGATTTCGCACTGGCGGATCCACTCGATGATGGATTCGCCCCACTGCCAGTGGGAGATCAAGCCGCGGTATTGTTCCGTGAGGGTCAGGGCTAAATCCAGCTTGCGGCGCTCCAGCAGGCTCGCCTCGACGTCCACCTCCGGCAACATTTCCTCGGCCTCCTGTATGGCCAATTCCATGTCTATCGGGGGCATATCGAACGCCCGGCGAACCAGCAGCGGCGGCAACTCATGCGTCTTGTCGCCCGGAATGTTGACGTATTCTCGGTCGCTCCTCATTGGACCGCCCTCAATACATATCGACGTAACGCCACTTGCGCTGTTCCATCTTTTAGCACATTTAATATCTGAGACGGCGAAGATATTTGCGATGGGACGCATTAACAACAGTTATGGCGGGCCGCCGGAGTTTGCTATCATGCGCCTTCATGCCGGAGTATGCCATCGGACTGGACCTGGGCGGCACTAACCTGCGCGCGGCCGCAATCGATCGCGAGGGGCATATCCTCGACCGCCGTGCCACGCCTTCCCATCCGGAGGCCGGCCGCGACGTCATGTTGTCCCAGATGGTGAGCGCCATCACCGAGTTGCGTGACGTGTGCGGCGCCCGCAACCTGGCCGGGATCGGCATCGGCGTCCCCGGTTTCATCCTGCTCAAGGAAGGCATCATCCGCAACTCGAATAATCTGGTCTGCCTCGAGGATTTTCCCATACGCGCGGAAATCGAACGCCGCTTGAACGCTCCCGTCATTCTGGAAAACGACGCCAATGCCGCGGCGCTGGGAGAGAAGTGGATGGGCGCCGGCCGCGGCGTGGATGATCTCGTCCTGCTGACGCTCGGCACGGGTGTCGGCGGCGGCATCATCTCCGGCGGACGCGTGCTGCAGGGCTATCTGGGAATGGCCGGCGAACTGGGCCACATGACCGTGGTGCCCGACGGTAATCCTTGCGGCTGCGGCAATCAGGGCTGCCTGGAGAAGCACGCTTCGGCCACTTCCATCACGGCCATGGCGGACATGATGCACCTGGGCGCGAATCTGACCGCGCGCGAGGTCTACGATCTGGCCCTGGCCGGGAACGAAAAGGCGCGCCATATCTTCGTGATCATGGGCCGCACGCTGGGGATCGCCCTGGCCAGCCTGGTGAACATTTTTAATTTTCCGTTGTATCTGCTGAGCGGCGGCGTGCTGGCGGCCTGGGACCTGTTCGCGCCGCCCATGCTCGACGAGGTCCGGCGGCGCTCGTTTGCGTTCCGCAATACGGCCACGCGCATCGAAAAGGCCACGCTGGGCAAC
This sequence comes from Bryobacteraceae bacterium, assembly GCA_035499555.1. Lineage (GTDB taxonomy): Bacteria > Acidobacteriota > Terriglobia > Bryobacterales > Bryobacteraceae > Bog-159. The sequence goes on from DATJYO010000046.1 coordinate 9,929, forward strand.
GAAGCCGGCCTTTACGGCGCGGCTTATCTGCCGTGGGCCGGCCAGCCGCTTGCCGGTGCCGCGGGCAAGGAGTGACTTATGTGGATGGGAATCGATGTCGGCACCGGCGGCACACGCGCGCTACTGGTGGATGCGGCGGGACGCGTGGCGGCGGGTTGCACCGCGGCCCACGAGGACATGCGCATGGAACGCCCGCTGTGGGCCGAGCAGCGTCCCCAGAACTGGTGGGACGCCGCGCGCCAAGCCATCCGCGGCGCGCTGGCCCAGGCCGGCATCGGGGGCGCCCAGGTGCGCGGCATCGGCCTGTCGGGCCAGATGCACGGCCTCGTCATTCTGGACGAGGCCAGCGCGGTGATCCGCCCGGCGCTCATCTGGTGCGACCAGCGCAGCCAGCCGCAGGTGGATTGGATCAACCAAACCGTGGGCCGCGAAAACGTTCTGAAGTACACCGCCAATCCGGTGCTCACCGGCTTCACCCTGCCCAAGCTGCTGTGGGTGCGCGATCATGAACCGGATAACTTCGCGCGCGTCCGCCACCTGCTGCTGCCCAAGGATTATTTGCGGTTTCAGCTCACCGGCGAATACGCTACCGAGGTTTCGGACGCCTCCGGGACATCGCTCTTCGACGTGGTGGCGCGGCGCTGGTCCTGCGACATGATGGACGCGCTGGCGCTTGACCGCGACATCCTGCCGCAATGCTACGAATCGAGCGAAGTCACCGGCCGCGTCACGCGCGCCGCGGCGGAAGCCACCGGGCTCGCCGCAGGCACGCCGGTGGTGGGCGGTGGCGGCGACCAGGCTGCGAGCGCCGTGGGAAACGGCATCGTGGAGGCCGGCATCGTCTCCTGCACCCTGGGCACCTCCGGCGTGGTGTTCGCGCACATGGAGCACGTAGCCTACGATCCTGCCGGCCGGGTGCACACGTTCTGTCACGCGGTGCGCGACAAGTGGCACGTGATGGGCGTCACGCAGGGCGCCGGATTGAGCCTGCAATGGTTCCGCAATCAATGCGCGCCCGGCACGGAGTACGACGCGCTGACCGCCGAAGCGGCTACCGCCGAGGCCGGCGCGCACGGGCTGTTCTGGCTGCCTTACCTGATGGGCGAGCGCACGCCGCACCTGGACGCCACCGCTCGCGGCGGCTGGATCGGCCTGACGGCCAAGCACCGCCGCGCCGACCTCATCCGCGCTGTCATCGAAGGCGTTTCCTACAGCCAACGCGATTGCCTGGATATCATCGAGGAACTCGGCGTGGCGGTGGATTCCGTGCGCGTGTCCGGCGGCGGCGCCCGCAGCCCCTTCTGGCGCCAGTTGCTGGCGGACATCTTCAACAAGCCGGTGGTCACGCTGGAGTCGCAGGAAGGCTCGGCTTACGGCGCGGCGCTGCTGGCCATGGCCGGCACCGGCGAGTACGCCTCGGTGCAGGAGGTCTGCCGCGCGGCCATTCGCGCGGTCGATTCCGTCTCCCCGCGGGCACCCGAAGCCGCCCGCTATGCCCAGGGCCACAAGATCTATCAGTCGCTGTATCCGGCGCTGCGGCCGGCCTTCCGCCAGATCGCGCTGGCCGGAGAACCCTGAGGGCCAGCCACGCTCCGTGCTACTCGATGACGGCCAACACCTCGCCCGCCGCCACCGTGGCTCCCTGACGCGCGGCCAGGGTCACTACCCGCCCCGCCTTCGGCGCCTTCATTTCGTTCTGCATCTTCATCGCTTCGACCACCAGTAGGCCCTGGCCCGCCGTCACGGAATCCCCCTCCGCGACCAGCAGCCGTACGACCTTGCCCGGCATCGGCGCGGCTACGTTCAGCCGCCCTTCCCCACCCGGCGGTCCCCCGTGGCGGGAACGGCGCCGCGGATCGCGGATCTCCACTTCGAAGCGGTGCCCGTCGATGAATACGATCACGCTGCCGTTGGATTCTTCGACGCGGGCTTCGTAACTGCGGCCTTCCAGCAGGACCGAATAGACTCCCGGCTCGACCGCAACGATCTCGGCGCCGTTGTTCTCCTTCACCGCAGCACCTCGTCGCGCCCCATGGCGAGCCATCGGCTCCGGGCCGCGGGTGGGGAGGCGTCCGCGCGTGCCGCGCCGCGCTGGTGATGGAACGCCGCCACCATCTCCGCAATGGACTGTAGCTCCGGCGGCGGCGTGAATTGGGGACGCCGTTCCAGGAACTCGTCGACAAAACGTGTATGCAGCCGCCCCGCGCGGAACTCCGCGTCCTCCAGGATCTGGCGGAAGAAAGTGATGTTGGTGTGAATGCCGGCCACGTCGTACTCGCGCAAAGCGCGCAGCATGCGCGCGATGGCATCCTCCCGCGTGCCGCTCCAGACCGCCAGCTTGGCCAGCAGCGGATCGTAGTCGATGGGGACGGTCCATCCCTCGTAGACGCAGCCGTCCAGGCGGATGCCCGGCCCCAGCGGACGGGTCAGGCGCGTCAGCTTGCCCGGCGAAGGAAAAAAGTTGTTGTAAGGATCTTCGGCATAGACCCGGCACTCGACGGCGGAACCGCGCCAGCTAATATCTTCCTGCCGCAGGCGCAGCGGCTCGCCGCACGCCACTTCCAGTTGCAGGCGCACCAGGTCGTGGCCGGTGACCAGTTCGGTGATGGGATGCTCCACCTGCAGGCGGGTGTTCATCTCCAGGAAATAGAAGTCGCCGCGGGCGTCCACCAGAAACTCCACCGTGCCGGCATTGTGATAGCCCGCGCTGCGCGCGATGCGGATAGCGGCATCGCCCATGGCTTCGCGCATCCCCGGACGCGCCGCGACCAGCGGCGAGGGACACTCCTCCATCACCTTTTGATGCCGGCGCTGGATGGAGCATTCTCGCTCGCCGAAATGGATCATGTGTCCGTGCAGGTCGCCCAGCAGTTGAATTTCGATGTGACGCGGACGCTCGATCAGCTTCTCGACATACAACTCCGCGCTCTTGAAAGACCGCTCGGCTTCGCTGGCGGCGTCGCGAAAGGCGGCGTCCAGTTCCCCGTTCTCGTCGACCCGGCGCATGCCTTTGCCGCCGCCGCCCGCCACCGCCTTTAACAACAGCGGGTAACCGTATTGCTCGGCAAACCGGCGGACCTCCGCCGGGCCGCGTAGAGGCTCGTGCGCGCCGGGCACGACCGGCGCACCCGCCGCGAGGGCCATCTGCCGGGCCGCCGTCTTCGATCCCATGCGCCGGATGGAATCCGCCGACGGGCCGATGAAGACGATGCCGGCATCCGCGCAGGCCCCCGCGAAATCGGCATTCTCGCTCAGAAATCCGTATCCGGGATGGATAGCCTCGGCGCCATGCTTGCGGGCGGCGTCCAGGATACGGTCGATGCGCAGGTAACTCTCGCTGGAAGGCGAAGGTCCCACCCACTCCGCCTCGTCCGCCATGCGTACGTGCAACGACGCCCGGTCCGCATCGGAATAGACCGCCACCGTGGCGATGTCCATCTCGCGCAGCGTGCGCATGACGCGCACGGCGATTTCGCCGCGATTGGCAATCAGCACTTTACGGAACATCGAAGTGAATTGTAGCAGGCGGGTTACCCCGGGCGGCCCTGACCGCCGGCACGCGCAACAATGGCCGCACCTCGCCGATGAGAACCAGTGAGACTATGCAAATCGTTTCCGCAGCTCTCTCCGGCCTCCAGCGGGCCGAGACACTGGTGAATCAATCCGCCGCTCAGTTGGCGCAGGCATCCCTATCGGCCTCCGGTCAGGTTTCGCTGAGTGACAGCGCCGTCACCCTGCTGGCCGCCAAAAACGGTTACCAGGCGAACCTGGACAGCATCAAGGTGGCCGATGAGATGCAAAAGAGCACGCTCAGCCTGTTAGCTTAGGTGTTCGCGCGCGTACGCCAGGCTGGTGCGCACGTTGTCTTCTTCGACCTGCAACTGCACTTCGCGCGCCATGCCGGTCACCACCGGCAAAGGCGGCCGCCCTTCCGCGCGGTGTACCATGCGCAGGGTGCGCGCCAGGTAACTTCCGTTGCGCTCGGGGAAGGTTGCCCAATAGCTCTCCGTCAAACACGGAACCTTCAGCGGATCGCGCGTGATCATCTCCAGTGTCAGACGCGTCCGGGGACGAGCGCGGCGTATGGTATCCACAATGCCGCGCATGTCCAGCATGCCGGCGCCCAACGGCATCTCCGACAGCAGGAAGCCGTCCGCATAGGGGGCCACGGCCATGTCCTTCACATGCGTGCAGAACGCGTACGGCGCCAGCGCCTCCACCAACGCCATGGGATCGTCCAGCAGCGAGATATTGTTGCCGGTATCCAGACACACCCCCAGCCAGCGGCTCTGTTTCTCTTGCATGAGCTTCACCATTTCCTCGGCGGTGAAGTCCTTGTGATTTTCGATGGCCAGCGGCACCTGTCGCTTCTCGACGATGCGCAATGCGGCGTCGATCTTCAGGCGTGCGTGGGCCACCGCCTGGCGCCAGTCCGTCAGGTTGGTGAAGTTCTCGTAGCGCCGCCCGGGCAGGCAATTCACGCGGACGGCCAGCGCCCCTGCGTCCTTCGCCGCGGCCACCGTGTTCTCAAATGCCGACGTGTCATTGGGCGCCGGCAGCCCGGCGATCACCTCCAGATACATGCCCAGTTGCTCCGCGCGCCCGCGCAGCCTGCGTATGTAGTCCGGATCCCGCGACGTAAACGGCATCTGGATGCCGGCCGCGCCCAGGGCGTGGGCGCGCTCCAGAAATTCGAGATTGTCCTTGGGGCGCGCAAAGCTCATGTAGCAGGTGACCGCGATCCCCATCGGCGCGCGCGATTCTCCGGCCAGCGCGCCGGCGGCCGCGGCGGCGCCAACAAATGCCCGGCGCGTCATAATTGCCCGCGATGTCATAGTTGAAAGCTGCGCAGCACGTCGTCCCACGGTTTTCGATACGGCCGCACCAGCCAGGCCGAGGCCTCGCGGTCGCCGACGATGTCTTCCTTCTCCGGATCCCAACGGATCTTCCGGCCCAGCCGCAACGAGATGTTCGCCAGGTGACACGCGACGGCCGTGCGATGCCCGTCTTCGACGTCCGAGATGGGCCGCTGGCGGGTCTTGATGCAATCCAGGAAATTGCGCGCGTGCAGATCGAACTGCTCCGGCGACGATCCCGGTTCCTTGCGCGGTTCCACCCACGGCTCCGGTTTCATCGCGGAATGCTGGGGGCCGCCCGACGGCTGTCCTGCAAATACCGGAATGGCGTTGTCGGGATCGATTTTCATGTCGGGAAACACTTCGTACCCGCCGCGCGTGATGGTCATGCTGCCCTTGGTCCCGAAGAACTCCACCCCGTATCCCCGCCGCCGGCCCGCGCTGGCTTCGCGGAGCGAGTGCACGGCGGTGAAGCCGGGATACTCGAAGACCGAATCCTGGGTATCCGGTGTTTCGCCGTTGTCTTCCAGCGCGAACCGGCCGCCGCTGGACGATACGGCCGATGGTCCCTTCACCCCCATGTACCATTGCACGATGTCGATGTCGTGCGCGCCGAGGTTGGTCATCTGGCCGCCGGAATAGTCCCAGAACCAGCGGAAATGGTAAAGCGCGCGGTGGGGGTTGTACGGGCGCAGGGGCGCCGGCCCGAGCCACATATCGTAATCCAGATCCCGCGGCGGCGGACCATCGGGCGGATTGCCGAAGCCCGGCATCACGTTGCGGAACGCGCCCATGCGCGCGCTGACCACCTTGCCAAAATAGCGGTCGCGCACCAGGCCGAGGGCCTTCTGGTAATGCCGTCCGGAGCGCTGCTGCGTGCCTACCTGCACCACGCGCTGGTAGCGCCGCGCCGCTTCAGTCATCCAGCGTCCTTCTTTCACGAACAAGGTCAGCGGCTTTTCCACGTAGACGTCTTTGCCCGCGGCGCAAGCCATGATCGTCAGCAGGGCGTGCCAGTGATCGGGTGTGCAAACCACCACGGCCTGAATATCTTTGTTGTCGAGCAGCTTGCGGAAGTCCTTATAGCCCGTGGCGCCCGCGCCGCAGGCGGCTAGGCCTTCTTCCAGCCGCGGCTGGCAAACTTCGCACATGGCGGCCAGATCCGCGTCTTTTTGATTCTTGAAATCGTGGACATGTTCGCGGCCGATGAGACCGTAGCCGATGAAACCCACTTGTATGCGATCGTTTGCGCCCAACAGCCGCTTGTAGGACGCCGCCGTGACTGCCCCCAGGAACACGCGTCGTGAGGAGTGCATTTGGGGGGATTGTAGCACCCTCGTCGGCGGCGGGTAATCCCAGTCAATGCCGGATTAAGATTTCTTCACGCGGCAGCTATAATGAAATCGTGCCGAAAACCAGGGAACTTGAGATGCGCCTGCAGCGCACCGAGGAGCAGTTGCGGCTGTTTCAGAAGGTCAGCCGTTTCATGGTGCGCGAACTCAGTCTGCAAGAGGTGTTGCAGGGCATCGTGTCCCTGACCGTGGAATTCACGCAGTGCGATTCGTGCCTGGTGTATCTTCTGGATAATGAAGAGCTGGTCCTCTGCGCCTCCAACACGCCGCACCCTTCGACCATTGGCAAGGTACGCCTGAAGCTGAATGAAGGACTCACCGGTTGGGTCGCCCGCGAACGCCGTCTGCTGGCGATTTCGCGCGAAGCATACAAAGATTCACGGTTCAAGGCGTTCGGCGAACTGCCGGAAGACACGTACGAGGCCTTTCTTTCGGCGCCGGTCATCGCGCGCAACCGGGTGGTGGGTGTCATCAACGTGCAGCATCGCATGCCGCACCAGCATACCGGCAGCGAGATGGAAGTCCTCACCACGCTCGGCGAGCAGGTGGGTTGTGTTTTGGTGCTGGCGCGGATGGCGCCGATCGCGGTCGAATCGGCCAATCATGTGGAACTCGTGCTGGCCTCCGGGCCGATTTTCCCGCGCTGAGGAATCGAATATGAATATCAGGTGTTGGTGGCCGCGGCTCGCCGCCCGGTGCCTGGCGCTGGCGGCCGTCGCCAGCCCGGCCCTGTTCGCCGGAAAATGGCAGATCTCGTACTTCTACGATAAAGACAAGTCGTCGCTGGTGCTCAACGATCTGCAGTTCCTCAGCCCCAATCGCGGGGTGGCCGGCGGCTATCTGGACGAAGGCGATAAATCCAAAGCGGTGACCGTGGTCACCGACGATGGCGGCGCGCACTGGACCATTCAGCGCGTTAAAGACGTACCCGTCTGCCTGTTTTTCCTCAACGAGAAGCTGGGCTGGATGGTGACTCCGCGCGGCATTTTCGACACTGCCGACGGCGGCCGGAATTGGCGGGAAATCCCCAAATCGCCCAAACTGCTGATGAAGGTCTATTTCCGCGACGAACAGCACGGCTTTGCGGTGGGCGCTCATAAGCTCGCTTACCAGACCGAAGACGGCGGCAAGACCTGGCAGCCGATTGCGGCCGCCGCCGATCCCCATACCGATCCCGACCACACGGTCTACAACAACATCGCCTTCGTGAACGCCCGGCAGGGCTTAATCGACGGCTACAGCGTGCCGCCCCGCGCTGACGATGGCAAGCCGGAATGGCTGGATGCGCAGAACGCGGTGGGGCGCCGCGAATGGCCGCACCTGTCCATCATGCTCGATACCCACGACGGCGGCAAGACCTGGCAGCCGTCCACGGCGTCCATGTTCGGCCATATCATCCGCACCATGTTTCTGGCGGACGGGCGCGGCCTGGGCCTCATCGCCTTTACCGACACGTTCAAATGGCCCTCGGAAGTGCACCTGCTCGATGGCAGGACGGGGAAGAGCACCCGGGTGTATAACGCCCCGGATCGCGCCATCACCGACCTGCTGCTCGCACCGTCCGGCAAGGGATACCTGGCCGGCGTGGAGGTCCAGGGGCGCCTGCAGCATTCGCCGATCCCCGCTAAAGTCGTGGTCCTCGAGAGCCAGAACTTGACCGATTGGCAGGAGATGCCGGTGGATTATCGCGCCACCGCAGTCCATCCGATTCTGCGAGACGCCGCCGACGGATCGCTCTGGCTGGCCACGGACACGGGCATGATCCTGAAATGGACCGAGGCCGCTGAAAAGGGGCCGTAGTCGCCGTTAGCCGGCCTGCGAACCTTTAACCTGCACCCCCACCAGATCCTCGAGGACTTTGATGGTGGCGCAAATATCCTCTTCGCCGTGACCCTGCGCGATCGCCGCCTGAAACATCTGCCGGGTCAGCGCGGTCAGCGGCACGGGCACGCCCAGCTCATTGGCGGAATCGAGCATCAGCCCGATGTCCTTGTGCATCCACTTCACCGAGAAGGCGGCATCGAACGAGCGGCGCAGCACCAGCGGCGCCTTGGCGGAAACCAGCCCGGACCGGGCGGCGCTGTTGTCCAGAATGTCGAGCATCAGCTCGGGATCCACGCCGGCTTTGGCGGCCAGCACCATGCCCTCGTTGAAGCCCTGTAAAAGATTCGAGAGGATCAGGTTTTGCGACAGCTTGGCGTGCAGGCCCATGCCCGGGCCGCCGCAGTAATAGAACCGCTTGCCCATCGCTTCCAGGTACGGCCGGATGTTTTCGAACACCTCGCGCTTGCCGCCGATCATGAATGTCAGCGTGCCGCCCTCCGCGCCGGGCGTGGAGCCGGTGCAGGGCGCGTCCAGAAACTCGATGCCTTTGGCCGCCAGGGCCGCGCCGATCTTGCGGCTCTCGCTCGGGGAGACTGTGCTGGCGTCCGCGACCGCCGATCCGGCGCGCGCGCCTTCTATGATGCCGTCCTGGCCCAGGATCACCTCGCGCGACATGTTCGTATCGCCAACGCACAGGAACATGACGTCCGCGTTTTCGGCTACCTCTTTCGGCGTGGCGCAGGCGCGGCCCTTTCCGGCGCCGGCCAATTCGCGCGCCTTGGCGGCGTTGTGCGACCACAGCGCGACTTCATGGCCGGCGCGCAGAAGATTGCGGGCCATGCGGTAACCCATCAGTCCGAGTCCTAGAAAGCCCAATTTAGCCATTCCCGAATTGTAAGCCGGATGCGGTGTGTGCGACAATTTGCGTTCCATGAAGCCAGCAGTGCTAGTGACCAAACGCATATTTCCGCAAGCCATCGCTTATCTCAAAGAGCATGCGGAGGTCGATTACGAAGAGACCGACGACGGCATGAAAGCCGACGAACTGGCGCGCCGCATTCGCGGCAAACAGGCCGTGGTGAGCCAGTTGATGGATAAGTTCACGCCCGAAGTGCTGGCCACCCTGGACGGCATCAAGGTGATCGCCAACGTGGCGGTGGGCTATGACAATATCGACGTGCCCGCGGCCACCCGCTGCGGCATCCTGGTGACCCACACGCCGGACGTGCTCACCGACACCACCGCGGATTTCGCCTTCGCGCTCCTGCTGGCCGCGGCGCGGCGGGTAGTCGAGGGCCACCACTTCGTGCACTCCGGGCAGTGGAACAAGTGGCGCGTGGACCTGCTGGTGGGCCAGGACGTGCACCATCGCACGCTGGGCATCTTCGGCATGGGACGCATCGGGCAGGCGGTGGCGCGGCGGGCCACTGGCTTTTCCATGCGCATCATCTATCACGACGTGAGGCGCGCACCGGAAGCCGTGGAGAAGGAGTTGGGGCTGGCCTGGGTGCCTGCCGGCCAGTTGCTGCGCGAATCGGATTTCGTCAGCGTGCACGTGCCGCTCAGCCCGGAAACCCGCCACATGATCGGCGCGCGCGAGTTCGCCATGATGAAGCCCACCGCTATCTTTGTGAACAGTTCGCGGGGTCCGGTGGTGGACGAGCCTGCGCTGGCGGAAGCCTTGGCGCAGCGGGTGATCGCCGGGGCGGGCATCGATGTTTTCGAGAACGAGCCCAAGGTGCATCCCACGCTGCTGACGCTGGAAAACATCGTGGTGGCGCCCCACATCGCCAGCGCGTCGGTGGATACGCGCATCAAGATGTCCATGATGGCGGCCGAGAACGCGGTAGCGGCCATCGAAGGCCGGCGTCCGCCGAATCTGCTGAATACCGAGCTTTGGGAAAAGCGCTAGTTATCGCCCCACCGTCGGCGCCGACGGCGGCGTTTCATTGAAGAAGGACTCGTCCTCGATCTTCAGATTCAGATTGCGGGTGGTGTCGTCCATGTACTGCTTGAAGCGGACCTGCTTTAACTGGGTCACGATTTCCGCCTGCACTTCGCTGAACGGCTGCGGACTGATCTCTTCGGCGCGGAACAGGTAAAAGCCGTGCGGCTGGCGGACCGGCTGGCTGACCTCGCCGGTCTTCAGGCTGAAGATCGCATCGCGGATGGCTTCCGGCAGGTTGTCGGTCCGCCGGATGGTGCCGAAGTCGCCGTCCTTGGCGCTGGAGGTCTGGTCCTCGGAATACTCTTTCACCATTTTCACGAAGTCGGCGCCCGCCACGATGTCGGCGCGTATCTTGATGATCCGGGCATCCGCCTCGGCTTCCGTGTGATGCTTGGTCTCGTTGTCGCCGGCTTTATCGGAAAACGCAATGTAGATGGCCTTTACTTTGACCTGCTCAAACCGGTTCTTGTTCTGGTTGTAAAAAGCCTCGGTCTCGGCGGGCGACACCTGGATACCATCCAGGACCTCGTGCAACTGCGCGTTCATGAGCAGGTACATGCGATTGAAGGCCAGCGATTCGCGTGTAGGGCTGCGCCGGTCGAGCTTGGCCTGTTCGGCAAGCTGCGCCAGGCGATGCATCAGGGCAAACTGTTGCACGAACGCGCGCCGGTCGCGCTGGGCGGACTGCTGCATGCTGGGCGGCATGGCGGCAATAAAACTCTTCAATTCAGCGGCGGTCAGCTTCTCACCGTCACCGAAGGTCGCCACCACTGTATCGGCGTCCGATTTGACCGGCGGCCGGACCGGCGCCGGCGCGGCCGTCTGCGCCCACACCGCGCCTGTCATCAGAAAAAAGGCAATTGATTTCATTTTTGGATCGATTTCCCTTTAGTTTACCGCGAATCGCGCGGCTTCTCAGCCGCCTCCCGGATCTGGACCAGCTCCGTCGCGGACGCCACCGGCGCCGGCGGGCGCAGCAGCCGGCCCGGCCGCTTCGAAAAGTACGCCAGCCGTTCGATGGCCGGCAGCAGGCGGCGTACGGTCTTGCCGTGGAAAAGCAGGCTGCCGGCCACCAGCGCTGGATGCGGAATGACGGTGCAGCAACGCGCGCAGATATCGATTTCGCCCGCACGGCCCCTGGCATGTGCGCGCCGCATGCGGCGCATCTCCTCCGAGTTCCAAAGCTCCGCCAGCGCCGTCCGCGCCAGGTTGCCCAGCGGCGCGCCATCCAGCATGTAGCTCTGGCAGCAGGGGTAGACGTCGCCATCCTGCTTCACGTACAGCGGACCGCGCCACAGGTAATGGCAGGGATGCTTCCAGTCCGCCGCCGCGTGGCCCGCGTCCGGACGCATCAGGTTGGTCTCGTCCTCCTTGATGCGGATCTGGTCGACCCCCGGCACCGCCCGCCAGAAGCGGATAAAGTCCTGCACCTCGCCCGCATTGCGCTCCATGCGCACCATCTGCGCCACCACCTGCAGTTTCGAGCCGCGGGCCTGCTTCATCTTTGCGAAGCGGACGAAGTTGTCGCGCACCTTCTCGAATTTGGCGCCCTTGCGGTAAAACTCGAAGCTCTCTTTCGTCGCCCCGTCGAAACTCAGGGTGATCTGCTCGAGCGGCGAATCCAGCACGCGCGCCGAAACCCGTTCATCGAGGAAGGTGCCGTTGGTCGAGAGCAGTGTGGAGATGCTGTGGCGGTGGCAGAATTCGATGCGCTCGAAGATGTGCGGATCCATGAACGGCTCGCCCAGGCCGATCAGCATCATATGCTCGGCGGTGGCGCCGGCTTCACGCACCAGGCGATCGAAAATCCCGCCGTCCATGTCCGCCTTGGGCTGCTTGTGGGTTTCGCGCGGGCACATGGGGCAATACAGATTACACTTGGCCGTGGTTTCGACGATGTACTCCACCGGCAGCGCCGGCAGGCTCGCACGGCGCATCAGGTAGGCCCACAGGAGTTTCGCCCGGTTCCAGGCGCGCATCGGTCCTTTCATTGTAACCGTGGGGCCCGGCCGGGCGGGCTTTCTGCGAGCATGGTAGACGTGATCCAGGAACGCGCGCGGCAGTTGAATAGCGCCGGCATCCGCGCCGGCGCCGATTACGTGCTGTATTGGTCGCAAATGAACCGGCGCGCGGACTGCAACCAGGCCCTGGATTTCGCCGTGGAACTGGCCAACGATCTGTCGCTGCCGGTGCTCTTCTACGAGGGGCTCACGTGCAGCTATCCCTACGCCAGCGACCGGTTTCACACCTTCATTCTGCAGGGCGTCCCGGAGACGGAGAAGCGGCTGCGGACGCGCGGAATCGGATATACGTTCTACCTGCGGCGCCGCCCAGCGGATCGGAACGACGTGCTGTACCGGCTGGCGGCGCGCGCGGCGGCCGTCGTCACGGACGATTATCCGGCGTTCGTGGCCGCGCGCCACAATGCCAGCGTCGCGCCGAAACTGGACGTGGCCTTCTACGCGGTGGATGCGAGCTGCATCGTACCCATGGCGTGTTTCGAAAAACGTGAATACGCGGCTTACACCATCCGGCCCAAGATCCACAGACTTCTGCCACAGTACCTTTGGCCGCTGCCACCGGTCGAGGTGCGCAAGCCGATGCGCCGCGTCCCGCGGGAGTTCCACACGCGGGTCACGTCCGGAAACATCGCCGCGCTGGTGAAGTCCTGCGAAATCGACCATACCGTGAGCCCCTCGCCGATTGCCGGTGGGCGCGCCGCCGCCCAGCGGCGTTTGCAGGAATTCGTGAAGCACGGACTGGCGCGTTATGCCACGGAACACAACCAGCCCTGCGCCGGCGCGACCTCCGGGCTCAGCCCCTACCTGCACTTCGGCCAGATCGCAGCGCTCGAAGTGGCCCTGGCGGCACGCAAAAGCAGCGAGTTTCTGGAAGAGCTGATCGTGCGCCGCGAACTGGCCTTTAACTTCACGCGATTCGAAGCGCGCTTCGGGTCCTCAGAAGCGCAAAGGGGCGCGTCTGGCCGCGCCGCCATAAAGGACCGTAACCCACAATATCGAGCGGCGCGGGCCGCCGCGTTTTGCGCTTTTTCATTAAACGCTCTGCCGGATTGGGCGCGCGACACCATGCGCCGGCATCGCCGCGACCGGCGCGCTCCGGTCTACACGCCGGAGCAGTTCGAACGCTCGGAAACCCACGACGAACTGTGGAACGCCGCGCAGACCGAGTTGCTGGTCAACGGCGTGATCCACGGCTACTACCGTATGTATTGGGGCAAGAAAATCATCGAATGGTCGCCCACTTACGATGCCGCCCTGCGCACCATGATCTATCTGCACGACCGCTATGCGCTGGACGGGCGCGATCCGAACACCTACACGAACATCCTATGGTGTTTCGGCCTGCACGACCGCCCGTGGCCCGAGCGCCCGGTATTCGGCACCCTGCGCTGGATGTCCATCGAAGGCATGCGCCGCAAGACGGACGTGGACAGCTACCTGGCGCTTTGGCGTCCGGTGCGTTAAGGCAGCGCGCCGGGGCCGCTGGCGCCTTTCCTTACGGCCGAACCAGCCTGGTGGCGTTCACGATTTCCAACATGGAACCTTCAAAGTGTTGCGCGCGGCGGGTAACCTTCCGGCGTTTTTCAGGTAATCTAACCTTATGACCATCGCGATCACCGGCGCTTCCGGCTTGATCGGCCGGCGCTTGATGAAGGCGCTCGGCGCGAATCACACCATCAAGGCGCTCAGCCGTCATGCGGGCGCCAACATGCCGCCCGGCGTGCAACTCTATGTCTGGGACGCCGTGAAGGGAGTGCCGCCGGAGTTGAGCCTGGAGGGCATCGACGCCGTGGTGCATCTGGCGGGAGAGCCCATCGCGCAACGCTGGACCGAGGAGACGAAACAGAAGATCCGCGACAGCCGCGCCACCGGTACGCGCCACCTGGTGCAGGCGCTGTCCACCATGAGCCGGCGGCCGTCGGTGCTGGTCTGCTCGTCGGCCATCGGCTACTACGGCTCGCGCGGCGACGAGGTGCTGACCGAGATGTCTGCCCCGGGGAGCGGATTCATGGCCGAAGTCTGCGTGGCGTGGGAGCGCGAGGCGGATCTGGCAGAGTCGCTGGGCATCCGCCTGGTGAAGCTGCGCACCGGCGTGGTCCTGGCCGGGCATGGCGGCGCCCTGGCTAAAATGCTGCCGCCGTTCAAAGCCGGCATGGGCGGCAAACTGGGCCACGGCGATCAGTGGATGTCGTGGGTGCACATCGACGACCTGGTGGGAATCGTTCAAATGGCCATCGAGAATTCGCTCAGCGGGCCGGTGAACGGAACGGCGCCCAATCCCGTGACCAACGCCGATTTCACCAAGGCGTTGGGGCACGCCTTGAGCCGGCCCGCGGTCGTGCCCATGCCCGCGTTCACCTTGAAATTCATGTTTGGGGAGATGGCCGACGTCATGTTGGCCAGCCAGCGCGTGCTGCCCAAGGCCGCCGAGGCCGCCGGGTACAAGTTCCGCTATCCGGAGCTGGCATCCGCGTTGGCCAACGCCGTGGCGTAATCTTCACCTCCGGAGTCGCACCTGCCACTCCCTCGCGCCCGCAGTAGAATCGTATAAATGGATCGTAGGGATCCCTCCGTCGCCGAGACCGTGGCTGTGGAGCGCGCCGTCGCGGCGGCCTCCTCGAGTTCCGCTCTCTCGCACGTCTCTTCCTCGTCCGTGGCCGATGAAGGACGTTTCCTCCCCGGCACGCTGCTCGGCGGACGCTATCGCATCATCGGATTGCTGGGCCGCGGCGGCATGGGCGAGGTATACCGGGCCAGCGATCTGGCGCTGGGCCAATCCGTGGCGCTGAAGTTCCTGCCGGAGGAGGCCACCCACAATCCGCGCCTGCTGGAGCGCTTCCATGGCGAAGTCCGGATCGCGCGCCAGGTCTCGCATCCGAACGTCTGCCGCGTCTACGATATCGGCGAAGCCGACGGCATGCCGTTCATCTCCATGGAATACGTGGACGGCGAGGATCTCTCCTCGCTGCTGCTGCGCATCGGACGCCTGCCCGCCGACAAGGCTATCGAGACCGCGCGTAAACTGTGCGCCGGGCTGGCGGCGGCGCACGAGCGCGGCATCATCCATCGGGATCTGAAGCCGCAGAACATCATGATGAACAAGCGCGGCGACGTGGTCATCATGGATTTCGGGCTGGCGGCCATCGCCGATCAGCTTTCTGGAGCGGAAGTCCGCAACGGTACGCCCGCCTATATGGCGCCCGAGCAGCTGCGCGGCGCCGAAGTCACCGCCAAAAGCGACATCTATGCGCTCGGCCTGGTGCTGTACGAGCTATTCACCGGCAAGCGGCCGTACGACGCCAAGACTATCCAGGACATGCTGCGGCAGCAGGAGTCGGCGCAGTTGACCAGCATGACGTCCGTCGCCGCCGACATCGATCCGGGTGTGGAGAAGGCCATCCGCCGCTGCCTGGATCCGGATCCCGCGCGGCGTCCGGCGAATGTGTTGTCGATCGCGGCGGCGCTGCCGGGCGGCGATCCGCTGGCTGCCGCCTTGGCCGCCGGTGAGCTGCCATCGCCGGAACTGGTGGCCTCCGCCGGCAAGCAGGAAGGCCTGTCGCGCAAATATTCGGTGCCCTGCCTGCTGCTGGTGGCGGTGTGTCTGTGCGCGGCGGTGGCGCTGCGCGCGCGTTTCGCGGCGCCGATGCATACGCCTCTCGATAGCTCGCCGGAAGTGCTGGCGCACCAGGCGCGGGAATTCGCGGCGGCCTTCGGATATCCCAAGCGGCCGGCGGACTCCGCGTACTGGGTGGACAATCGCGGCGATCTGCTGGACCGCCTCAACGAGTTGCCGCAGCCGCATCCCTGGGACGACTGGATGGCGTCGGAAGCGCCCATTCGGGTGTTCTGCCGGGAGAGCCTGTCGCCGCTGCAGGCCGATCCGTATGGCGAAGTGAGCCGCCAGAATCCGCCGCCCACCGCGCCCGGCATGACGTACGTGGTGCTGGACGGCGCGGGCCGGCTGCGCGAGTTTCAGGGGCGGCCGTACGAAGACGCGGCGGAGCTGACACCCGCGGTGCAGCCAGAGGCCGTGTTCCGCGCGGCCGGGCTTGATCTGACCAGGTTCACCGAGATCCCGCCCACCCTGGTGCCGGCGGCGGCCTCCGACCAGGTGCGCGCGTGGAAAGGACCGCACCCGCGCATCCAGGGGCTGAATCTGCGCCTGGAGATGGCTACCTGGAAGGGGCGCCTGACCGAGATGCTGGTGCGCTTCGATTGGCCCAAGAGCGCGCCCGGCCTGCCGGCGGGCGACAGCGTGGCCTCGAAGGTGCGCGATATCGTCCTGCTGAGCCTGTCGGTATTAGGCCTGTTAGCGCTGGTGATGCTGGCGCGGCGCAACTGGCGGCTGGGCCGGGTGGATCGCAAGGGCGCGTTGCGCATCGGCATCGCGCGCGTCATTCTGGGTTTCGTCGTCTGGGTGGGGACGGTGCACGCCATACCGGACGCGTCTATGATCACGTTCTTCTTCTCCAACTGCGCGGCTTGGCTGATGTGGGGCGCGGTGCTGGCCGTTCTGTACATCGCCCTGGAGCCGCTGGTGCGCGCGCGTTGGCCCCACTCCATCGTGACCTGGAGCCGGCTGCTGGCGGGACGCTGGCTGGACGCGCAGGTGAGTGCGCACGTCCTGATCGGCGCGGCGGTGGGCGCGCTGGTGTGGGTAGGCGCCGAGACTTTCGGCGATATTCAGGAACCCGGGCTGGGCACGCTGGGCGGTATCGGTTCGGCGCTGGGCACGCGCCAGTGGCTGGCGGCGCACGCCAGTAATGTCCAGGGCGGACTGCTCTTCGGCTTGCTGGTCTTCTTCTCGATCTGCGGCCTGCGCCTGCTGGTCAGGAAAGATATCCCGGCGGCCATCCTGGCGGCGCTGCTGCTGATTTTCGCAAATGGCGGTATCTTTTCCTCGACGAATTGGAAGGTGGCGGCCATCATTTACCTGGTGATGTACACGGTGCTGGCGTTTGTGCTGCTCAGGCTGGGTCTGGTGGCTACCATCGCGGCCACGTTCTTTATCGACGGCACCAATATGATTACTCTGGGCGCGGACTGGAAGACCTGGTACGCGCCGGCGGGCATCGCCTCCTTCGTCCTGCTGCTGGGCATCGCCGTCTTTGCCTTCTGGCGTTCGCTGGGCACGCGCGATTTGTTCGGCGAGGCCGCGCCTTGAGCGATCCCATCCTGGACTCCGGCGATCCCTCGCTTTTCGATGTTCGCTCAAAAGCTCCCGGACCGCCGGGCGCCGTTCCGGTCACGGCGGAGATGTTGCTTACGCGCCCCTCAGGCGATCTGTTCGGCTGGAGCCAGAATGCCGGCATGGGATGGGATCCGCGCGCCTTGGGCGGCAAGGAAATCCTGATTCTGAGCACGCACGGCGGCATTCGGGATGCTTCCGGCGCGCCGGTGGCCTTGGGCTATCACACCGGCCATTGGGAAGTCGGGTTGCTCATGGAAGCCGCCGCCCGCGAACTCAAAGCGCGGGGGGCCATACCGTTTGCGGCCTACTGCACGGATCCCTGCGACGGCCGCACGCAGGGCACCACCGGTATGTTCGACAGCCTGCCCTATCGCAACGATGCGGCTGTCGTCCTGCGCCGCCTGATCCGTTCCCTGCCCACGCGGCGCGGCGCGATCGGCGTCGCGACCTGCGACAAAGGTCTGCCGGCCATGATGATGGCGCTGGCCTCCCAGCACGACCTGCCTTGCGTGCTGGTGCCCGGCGGTGTCACGCTGTTGGCCGAGGAAGGCGAGGATACCGCCCGCGTGCAGAGCGTCGGAGCCCGCTTTGCGCATCAACAGACCACCCTGGAAGCCGCCGCGGAGAATCTCTGCCGTGCCTGCGCCTCGCCCGGAGGCGGCTGCCAGTTCCTGGGCACCGCCGCGACTTCGCAGGTAGTCGCGGAAGCGCTGGGCATGACGCTGCCGCATG
Source organism: Bryobacteraceae bacterium (assembly GCA_035499555.1). GTDB lineage: Bacteria > Acidobacteriota > Terriglobia > Bryobacterales > Bryobacteraceae > Bog-159. The sequence continues at coordinate 27,853 of DATJYO010000046.1, forward strand.
CGGCGCTGGCGCCGTCCGGCCATCCCATCTGGCTGGATATGGCGCGGCGCTCGGCGCACGCCGTGCTGGCGCTGGAGTCCCGCGGCGGCAAGATGCGCGAGATTCTGACCGATGCCGCCGTGCGTAACGCGATGGTCGTGCACGCCGCATTCGGCGGATCGACCAACCTGATCCTGCACTTGCCGGCGGTAGCGCACGCGGCTGGTCTGCCACGACCCACCGCCGCCGACTGGACGGCAGTCAACCGGCGCGTGCCGCGCCTGGTGGATGCCCTGCCCAACGGGCCGCGATCGTTCGCCACCGTACAGGTCTTTCAGGCCGGAGGCGTCCCCGAAGTCATGCTGCACTTGCGGCGGGCCGGGTTGCTGGACACCAGTGTCCTGACCGTCAGCGGCCGGACGTTGGAAGCGAATCTGGACTGGTGGGAGGCCTCGCCGCGCCGCGCCATGCTGCGCCGCATGCTGCAGGAGCATGACGGCATCGATCCGGACGACGTCATCATGGATCCGGCGCGCGCGCGCGCCGCCGGCCTGACTTCCACCGTCACCTTCCCGCGCGGCAACCTGGCGCCGGAAGGATCCGTCATCAAGAGCACGGCCATCGACCCGAAGGTGGTGGATGCGGATGGTGTCTACCGCATGGTCGGCCGCGCGCGGGTTTTCCGCACCGAACCGGACGCCGTCGCCGCGATCAAGAGCCAGGGCCCGGAGCGCGTGCGCGCCGGCGACGTGGTAGTGCTCATCTGCCGCGGACCGATGGGGTCGGGCATGGAAGAGACCTACCAGATCACCTCGGCGCTCAAGTACCTGGAATTCGGCAAGCACGTCGCCGTCTTGACCGATGCGCGCTTCAGCGGCGTTTCGACGGGCGCCTGTATCGGCCATGTCTCTCCGGAGGCGTTAGCCGGCGGGCCGATCGGCAAAGTGCTCGATGGCGACCTCATCGAGATCGTCGTGGATCGCGTCAACCTGGAAGGATCGGTGAACCTGGTGGGCCACGGTGGCGAACGGTTCGGCGCGGCGGAAGGTGCGCGCCTGCTGGCGGCGCGTCCGCCCCGCCCGGACCTCGCGCCCGACCCCGGCCTGCCGCCCGACACCCGCCTCTGGGCCGCTCTGCAGCAGGCTAGCGGCGGAACCTGGGGCGGCTGTGTGTATGATCCGGATGCCATTCTGGGCGTGATGACAGACACCAGGGTCCGCTCCCGGAATTAACCAAAGATAACGGTAAATTCCGGCCATTTAATATTTTATTAATCGTAATTCCGATAACATTTAGTTATGCGTGTGCTAGTCGCGCTTCTTCTTTGTGTTGTTGGCTGCTTCCCCATGTCACCCGTGGAGTACCATCTGGACCAAAAGCTGCGGTCCTGGCAAAAGCGGTTGGGTATGGACGACTGGAGGCTGTCGGTACGCCTGGTCCGCCAAAAGGACCTGGACAAGAACACCTGGGGCAACGCCGAATGGGATCCGGCTTACAAGACCGGCACGATCAGCGTGCTCGATCCGGTCGACTACAATCTGAAAGGCGGCGAATTGAAATTGGACATGGAGTGCACCATCGTGCATGAACTGGTGCACATCCAGGTATCGCCGTTCGCCGCGCCGGACGAAAACGTGCGCGAAGACGTCGTGAACCGGATCATGACGGCGCTGCTCAACCGGCCCTGTCCCAATTAGCGGCCCGGCCCCCAACGCCGCCGCAAACATCCCGCCCGTCGAACACTCGTGTACGATGGTAGTATCCCGCGAAAATGGAATCGCACAACGTAGATTTGAAGCAGACTATCAATCTGCCCCGCACTGGCTTTTCGATGAAAGCCAATCTGTCGCAGAGCGAGCCGAAGATGCTCGACCGCTGGGGTGAAGAAGATATCTACGGCAAGATTCGTCTCGCCTGCGCCGGCCGTCCCACTTACATCCTGCACGACGGTCCCCCCTACGCCAATGGGCGCATTCACCTGGGCACCGCGTTCAACAAGATACTCAAGGATTTCATCGTCAAGTCCAAGACCATGGCCGGCTTCGACGCCCCTTATGTGCCCGGCTGGGACTGTCACGGCTTGCCCATAGAAATCAAGGTGGATAGCGAGCTGGGCGCGCGCAAGGCGCACATGACCGTCGCCCAGATTCGCGCGGAGTGCCGGAAGTACGCCGAGAAATACGTGGACCTGCAGCGGACGGATTTCAAACGTCTGGGCGTCTTCGGCCGCTGGGACGATCCGTATCTCACCATGAGCGCGCAATACCAGTCGGTTATCGCCGGCGCGTTTGTGGATTTTCTGGAGCGGGGTTACATCTATAAGGGTTTGAAGCCGGTGCACTGGTGCACGCGCGACCGCACCGCGCTGGCCGAGGCCGAGGTCGAGTACGCCAACCACTCGAGCCCGTCGATCTGGGTGCGCTTCGCGCTGATGTCCGATCCGGCGAGGATCGATCCGGCGCTGGCGGGGCGCCACGTCTTCGCCCTGATCTGGACCACTACGCCCCGGACCATTCCGGCCAACATGGCCATCGCCTATCATCCGAAATACGAGTACGTAGCCGTGGCGGTGCAGGGCGGCCCGGTCTATATCGTCGCCGCCGATCTGCTCCACGTCACCGCGCAGAAGTGCGGCTGGCACGATTACGAAGTGCTGGCGCGATTCCCCGGCTCACGCGTGGAAGGCGCCATCTTCCGGCATCCCTTCCTGGAACGCAATTCGCTCGGCATTCTGGCCGGCCACGTGACTTTGGAGCAGGGCACCGGGGCCGTGCACACCGCGCCCGGCCACGGACAGGAAGACTACGTCGTGGGCCGGCAGTACAACATCGAAACCTATTGCCCGGTCGACGCCGCCGGCCGCTTCTTTCACGCGGAGGGCGCCGCCGGACGCCTGCCCGAGGAGTTGATCGGCAAGACCGTTTGGGAAGGCAACCCGGTGGTCCTCGAAATCCTGCGCGCACACCACGCGCTGCTGGCCGCCGAGAAGATCGAGCACAGCTATCCGCATTGCTGGCGCTGCCACAAGCCGACCATTTTCCGCGCCACGGAACAGTGGTTCATCGGCATGGAGCGCAACAATTTCCGCCAGGCGGCGCTCGAAGCCATCGGCCGCGTCCGCTGGATGCCGGATTGGGGCCAGGAGCGCATGTACAACATGATCGCCACCCGTCCGGACTGGTGCATCTCCCGGCAGCGCGTCTGGGGTGTGCCGATCATCGTGTTCTATTGCGAGGGCTGCCACGAGCCCCTGACGGACCGGAAGATCCTCGACGGGATCGTGCGGCTGTTCGCCGCCCACACCGCGGATGTCTGGTATGAACGGACTGCTGCGGAGCTGCTGCCGGCAGGCACCGTGTGCCCCAAGTGCGGCGGCGCGGAGTTCAGCAAGGAAAACGACATCCTGGACGTATGGTTCGATTCCGGATCGAGCCACCTCGCGGTGCTGACGGCAGCCAACGAACTGCCTTGGCCTGCGGACCTCTATATGGAGGGCGGCGACCAGTATCGCGGCTGGTTTCACAGCTCGCTGCTGGTCGGCGTGGGCATCCGGGGTGATTCTCCTTATCGCGGCTGTGCGCTGAACGGCTGGGTGCTCGATGGCGAAGGCCGGGCCATGCACAAGTCGCTCGGCAATTCCATCGAACCCGAGGAGATCATCAAGCATCACGGCGCGGAGCTGGTCCGTTTGTGGACCGCATCGGTCGACTTCCATGAAGACGTGCGCATATCGGAAACCATCCTGACCCGGCTGCAGGATGCCTATCGCAAGCTGCGCAACACCTTCCGGTTTTTGCTGGGCAATCTTTCCGGCTTCCACCCGGCCGCCGATGCCGTGCCCCCCGCCGACATGCTGGAGCTGGATCAATGGATCCTGCTGCGCGCCGAGGCGCTGATCGCCCGCTGCCGCGCCTGGTACGACGAGCTGGCGTTCCACAAGCTGTATCACGCGTTATACGATTTTGCGACGGTGGATCTCAGCTCGCTGTATTTCGATGTGCTGAAGGACCGGTTGTATACCGCCGCGCCCAAGTCGCACGCGCGGCGCAGCGCCCAGACCGCGCTCTACCGCATCGCGTATGCCCTGGTGCGGCTGGTCGCGCCCATTCTGACCTTCACGGCGGAAGAGGTCTGGACCCATATGGCCCGCGCGGACAGCGTGCATCTGCAACTGTTTCCGGAGCCCGCCGAGCTGACCGAAGGACTTCCGGATGATCATCGGAAACGGGCGGAGAACTGGGACCGTCTCATAAAAGTGAGGGAAGACGTACTCAAGAGCCTCGAGGAGGCGCGGCAGCAGAAGTTTATCGGCGCACCGCTCGAGGCTCGGGTACGACTGGGCGCGAATGGGGACCTGTATCCGCTGCTCGAACAATACGCCCGAGAATTGCCCGCGCTGTTTATCGTCTCGCAAGTAGCCCTCGATCAAAAGCCTGGCGCGGAAATTTCGGTGAGCGTCGAGCGGGCCGACGGTTTGAAGTGCGAACGCTGCTGGAAATACACGACGGACACCGGATCCGAGCCGCAGTACCCGACCATTTGCGCGGCCTGCACGGCCGCCGTCAAAGAGATCCTAAATGGCTGAAAGCCGTCTGAAAGCGTATGGCTTGGCGGCCGCCGTTTTTCTGATCGACCGCTGGACGAAATCGTTCATCGAGGCGCACGTGTCCGCCTTCGACGTCCACACCGTCATTCCGGGCTTCTTCGACATCGTGCATTCTCAAAATCGCGGCGTGGCCTTCGGCCTCATGAATGAATCCACCGCGTCCTGGCGCACTTCGGTGCTGATCGTGTTTTCCGCCGCGGCGCTGTTGCTGGTGGCCGGCCTGCTTTGGCGCGCCGCGCGTTTCGACCGCTGGACAGTCACTGGATTGGCGTTGGTATTGGGCGGTGCGGCGGGCAATCTGTTCGACCGCGTCATGTGGGGCCGGGTGACTGATTTTCTGGAATTCTACGTCGGCAACCTGCACTGGCCGACCTTCAACGTAGCCGACTCCTGTATCGTGATCGGCAGCGCATTGTTGCTGCTGGAGCTGTTAAAGACCCGGCGCCAGCCGGCGGGCGCCTGATGTTCCCACAACTCTTCCACATCGGCGGCTTCTCCCAATCGACTTACGGGGTCCTGGTGGCCCTGGCCTTCCTGGTCGCTCTGTGGCTGATCTCCAAGCTCGCCCGCGGCGCCGGGCTCAACCCGGATGTCTGCGTCAACCTGGGAATCCTCTGCGGACTGAGCGCCATCGTGGGCGCCAAGATCATGATGTTCCTGGTCGATATCCCTTACTACGCGCACCATCCCGGGGAGATCTTTTCGCTGGCAAGCCTCAAGGCCGGAGGCGTATTCTACGGTGGGCTGATCGCGGCGCTGATTGCGTCCGTGGTTTATATACGCCGCCATCGCCTGCCGCCGCTGGCCACCGCCGACGTGTTCGCACCGGGTATCGCGCTGGGCCATGGTATCGGCCGCATCGGCTGTTTCGCCGCCGGCTGCTGCTGGGGACGGCCCACCCATTTGCCCTGGGCGGTGACCTTCACTAATCCGCTCGCGGCGCAAAACGTAGGGGTGCCTTTGGGCATCCCGCTGCATCCCACCGAGCTCTACGAGTCCGCCGCGGAGTTCGCCATTTTCGGCATCCTCTACTGGCGTATCCGTAAGCCGCACGCCCCCGGCGCCATCATCAGCTCGTACCTGATCCTCTACTCGGCGGCGCGTTTCCTGGTGGAGTTCGTGCGCGATCATCCCGGTGAGCCCAATCCCTTCGGCGGCCTGCTCAACACGGAGCAATGGATCTCCCTGGGCCTGATCGCCTTGGGCGCGGCATATTTTGTCATGCGCCGCCGGGTTGCGCCCGCCGCGGCGCCGGTCCCCCTGTCCCGCAAGCGGACACGCGAATCCGAAAACTGAACGGCGGCCAGCCTGTCCGCCCTGCCAACACGCGACTTAGGTGTGGCCGTGAAGGTGCAGACTGAATACGGAATATTATGCGCAGCCTTTATGAGGATCTGCGCTATGCCATCCGCGTTCTTCGGAGCAGTCCGGGCTTCACGGTGGTTGCCGTGCTCACCCTGGCGCTCGGCATAGCGGCGAACGCGACGGTCTTCGGTTGGATTGATGCTCTGTTGATGCGCCCGTTTCCCGGCGTGACCGCCGGCGGGCAACTGGTGGCGCTCGAAACGGTAACGCCGGCCGGCGAATATCTCAATACCTCCTACCGCGATTACCGGGACTATCGCGATGGCACGAAGTCCTTTTCCGGTGTAGCCGCCTCTTTAATGAACGCCTTTAATGTCGGTCCGGTGGATAGCCCGCGCCGTATTTTCGGCGAGTACGTATCCGGCAATTACTTCGCGGTGCTGGGCGTGAAACCCGTACGCGGGCGCGCGTTCCTGCCCTCGGAAGCCGGCGACAAGCCGGGCGCGTTCCCGGTGGCAGTCATCAGCTATGGACTTTGGCAGAGCCTCTTCCACGGGGATCCCGGCATTGTGGGCCGCACCGTCCCCGTGAACCGCTACCACTTGACCGTAGCCGGCATTGCGCCGCGGGATTTTCGCGGCACCATGCCCGGCATGCAGATGGAAATCTGGATCTCCATGACCATGGCGCCGCTCCTGAACGGGCAGGGTAACTGGCTGCTGGACGATCGCGACGAGCGGCAGATGTGGGTGACCGCGCGGCTGGCGCCCGGCGTGCCGCTGGCGCAGGCCAATGCGGAAGTCGGGGCCTGCGCGCGGCATCTGGCGGAGCTTTCGCCCCGCACCAACACCGGATTCTCCGAGCGCGTCATGCCTGTGTGGCGGGCGCACCTCGGAGTGCAGTCGGTGCTGCTGGCGCCGCTGCGGATTCTGATGGCGGTCTGCTTCATGCTGCTCCTGATCGTGGGAGCGAACGTGGCCAACCTGCAACTGGCCCGCGCCACCGCGCGGCGCCGGGAACTGAGCGTGCGCATGGCCCTGGGCGCGGGCTACTGGCGGCTGGTCCGCCAGTTTCTGGCGGAGAGCCTGATGCTGGCGGGAATGGGAGCGCTGGCGGCCATCCCGATGGCGGGCTGGCTGGGACGGTCGCTGCTGTGGCTGCTGCCGCCGGTCGGATTTCCGGTGCAGCTCGACTTCGATCTGAACGCCCACACGCTTGCGTTTACCGCATTACTTTGCTGCGCCAGTGCCTTGCTGACCGGTATGGCGCCCGCCATACATACCGTGAAAGGCAACCTGATCGATGCCCTGAAGGAAGGCGGGAGAAGCGGAACGTCCACCGGCGCCCAGCATCGCACGCGGGGACTGCTGGTGGCTTCCGAGGTGGCCCTGGCGCTGGTGGCGCTGGTGGGGACGGTCCTGTTCGCGCGCAGCTTTCAAAATGCGCGGGCGATCGCGCCCGGCCTGGACGCGAACAACGTCCTGTTTGCGAAATACCACCTCGACACCTTCTGCACGGACCGGGAACAACGCGCCCGGTTTTGCCTGCGGCTCCGGGACCGCATCCGCGATCTTCCCGGTATCGTCGACGTGAGCTTCACCAATACCGTGCCGCTGGAGATCGGTACCGGCCAGTCGTCCGCTATCGACGTCGAAGGATATGTTCCCGGACGGGGCGAGCATATGACCCTGTCGAGCGCCACGGTCGCGCCGCGATATTTCGATACGCTGCGCATTCCGCTGCTCCAGGGGCGCGACTTCACCGAAATGGACGATCGGGGCACCGCTCCCGTAGTCGTGGTCAACCAGACATTCGCGCAGCGTTACTTCGGCGGCGGCAACCCGGTGGGGCGGCGCGTGCGCGTGGATGGCGCCTGGTCGCGGGTGATCGGCGAAGTCAAGGACAGTAAATACCACCGGCTGACGGAACCGCCCGCGCCTTACCTTTACCTGCCGTACCGCCAGAGGCATGGGGATGAATTCTGGACCGCCTTCTTCGTCCGTACCTCCGGACCCGCGCGCGCGGCCATTCCCGCAATTCGCCGGGAGGCTGCCGGCATCGAGCCGAATGCCGGCACTGCCGAGGTGGTGGCCTACACCGAGACCATCGCCGGTTCGCTCTATCCGCAGGAAGTGGCGGCGTCCCTGCTGGGCGTGCTGGGAGGAGTGTCGGTGCTTCTGGCGGCGTTGGGCCTGTACAGCGTGCTGGCATACGCGGTGGGACAGCGGGAGCATGAATTCGGTATCCGGCTGGCGCTGGGCGCCCAGGCATCCGACGTGGTGCGGCTGGTGCTCCGTCAAGGGATGGCGCTGACCCTGGCCGGGGTCGCCGTGGGGGCGGCGCTGGCGATCGCGGTGATGCGCCTGGCGGCCGGCCTGCTGGTGGGCGTGAGCCCGGGCGACCCCGCGGCGATCGCCGTCTCCGCGCTGTTCCTCGCCGCCATCGCGCTGCTCGCCAGCTATCTGCCGGCACGGCGCGCCACCACCGTCGATCCCATGGTGACCCTGCGCGAGCCGTAATCGGCCGGCTGAATCTGGTGTATTCTGAGGAAATATCGCAGCCAACGGTTTAGCGGGACTGTGTGAAAAAGTCCCATCGATTTCGGCACGAAAGGAGTGTCACTGGTGAGTTCGAATAACGATTCCAAGCGCGGCTTCTCCCGGCGCGGATTCATGCAGCGTGCTGGCCTGGGCGGCGGCGTGATCGGCGCCGGATTGCTCGACAAGAAGGCCGCCGCGGCGCCGGCGGCCATGGGAAAACTCGCCGGGCCCGGCGAGGTCTCCGTCACCCTCAAGATCAACGGCAAAACGCATACCTTGAACCTGGAGCCGCGCGTCACGTTGCTCGACGCGCTGCGCAACCACCTCGAGTTCACCGGCGCCAAGCGCGTCTGCGATCGGGGCACCTGCGGCGCCTGCACGGTCATCCTGAACGGCAAATCCGTCTATAGCTGCACCGTGCTGGCGATCGACGCGCAGGGTAAAGAGATACAAACCATCGAGGGCATCTCCAACGGCAAACCACACCCGCTCTCCGAAGCCTTCGTCAATAACGACGGCCAGCAGTGCGGCTATTGTACGCCCGGGTTCGTGATGGCGGCCAAAGCCTTCCTGGACCACAACCCCAATCCGACCTACGAAGAAGTCAAAGAAGGCCTGTGCGGCAATCTCTGCCGCTGCGGGACCTACGTGGGCGTACGGCACGCCGTGCTGGAAGCTGCTAAGGAGATGAAGGGAGGACGCAATGCCTGATTACCATTGGCCCCCAATGAATGAACGGCGGGTGATCGGGAAACCGACCAAGCGCCGCGACGGAATCGACAAGTCCACGGGCCGCGCGAAATACTCGTCCGACCTGAAGCCGGAAGGCACGCTGTTCGGCGCCATGCTCACCTCGCCTTACGCGCACGCCCGTATCACCAGCATCGACACCAGCGAAGCCGAGCGTATGCCCGGCGTCACCGCCGTGCGCGTGATCCTGGGCGCCGGCAAAGAGGTGCAATGGGAAGGCGCGGAGATCGCCGCGGTGGCGGCCGAGCGCGAAGAACTCGCCGATGACGCCGTCCGCAAGATCAAGGTGCAGTACGAAATCCTGCCACACCTGGTGCGCGAAGACGATCTTTCCAAGGCCGGCAACCGCGCCAAGCCCGCCGGCGAGCAGGTAACCGGCGATCCGGACAAAGCCTTCCAGGAAGCCGACGTCGTTTCGGAAGGCAGCTACGGCATCCCAGTGATCACGCACTGCTGTCTGGAGCCGCACGGCAACATAGTGCAATTCAGCGGCGACAAAGTGAACCTGTGGCCTTCCACGCAGAACGTCTCCGGTATCGGCGGCGATCTGGGCAAGTCGCTGGAAGTGCCCATCGCGAACGTGCACACGCAGATGCAGTTCATCGGCGGCGGATTCGGCAGCAAGTTCGCCGCGGACTTGTGGGGCGTAGAGGCCGCGCATCTCTCCAAGTCCAGCGGGGGCAAGCCGGTGAAGCTCTACCTGGACCGCGCCACGGAACTGAAGATCGCCGGCAACCGGCCGTCGGCCTACGCCCGCATCAAGATGGGCGCCAAGAAGGATGGCACCATCACCGCCTGGCAGTCCACCTCCTGGGCCACCGGCGGCATGGGCGGTGGGGGCATGCCTCCCATTCCGTACGTCTTCACCGAGATCCCCAACAAGCGGCTGAATCACACGGCGGTCGCCGTGAACGCCGGCGGCGCGCGTGCCTGGCGCGCTCCCAATCATCCGCAGGCATCTTTTTTGACTTGCGCGGCGTTTGAAGACCTGGCCGCCAAGCTGGGCATGGACCCGGTCGATCTGTTCGACAAGAATCTCGGCTATACCGCCCGCGAAGCGGTCTACCGCGCCCAGTTGCAGAAGGCCGCCGAGCTCATGGAATGGAAGAAGCGGTGGCATCCCCGCGGCCAGGATCACGGCCCTGTGAAACGGGGACTGGGCCTGGGAATCAATACCTGGGGCGGCGGCGGACATGCCAGCCAGTGCCGCACCACCATCAACCCCGATGGCTCGGTTTTGCTTGAGATCGGAACGCAGGATCTGGGCACCGGCACGCGCACCGTCATTACCATGGTGGCGGCCGAGACTCTGGGCCTGCCGCTGGGCGCGATCGGGTTGCGCATCGGCGACAGCAACTATCCCCCCGACGGCGCATCCGGCGGTTCGACGACCGTGGGCGGCGTCTCCTCCTCCACGCGCAAGTCCACCGTCAACGCACGCGACAAGCTGTTCGCGGCCGTGGCGCCGGCATTGGGCACCACCCCGGATCAACTGGTGGCGGTCGATGGCCGCATCCAGATGAAAAACGATCCCTCCAAGAGCCTGCCCTGGCAGGACGCCTGCCGAAAGCTGGGTACATCCAAGATCTCCGAGATGGGCGAGAACAATCCCCGCAATCCCGGCGGCTTGAACTCCAGCGGTGTGGGCGGCATTCAGATGGCCGACGTCTCGGTGGACACCGAGACCGGCATCGTCAAGATGAACAAGTTCGTGGCCGTGCAGGACTGCGGCTTGATCGTCAATCCCAAGCTCGCCGAAAGCCAGGTCCACGGCGCGACGATCATGGGCATCTGCGCCGCGCTCTTCGAAGAGCGCGTGATCGACCGGCAGAGCGGCAAGTACTTGAACCCCGACATGGAGTTCTACAAACTGGCGGGCATCGACGATATCGGCGAGATCGTCGTGCATATGGATATCGCGCCGGAACACGACAAGCGCGGCGTGATCGGGCTGGGCGAACCGCCGGCCATCGGCGTGATCGCATCCATCAGCAACGCGGTGGCCAACGCCATCGGAGTCAGGGTGCCGCACGTGCCGATGACCGCGGATCGCGTGCTGGCGGCCCTGGAAGGGAGGAACGCTTAAATGCAAGCCTTCGAATATGCCAATCCCGCCACCGTGCATGAAGCGGTGGGGTTGTTGGACACCAAATGGGGCGAAGTGAACGTCCTGGCCGGCGGGACCGATCTGTTGAGCTTGATGAAGGAGCACATCGAAACCCCGCGCCGGGTGGTCAACATCAAGAACATCCGGGAGCTCGGCGGCATCCGCAAACAGGGCGCCGGACTGCGCATCGGCGCTACCGTTACGTTTGACGATCTGGAGCGGAGCGCCGAGGTTCGTCACATGTATCCCGTGCTGGCGGAGGCTGCGCGCGGTGTATCGAGCCCGCAGATCCGCAACATGGGGACCGTGGCCGGCGATCTCTGCCAGCGGCCGCGCTGCTGGTATTATCGCAACGGCTTTGGCCTGCTGGGGCAGGACAAGGATGGCAAATCCCTGATCCCGGACGGCGAGAACAAATATCATGCCATCTTCGGCAACAGTGGGCCGGCCTACTTTGTAAGCGCGTCGAGTCTGGGCCCGGCGCTAGTGGCCTTGCGCGCCAGGATCCGTCTGGTATCGGCGTCCGGCAGCCGGGAGGTGGACGCGGAGAAGTTCTTCGTCACCCCGCGGAACGCCGAATCCCGCGAGAACGCGCTGCTGCCCAACGAGTTGGTGACCGAGGTCCTGCTGCCGGCTGTCGACCGGCATAGCTCCACGTATGAAGTGCGGCAGAAGGAAGCGCTGGATTGGCCGCTGGCCACCGCATCGGTGGCGTTGAACATGACCGGCGATACGGTATCCAGCGCGCGGATCGTGCTGGGGCATGTGGCGCCGACGCCCTGGGTCGCGATGGAGGCGGAGAAGACCGCGGCGGGCAAGACCATCTCGCAATCCGTCGCCGCGGAGATTGCCACGGCGGCCGTCGCAGGCGCCACGCCACTCAGCCAGAACCACTACAAGGTGCAACTGGCGCGCGTGGCGGTCAAGCGCGCGTTGCTCAAGGCCGCGACCGGAAGGATGGCCTAGACATGGAACGTCCTGGATTGACCAATATCGGTTTGGACCGCTGTAAGAACCTGAACTGGAAGGGCCAGTTCATCGAGGCCGAATGGGACCCTACGGTCCAGCACGGCAACGACCGGCTCTTCTGGTGCCAGCACACTTACAACTGCCTGGGCCCGGACGGCAAACTCGTGGACGATTACGAATGCAATCCGGCCCGGGAATGCTATAAGCCGCTGTAGAAGCGCCAAGGGGCGCGTTTGGAGCGGCGCGGGCCGCCCCGTTCTTGCGCGGTTTAGAAGAACATGATCCACAATCGCTCCGCCCCACCGGGCGACATCGTCCCGGTCCTGGCGTATAAGGACGTAGCTAAAGCCGTCGAATGGCTCTGCGGCGCCTTCGGATTCACGGAGAGGCTGCGCACGCCGCCCGAACCCGATGGCTCGATCCACCACGCGCAACTGGCGGTGGGCGCCGGATGCATCGTTCTGACTGCGCAAGTTGCGGCACAACAGGAGTGTATCCGCTCCCTGATCGTGCATGTGGAGGACGCGGACGCGCACTGCCAGCGGGCCCGGAAGTTCGGAGCTCGCATCCTGATGGAACCGGGTACCAAGGAATTCGGCGAGCGGCAATATGCCGCCGAGGATCCGGAAGGCCATCGCTGGGCGTTTACCGAGTCGGTGGCGGATGTGGCGCCGGAAGCCTGGGGCGCCCGCGCGGCGGCCATCCGGCGCCCTCCGCCGCGGCGGCCGTGCGTCTGCTATCTGCAGATACCGGCCGTCGACCCGCACCAGTCCGCCGCATTCTACGAGAAGGTATTCGGCTGGAACATTCGGCATCGTGACAGCGGCCACCCGAGTTTCGATGACGCGGCCGGACAGGTGAGCGGCGGTTTCTTTGCCGGCCGCCCGCCTTCCCGTGAGCCCGGCCTGATCGTTTCGATTTGGGTAGACGATATCGACGCCACCTTGCGCCAGGTGGTCGCCAATGGTGGAAAATTCATCGAATCGCCCCATCCGGATTCGCCTGGAAGCGTGTGCCTGATAGCCAACTTTTACGACCCGGCGGGGAACATCATCGGGCTTTACCAGGAACCGCCGGACGCATAAATCTTCTTACCCGGGGTGGCCCGCCGCGTTATAATCAATCCAACCGCGAGGTTTTATCCGCGTTCGAGTGATGGTTCCAAACCGTTATCACGGGAAGCTGATCGTTTTCGAGGGGATTCGGGGATCCGGCAGGCGCACCCAAGGCGCGCTGTTGAACCAATGGCTGCGCGCGCAGGGTTACGCCACCGCCTTCAGCGACTGGACTTCGTCGCCGATGGTGAAAGACGCCATGAAACGCGGCCAGGCGAACCGTTCCTTCACGCCGGCCAGTTTCAGTCTGCTCCAGGCGGCCGATTTCGCGGATCGCATGGAGAGTTATATCCTGCCCCTCATCAAAGCCGGTGCGGTGGTGTGCGCGGACGGCTACATATTTGCGGCGCTGGCCCGCGAGGCCGCCCGCGGCGTCAATCGCGCCTGGCTGCGGAGCCTCTATGGTTACGCCCTGCGGCCCAGCCTGACGTTTTATTTCCGTGTGCCAATGGAAGCGGCCATCACCCGCATCCACGGCGAAGTCATCGACTATTACGATGCGGCCATGGATCTGGGTCTCAGCACGGACATCCACCGCAGCTTCCGTATTTTCCAGGAGCGCATCCTCGCCGAGTACGAGAACATGGCGCGGGAAATGGAGTTCCACATCATCGATGCCACGCTGCCCGTAGAGGAACAGCAGAGATGCATGCGCCAGATCGTGACTCTGAACCTGGACGAGGTCTTGAGACGGGGGGTTCTGCGCACCCAGCCCCGAGGATCGAATGGTATCGCGAAAGCCGCTGCAGTTCTATAGCGAACCGCTGCCGGGCGTGGATGTCACCGGGCTCGGCGGCAAGCTGATCGTCATCGCCGGGCCGCATGCCGTGGGCCGGTCTACGCAAGTAGCGCGTTTGCGGCCCTGGCTCGAACGCGAGGGCCATGCGGTATTCGACACCGGCAAGTTTCGCTCGGCGCTGGCGGGCAAAGGTATCCAGGACGCCAAGGCCGGACACACCATGGGCCCTCTCGCCATGACGTTGTTCTATGCCACGGATTTCGCCGATCGCCTGGAGAAGGAGATCATCCCGGCGCTGCGCGCCGGCTTCGTGGTCCTCACCGATCACTACATTTATTCCCTCATGGCGTGCGGTATGGCGCGCGGCCAGGACCGGAGTTGGATCGAGCAGGCCGTGGGATTCGCGCTGGTCCCGCACGCCGTATTCTACCTGCGGGCGCGCGTCGGCGATCTCATCACCCGCGTGGTCACCGGCCGCGGCGCCTTCGATTATTGGGACAGCGGCATGGATTACCGCTTCGGCGCCGACAAGCACCAGAGTTTCGTGCGCTACCAGCGTCGTGTAATCCAAGCCCTGGACAGCCTGGCGGAGCCCTACGGCTTCACCGTGGTCGACGCCACCCAACCGCCGGAGATGGTCTTTCGCGAACTGCAGCGCCACATCGCCGCCCTTGCATTCGAGAGAATGGATGTGGAGGCGACGCCCGCGGGCAGGCACATCAACAGGCGGGCGCCGGGCGACTGATGGAGATCTACATCCTGCGTCACGGGATCGCCGAGGAAGCCAAGGCCGGCGAGCCCGACGCGGAGCGCGCGCTCACTGATACCGGACGTGAAAAGCTGCATGCCGTGCTCGAGCAGGCCCACGAAGCCGGCGCCAAACCTGCACTGATCCTCACCAGCCCGTACCGCCGGGCGCTGCAAACCGCGCGCATCGCCGGCCATGTGCTGGGCTGCAACAAGATCGTGGAGACCGATGCCCTGGCTCCGCACTCTACACCGAAGGCCGTCTGGGAAGCCATCTGTGCGCACCGGCGGCTGGACGCGGTGTTGCTTGCCGGACATGAGCCGCTGCTCGGTATGACGGTCGGCTATCTGTTGGGTGCCCCCGCGTTGCGCGTGGATCTGAAGAAGGCGGCATTGGTGCGCGTCGATCAAGAGCATCCGGGCGGAGCTCCCCACGCTGTCCTGAAGTGGATGCTGACGCCCCGGCTGGTATAATTTCCAAAGGCATCGCGCCTTCCCTATGAAAATTCAGAAGGCTACCAGCCGCTATGAAGCGTGGCTGGGTAAGCAACTCACGGTCGTACCCTCCGATCTGAAACTGAAGCACGACCAGATGTCCGCCGCCCTGTTTCCGTTCCTGCGTGCGACTTACTATCGTTGGGCGCAGATCTGGCCGGATACCTGCGCCGATCTGGCCGCTGCGCCAGAAGTGCTCGCCGTGGGCGATCTGCATGTCGAGAACTTCGGCACCTGGCGCGACGCGGAAGGCCGTCTCATCTGGGGCATCAACGATTTCGACGAGGCCTTCCGTATGCCTTATACCAACGACCTCGTGCGCCTGGCCGCGAGCACCCAGATGGCCATCGCCGACAGCCATCTGGCGCTGACCATGAAGGACGCCGCGCGCGCGATTCTGGACGGCTATCGGGAATCCCTGGCTTCCGGCGGACGGGCTTTTGTGCTTGCCGAGAATCACCCCGCCTTGCGGGATATGGCCATGCATCGCTTGAAAGACGTTTGCGCCTTTTGGGAGAAGTTGGAGAACTGCGCGCCCATTCAGGGCAAGGTGCCGCCCGGCGCCACCAAGGGCATAGCGCGATTGCTTCCGCAAACGGATCTCCCCTGCCGCCGCGTGCACCGCATCGCCGGGCTGGGAAGTTTGGGACGGCAGCGTTTTGTGTTCCTGGCCGAATGGCACAGCGGCAAGATTGCACGCGAAGCCAAGGCGATGGCGCCTTCGGCGTGTTGGTGGGCCGGCGGCGAGAAAGGCCCGCAACGCATCAACTATCAGCAGATCCTGGATACCTCGGTGCGCTGCCCGGATCCCTACGTCCGGCTGAAAGGCCGCTGGATTGTGCGCCGGCTGGCGCCGGATTGTTCGCGCATCGAACTGGCGGCGCTGCCCAAGGAGAGGGACGAGATCCGGCTGCTGCACGCCATGGGCTTCGAGACCGCCAACGTACACCTGGGCAGCGGTAAAGCCCGCGCCATCCAGGCGGATCTGAAGAAACGCGGCTTGGGCTGGCTGCCCAAAGCCGCGGACCAAATGGTGAAAGCGGTGACCCGCGACTGGGAGGAGTGGCGCGATGCAGATCCACCGTCGAAGAAGCATTGAAACTGCCGTCCTGGCTTTGATCTTCATCGCCGGCGCGCAGGCGCAGGACTCCTGGCTCCATCAGGAAGTCCATCGCCCGTACCAACGCGCCGCGACGCCCGACAACAAGCAGCCGACCGGTTACACGCCGGCCCAAATGCGCCACGCGTATGGCGTGGACCAGATCGCCAATCAGGGAGAAGGCCAGATCATCGGCATCGTGGACGCCTTCGACTATCCGGCGGTGGAATCCGACCTGGCCGTCTTCACCAGAACGTTCAATCTGCCGGCTTGTACCAAGGCCAACGGATGCCTTACGGTGATCTACGCCGCGGGGACCAAGCCGCCCACCAACCGAAGTTGGACGGGCGAAACTTCGCTCGATGTCCAGTGGGCGCATGCCATCGCGCCCCAGGCGAAGATCGTCCTGGTGGAAGCCGCTAACGGGCAGACTCAGACGCTGGTCGAGGCCGTGCCGGTGGCCGTCGCCAACGGCGCTACGGTGATCAACATGAGTTGGGGGACGCTGCGGGAAGTGGCGGGCGAGCAGAAGCTGGATGCCTATTTCCGGAATCCCGCGGTGACTTACTTCAATGCCTCGGGCGATTGGGGCTACAACCTGTTCGGATATCCGGCGGCATCCAACCTGGTGGTGAGCGCCGGGGGCACCGCTCTGACCCTGGATGCGGACGGAAACATCCTGAGCGAGAAAGCCTGGAACGGCAGCGGAGGCGGCGCGAGCGTCTATTACCTGGAGCCGTCCTTTCAGGCCGGCTTTCAGACTTCCGGCCAGCGCGGTGTTCCGGATGTAGCCTACAACGCCAGCGCGTCGACCGGGGTGGCGGTCTACGATAGCGAAGATGGGAACTGGGCCATGGTGGGAGGCACCAGCGCCGCTTCGCCCCAATGGTGCGCGATCACGGCGATTGCCAACAGCATCCGTGCCGGCATGGGCAAGGCCCCGATTGGCGCGGACTTTCTGCCGGTGGTGTACGGCAACGCGCCGGCGTTCCACGACATCGCTACCGGATCCAACGGCAGTTGCGGCGCCATGTGTAACGCCGCTCCAGGATGGGATTTCGTCACCGGGCTCGGCAGCCCCAACGCGCCCCTGGTGATCGATGCGCTGACCGCGGCGCCGTAACGCCTACTGCAGCCGGAAACGGACGAACAGATTGCCGCCCACCGGACGACTGCCATAGTAACGCCGAATTTCGCCGGGCACCCCATATGCCGTGAAGTTGACGCCAATGCCGGCGGCGATGTGGTCGCACTGCGCGACATCCCGCGTGTAGCCCAGGGTGTAGGCGGCGATGCGAAATGTGCCTATGTACGGATTGAACAGTTCGTCCTTGTCGACCAGTTCCCAGCGTCCGCTGATGTAGCTGCGGCCGCGCACGGGCAACACGGACTCCGCCAGGTAAGAGTTCGAGTCGCGATGCGTGGCGGTGTCGTGATTGCGGCCCCAGATCAGGCTGGACGACCAGCCGCCGCCCGGTAGGGGGCGGGTATAGTGCACGGACGCCGTGGTGCGTTCCTGGTCGCCGGGCTCCAGCGCTTCCGGATGAGCGATTCGGCCGGTCGAAACCTGCATCGCCCAATCCGCCGCCGGGAAGAACCACAGGCGCGCCGACCAGGAATCGATCGGACCAGCTTGGACTGTCCAGCGGTTCTCCCAGGGCTCGGAGCCATGGAAGCCGCTGGCTTCGACTTTGATTTTCTGGTGCGAGATGCCCATGGTAACCACGTCATCAGCGATGTGCGTGGAATCCTGCCAGTGATGCGAGATGGGCGCCTGCGGGAACTCCATGGCGGAAGCGCGATGCGGAAAGGCCACCGGGCCCAGCGCGGGATCGCCCACCGGCGCGGCGTAGGCATCCAGCGTGGTATGTTCGCCGAGCTGATAGGCGTAGTGGAATCCGAGCGCCATGATGAGATTGTGCGGGTGCTGCGCATCCACCAGCGGCCTCCCATATGCCGTTTCGCCGGTTTGAAACAGCAGCGGATAGCGGCGGTCCGTGATCGTGGCCGGTTCCAGGCTCAGCATCAGAATCGCCTGGAAGGCCCCGCGCGCGCCGGCCCGATGCTGGGCCGAGGCCATGAACCAGTTGGTGGAAAACAGCTTGTCGCCGCCGTGGGGTCCGGACTGCTGTATGTCGGAGACGAACGCGACGCCCATGAACATGAGGCTCCACTGACCCGGCTGCGTCGAACGCATGGGCATGGTCCAGGAGGCGGGGTTTTGGGAAGTGCCGGAGGCCAGGTTCATCAGGTACATGCCCGCGGCATTCATCTCCTGGGCTGGCGCGGCTGCGGGGCGCCAGGCCAGGATTGCTATGGAGCAGCAGAAACACAGCTTCTCCCAAGGCATGAGTCTTTCCCGCCGCAAAGTAGATCCCCTGCGCCCCTCACCGACAGAATACCATTGCGGATGTGACGCTAAGATGAGTGATGCACCGTCATGACGAATGAGACTGCAGGTCTGATGATTCACGCCGGCTCGGGGCCGGGAGTGCTGCACGAGCTGACTGGGGTGATCGCGCGGCACCGGGGCGACATCAAGTCGGTCGAGATCCTCGACCAGGCCGCGGCCGGAGCGCGCATCTATTTCGAGATCGCGCTGCCGGGCAGTGCGGCGGAGCTGGCGGCGGACCTGCGCGTCCTGGCCGTTGTCCGCCAGGTGGAGGTCGTGGAGACGCTGCAGAAGATCTACGGCAAGCGGATCATCATCATGGGTGGCGGCGCCCAGGTGGGACAAGTGGCCATCGGCGCGGTGTCGGAAGCGGACCGGCACAACATCCGCGGCGAGCACATCTCAGTGGATACCATCCCACTGGTGGGGGAACAGGCGCTGGCGGATGCGGTCCGAGCCGTGGCGCGTCTGCCGCGCGCGAAGGCTCTGGTCCTGGCGGGATCGCTGATGGGGGGTGAGATCGAACAGGCCGTGCGGGAAGTGCGCAGCGAGGGGCTGCTGGTGATCAGCCTGAATATGGCGGGGAGTGTGCCGGAGGCCGCGGACCTGGTGGTGAGCGATCCCGTCCAGGCCGGCGTGATGGCGGTCATGGCGGTCGCCGATACGGCGAAATTCACGGTCGAACGCCTGAAGCGGCGCGTATTTTAGGGCCGACACCGGTTCAGGGATGCACACTCAACGTGAACTCGCGCAGCAGTTCGCCGCCCGGTGAGTACAGGCGGGCGAAATAAGCGCCCCCAGGCAAGCCATCGGCCAGAGTGGTATGTAATTGATTGTTCCGCGCGGAGGCGTTGGCACGGAACGCCGAGCGGCCCGCACTATCCACGACTTCCAATCTGTACTCGGATAGCGGCGGCAGATCGGTGAGGTCCACCGTCAGCATGATGGACCGGTGGGCTGCGACAGAACTGGTCTCGGTTCCCCGCGTGGCCTGAAGCACAACGGCTACCGGCGCGCTGGCATGCCGCCAAACCGGCAACTTGCTGGCGGCCAATACCAGCACCGCCATTCCGGGCAGCGCCAGGGCCCATGCCAGGCGCGGGTTGAAGCGAAACAACGGCGGTTTATGGGTCTGAGATGGGAGGGCGGCCGCGCGTATGCCTTCCCGCAGAGCATCCTCCGCGGCCACGGAATCCTGGCACCTTTCGCAAACCAAAAGGTGCTCTTCGAACTTTTCTAAAGCTGGACCTTCCATACGACCCATGGAGTATTCTTCAATCGTCTCATCCGACGGGTGGCTGTCATTCGGGAGTGACAAGTATTCCCGATTGTCGTCAAGTGGCATTCGTGTCCCTTATCACCTAAGTGGTAATCACCCCCGTTTGTTCTCGTTAAAAGGTACTAGGCGTCTTGTAACTTTCCTTTGGCCGAGTTGGCCGAATCTTGCTTTGGCACGCGATTTCAGCAGTCGAAACTGGGTGTCGGTGAGTCCCATCTCCGCGCAGATCTGATCCGCCGACTCTTCCCGCAAGTAGAATCTTATTAGAATTTCGCGGTCCCGGGGGGCGATGCTCTTGAGGACCTTCATGGCGATTTGTTGGTTCTCCTGCCGGATTGCGGTCTGCTCCGGATTGCTGTTGGCATCGCGCACGGCAAGCCCCCGGTCCAGATCGAACTGGTGGCGGCGGTTCAAGATGTTATCCTCGATTTGGGCCGCGACCTGGCGCCGCACGATGGTTCGCACGTAACCCATAAGGCGGTCGGGTTCGCGCAACTCTCCGCGCTGAATGGCTTGCGCCACAATAATGAAGGTATCGTGGACGCGGTCGTCGAGATCTTGCGGCCCGAGATGCCGGCACAGGTAGAAACGTACGCCGCGGGAGAAGACGCGGTACAGTTCTTCCATTCCATCCGGATCGTTGCGCCGGATCTTGTCCACCAGGCCCGCCCACGGCTGCCCCGCAGACTCCTGGTGCTCGTGGACGGTGTCGCCGAATTCCTTTGCCATCATAGTTGATTACCTGCTGAAAAATAGGCGCTCCAGTAACGGGGGTTGGAGCGCCAGGTGTTGGAATGGATCATGTCGATCTGCGCCAGTTGCAGAGCCACCGCGGGTCCCGAATCGGGAGCCGCGCGCAAATGGCGGTAGAAAGACAAAAAGATGGAACCGGCATCGTCCAGAGTGGGCCAGCGGCTGGCCACCACGGCTCTGGCGCCAGCCGCCAGGCAAGCGCGCGTCAAACCCATCAAGCCGGTGGCGGGAAGGGTATCCGCGGAGCCGGAACTGCAGCCACTCAGAGTTACCAGGGCGCCGTCCAGGTTCCAGGTCGCCACCTCGACCGGGCTGAGCACCTCCGGTTGTCCGGTGCGGTTGAGGCTCAAAACGACCAGCCCGGATCCGCTGTTTTCGGTGGTATGCAAGACGTGCGTGGCCAGGTGCAGGACCGCGGGATGACGCCGCAGAGCAGCCTGCAAGTCGCGCCGGGACGCTGCCACGCCTTCGAGCAGCACGGGACTCCGGGGACCGCCCCAGGCCGCCGCGCAGGCGGCCGCTTCGCGTCCGCTGCCGACCAGCCGGGCGAAACGCAGATCGGAACCGCCGGAATCGTCCGCCCGTGCCTGAAACAGACTGCGAATGGCGGCCGGACGTTTGGCCGTCCAACGCGGGTCGGCCTCATTATAGATGGGATCGGCGACCGCCACGAAGGGTCCCCGCGGGGCGCCGCCGGCCGGCGGTGCCAGCATTCCCGCCCCCGACGTGATTTGGAGGGAGTGCTTTTCGACGAGGAAAGCGGCGCGCGTGCCGGGTTCCGTCGTCAGGGCGGCAAAGGGCAGGTCGAAAAGTTGCGCGTCCAGTGCCAACAGCCAGCGGCTTTTCTTTTGGAAATTCGGACTTAATTGTCCAAATAAGTCCTGGAATAGCCGGCGGCTATCGGACGCGACGGAATTGCCGAGCCGGATATTCTTTTCAAAGTCCTCAACCAGGGAGGCGATTTGGGGGCCGGGCGGCAGCCGATATAACGCGGTGTGCGCGCGCGAGACCGCCCATAGATAAGAATCCGGCGAGGCCAGGCGGAACGACAGAAATACGGCATCCGGGCCTACCGTCCGGCGTGTCCGCGACAGCAGGTCTCCGATCTCGCCGCCGGCATTGGAACCGGCTTGGGATTCCCATCGCACGAGCTCCGCTTTCATCGCCTGAATCCGAGCCTCCACGGCGGGAGGCGCCGGCGTTGTCCGCAGGGCCTCCGCTTCCGCCGACTCCAGCTTCCGGAGGGTCTCCCAATATTCGGGAGGCAGGTTGCGCCGCCAGTCGCGGGGCTCCGCCAGCAGCGCACGCAAACTGGCCGCCCGGTTAACCTCCTCCGATTCAAAAGTCTCTTTCAGCAACGCGGCATCGCGGGTTTCGAAATACAGGCGATTGCCGGTATCGACCAGCGCGGAGTACACCCTCTGAATCAGGTTCTCCGTGCCGATCCGGGTGGCGTCGCTGGTGGGGGCGGCGCGGCGCCACTCGTCGGCCAGACGAGCGGCCACCCGCAGGTCCTCCATGGCGTCGCGCAGGCGATTCTGCTCCAGCCGCACGCGGGCGCGAGCGTAATGGACCTCCCAGGTGGGCCGCAACCCGCCCGGCTTATGCGAGTAGTCCACCGCGAGGTCGAGCAGCACCGACGCCGCCCGGATGTCGCCCTGTTCCAAGCGCAGGCTGCCAAGATTCCGGTAGGAGCTCTCAATGCTGCGGAAGCGATTCAACTTTCGGATCCGATAGGCTTCCAGCAACACCGGCTCCGCCCTTTTGAGGTCGTGATGCTCGAGGAATTCGAAGCCCAGGTCGTTCCAGCCCATGGCGACCATTTCGAGGTCGCCGGCCTGATCGGCCGCCGCCACCCCCTCGCGATACAAAGCCACCGCCTGGTCGAGGTGCCCGGAATCCGCGCGGAGAGCCGCCTTTTCAATGAGCAGCCTGGGCAATTGCTGGCGGCGTGCCTTACCACGCAGGTAAGCGGCTGCGCGGTCCAAGGCCTGGATGGCCGCATCAGGCTGGTTGAGCTGGGAATAGAGGCTGGAAATATTGAATTCCAGTTTTCCGGCCATTACCTCGTCGCCGGTGATTTCCGTCAGTTTTCGCGCCTCCAGAAATGCCTGCAGCGCCGCCTGGTATTGATGAAGGGCAAAACGGCAACCGCCTAAATTATTTAGAAATCGGGTGGCGATTTGGGTTTCGTGGGCCGCCATGGCATCTTCATAGCCGCTCTTCGCGCGTGCCGCTGCTTCGCGGAAGTTTCCGCTGTTGAATTCCGCGGGACCGCGCCGCAGGCGCGCGAGCAGCGCCTTGCGCACGGGCGCATCCCCAGGTGCCAGGATCTTCGACCTGGCAGGTGGAACGGAACGAACCAGCGTTCCTGCGAGCCCGACTACCGTAAATAGGGATGCCAGAATTCTGGTCTTCGAAACACGTCCCCTATCCATCGGGATATACCCGGCCTGGTATTCTTTGGGAGTAGCCGCTGACAGCAACCCTCCCAAAGAATATACCAGCATTTATGGTGTTGTTTGTCTATTTTTCCGGGATTTTTAATACGAGTCGCGCTGGGTCGAGCGCCGCATTTGCCGTTTCTATTTCGGCATTAAAACCAGTACCCGTCGACTATGATAATAATCGGATCGTGCACTCGGTCTTCTCGGGCACCGCCACTTATGCAGCGGAACCCCTTTTCCGCCTTAAGGTTAGCGGCGCCGCGCCAGCCCGGCCGGGCAGGCAGCCGGTAAGTGATTCAAAGGGTGGAAGAAATTAATTGAGGATGCGGGTTATCCCGAGGATAGAATCCTACGAGCCTGGATCCGGAGAGTCTGGCATCTGCCGCAAGCGACTGGCCGCAGTCTCGGGCGTGATGTCTCGCTGTGGCATACAAAGCATTTCAAATCCGACCATGAACTTGCGCACGGTGGCCGACCGCAATAATGGCGGATAGTAGTGCGCGTGGAAATGCCACTCCGGCCAATCGGCGCCATCCGTCGGCCGCTGATGAAAGCCCATGGTGTACGGAAAAGGTACCGCGAAAAGACGGTCGTAACGTGCGCCGATGCGCTGCAGAATATCCGCCAGATCGCGGCGCCCGGCAGTGTCCAACTCGTCCATGGCGGAGAAATGCCGCTTCCCGATCACGATCGTCTCAAAAGGCCACACGGCCCAGAACGGGACCAATACGGCAAAGCTGTGGTTCGCACAGACGACGCGCTCGCCTGATGCCAGCTCGAGTGCCAGGTAATCGCACAGCAGGCAGGTTCCGTGGCGCGCGCGCCAGGCGGCCTGTTGACGCTGTTCCGCGGCCGCCTCGGGGGGCACGGTGGCGCCGGCCCAGATCTGGCAGTGCGGATGCGGATTGCTGGCGCCCATCATTTCCCCGCGGTTTTCGAAGATCTGCACGTGGCGGATCTGCGGTAACGCGCCCAGTTCGCGGTACTGTTCGGCCCACATGTCGACGACCACCGTCAGGTCGTCCAAGGACATGCGCGCGGTGGTGAGATCGTGCCGCGGCGAAAAACAGCCGACGCGGCAGATCCCCGGCTCACCGGCAGCGATCAGCAACCCGGCCCGTTCATAGGTTTCGGGCGGCGTGGTGGGCAGGAGCGCGGCGAAGTCGTTGTCGAAAACAAACGTGTGAGCGTACGCCGGATTGCGATGCCCTCCGGCGCGCGCGTTGCCCGGACAGAGATAGCACTGCGGGTCGTAGGCGGGCTGCGCCACCGCCGCTGACTTTTCCACCTGTCCCTGCCAGGGGCGTTGCGTGCGATGTGGTGAAACCAACACCCAGGATCCGTTCAGCAGATTGTAGCGGCGGTGCGGCTGCTGAGTGAGGTCGAGCATGGTTAGCAGAATAACAGTTGAAGCGGGACCCTGCGGAGCGCTCTACTGGCCGGCCTGCGCGGCGGCCAGCACGAACACCAGCGCGGCATTCCAGTTGATGGCCACTTCGTTGCTCGCGTAAGAAGCCTGCTCATCCAGGTACATCCGGGCCGGCGGCCCGTTGGGCAGCTTGTGCATTGCCGGATCCTGGCGGTCGCGGTTGGGACCTCCCGACAGGAGTCCGGGCCATGGCGCGGCCATCCCGTTGCTCGGCCGATGGTGCGGGTGCTGGTAGGCATTCTGGCCTAACTGGGTGACCCAGGACAACGAAAAGGTATTGCGCCCCAACAGGTAGTGCAGGTCGTCGAGAGCCGTATCCACGAACTGCGGGTCCGCGTGCAGCGCATTGGCGACCATAAGCTGCACGCCATAATTGCCCACCACCCCGTTCGAGCCCCAGATGTAGTCCGCCGCCATCAGGCTGATGTGGTAGGGATGATGCGCCGTGCGTTCCACGATCTGCCGCGCTGCCGCCAGAGAATCCTGCGTGATGGCGGCCACCGCATCGGCATTTTTGCCGTGTCCCAGCGCATAAGTCCACAACGCCAGGGGAGCGACCTCCGCCCATCCCGGAGGACCGTTGGGCCGGAGCGTGCCGCGGAAGGCGGCGTAGTGATCCGCGAAGTAGCGCTCATAGGCGGCATCCCGGGTGGTCCTGGCCAGCTCCGCCGCCGCCCACAACAACTCGTCGGAGCAATTGCCGTCGCCATACTCGCCGGTGGAAACGCCCGGCGGATTGTGGAACCTGACGTCCGGATGCTGCTCCACCCAGGTCCACGCCTGCCGCGCCGCGCGCAGGCATTTGTCCGCGTAGGCCCGATCGAACGGCCCATAGACGCGCGCGGCGATCGCCATCACCGCGGCAAAATCTCCCGTCGCGCAAGAGGTCTTGTACGGCTCCTTTCCGGTACCGATCACGTAACTGACGAGAGTATCCTTCTCCGGCGGAATAAAATCGCAGAACCGCTCGCTGGTTTGCTTGGCCCACACCCCGCCGTCTTCGTCCTGCATGGAGAGCATCCAGTCGAGGTTCCAGCGGATCTCGTTCAGCATGTCGGGCGTTCCGTTTCCGGACTCCGGGATGTCCAGCCGCACACCCCGCAGGCGGTCGCCGTAGAGTTCCCAGGCCCACAGCAGGGTGCCCGTGGTGATGCCGGAATTGACGATGTACCGGCCGTAGTCGCCCGCGTCGTGCCAGCCTTTCGCCGAAACGCGCGGGCCGGTCTTGCCGGACGACGCGTGATAGGCGCCCTGCAGATGGCAGGCGGCGTGTTTGAAGCCGGGATACTTAGGACCCATGTCCACCGCGATCCCGCAGCGCTGCCCGTAATACGACCGCATGGTCAGGTAAAAGGCGTTGGCATAGACGTCCGCGCCGATCGAAAAATCCCAGCTCCGGCCCACACCAGGAACTTCCAGGTAGTACCGGCCCGGTTTCACGAGTTTGCTGAAGTCGGCGATCTGCACCAGGTCGCCGGAATCCGCCTCGCGTACCGGCTCCGGCAGTTTGGCGTGGAAGGCCACCGCATCGCTGCCGCTCCGCCGGACGGAAAACTCCTTGGCCAGGGCCGACGACGCCACCATGGCGAGTTTGGGCGCATTCGGCGGATAGCCGACCTGATCCACTTTGATATCCGCGGTAGGCGCGGACGCCATGGCGCAAACGCAAATAAAGAATATACCGATCCGTTTCATTGAAACCCGAGTATAGCGCCGGGCGGCCGGTATGCGATAATCGCTCCAATGGGTGGATCTTCACCACCTGGCACTTGCGCGAGCGTGATCGGTCTGATATAAGATCTAACTGACTTAACTACCAGGCTTGGGCCGCGTCATGCCCGCGAAAAAGAAAACGTCGATGCCGAAGAGTACTGAAAAGCATAACGTTCCGGAAGTATCTCCGCAGGAGGAGGGCAAGAACGGCCTGCCCGCCCGACGTGCGGCGTCCGGAGCCGCGGCAGCAGACCCGAAGGCCCGCCAGATGGAATCTTTCGAGGAGGGCATGCGCCTGTTTCATGCCCGTCAATTCCAGCGGGCCAGAGAGTTCTTTGCTGCGGCCGAGCAGGGTCCGGACCGGACCGTGGCGCACCGTTCCGGCCTGCACGCACGCATGTGCGAGCGGCGCCTGGAATCTCCGGGCGTCGTACTTACAACGCCCGAAGAGCATTACAATTACGCTGTCACGCTGATCAATTCGCGCGATCTGGCGGGCGCGCAGAAGCACTTGCGCGCGGCTTTGGAGGCCGATCCCGGCGCCGACCACGTGCTCTATGCCCTGGCCGCCTGTCAGTGCCTGGCTGGAGAGGCGCAAGGCGCCTATGAGAACCTGAAACGTGCCATCGATTTACAGCCCCGTAACCGGCTGGCTGCCCGCCAGGACCCCGATTTCGCAGCCATGGCCGACCACCAGGCGTTCGCCCGGTTGTTGTACCCCGATAAGAAAAACTAAAGGGGACCTGCTCGCGCCTCCGCCGCATTTGAGTCCGGTTCTTCACCATGCCTGAAAGCGAACCGTTGCGGGTAGTCGCCATCGGCGGAGGTACGGGCCTGTCTGCCCTGTTGCAGGGATTGAAGCTCTACGCCCGCCCGGGACGCGGCCCCGCGGTGGACATCACGGCCGTGGTTACGGTGACCGACGACGGCGGCAGCTCCGGCCGCTTGCGCCGCGACTTCGACGTGCTACCCCCCGGCGACATCCGCAACTGCATGGTGGCGCTATCCGAAGATGCCGATCTGCTGTCCCGTCTCTTCCAGCACCGTTTCGAGGCGGGCCTGGGTCTCAAGGGCCATAGCTTCGGCAACCTATTTTTGACCGCGCTGACGCAGATCATGGGCGACTTCCCCGACGCGGTGAAAGCCTCTTCCGGCGTGCTGCAGATTAAGGGCCGCATCTTTCCCGCCACGGCCGCGAATGTGTCTCTCGAAGCCATCCTGGAGGATGGTACGCGGGTCGCCGGAGAAACCCGCATCAGCAAAAGCCGCAAACGCATCCGCAGCATCCGGTTGCATCCGCGCAAGGTCAAGCCCATGGCGGACACCCTGGCGGCCCTCGCGCGCGCCGACCTGATCACCCTCGGCCCCGGATCGCTGTTCACCAGCGTTATCCCCAACGTGCTGGTCGAGGGAATCTCTGCGGCCATCCGCCGCTCGCCGGCCCTCAAGGCCTATTTCGTGAACCTGATGTGGCAGCCGGGCGAAACCGTGAATTTCAGCGCGTCGGACCACATCCGCGCCATCCATAAACACGCCGGGGGCAAGCTGATCGATTGCGCCATCCTCAACGTCGCGCCGATACAGATGGCGGTCCGCAAGCGCTACGAAAGGCAGCGCGCGCTGCCGGTGGAAAACGACATCGATCGCATCACCAAAATGGGAATCCGGGTGGTGACCGGGAGGCTGCTCCAGGAATCCAAGAAAGTGCGCCACGATCCGGATCAAGCCGCGGCGGTGGTGGTAAAGCTGGCACAGGAGGCGCGCCGGCAGCGGAAGTGAAAGCGCACGGAATATGCGGACGGTTGATCGTTGGAGGAAATAGTGGAAAAGCCAATCACAGTGGTCATCCTGGCGGCCGGTCTGGGCACGCGGATGAAATCGCGGCAGGCCAAAGTGCTGCACCGCGCCGGCGGGCGCTGCCTGATCGAGCACGTGCTCGCGACCGCGCAGGCTCTGACCACGCCCGAGCGGATTTTCGTCGTGGTGGGCTATCAGGCCGACCGCGTCCGCGAGGCCATCCAGACGCCCGGCATCGGCTTCATCCAGCAGGCCGAACAGAAAGGCACGGGGCATGCAGTCATGGCCGGGGCCGGAGTTCTCTCCGGACTGGACGGCCTGCTGGTGATCCTGTACGGCGATTGCCCGCTGGTTCGGGTGGAGACGCTTCGCGGCCTGGTCGCGGCCCAACAATCCTCCGGCGCGGCGGGAGCCATTCTCACGGCCGTCATGGACGATCCCACCGGGTACGGCCGCGTCCTGCGGGATGCCAGCGGCCGCGTCACCGGCGTTGTGGAACAGAAAGCCGGCACGCCCGAGCAACTGGCCTTGCGCGAGGCCAACATGGGGCTCTACTGCTACCAGGCAGCGCCCTTCTGGCGGCACATCCACGAGCTGCGGCCCGACAATCCGGCGCACGAGTTCTATCTGACGGACATGGTGGAGATCCTCGATCGCGCCGGTCACGACATCACCGCTTACCGCATCGACGATCCACGCGAAGTGCTCGGTATCAACGATCGCGTGGAACTGGCCGCCGTAGACCGCCTGTTACGCGAACGCAAGGCCCGCCAACTCATGGTGGCGGGCGTGACCATCGAAAAGCCGGAAACCGTCACCATCGATCCCGGCGTATCCATCGGTATGGATACCGTGGTCGAGCCGTTCGCCCAGATTCTGGGCAGCACCACCATCGGTGACAACTGCCGCATTGGAGCTTGCTCCATCATCCGGGATTCCGAGTTGGCCGACGATGTGCAAATCGGTCCGTTTACCATCGTCAACACCTCCCGCCTGGAGCACGGTGTCGAAGCGGGTCCGTATGCCCGCCTGCGGATGGAGAATCACGTCGCCGCCGGCGCCCACATCGGCAATTTCGTGGAGCTGAAGAAGACGAGCTTCGGCGCCGGGTCGAAGGCTATGCATCTGGCCTACCTGGGCGATTCGCAGGTCGGCGCGGACGCGATTGTCGGCGCGGGCACCATCACCTGCAACTACGATGGACGGCGCAAACATCCGAGCAAGATCGGCGCGGGCGCCTTCATCGGCAGCAACTCCACCCTGGTGGCGCCGGTGGAAGTGGGGGAGGGTGCGTACCTGGCCGCCGGATCCGTCATCACCGAGAATGTCCCCGCGGACGCGCTCGGCGTGGGCCGGTCCCGCCAGGTCAACAAGCCGGACTGGGCCCGCAAGCGCCGGGAACTGGGCCAGCACCGGCCGGGTTGACCCGGCCATCGCGCGCTTAGCCCGCGGCCTTAACTATAATAAAGAAAACCATGCACCAGAAACTCAGCGAACGTGTTGTCGACCTGAACCCGCGCGAAACCTCCGAATGGATAGAAGCGCTGGATCAGGTATTGGATGAAGAGGGTCCCGATCGCGCCGCTTTCCTGCTGCAGCGCCTTTCCGACCGCGCCCGCAGTTCGGGCGCCGAAATACCCCTTGTTCTAAATACGCCGTACGTCAATACCATCCGTCCCGAGGAAGAAGTGCCCTATCCCGGCGACCGCGCCATGGAACGCCGCATCAAGAGCCTCACCCGGTGGAACGCCATGGCCATGGTGGTGCGCCAGAACAAGTACGATGCCGGCATCGGCGGCCACATCTCCACGTACGCCTCCCTCGCCACGCTGCTGGAAGTCGGCTTTCATCATTTCTTCCACGCCAGTTACGGCGATCAGCCCGGCGACTTGATCTATTTCCAGGGCCATGCCTCCCCCGGCATCTACGCCCGCGCCTTCCTGGAAGGCCGCCTCGGCGAGGAGCGTCTGCGCAACTTCCGCCACGAACTGCGTGAACATCCCGGACTGCCCTCCTACCCGCACCCCTGGCTGATGCCCGATTTCTGGCGCTTCCCCACCGTCTCCATGGGGCTGGGTCCCATCAACTCCATTTACCAGGCGCGCTTCATGCGCTATCTCGAGAATCGCGGCCTGATTCCCGCTACGCCGCGCAAGATCTGGGCCTTCCTGGGCGACGGCGAAATGGATGAGCCCGAATCCATGGGGTCGCTTACCCTCGCCTCCCGGGAGAAGCTCGACAACCTGATCTTCGTCATCAACTGCAACCTGCAGCGGCTGGATGGCCCGGTGCGCGGCAACGGTAAGATCATCCAGGAACTGGAGGCTGCGTTCCGCGGCGCCGGCTGGAACGTCATCAAGGTGATCTGGGGCGAAGACTGGGATCCGCTCCTGGCGCGCGACGCCAACGGGCTGCTCCAGAAACGCATGAGCGAAGTGGTGGACGGCGAATGGCAGACCTTCGTCACCAAGGACGGCGCCTACTTCCGTAAGAACTTCTTCGGCAAGTATCCGGAACTGCTCGACCTGGTCGGCCATCTGAGCGACGAACAACTCGTGCGCCTGCGCCGCGGCGGTCACGATCCCAAGAAGGTCTTCAATGCCTACAAGGCCGCCCTGGAGAGCAGCGGAAGGCCCACCTTGATCCTGGCCCAAACCATCAAAGGCTACGGCCTGGGAGAGGCCGGCGAAGGCCGCAACATCACGCACCAGCAAAAGAAACTGAACGAGCAGGAGATCGCGCGCTTCCGATCGCGGTTTGAAATCCCCATTCCGGATGAAGCCGCGCGCAACGCGTCGTTTTACCGCCCGCCGGACGACAGCCCGGAAATCGCGTACCTCCACGAACGCCGCCGGCTGATGGGCGGCTACATGCCCAGCCGCTCGGTTCCGGCCACCAAAGTGGAAGCGCCGCCGCTCGCTTACCTGGCCGAATCGCTGGCCGGATCGCAGGGGCGCGAGGTCTCCACCACCATGGCGTTCGTCCGCACCCTGACGCTGCTGCTCAAACACCCGGAGCTGGGCAAGCGCGTGGTGCCGATCATTCCCGACGAGGCGCGCACGTTCGGTATGGAGTCGCTGTTCCGGCAGTTCGGCATTTACGCCAGCCAGGGGCAGCTCTACAAACCGCACGACGCCGAGATGTTCCTCTATTACAAGGAATCCAAAGACGGGCAGATCCTGGAAGAAGGCATCACCGAAGCCGGTTCCATGGCGTCGTTCACCGCCGCCGGCCTGGCCTACGCGAATTACCGGATCGAGATGATTCCGTTCTTCGTGTATTACTCCATGTTCGGCTTCCAGCGCATCGGCGACCTGGTGTGGGCCTTCGCCGACGCCCGCGGCAAAGGCTTTCTGATGGGCGGCACCGCCGGGCGGACCACGTTATCCGGCGAAGGCTTGCAGCATCAGGACGGCCACAGCCTGGTGCTGGCCAGCACCGTGCCCACGTGCGCCGCCTACGATCCGGCGTACGCTTACGAGATCGCCGTCATCGTGCAGGATGGCATCCG
This sequence comes from Bryobacteraceae bacterium, assembly GCA_035499555.1. Taxonomy (GTDB): domain Bacteria; phylum Acidobacteriota; class Terriglobia; order Bryobacterales; family Bryobacteraceae; genus Bog-159. The sequence goes on from DATJYO010000046.1 coordinate 59,625, forward strand.
CCGCATGTACCAGGAGCAGGAGGACCTTTTCTATTACCTCACGCTCTACAACGAGAACTATCCCATGCCGCAGATGCCGGAGGGCGTCGCGGAAGGCATTCTGAAGGGCATCTATCGTTACCGGGCCGCGGCCGAGGGCAAGGCCAGGGTGCAGCTCTTCGGCAGCGGTCCGATCCTGAACGAAGCACTGCGCGCGCAGGGTATGCTGGCCGAAAAGTACGGCGTCCCGGCCGACGTCTGGAGCGTCACCAGCTACAACGAACTGCGCCGCGATGCGTTGCGCGCCGAGCGCTGGAACCGCCTGCATCCCGGCCAGCCGCCGCGGCAGCCGTATATTTGCCAGGCGCTCAATGGCGCTGGAGGTCCCATCGTGGCCGCCACCGATTACATGAAGGTGGTGGCCGACCAGGTCGCCCCCTGGCTGCCGGGCCGCATGGAAACCCTGGGCACCGACGGATTCGGGCGCAGCGACAATCGCGAGCACCTGCGCCGCCACTTCGAAATCAACGCCGAGTCGATCGCCGCGGCGGCGCTTTCCCGCCTGGCCCGCGACGGCCAATTCCCGAGCGACCGCGCGGCGGCGGCGATCGCCGAGTTGGGCGTGGATCCGGAGAAGATCGACCCGGCGCTGGCTTAAGCGGGCCGGCGGCAGCGCAACGACGACGTCACAGTTCCAGTTTCTTCTCGGGCTGGTTGCGGCGGCGCGCTAACCGCGCCGGGTGCCGCCTTCGTGGCGGTCCGCAGAACCATGATTCACTCGTAGCGCAAGGCCTCCATCGGGTCCACGGACGACGCCCGGCGCGCCGGGAACAACGTCGCCAGCGCGCAGGCCAGAGTCAGCACCCCCGTGACGCCCAAGAACATCGCCGGACTCTGCTGGCTGCCCGCGGCCCAGCGCGATAGCACGCGGCTGAGCAGCAAGCTGAGCACGGTGCCGCCCGCCAAACCGCCGGCCACGCTGAGTATCATGGAGCGGAACACGATCCGCAAGACATGGCCGCGGCTCGCGCCCAGCGCCATGCGAATGCCGAACTCGTTGGTCCGCTGCGCCACGCCGTAAGAGACGACACTGAACAGGCCGGCCACCGCCAAAGCGAGGGCCACGATCGAGAAGGCCGTGAACAGCGCGGCCACCAGGCGGCCGTAGGCGTAATCATCCTCGTTCTGGATCCACTGTTCCAGATCCCGCGTCCTGCCGAATACCTGCTGTTCCGAATCGACGGCCTTCACTTCCGCGCGAACCCGGTTCAGTATCGACAATGGCGAGGTACGGGCGCGTACCAGGATCTGGGTCCACACATTCATGCATAGCGTGTACGGCACGTAGACCGCCGGTTTGACGGGCTTGCGTAAGCCAGCGTCTTTGGCGTCGGCTACCACCCCGATGATCTGCAGCCAGCCGTTCGACTCCGGTACGGCCTGCGAGAACGGCGGCTCGGCCTTCAGATCCGGCAACCGCAGTTGTTTGCCCAGCACATCGCCATTGGGCCAATAGCGGCGGGCCATGGTTTGATTGACGATCGCCAGCCGCGCGCCGCGCGCGACCTCCGGCTCGTTCCACAATCGCCCTCTGAGCAGCGGGATGTGCAGCACCCCAAAATACTCGGAACTGATGAAGTTCGCCAGCACCTGTTCCTTGGAGGGTGAGCTGCTGCCGAAGATCTCGAACGATTGCTCCCAACCGTTCGCAGGCGGCGTAGCATTGGTGGAGATTCCGGCGATGGCGACTTCAGGCATGGCCTGCACGCGGTGCAGAAGCTGCGAGAAATAGCTGGCACGCTCGGCCCAACTGACGTGCGCGTTCTGGTGCACGGGTATGCCGACCGACATCACGTTATGCGGATCATAGCCCAAGCGGGTGCGCACCAGCCGCAGGAATCCGTTGGTGGCCGCGGCGGCGGAGGTGAGCAGCAGCAGCGTAAGCGCGAGTTGTCCGGCCACTAGAAGCGCGTGCATGCGCTTGCCATGTGCGCTACCCGTGGAGCGGCGCGATCCCGTCTGCATCAGGCGCGCCACTTGCGGACGCGAGAACTGATAGGCGGGCGCCAGCCCGAACAGCACGCCGGTCAGGATGGCCAAGGCACAACTGAATGCCAGCACCGGCAAGTTGATCCGGATCACCACCTCGTGCGGGAAGGAATACTCGGGCAGCCAGCCGATCAACAACGGCAGGAGCCGGTACGCCAAAGCTATTCCGGCGGCGGCGCCCGCAAGTGACAGTCCCAGCGCTTCGGTTAGAAGCTGGCGGTAGATGCGGCGGCGGCTGGCGCCGATGGCGCTGCGCACCGCGAGTTCGTGCTGGCGGGCGGTGCCACGCGCCAGCAGCAGGATGGACACATTGGCGCAGCCGATGAGCAGCAGCAGGCCTACCGCGCCGAATAACAGGAACAGCGATTGGCCCAGGTGCGCCACGAACTGGTCGTTCAAGCCCTTTACGCGTACGCGGAACTTCTTGGGAAAATGGCCGGGCGTGTCTTTGGCAAACTGCTCCAATAATGGCTGCAATTCGGCGTTGGCCGCGGCGTGTGTCACGCCGGGCTTCAGCCGGATCAGCGGCGCCAGTTCGATGATCGGATCGTTGGTGATCTTGAGCGGCAGGTAAACGTCCGCGTCTTCCCACGTGAAACGCGGAGGCAACACTCCAACGATGGTATAGTTCTTGTGCACCAGTTGCAGGTTGCGGCCGATGACCGATGGGTCGGAATCGAAATGCCGCTGCCAGAACAGGTAGCTGAGCACCACCACCGGCTGCGGATCGCGTCCGTCCGGCGCGTCCGACGGGATGAGCGTCCGGCCGAGCAGTGCGCGCACGCCGAAGAAGATGCCGGCATCGCCCGATAGTTGGGTCGAAGGCACATCCTGCGGCAGTTCCTCGTCCGTGGTAGTCAGGTTCCAGGTGCCCCAGGTGGCCGCCGCGCTTTCGATGCACTTGGCCTGTTTCAGCAGCCTCAACTGCGGCCCCGTGACCCCCACCCAGCGCTCGTCTCCATTCTGGTTGACAACCACCAGGTGGATCATGCGATCGCTTGCCCGGTAGGGGTACGGATTGACCAGCAAACTGTAGATCACACTGAAAACGGCAGTGGTGGCGCCAATCCCCAGCGCGAGCGAAATAATGGCCGTCGCCGCCAATCCCGGCTTGCGGCGATACTCACGCAGGAAGAACCGCAAATCTTGCAGCACGTCTGGTTAGACGCCTTAAGGCAGCCACGGTTATGAAGCTTTTCTCCCCATGCGGAGGCAGGCAGTGCGCGGCCCGCGAAGCGGCTTCAAAAAAGGGCGGCGCCGGGGTTGAACGCAACCGTCGAGGGCGGCCGCTCTTGCGGTGCCGCTTCAGGAGGGAGCAAACGCACATTGACCGCCTCGGGCTTCATGTAAAGATCCAGTTTTGTCTCCACCGTCACCCGGTCGCCGGGCTTGATGTCTTCGCGTCTGATCTTCTTCGATCCGGAAAAGTAATGCGTCTTATGCGTGCAGGAGATCTCCATGTCCTCCTGGTCCGTCCGCGTCAGCGTGAGGCTGGTGGAAGTGATCTCCCGGACGGTTCCCGTAAAGCTGGCCAGCGGCGCCTGCTGCGCCAACGCCGCCACGCACGGAGTCACCATCAAGACGAAGACTGAGAGTCGCATCTGATTCCATATTACGTGCTACCCTGGCGCCTTGGATATCCCGGCGTACCTGGCGCGCATCGCGTATAGCGGACCACTCGCGGTATCCTCCGAAACATTGCGCGGACTGCACCTGGCGCATCTCTACGCCGTACCGTTCGAGAACCTCGACATTCACCTGGGCCGGCCGATCCAACTGAACACCGCGGCCTTGTTCGACAAAATCGTCACCCGGCGCCGCGGCGGTTTCTGCTATGAGCTGAACGGCCTGTTCGCCGCCTTCCTGTGCGAACTGGGCTTCCGCGTCACACTGCTCTCGTCGGAGGTCGCGCGCCAGGCAGGCGGCTATAGTCCCCCTTACGATCACCTGGCGCTGCGTGTAGATCTGGAACGGCCCTGGCTGGTGGATGTGGGCTTCGGTGAAGGATTCCGCCTGCCCTTGCGGCTGGACGATGTCAACGCCCAGCCCCAGGGCGACTCCGCGTACGTCATCCTCACCGAAGGCGAGTACCGCTTGTTGCTGCGCCGCGACGGCGGCGGCGACTGGGCGCCGCAATACCGCTTCACGCTCGCGCCGCGCACCTTGGACGAATTCGCCGCCCGCTGCCTGTTTCATCAGACCTCGCCCGAGTCGCACTTCACGCAAGCCCGTATCTGCACGCGGGCGACGCCCGAAGGGCGCCTGACTCTGAGTGAGATGCGGTTCATCACCAAGACCGCCGCCGGACGTGCGGAGCGCTCGCTGGCCGGCGCGGAAGAATACGCCGCGGTCCTGCGGGAGCGATTTGCGGTGATAGAATAACGGTTCAGAAACCTGGGAGGGTTCCGGTGCTGATTCAGAATCAGTTTGACCGCAACGTCATTACCACCTCGGTCGACTACGTTTTCAACTGGGCGCGCAAGTCCGCTTTGTGGCCGCTGACCTTCGGCTTGGCCTGTTGCGCGATCGAAATGATCGCCTCCAGCACGTCGCGCTTCGACATCGCGCGCTTCGGTGCGGAGGTCTTTCGCCCCAGCCCCCGGCAGTCGGACCTCATGATCGTGGCCGGCACCGTGACGCTCAAGATGGCCCCGGTGCTGAAGCGCATCTGGGACCAGATGCCGGATCCCAAGTGGTGCATCTCCATGGGCGCCTGCTCCAGCGTGGGCGGACCGTTCAACACTTACGCCGTGCTGCAGGGCGTGGATAAGATCGTGCCGGTGGACGTGTACGTGACCGGCTGCCCGCCGCGTCCGGAGAATCTGTTTTACGCGCTGCTCAAGCTGCAGGACAAGATCGACCAGATGACTACCCTGGTGAAGCGGCCCACCGAAGTCCGGCTGGACGAATCCATGCTGGAGCAGTTCAAACAGCAGGTGATGATCGCCCAGATTCAAAAGCCGGCTTAGTGTTCTACAAGGATTCGCTGAACATCTACCGCGTTCGGCCGCTGGCGGAATTTGCCTGGCTGGAGCACGGATTCGGCACGCGCCATGCCGATCTGGCAGGCGATCCAAGGCTTGCCACTCTGCATCAGATCCATTCGGACGTCTGTGTGGCGGCCCACGGCCGCACGGGCCGCTTGGGCGATGGCGACGCATTGCTTGAGAGCCAGCCCGGCAGCCTGGTGGCCGTCAAGACCGCGGACTGCCTTCCGATTCTCCTGGTAGACGAGGAGCGTCGCGCCGTAGCGGCCGTGCACGCCGGCTGGCGCGGCACGGTGCAGGGCATAGCGCGCCGCGCGGTGTGCGCCATGGCGGACGAATTCGGCACCGATCCCGCGCACATGCATGCCGCCATCGGACCTGGTATCGGCCGGTGCTGCTATGAAGTGGGGGCGGAAGTGGCGGCTCAATTTGGCGAGTCCGGACCGGCCCACATCGATCTCGCCGAAACCAACCAAAGGCAATTGCGCGAGGCCGGCGTTTCCGCGGAACGGATCTATGTCGCCAATCTGTGCACCAAGTGCGGCGTCCGGGATTTCCACTCCTACCGCCGCGACAAGGCTCACGCCGGCCGCATGCTCTCGTTCGCCGGCATCCAGGCGATCTAATCCACCAGCCCGTTACGAACGGCAAACCGCACCAGCTCGTTGACGCTGTGCAGATTCAGCTTCTCCATGATCCGCCCGCGATGCGCGTCCACGGTGTACACGCTCAGGTTCAGCACCGTGGCGATTTCCTTGTTGGTCTTGCCCTCCGCGATCATCTGCAGCACCTCGCGCTCGCGGCTGGTCAGCAGGTCGATGGGATCGGTCACGTGGCGCCGGTAGTCGTTGAGCACGGCATCCGAAACGCCGGGGCTCAGATAGCCTTCCCCGCGCGCCACCGCGCGCACCGCCGCCAGCAGGTCGCTGGCGATGGAGTCCTTCAGCAGATAACCGCGGGCGCCGGCGCGCAAAATCTCGCGCACGTAAACCGAATCCTTATGCATGCTCAGCGCCAGCACGCGTGTGCGCGGCGACAGATCCGCCAGGCGGCGCGTGGCTTCAATGCCGTTGAGCTCCGGCATGGCCACGTCCATCACGACGAGGTCGGGTTGCAGTTGGCCGGCCAGGTCGAGAGCTTCGCGCCCGTTGCCGGCTTCGCCCACGATCTCCATATCGGCTTGCGCGGCCAGGATCATCTTGAATCCCTGCCGCACCACCGCGTGATCGTCAGCCAGCAGAATGCGGATCTTTTCTCTCATTCGTCGCACCACGCGCGGGCACGCGGACCTCGATGGTGACGCCGGCGCCCGGCTGCGAGTGTACCACCAGGTCGCCGCCCGCGCTGCGCGCGCGCGCTCGCATTCCGATCATACCCATGCCGCCCGGCGGCGCGCCAGCGGGCGCCAGGCCCCGGCCGTCGTCGCGCACGGACAGATATAGGTCAGCGCTCCGCGCTTCCAGTGTGACTGTGGCGTTGCGCGCTCCGGAATGCCGCGCCACGTTCGTCAGCGCCTCCTGCGCCAGACGGAACAGGTGCGTCTCGACCTCGTCCGGCAGCCGCCCGGAAAACGTGGACCGGAAATCCGTGTGGATGCCGGTGCGGTGCGCGAAACCCTCGCACAGCCAGCGCAGTCCCGCGTCCAGCCCGAAATCGTCCAGAATCGTGGGACGCAGCAGTTGCGACATCTGCCGCACGTTGCCGATGGATTCGTCCACCAGGTGCAGACAGTCCGCGATGCGCGCGGAGTCCAGCGCACTGTCCGCGCCCAGCGCCGACAGGTTGGCTTTCAGGGCCGTGAGCGATTGCCCGAGTTCGTCGTGCAGTTCGTGGGAAAAACGGCGCGCCGTGCTCTCCTGGTCTTCCAGCATGTGCCAGGAGACGCGGCCCAGTTCGCTCTCCTGCCATTCCATGCGATGCAGCAATTGCGCCGTCAATCGTACGGTGAGCGCCGAGCAGGCTAGCGCCAGGACGAAGAATGCCACCAGAAACCCGATGGACACCTTCACCAGCCTCTCCGAGCGGTGATCGATCTCGTTCTGCGCCGCCACCGCCCGCCGGTAGTTGGCCTCGATGAGCTTGGCCACCACAGAGATGAACGCTTCGTGATCCCGGAACAGCGCCTGCGAGGAAAACGTCTCCGGCTCCGCCACGCTCAGCAGCCGCCGCGCTTCGCCCGAGAATGCCGCGGACGTCTGCCGTAGCTGCTCGAAGAGCCGCCGCTGCGGCGTCCGTGAGCCCTCCCCGACCAGGTGGTCGATGTTCTGATCCGCCGCATCCAACTGCGCCAGAATTTGTCCGGCATCCACCGAATCCGGATCGCGCGCCAGGATCGAGAATACTTCCGTCAGGCTGGCTTGCTGGCGGTGCACTTCTTCGAGCAGACGGTTGGTAGTCTGCTGCTCGGCCACCAGGTGTGCCGCGCTTTCCTTGATGCTCTGAATGTTGCCGACGCCGATGAAAGCGCCGGTCAGCATGAGCAACATCACCAGGGTGAACCCGGCGATCAGCAGCCGGAGCAGGTTGCGGCGCGCTGGTGAATGATCTTTCACGTTCCTCCAAATCCATGATGGCGCGCCGGCCTGCCGGCCGGGTATCCCTTATCCGGGCTAATACGATGCCCGGGCGTAGGCTATGCTTTGGCCGGCACGGCCTGTGGTTTCGTCGGGATCGTTAGCCCGCCGGGTCTATCGTATCTTTGCGGGCCTTGCCTGAAGATGGAATTGACGGGAGATGGATCCCGCAAGGAGAAAAGAAAATGAAAAAGAGTTTACTCGCGATCCTGTTGGCCGCTGCCACGCTGCCCCTGACGTTTGCGCAGTCGTCCACGCCGGCCAGCCAGCCGAACCAGAAGACCACGGCTGCCAAGAAGAAGACGGTGAAGAAGTCCACCAAGCATCACGTCAAAAAGCCGGCCACCAAGAGCACCACGCCCCAGAAGTAGTTACACCATTGCCAGCGTGGGCAGGCGTCTCTACCTGTCCACGCGAATTTCTCTCCCTGTAGCTCCCCAACCTCGCGCCAGGCCGCTGCCGCCACCTGTGGCATGCTAAGGAGATGCGCCGGACCGGCCTGTGGCGGAATCCGGACTTCCTCAAGCTTTGGGCCGGGCAGTCCGTTTCCCAAATCGGATCGTGGATCACCCTGGTCGGGCTGCCGTTGACGGCGGTCCTGCTGTTGAAGGCCTCGCCGATCCAGATGGGCATCCTGAGCGGCGCCGGTGCGGCCGCCATCCTGATCTTCGGACTGTTTGCCGGCGCCTGGGCCGATCGCTTGCGCCGCCGCCCGATTCTGATATGGGCGGATGTGGGCCGCGCCGCCGTCCTGGCCACCATCCCGCTGGCCGCCGCGCTCCACCGCCTCACCATGATTCACCTGTTTATCGTCGCGGCCGTAACGGCCGTCTTCACCGTCTTCTTCGATGTGAGTTATCAGGCTTATCTGCCGTCGCTGGTCAGCGCGGAGAATATCCTGGAAGGCAACAGCAAGATGGCGCTCTCGGCGTCCCTGGCCGGGATCGTGGGACCTGGACTCACCGGCGTGCTGGTCGAAGCCATCACAGCGCCATCGGCCATCCTCTTCGATGCCTTGTCATTCCTGGCCTCGGCGCTTTCCATATGGGCCATCCGCACGCCCGAACCGCGGCCGCGTCCCGCGGCTTCGCCGCACATCGTTCGTGAAATTCTGGAAGGGCTACAGGCCTCCTGGCGCGTGCCGGTTCTGCGCGCCATCCTGCTGCGGACGGTCACCGGCTCCGTGTTCTTGGGTTTCTCGAGCAGCCTGTACTTCCTCCTGGCGGTGCGTGAGCTCAAGCTCGGCGCCGTGCTGTTGAGCGCGGTGATCGCGCTGGGCGGCGCCAGCGACATGTTCGGCGCGCTGGTCACCGAACGGTTGACGCGCCGCCTCGGCGTGGGACCGGCCTTGATCGCCGCCGCCCTGGTAGTTGCCGTGGCGTACTGGCTGCCGCCCCTGGCGCACGGGCCGGTGTGGGCCTGTGCCGCGGTGCTGGCCTTGGCGCAACTGGGCGACATGGCCTGGTCCGTCTACAACATCAACGAATTGAGCCTGCGCCAGGCGATCACGCCCGACCATCTGCTGGGACGCGTGAACGCGGCCATGCATCTGACGTTTCGCGGCGTGGTGCCGGCCGGCGCGCTGGCCGGCGGCGTCCTGGCGCAATACATCGGCATCCGCAACGCCTTGTTCGTGGGCGCGGCCGGTTTCCTGCTCTCCACGCTGTGGCTGATCTTCTCCCCGGTCCGTCACCTGCGCGAGCTCCCGCTGCCCGTGGCGGTAGGTTAGCATCGGGTTTATGCTCCCCTGGCGCCGATATGCCTGGCGCGTGGTGCCCCTGCTCCTGTTGCTCGCCTTCTATTGGCCGGGACTGACCAACTGGTTTTATCAGGACGATTTCGGCTGGCTCAACCTGCGTCACGACGTGCATACCGCGCGCGATCTGGCCCCGGCGCTGTTCGCGCCCAAGGCTCACGGCAATATCCGGCCGCTAGGTGAGAACGCCTACTGGCTGGTGCTCTCGTCGATCTTCGGCGTGGATGCATGGCCGTTCCGGATCTGTGCCTTCGCCACCCAGATCGCCAGCCTCCTGCTGCTGGGCGGCATCGTGATGCGGCTCACCGCGTCGCGTACAGCGGCCTTTGTCGCCCAGATTCTGTGGATGGCAAACGCGGGCCTGGCCACGGCCCTTTGCTGGAGCTCGATCTATAACCAGCTCCTCAGCGCCTTCTTCTTCCTGCTGTCGTTCTGGTTCTTCCTGCGCCAGATCCGGAGCGGGGCGCGGCGGGACGCGCTGGGCCACTGGGCGGCCTTTGTGCTGGGCCTTGGCGCCCTGGAGATCAATGTCGTCTATCCGGCGATCGCCGCGGCCTACGCGGTGCTGTTTGCGCGCCAACATCTCAAGACCGTGCTGCCGATGTTCGGTGTCTCCGCAGCGGCCGTCCTGGTGCACTTCCATTTCGCGCCGGCCGACGCCACCGGTGTCTACGCGCTGCACTGGGACGGCCGCATCTTCAGCACGCTGGGTAGCTACTGGATTCTGGCGTTGAACCCGTCCCCTTGGGTGGCGGCGGCGCTAAGTGGCGCGGTCTTTGGAATGCTCGCCTGGACCGTCCGCAGAAGAGAATGGCTCGGCCTGTTCGCGATCGTATGGTTCGTCGCGACGATCGCTCCCTACCTGCCGCTCGCCGAACACAAGATGGATTACTACCTGGCCGTGCCTGCGATCGGTATCGCTATCCTCGGCGCCGCGGCCGTAGCCGGCGCCTGGCGCCCGGCGGCACTGGCGGCGGTGGCGATCTACCTGGTCACCTGTGTGCCGCATGCGTGGGCCATCGTCCAGTGGAATCATGCGCGCGGAATCCGGGTGGAAGATGTGGTCGAGGGCGTCGCGGAGACGCGCCAGGCCCAACCCGGCAAATACATACTGCTCGACGGGGTGGACTCCGGCCTGTTCTGGTCTGGAATCGTGGACCTTCCGTTCCGCGCCATGGAGATCCCCCACGTGTACTTGGTCCCCGGATCGGAGTCGCGCATCGCGGCGCCGGCAGACCTCGTCACGAAATACACGCTGCCCCAGGCTCCGGCTCTGCGCGCGCTCGAGCAGAACCGCGCGGTAGTCTATGAAGTCTCCGGCGCGTCGCTGCGCAACGTCACGTCGCGTTACCGCGCCTTGGCCGAGGCGCTCTGGAATCCCCAGACGCCGCGCTTTATCAATCTGGGCGACGACGCCTTTGCGGAGTACCTGGGCGCCGGCTGGGACCCATGTGCCGACGGCTACCGCCTGCTGCGCGGTACGGCAAGCGTGCGTGTAGGCGGCGCGCGCCGGGCGGACGAGCGGCTGTACATCGGCGTGTTTCGCACCACCCCTTTTGCGCTGGGCGTGCGCCTGGATGGGATGCAGGTGTCGCCAACACCGGTCAAGCGGACCGGCGAATTAACCGAGCTCTCGGCGCCGGTCCGCCCCGCGCCGCAAATAGAGGTCATCCTGGTGAACGGCGGCCGGCAGCCGCTTCGTTTCGGCTACCTGGAAGTGCGTTAGCGATCTCCGTGCGGGTCAATCTTCGAAGCTGCGCGCCCCGCCCTTGAATCCGCCGCGAGCCTGTTTCCAAAGCCATTTCAGGACCCGTGCGTCGTTGTAACAATAGCCCAGGTTGTGGTTCAGCGTCGAGTAGCAGTGGCGCTGGCAGGTCTCCTTCATTTCGCCCAGTTGTTGCCTGTCGAACTTGTGACCGTCCACCGTGCCCAAGTCGTAAGTTGCGGAGTACATCGGAAAGCAGGGACCAACTGTACCGTCCGTACGGATGATGACGTTGTTCTGTCCCCCCCGGCAGTTCCAGTCCGCGAAGCACAAGCCTCCGTCTTCACCGCGCACGATTCCGGGCATGCCCAGCCAGGTATCCTGGTCCACGTCCGCCTGGTGGTGATTTCCAGTGGACATCCGCATGAACGCCTTCATCTCCTGCAGGCGGGACACCGAATTGACCATCTGGTAGCCGGATCGGTTGCGGTCGATCAGCCAGTCGATCAGTACGTCCACCTCCGGCCACACCTCCGGGCTTATGTAAGTCGGATTCTGGCTGAGGTGCCGGAAGTGATCGTCCTGTTCGATCATCGGCGTCTCGTTGATGTGATAGTCGGTCGCCAGCCGGTGTTCGTGTGCGTAATCGGTTAGTAACCGGATGTCCTCCAGGTTATTCCGGCAGATGTTCATATTGAAAAAGACCATGTAACCGTATACATACTGCTTCTTTATGAGGTATTCGAGATTCTTGCGCGCGGGGACCAGGGCCTTGGGCAGACCGGGTTTCTCGTCCCAGGCATCCAGGGCGAAATTGAAGACCGCCACACCGGAGTCCGCCAGGCGGTCGGCGACTTCCGGGCGCAGCAGCCGGCCGTTAGTGCCTATATAGATCCAGAACCCTTTCTTGGCCGCGTAATCCACTACTTTGTGCGCAAACTGCGGACGCAGCAAAGGCTCGCCGCCCATCAGCGCCAGCACCCGGCAGCCGTGATCGTACAGCCAGTCAATCGCCCGCCGGGCGATATCTTCGGTCATGCCTTTGACCTTGTTGTTAAACGACCAGCAATACCAGCAGTCTATGTTGCACTTATACTCCACGAAGAGATACGCCGTAATGGGATGAAAATCACCCGGCATGACCCGGGAGCGCACATACGGAACGAGCCATCCCCGCACTTTGCGCATAATCTGACCCCGCGTCCATTCACGCCTTTCCGGCGGCGCTTCCGGACCTGGATCGGCAAGCAGTTCGGGGTGTTGTGGAAACACCGGTTCAGGTAACGTTAACCCCTTCGATGCCGGCGGAACCGGCGGCTGCGGGGCGGAATGAGTCAACAGATCATTAATCGCAACATCGATACGAAACGCAGGTTGCGTGGATGCAGCCATCAGTTACTCCTTGATTGATAGATCAGGTTGTAAGGTAAGATGTCGCGTGCCGCAACCGAACGGGTGTTAGATACTTCACATTCTCATGTTGCGCCGGTCCGCGCGATCACAATTCAACGCCCGTCGGCGTCAGGTAACCGCGTAATCCGGCCGGTCAACGAAGCGTTCCATGAAGCGCTCCGGCGCGCTCAACGGCGTGAATCCGTGCTGCGCGTAGAGGCCGTGCGCATCTCTGGTGGTCAACACCCAGCGGCGCAGCGCCGGCAGGCGCGGATGGTAGACCACTACGCCGATCAACCACTTGCCTATGCCCCTCCCTTGAAATTCCCGCAGTACGAATACATCCGCCAGCCAGGCAAACGTCGCATAATCGGTGACCACCCGCGCAAAACCGATTTGTCGCGCGCCCAGGTACACGCCGAAAGGCAGCGAGTTTTCGATCGAACGCCGCACCACCTCCAGCGGCTGTCCTTCGGCCCAATACGATGAGCCGTTGAGGTACTCGTAGATCATCGCCAGGTCCAACCGTGCGGGGTCCGTGCTGATCGTGTATTCGCCCCTGCGCCATTCTTCCGCCATCCCGACAGGATACTATCTGCCAGGCCGCGCGGCCTGCCGTCCCCAAGGCCCCCTGTTACGATATGCCTCTATGAAAGCCTACCTGCCGCTGATGCTGCTGGCTCTCATCGCGGCCCGCTCGCCGGGACAAACGCCGCCCCGCTTTGACCCTGCCCGTATGGATACGTTCCTCTACGGCGCCGCTTTCTACGAGGAGTACATGCCCGCGGATCGCCTCGACCGGGACGTGCAACTGATGCAGCAGGCCGGCATCAGCGTGGTCCGCGTCGGCGAGTCCACCTGGAGCCTGTGGGAACCGGAGGACGGGCGCTTCGAATTCGCCTGGATGGATCGCATCGTTGACCGCCTGGCGCGCGCCCATATCCGCGTCATCATGGGGACGCCCACCTACTCGATTCCGCCGTGGATGTTCAAGGAGCATCCGGAGATCCTGGTGACCCGCCTGGACGGCCAGCGCGCCACCTACGGCATTCGCCAGAACATGGACATCACCAATCCGGATTTTCTGCGCTACGCCGGGCGTGTCATCCGTAAAATCGCGGAGCACTATCGCGATAACCGCGCCATCATCGGCTATCAGATCGACAACGAAACCACCTCCTACGGCACCGCCGGCACGAATGTGCAGGCCGGTTTCGTGAATTACCTGCGCGAGAAATTTGGAACCGTCGGCCGCCTGAACCAGATCTGGGGACTGGTTTACTGGGGGCAGAGCCTGCACGATTGGTCCGAAGTGCCGCCGCGCAATGGCATCCTGAATCCCGGATGGAAACTCGAATGGGACCGCTACCAGGATTCGCTGGCCACCCGTTATCTCGCCTGGCAGGCCGACCTCGTGCGCCAATACCTGCGGCCGGACCAGTTCATCATGCAGGATTTCGGCGGCGCCACGCGGCAGGACGTCAACGAATACGCCATCGCCAGGAGTCTGGATATCGTGGGCATCAACCCCTATCATCCGACCCAGGATCTGTACGACGGCGAAGGCTCCAGCTACGGCGGCGACTTCGCCCGCTCCCTGAAGGGCACCAATTATCTGGTGACCGAGACTAACGCTCAAACCATCGGTTGGGATTCCCGCACCCAGTTCCCGCCCTACGACGGCCAGTTGCGCCAGGACGTTTACCTGATGGCGGCGACCGGCGCCAACATGGTGGAGTATTGGCACTGGCACTCGCTGCACTACGGGCAGGAGACGTATTGGAAAGGTGTGCTGGCCCACGATCTGGAGCCCGGCCGCGCCTACGCGGAAGTATCGCGCACCGCGCACGAACTGGAACGTATCGGCCCGCGCATCGCGAATCTGAAGGCTTCGCATCCGGTCGCGCTGCTCTACAGCAACGACTCCCGCCGCGGGATCGAATACATGCCGTTCCTGATTTCGCACCCCGCCGGCGATATGCCGTGGAGTCATCCCGGCGGATACGATCTGGAGATGCGCCGGCTCTACCGCGCGCTGTACCGGTTGAACGTGGGGGTGGACTTCGTGTTCCCGGAGACGGAGGACTTCAGCGCCTACAAAGTCGTGGTGGTGCCGCCCCTCTATATCGCCAGCGACGCATTGCTGGAGCGCCTGGTGAACTACGTCCGCCATGGCGGCCATCTGGTCCTGACTTTGAAGAGTGGATTCTGCGATGAATATTCCACCGTGCGCCACGAGATGGCTCCGGGTCCGCTGCGCGAGGCCGCCGGTTTCCACTACCAGGAGTTCTCCAACCTGGCCAAGCCGCTGGCCCTCAAAGGCGATCCATTCCAGGCGGGCGCGGACAACCAGGTCAGTGATTGGGCGGAGATGCTGCTCCTCGATCAGGCCAAAGCGCTGGCGTATTACGACCATCCATTCTTCGGGAAATATCCCGCCGTCACGGAGAACCATTTCGGCCGGGGAATCGTCACTTATGAAGGCACGGTGCTCAGCGGCCAACTGCAGCAGAAGGTGCTGGAACGTGTCCTGGGACAGGCGCGCCTGATGGGGCCGGATCAGCGCTTGCCCGCCGCGGTGCGCGTGAAGCACGGTATCGGCCGCGACGGCCGCGCCATGCATTACTACTTCAACTTCTCGTCCGTGCCGCAGCATTTCGCCTACACCTACACCGCGGGGACGGAGCTGCTTTCCAACGCGAAGGTGGCCGCCGGCGGCACGCTCACCCTGGAGCCGTGGGGCGTCGCCATCGTCGGTTCCACCCGTTGACCGGGGCGCCCGGCTATTCGAGAATTAAGGAGGTGATTCTATGGCAATCAGCCGCCGCGAATTCCTCCTCGCCTGTGCGGCCGCAGCCGCCGGCGCCAAGACCAGCACCAAGGCCGTTGTCAGCGTGGTCCGCATTCCCAACGGCCGGACCGCCTATGCCGTCGAGAAAGCCATCGACCTGCTCGGCGGCATGAAGCACATTACCAAGGGTGTCAACACCGTCATGTTGAAGCCCAACCTGGTGTCGACCCAGGCCGCGGCCACCACCAAGCTGGCCGTCGTGCGCGCCCTGGCGAAGACCATGCAGCGCGCCGGCAAGCACGTCTCGATCGGCGAGGGCTCCGCCGCCGCGCCCAAATTCAACGTGATTGGCATGGCCATTTATCGCACTCGCAAACGCGACATCCTGGACCCCATGCAGCAGTACGTCTTCGAGCAACTGGGGTACGCCGACCTGGCGAAAACCTTGCGCATTCCGCTGATCAATCTGCACTCCGGCGACCTGGTGGACGTGAAGGTGCCGGGCGGCTTCGTGTACGACAAGATCACGCTGCACCGCGGCCTTACCGAGACCGACCTGCTTTGCTCGGTGCCCATGATGAAGACCCACCAGCTCGCCACCGTCACCCTCGGCATGAAGAACCTGATCGGTACTTTTCCGGGAACGATTTACCAGTCGGCGCGCGGCCACATGCATGACGAAGCGTCGAAGGTCGATCCCACCGCCGCCTCCGCCGTGGTTGTGGACCTTGTGCGCGCCAACAAGCTCGGCCTGGTGGTGATCGACGGTTCGATGGCCATGGAGGGAAACGGACCCTCCATGGGCAAGGTCTTTCCCATGGATGTAATCGTGGCGGGGAGCAACCCGGTGGCCGCCGACATGGTGGCCGCCAGCCTGATGGGATTCGCGCCGGCGGAGGTTCCGGTCTTCGCCTGGGCGGAGAAGGCGGGCCTGCGGCCCAGCCGCCTGGAGGAGATCGAAATCCGCGGGGAGCCGCTCGATCGTGTGCGCCGGCCGTTCGCGAAACCGCAGGTGTTCGCCTGGAGCGCCATCCGCAACTTCTGGGGCAATAAAGAACTCACTCTGAGCGAACCGCCGCGTGTGGAAACCGTCGCGGGCTGGGCCGCGCACGATATCGGCATCCTCTAAAGGTCTGGGTAGGCTGTTTTTAGCACCGCGCCCGCCCCTGTCGGGTTCGGGATTCCGGGGATCGGGCGGTTTCGATTGTCATTCCGCGGAATGACCGCTACACGTCCAGTCAATCTCGGGTACTGGGTTGGTTTGAATCTGCACCAGGCCCACTGAAGTGCGGTCTCCATACTGAGCGGAGCGAAGCCGCAGTCGCCTCATAAGGCCGTCGGCGGCGTGAAAAGGCGCCCAATCACTCCTCTCTTAGCGCGACTACAGGTGCAACACGTGTGGCGCGACGCGCGGGCAGCCAGCACGCCACCAGCGCCACCGCAATCCACACACCTACCGCTGATGACCAGGTGGCGGCGTCGGTTGGGCTCACGCCCTGCAGGAGAGTGGTGAGCAGGCGGGCCGCCACCGCGGAAATGATCAGGCCGATCGCGATACCCGCGATCGTCACCCGGAGACCCTGCGCGATTACCAGTTGAACGACCTCGCGCGGGCGTGCACCGAGGGCCATGCGAATACCAATTTCGCGGGTGCGCGCGGTCACGTGGTAAGCCAGCACGCCATACATTCCGACTGCCGCGAGCACCAGCGCGAGCGCCCCGAGAATGCCGAGTACCCATAACTCGAAGCGCGCTTGCCAGAATGACGCATCGAGAGAATCGCTGAGACGCTGGACGCCGCAAGTGCGGAAATCCGGGTCGGCGGAGACCAGCGTCCGACGAACGCGTTCCACCAGCGGGCCGGAGTCGCCGACCGTCTCCACCACCAGGAACACGATCCCGCCTTCGTAGGCTTGGGAGAAGGGCAGATATACGTGCGGGAGGGTGACCTCGTTCATAGAACGAATCTTGGAATCGCGCGCTACGCCCACCACCTGGAGGCTCCGGGGATGGTCGCAGCCTACCTGAAGGGTTCGGCCGACGGCCGGCTGGTTGAGCCACAGCCGGCGAGCGAGCGTCTGATTCACGATGGCGACCGGCGCGCGGCCCGCTTTGTCGGTGCTCGCGAAGTCGCGTCCTTCGAGTATGGGGATTCGCAGCGTATCGAGAAAGCCTCGATCGATGGTCGTGCTCGTGGCGGGCGTTGGACGGTCTCCTTCATGTGCGACGCACGTGCCCGCAATGCCCGCGGCGTACATAGGTAATCGCGTGGTGAGCGCCGCGTTGCGAACACCGGGAAGTGCGCGCAAGCGAGCGAGCATCTGATCGTAAAAGACCCGGCCTGACACCGGCGTGAACTGCGGAGCCGGTACGAAGGCCGGGGCGTACAGGCGATTCGCGCTGGCGAAGCCGGGATCGAGATTGTGGAAGCGAACGATCAGGCGCGCAAACAGGCCGGCTGTCAGCAGCAGCACCAGTGAAAGAGCGATCTGGCCCGTGAGCATCGCGAGGCGCAGCCGCAGCCGTCCGCCCGCAATGTTCGTGCCTTTGAGCACTGCTGCCAACTCTCCGCGGCTCGACTGCAGGGCAGGCAGAAGTCCGAACAATAGGGCGGTGAGAAGCGCGACGGAGCCGGTATACAGAAGCACGCGAAAATCGAGTGGCAGATCCATACGGATCATTTCGCCGAATGGCAGCACGGGAAGTGCTGCGACTAACAGCCGGTTGCTGACATACCCGACGAGCACGCCGGCCGCACCGCCGAGGATGCCCAGCGCCAGGTTCTCAGTCATCAACTGGCGTAACACGCGCGCCCGGCAGCCGCCCAACGCAAAACGTACGGCAATCTCGCGCTGCCGCCCCATGCCGCGAGCCACCAGCAGATTTCCTACATTCATGCAGGCGATCAGCAGTACGAGCACCACCACTGCCATCAGCAGACTTACGACCGGCATGGCCTGCCGGCGCATCACCGGACTGGGAATCCCGCGTACCGGTTCGAGCAGGAGCGGTGCCCGGGCATCTCCCGGCATATCCGGATTCTCGCGGTGAATCAATGCGGCGGCGGCGTTCAACTCGGCCGCCGCCCGCGACACTCCGACGCCGCGTTTCAGGCATCCGAATAACATTCCCCGGTGGTTGTCGGCGGCATCGCCGGCCCAGTAGTGGAACGGCACCCAAAGATCGATGCGCAGCGGTGCGTATATACCGGCAAACCCCGGAGGGGCGACCCCGACTACGGTGTACGTGTTGGATTCTGACCGGATCGTCTTGCCGAGCACGCTCGGGTCGCCGTGAAACAACTGCTGCCACGCGTGATAGCCGATGACGGCCGCCGGTTCATCCTCGCGTGTGAACCATCGGCCCAGGATAGTGTGCGCCCCGAGTACTGCGGCGTAATTCGCCGAGACCGGCTCGGCGCCGGTCAGCATCGCGCTGCCTTCGAAGCTGAGGTCGGATTCTTCAGGTTGGGAGATTGCCAGTCCATCGAGCGACTGGTTCCGGTCGCGGAGGGCGCGATATTCCCGGTAAGAGAAGAGGGGACTGCCTCCGCGGCTGAATACGACCACGCGATTGGCGTTGCCCACCGGCAAGGGGCGCAGATAGACGGAGTCGAGCAGGCTAAAGATGGAGGCGTTCACACCGATGCCGAGCGCGAGGCACAGGAGCGCCAGGAGGGTAAAGGCGGGTGATTTGCGTAGGAGACGGATCGCGAGCGCAAGGTCCTGCATGGGAGGTAAGACACCGCACAGCGGAAGATTGTTCCGTCAGGGCAGGCTGATGCAAGCGTGTTGCCCCGCCGGCGCTGGAGTGAGTTGGTTTTGGTCGTATTGCGCCCTGCCGTAGTGGCATTCGCCCACTGCCGAGCTGTCGAAACCGCCTCCTTAGCACATGCCGAAGTGAGGCAAATGAAACAGTGACACTCCCGTGGCACGATCGGGGTGATGGTCGAGAACCAGACCGAGATCGACATCCTTCAAAGCGAGCGCCTACGGATGGGTGAACTCCTGGGCGTGCGGAATCAGATCGAAGTAAGCCCGCTCCGGCAGGTTGGTATTCCAATGACCGGCCAGGCGCGCGTAGCCGCAGATGCCCACGAACAGTAACGCCGCCGCGCATGCGATCGCCCAGACGGGCACCCGCCGGCGCCGCGGGGCGGACATCTCGAGCGCGCCGTCCGCCGGACAGACCGCCACGCATTCCAGGCACCCCGTGCATTCGGCGGACCGGATCGTCACCAGTTGATCAACCGGTAACCGCGCCGGGCATGCTTTCGCGCATTTCGCGCAATCGATGCACAGCGCCGCCTGCCGGCGGATCCGCAGCGGGCTGGCCAGAGCCGCGAGGCCCATGAGCGCGCCGTACGGACACAGATAGCGGCACCAGAAGTTCTGCACGAAGACCGACGCCACCGCCAGCAGCGCCAGCACGGCCGCGCCCGTCAGGCTCAGGAAACGGAAGAAGTCCAGCATCTTCACATCCGAGATCAGCCCGTACGGGCCCTCCAGGAAGGCGCGGATGGCGGGCGCGGACATGCTCCCGACGGCATACAGAAACAGGCCCAGCAGCACGTACTTCAGGCTGCGCAGCGCGATGTCCAGGCGGCGCGGCAGTTGCCAGTTGCGGCGAAATGTCCGCCGCCCCAGCCGCCACAAGTATTCGGAGATGGTGCCGGCCGGGCAGAGCCAGCTACAGAAGCTCTTGCGCAGCAGCCAGGAAATCGATAGGAAAGCCAGGAGCAGGAACAGGCCCGCCGGATGCACGCGCGGCACGCGGCCGGTTGCCAGCAGCAGCTTCAGGTTCATCAGCGACGCGATCGGCAGCCACCCTTCCACGCCCGCCGGACGCGTCACGTGCAGGCCATGTCCGCCCGATTCGTAATACCGCACGAAAAGGACGAACTGCGCCCCGATCCATACATTGAGCGCCAGGAAAGCCAGTTGAAAACCCTGTCGCAGCTTCTGGGAATGGTCCGGCGGCCTCCGCTTCGCGAGTCTCTTTTTCGTCTTTGCAGGGGGCGCCACCAGCGTCGCGGCCATGTCCGTTTCCACCCAGAAGGTAACAGGCCGCGCCGCCCGCTGCTGTGACTTCGGTCACGCAGCGCGGTCAATTGACCATTCTGCGCGCGCAGTCGGGGCACAGGGTGTGCGTAAAATCGGCTTCCGAATGATCGTGGATGTAGGCTTCCATCTGCTGCCAGTGGTCATCGTCCACGCGCACCTTCTTGCACCAGGCGCACACCGGTAGCAGTCCGCTCAGAACCTTCAGCCGGCGATTCGAGGCGTCCAGCTTTTGTCCCAGCCAGCAGATCAACATTCCCAGAAAAACGAACAGGGCAAAGCGCGCCAGGGTGCGGGGATCTTCGTGATGCTCCAGGAATAAAAACCACTTCCCGGCACTGGCCACTGCCAGCGCGGCCAGGCCGGACGGCACGCCCGCGTACATCACGCTGATCGCCACGGCGCCCAGCAGCAGTTGATAGGACTCCGGAGCCACGGTCCGAAACAGCAGCTTCTGCAACACCACGCTCAGCGCTGCCAGAGCCAGTCCGAAGATCACGCGAAACGTCCGGCTTTGTTCCCGCGGCGCGGGTACGGTCAGGTGGAAATGGTGCTGCGAGGCGGCCGCCACTAGCTGATCACCCCCTTGCGCACGGCGTATAAAATCAGTTCCGCGGTGCTGTGCAGGTTCAGTTTCTGAAAGATGTTACTGCGATGCGTCTCCACCGTGTACAGGCTGAGGTTCAGCATGGTGGCGATCTCTTTCGCGCTCTTCCCCTCGGCGAACAGTTGCAGCGTTTCCCGCTCGCGCGCCGTCAGCAGATCGTAGCTGTCTTCCACCTCGCGCTCCCGCATCTGGCGCATGTACTCTTCCACCAGCATCTTGTTGATCGCCGGGCTGAAGAATGCCTTGCCCTCGTGTACCGCGTGGATCGCGTTGATCAGGTCGTACTCCGCCGAATCCTTCAGCAGATACGCCTTGCCCCCCGATTTGAGAGCCTTCAGCACGTAACCCTCATCGGAATGCATGCTCAGAAACACGATGCCGGTCTGCGGCGCGCGGGACGCGATCTGGCGCGCCGCTTCGATGCCGTTCAGCAGCGGCATGGCGACGTCCAGCACCACGATGTCCGGGGCGTGCTCCTCCGCCAGGGCCACCGCCTCCCGGCCGTCGGAAGCTTCGGCGACTACCGTAAAGTCCGGCTGGCTTTCGAGCAGAAGGCTCAGACCCTTGCGCACGACGCGGTGATCGTCCGCCAGCAGAATCCGGATCGTCTTCATGAAACTGCCCGTAAACTCCGGCTAGACGTACCGGTGGGGAGTACCACGGAGATGGAGGTGCCGCGGCCGGCCTGGGTATCCACCCCGAAGGTGCCCCCCAGGTGGCTGGCGCGCTCCTGCATCCCCAGCAACCCCATGCCGCGATCCTGCTCCGGCTGAAATCCACGGCCATCGTCCTCAATGCTGAGACGGATGCAGCCTGGTTCCTGTTCCACCGTCACCCGCACTGTATTGGCCTCGGCGTGCTGCGCGCAATTGTGCAGCGACTCCTGAACGATCCGGTAGATGCAGGTCTTGTACTCTTCGGGCAGATCTTCGGATACGCCTTGTGTGGCCACCTTCACCCGCAGCCCGGTTCGTTTGGATACCTCCCGCGCCTGCCAGCGCAGCGCGGGAACCAGCCCCAGGTCGTCCAGCATGGAAGGTCGCAGCAGCAAGGCCATGTTGCGCACCACGCCGACCGAATCCTCCACCAGGTCCTTGATCTCTTTCGCTTTGGCCTCCGCGCCGGCCAGATCGCGCGTCCGGATGCAGGCCGATAGATTGGCCAACTCCACGCGCACGCCGGCCAGCGCCTGGCCCACTTCGTCGTGCAGTTCGCGCGACAGCGCCCGCCGGTCGTTCTCCTGGGTCTCCACCAGGCGGGCGGAGAGTTGTTTCAGCTCGGCGCGGGCGTTGGCGGTCTCCTGGTAGCGGCGGGCGGCCTCCAACTCCAGCCGCACGATCTTGCGCACGGCGAAGATCGCCAGCAGCAATCCCATTGCAATCGTCAAGCCGATCGTGAGGATCGAACGCCGCCGGAACTGCGCGAACATCTGGATGACGTCGCGCTTGCCCGCGTCCAACTGCGCCCGGTTGATGCCGGCGATTTGATCCGCAATCATCAGCATCGCCATGCGCCGCGGGAACACCTCGTCGTGCAGGAAACTGTAGCCGTGGTTTCGGCGCGCCACCGCGTCCCAGCCGAATATGGGCTCCAGCACGCTCCAGTAGTCGCGCAATTCGTCGGTCAAGGCGTGAAAGGGCGGATACTGTTCCGTGGTGAGCAGGCTCCTGTATCTCGCCAGCGCAGCCTCCATGCTGGCGCGCGCCTTCAGCAGGTTGCCGCGGTGCGTGTCGGCCTTGGTGCTGTCCGGCTCGAGCAGGTAGTCCCGGACGTAGGTGCCCGAAAGGTACAGGTCCGAGTGGATCTGTTCCAGCAGCAGTGTGCGCGAAACGAAGCTCTCGCGGATTTCGTCGTTGCTGCGCTGGATCTGCCGCAGCCGCCTTACATTGTCCAATCCGTCGAAGGCCAACAGGAATAGCAGGCCGCCAAATCCGATAGCAAGAACCAGGCGGCTGTAAGGTGCGATGGCGCTGGCAGACCTGGCCGGAGATGAGGAGGAGCGGTGCATTCCACGAAGCGCGGGGACTTCCCCGGACCTATCGTGATTGTAGACGAAGCCGCGCCCCTTTTCGAATACCCTTAGGGCGGTACATGCATGCCGCGTTTGGCAGTACCGGAAACGTGTTTCCCGGCACAGTCCAGCGGCCGTTCTGAGGAACACGTGCCAAATGGGCGGCCCGCGCCCTTCCATATCGCGGCTACCCGTCCTCGATGGCGGCGCGGCCTGACGCGCCCCTTTGCGCTTCTAATTGTTCTCGAAGGAAATGCTGGATTCACCCGAGTAGCGGTGGTAGTTCCGGAAATCGATCACGTTATGGGTACACTGGTCGGAATCGCGCTGGCAGCCCAGCGTCTCGGCGTGCACCGGTACCAGGTACTCCCGGTCCCCGATGCGGATGAATTGATAATCGGTCGCCATCTCCACCTTGTCCACCGGAAAGGCGTCCGGCATGTGCGTGGCCTGCATTTCGATGCGCAGCACCCGCTTGGTTTCTTTGTCTACCCAGACGGAGCCGGCGTAGGAAGGCTCCACCAGTTGCGAGGCGATCATGATGCGCCAGTGGGAGTGCTCGCGTTCCACGGTGTAATCGTAGAGCATCGCCGGACGGCCGCCGGTGCGGGACTCTTTGCGGAATTCAAAGTCCGCTTCCGTGGCGGGTGAAAACAGATCCGCCAGCACGCTGCCGAATTCGCCGGTCGACCAGGCGCCGGCCAGGTCCTCCATCTTCTTCTTCGTCGGTTTGCCGTTCACCTGGATGTTGCGGTAACTCTCCTCTCCCTTGTCGAAGACCAGCGCCATGGATACCACGTCCATAGGTTGCCAGGTCCCGCGCAGGGTCCCGCTCTGGTAGCGGGTCATGACTTCCTGGCAGAAATAATTCGGGAGCGTTTGCAGAAAAGATCCGGCGGCTTCACGCGCTTTCTCGATGATCGCTTCCTCCGGCCGCAGAGGACCGGTAACCGCCGGCTGTGCCGCTGGCGGCTCCTCAGCCGGTACATTGCGGTCGGATATCCGCGCTTCTTCCGCGGGCTGTGCCGGGGCCGGCGCCGCCTCCCGCCGCGCAACTTTCCCGCCCCGGCTCAACACCGGCGGTCCCAGGTCGTCGGGATCGATTTGCACCACCTTGGGCTGCTCTTTGTCCGGCTCCTTCAGGTCCGCGGGATTGGCATCGTCCGCCGTCGCGACCGGAGCCTTGGACCCGCCTGGCGCGGGGCCGGGCTTCACCGCTTTGCCCGCCTGCGCGTCATCCTCGTCCGCCACTTCCGGAGCCTTGGCCCGGTCGTGCGCGTTCTTGGCTACCGAAATGTCCACCGGTTCCAGCGCGTGCGCGCGGTCTTTCTCCGTGCCATCCTGCTGCCAGGAAACGTTGACGGCCGTCAGAAAGCCTTCGTCGTCTTCGCTGAATTCCACCTCGATGTAGTCGCCGGGCTTCAGATCGGCGGCCTGGATGGGATTGCCTTCCTTCAGAAACCTGGTCTTGTCGTCACGTTTGAAATTGATGATCCGGTGATCGTCCGCCTCCAGGACGACTTCGTCCTTCCGCATCCGCCGCAGCATGCCGTCGGCGCTCTGCAACTGCGCCTGCTGTTCCTTCTTCTTGCTGCGGCGCGGAACGGGGATCCCCACCCCGCCGTTCGGCGGCGGATATTGGCCGGGGTAGCCGACCTGCGCCGGCAGAGGCAGGTCCATCATCGCCAGGACCAGGGCAAGCCAGTAAACAGGACGCAGTAAGAACATAGGCCTAACCGGTTGACAGATGGACGCGCCGGCCCATGTCCCGGTTACGTCAAGCGGCGGCCGGACGGTGCCATTGCCGCCGTATGGCGGCGGCTATCCGGCGCATGCCCGAATCCCAGTCGGGAAACAGGTCGATGTACTGAATCTCGCGCCGGATGCGCAGCGGTACCGCACACGTATCCAGACGGGCGGGAATCAGGAAGATTTGATCGAGCGGGACCCGCCGCGTGCAGTCCAACGCATATCGGATCTCGGATTGGAAGCCGCCTCTCTTCTGCACCGAGCGATGGGAAAAGCACGCCAGGAAAAAGTCCGACACCTGGATGGCCTCCTCGATCGAGCGGGGCCAGTTTTGGCCGGGCAACAATTTGCGGCGGTCCAACCACGGATCGAAACCGTGCTGTTCGAGCGATTCGAACATGTGGTCCGCGGCCGCGGCATCCTCCTCGACGTATGCCACGAAGACCTTGGGGCGATTGCGCGGCTGGAAGCGGAAACCGTTTCGCGCATCCGGAATGAACGTTCCCAAGCCGTCGATCTCAACGCTGGCGCCCTCGGTCAGGCAACGGCGCACCACCCGGGCTACTTCGGCGCTCGACTGCAAATTACTTCTTGCCATGGCCGGCGGGCTTCTCCTGTTCAAAACGGTAAACTCCGTTGGGGCCGGGCGTAAATCGTCCCAATCCGGGCAGGGGGGCGGCTTTGCCTTTACGCAGCTTGGAAAGGATCTGGTTTACCACCCGGTCCAATTGATCGGCGGCTTGCGCATTGGAGACGCCTGACTGCCTGGCCAGCCGCTTGGCTATTTCCGGTTTCCGCATTGCGCCGTTCAGATTACCAGTGGCACAGCGTCCCACCCTCCCGCGAGGCGCCCCTGAAAAGCCATAACCGAAAGAAAATACGAGCGAATCGGCAGCGAAGGCGGTCTGTGACCCGGATCCCTCTGCCGAAATGAAGTGATTTTAATTATGTCTTAAGAGCCGCTTCATCTGCTGGAGATTATGATCGTTCCATACGACGTGGAAGCGTCGAATCAAAAGGAGATACTGTAATGAAGAAACTGATGAGCCTGATGTTGGGCCTGTCCATCGCGCTGGGCTCTTTCGCCATGTTCGCCCAGGACACCAAGGACACCACCAAGACCGAGAAGAAAAAGAAGTCCCCGAAGAAGAAGAAAGACACCACCAAGACCGAAGCCAAGAAGAGCTAACTTCGTTCTCTTCAATAGACTGGGAATGCCGCGTAGCGGCTCGGCAGATTGACCTACGCGGCCCTCCAGTTTTGTGCCCTCCCGTTCCCCCAGGTCCCCTTTCATTCCTTTTTGAGTTGACTCTCTGTCAGCTTTCCTCTAATCTCTAGTTTCCTAGGGGGGATTGCTCCCGTTCTTATGAACATCTCCGTGAAGGGTGAGTATGCCTTACATGCGCTGTTCGATCTGGCGTCGCAGCCCCCGGGAACCCCGGTAAAGATCGGCGACATTGCGAGACGGCAGAAGATCCCGCAGAAGTTCCTGGAACTGATCCTGGCTGGTCTCAAGCAGGGCGGCTTCGTGGAATCCCGCCGCGGCGCCGAGGGCGGCTACCTGCTGCTGCGTGCCCCGGAAACCCTCACTGCCGGCGAGGTCCTACGTTTTGTGGAAGGCCCGCAGGCTCGCGGACGCTCCCGGCGGCACAGCGAATCGCCGTTCGCCGACATGTGGCAGCAGGTGGATCAGGCTGTTTCCGACGTCCTGGATCACACCACCTTTGCGGATCTGCGCACCGCTTGGGCCGAACGCAATGCGCGATTCGTCCCGAACTGGGAGATTTGATTTTGTTCCAGGCCGATAATTCCCTGAGCATCGGTCATACGCCGCTGGTGCGCGTGAACCGCCTTACCCGCGGCCTTCCGGTGACGATCCTGGCTAAGATCGAAGGCCGCAATCCGGCGCATTCCGTCAAAGACCGCATCGGCGCGGCCATGGTGTGGGATGCCGAGAAGCGTGGCATTCTCAAGCCCGGCAAAGAACTGATCGAGCCCACCAGCGGGAATACGGGTATCGCGCTGGCTTTCGTCGCGGCAGCACGTGGATACGAGATTACGATCGCTATGCCCGATACCATGTCGCTGGAGCGGCGCAAGGTTCTACAGGCGCTGGGCGCCAAGTTGCTCCTCTCTCCTGGCGATCAGGGCATGGCCGGCTCGATCGCCCGGGCGCTGGAGTTGGTCTCCTCCGATCCCGGCCGCTACGTCTTGTTGCAGCAGTTCGAAAACCCCGCCAACCCGCGCGTTCATTTTGAAACCACCGGCCCGGAAATCTGGGCGGATACCAAGGGCGCCGTGGATGTGTTGGTGGCCGGCATCGGCACCGGGGGCACCATCACCGGCATCTCCCGCTACCTCAAACAGTCGAAGAAAAAGAAGATTCTTTCCGTGGGCGTCGAGCCGGCCCGTAGTCCGGTGATTACACAGACGTTACGCAAGGAGCCGCTCAAGCCGGGTCCCTCCCGGATACAGGGCTTGGGCGCCGGTTTCATCCCGGATACCCTGGACCTGTCGCTGGTGGACCGGGTGGAGATGGTCAGCGACGAAGAGGCCCTGGAGGTGGCCCGCCGGCTGGCCCGCGAAGAAGGTATCCTGTGCGGCATCTCCTGCGGAGCGGCTATGGCAGCCGCCCTGCGTTTGGCGCGCGAGGAGCGCTTTCGCGGCAAGACGTTCGTGGTGATTCTGCCGGATTCCGCCGAGCGCTACCTGAGCACCTCCCTATTCGAGGAATAAAAAAAGCGGGCGCGATTGGGTGAAAGGGGTGAGTGCGCCCGCTTGTCGTAACGGGGATTTGGCGATAAGACGGCCTCTTTTTGCTCAGGGTTACACCCGATACGCTGGGCAGTCTGATTTCGTACAAATGGAAAGCGCTAAAATCCGGATCATGAGGGCAGTGCTGGTTCTCGGCATGGCGGTTTGGCTTGGCTCCGCCTGGGGACAGACCGCTGTCACCGCCGTGGGCGAGCCGCCGGTCCTGCAAAACGACGGCAAGCCGATGAAAGTCGAGTGCGTCTGTAGCGCTGCCGACATTCAGTCGGCCGGCCTGAGTTGCACCAACGATGAACCTTGCCCCCTATACCTGGAACTGGACTCGGTGGCTACCGCTGCCGACCGCATCTTCCTCACCGGTAACATCCACACGCCGACCAGCACCCTCTATTCGGTGCTATTGGCCAGCGGCGACAGCGGCAAGACCTGGCGCGAGCCTTACGAGCGCATGCGGTCCGCCGCTCTCGACCGCATACAGTTCGTCGATTTCGCGAACGGCTGGATCAGCGGCGAGATGCAGCAGCCCTTGCCGCGCGATCCGTTCCTCCTGGTGACCTCCGATGGCGGCGCGACCTGGCGCGCGCGCCCGGTCTTCGGCGATCCCGAGTTTGGCTCCATTCTGGCGTTCGAATTCAGTTCGCGTACCGGCGGCGCCATGGTGATCGACCGGGGCGGAGCAGGGGAGAATGGCCGTTACGAGTTGTACGAAACTTCGGATGCGGGAGAGACCTGGGCCATGCGGCAGACCAATGCGCGGCCGATGCAGTTGAAGCACCCGGCCCTCAATGCGGACTGGCGTCTACGCGCGGACGCTGCGACCAAGTCGTATCGCGTGGAGCATCACATCGCCGGTGCCTGGCATAGCGTGGCCGCTTTCGCCGTCTCGATCGGCATATGCAAGCCCCCGGAAGCGATCCCGCCGCCCGCCGATAATGGCGGTCCACCGAAAGCGCAGCCGCCGTCCCCCTGAGGCGGCTTACTTGCAGCCTTCGAACACGCCGCCCGGCGCCCCCGTATACCCCAGCGCGCGCATGCCGGTCTCCGAGCTGTAATAGGCGCGCGAAATCCAGTCCTTGAGATTGCTGAAGTGCGTGTGGCCGCGATAGGCCGCCGGCGCATTCTCGTCCCAGGTCTCCAGGGTGTGCGGATACGCCATGTAGGTGACCAGTTCCGTCTGCTGCTCGGGCGTCAGGTACACGAACGCGGCGCGATACCGCGCGAAAGATTCGCCGTCCAGAAAAGCCAGGCTATCCAGAAACGCGCGCTGGTTATCGTGGGTCTCCACCGCCAGCACCTGGTCCAGAAAACGATCGACCAGCGCGGCTTTGGCCCCCGGCGTATCGGTGGCCGGAATCAGAATATCGGCGAACGCCACCAGCGTCCCGTTCTGATGCTCGTCCAGGAACACGGGCTTCCAATCCGCGCGCGCCAGTTCTTTTGAAGCGTCGAAACCCGAAGGAAATTCGCGCGCCGGCGCGACCCCGGCCGTGGCGGCGGCCGCCGCTCCCAGCAGCGTGTGGCGAAACAGATCCCGGCGGTTCATTCGCGGAACTATAATACCTTTAACAATGCTGTCCGCACAACCGGGTTCCGAATCGTACGATGCCATCGTGGTGGGCTCCGGCGCCACCGGCGGCTGGGCCGCCAAACGGCTGTCCGAAGCCGGCCTCCGGGTCGTGTTGCTCGAAGCCGGGCGCAAGATCTCGCCCCGGGAGTTCACCGAGCACATGCCGGCCTACAAGCTGAAATACCGCGACATGTCGCCCGAAATTGCGCGCACGCGGCCGGTGCAGCGGCAATGCTACGCCTGCATGGAATACAACTACGACTGGTTCGTGGACGATCTGCAGAATCCCTACAGCACGCCGCCGGGCAAGCCTTTCACCTGGCAGCGGCTGCGCATCGAGGGCGGCCGCACGCTGGTCTGGGGACGGCAGAGTTACCGCATGAGCGACCTGGATTTCAAGGCCGCCAGCCGCGATGGATACGGTGAAAACTGGCCGGTCTCCTACCAGGACATGGAGCCGTATTACGACATCGTGGAGCGCTACGTCGGCATCAGCGGCGCCGCGGAGGGCAATCCCACGCTGCCCGACGGGCAGTTCCTGCCGCCTATGAAAATGACCTGCGGCGAGCTCCGCTTGCGGCAGCGCGTCCAGGAACAGTTTAAACGCACGGTCACCATCGGCCGCACCGCGATACTCACCCGGAATCACAACGGCCGCGCCGCCTGCCATTACTGCGGCCCCTGCGAGCGCGGCTGCGCGACATTTTCCTATTTCAGCAGCCCGTTCACCACCGTGGCGGATGCGCTCAAATCCCGTAACTGCACGCTGATTACGAATGCGATCGTGCGTCACGTGGACATGGACAACGGCGCCAACCGCGCCACCGGCGTCACCTACATCGATCGCCTCTCGCACCAGACCGTTCAGGTGCGCGCGCGTAGCGTGATCCTGTGCGCGCAGGCGCTGGAATCCACGCGCATCCTGCTGAATTCGTCCACGCGCGTCTATTCCAACGGCCTGGCCAATTCGAGCGGTGCGCTCGGCCATTACATCATGGATCATGCCGTGGGCGGCGGCGCTGCCGGCGAATTGCCCGGTTTCGATCCCACGCCCGCCTCGCCTAGCGCGCCGCATCGCGCCAACGGCATCTACGTGATCCGCTTCCGCAACGTATTGAACGGTCCGCGGCATCCCCGCTTCATTCGCGGCTACGGTTTCCAGGGCGGCGCCGGCGCCGGATTCAATTTCGGCGCGGAGGGCTTCGGCGCGCATTATAAGAAAGCGGTGCTCGCCGGCTCCTACAGCATCGACTTGGGGGCCTTCGGCGAATCGTTGGCCCGGTTCGACAATTACTGCGAGATCGATCCGGACCTGCGGGATGCCTGGGGCATCCCGGCCTTGCGCATCCAGATGACCCATGGCGACAACGAAAAGGCCATGATGGAGGATGCCGCCGCCACCGCCGCCGAGATGCTGGAAGCCGCCGGCGCGAAAAACATTAAAGTGAATGCGGATCTGGCCATGCCCGGCATGGCGATCCACGAAGTGGGCACCGCGCGCATGGGCGCCGATCCGAAGAAATTCGTGCTGGATCCCTATAACCGTACGCACGACGTGCACAATCTTTTCGTGATGGATGGCGCCTGCTATCCCTCCTCGGCGTGTCAGAATCCGACCCTGACTTTTATGGCGCTCACCGTGCGCGCCTGCGATCGTCTGATCGAGCGGTTCAAAAAAAATGAGGTATAGCTGCAATCGGAATAAACCGATGATACGTATCTTGAGCATTTGCCTTATAGCAGGGGGAATGGTGGAGGCCGCCGTGCCGCCGCCCGTGATTCCCGGCGACTCGGAGCGGGGCGCCGCGCTTTTCCAAGACCAGCGCTGCATCCAGTGCCATAGCGTCAACGGCAAGGGCGGCAAAATGGGCATGGACCTGAGCTCGCGCGTGGACCGCGGTTTCACGCCCGCGCTGCTGGCCAGTGCCATGTGGAATCACGCGCCGGTCATGTGGGCGGCCATGGAAGGAGCGGGCATCGAACGGCCCAAGTTGAGCCCTTCCGACGCCGCCGATCTGTTCGCGTATCTCTATTCCACCCGCTTCTTCGATAAACCGGGTGACGCCGCGCGCGGCAAGCAGGCCTTCGCGGATCGGCATTGCGCCGAGTGCCACGGCATTACCGAGTCCCGCGCCGAAGGTGCGCCGCCGGTGGTCAAATGGGAGTCCTTGGGTCAGCCGATGGTGCTGGCGCAGCAGATGTGGGACCACAGCAGCAATATGCGCGAAGCTTTCGCCCGCAAGAAGATCGCCTGGCAGGAGTTGACCGCCCAGGAGTTGAGTGACATCCTGGCTTATCTGCGCAACCTCCCGGAGACGCGCGGGGTGGCAGTCCGCTTTTCATTCACCTCCGGTGAAGGGGGACAGGCCATCTTCGATTCCAAGGGATGCGTGAAATGCCACGTCGGCAAGTTGGCCCTGGAGGACCGTTTGCATAGCCTCACGTTGACGGAGATCGCCGTCGACATGTGGAATCACGCGCCCCGCATGATACAGCCGGTCCCGCAGCTCTCCGAAAGCGAGATGCAGCAACTGCTCAGCTACCTCTGGATGCGGCAGTTCGTCTACGCCAAAGGTGACGCCGCCCGTGGCAAACAGGTCTTCGCCGCCAAGCGTTGCGCGGAGTGCCACAACGGCGGCGAGCACGGCGCGCCTCCGCTGCCCGGCCAGGGACGCGGTTACTCCGAGATCACCATCATCTCCGCCCTGTGGAAGCACGGTCCGCAAATGTTCAACCGCATGCGCGAAGCTAAGATTAACTGGCCGCGCTTTACCAATCCGCAGCAGATGTCGGACCTGGTGGCGTATCTGAATACCGTCCAGTAACCCGGTCACACCCGCCGCGAAAAAACAACGCCGCGCGTCACCGCCGGCTGCCGCCCCCAATTTGGCTTTGTTCCGCCAAATTGCGCGAAATCAGCCAAGTGACACTTACCTAACCACTTACCAGTCGGCGCTGCGCCGCGCGCGGGAATCTGTACGGCTCCTCAGCTCCGGAGTAACTCCTGGTTCGGCCTTGGCAGTTAGCGTCCCCGCGGGACTCGATCCCCAAAAACCGCTGCTATAGTGTTGGTGAAAAAAGGAGCCTTTCAGTGGCAAAGATCATCCCCCTCGGTTTTGTTACGGCCGACAGCACCACTTTGATAACGAACGTTCCCGCCCCGTCCGGACCCCCGCTACGATGCAACAAGGTTCTGGTGCAGGTCTACAAGACCGCCAACGCCAGCGACTACGTCTTTGTCGGTTTGACCGGACTGGACAAGACCCTCGGGAAGAATGTGGTCGCCGTATTGCAAGCCGGACAGTCGGTGGTAGTCGGTGACGAGCGTGATTCGAACGTCATCGATCCCACCAGCCTGGCGGTAGACAGCCTGTCGGGCACGGCGGTTATCACCGGCCTGCTCTATCAGCGATAGCCCGCCTGCAGCGCCAAATCCAAGGAGACAGTTTCCATATGCGAAGAACCGTTCGGATAGGATTCGTGTGCCTGTGGGCGGCGGTGACCGTCCTCGCGCAGGTTGTTGTTCAAGGCGGCGGTGGATCTCCCACCAACATTCCCCCCGGCGCCGCGATCTGGTATGGCGTGGGTTCGCCGGCTGGGACCGCCGGCGCCGATGGCGATTACTACGTCGACACCAACTCCTACTGCCTCTATGGGCCCAAGGCCCAAGGCGCCTGGCCATCCTCCTGCGTCTCCTCCGTCCGCCAGCTCGGTTACGTAGCCGAGAATGTCGGAAACAAGGGGGCCGCGGGTGGTTACGCGCCGCTGGATTCCAATGCGCGGGTGCCGGCCGCCAACCTCCCGCCGGCTACCGCCGTGAACGGAACCAGCGTTCCGCCGAACAGCGGGTCCGACCAAACCATGGTGACCACCGCCCCCGCGGTGGGTTCCTGGGCGGCCTTGCCCGCCTGTCCCGATACCGGTGGCAATCACCTGAATTACAGCGTCGTCACACACGGCTTTGTGTGCGGCAATACCGGTGGCACCGCCGGCAGCGTCGATTTCGGCGGCGTCGGCGATGGCACCAACGCCAACTCGCTGCTGGTCAGCGGCAGCCTCAGTTACACCGGCAGCGGTTTCGTGAATGCCAACCAGATCAGCGGCGTCCCGTTGGCCGGACTGGCCACCGGACTCCTGAAACTTACCACCGGGACCGGTGTCCCCAGCATCGCCGCCTCCGCCGATATCGCTAATACACTCGGCTACACCCCCGAGAATCCGGCGTATAAAGGCTTGCCCAATGGCTACGCGCCGCTCGATGGGTCGCAGAAGGTTCCACTGTCCAACCTGCCGCCCATCCCGTACTCCCAGACCAGCGGCGTGCAGGCCGCGCTCACCTACACGCCCGAAGATGCTGCCAACCGGAACGCCCCGGGAGGATACGCTCCTCTCGATAGCGGCACGCACCTGCCGGCCGCCAATATGCCGGCGCTCGCCGGCGACCTCGTCAGCGCCGCCGGATCCGCGAATGTCGTGGTGGGCACCGTTCTGGGCGGGCAGACACCAGTCACCAACGCCAGTATCGCCGGCGGGACTCTGCCGGCGGCCTTCACCGACGTGCAGGCGGCCGGTAGCGCGCAATTCGGTTCCGGGACTTACCAGTCGACAGTGACCAGCGCCCTCACCGCCAACCGAAGCTGGGTGGTCCCGGATTTCAGCGGAACCATGGTGATGAATGGATCGGTCTATGCCGCCGGCGGTGGGACTGCGCAGGCCCAAACCGCCAACCTGCCCGGCCCCGTAGCATCTTACGCCGCCGGGATGCAGGTCGAATGGCTACCGGTCGCCGCCAACACCGGACCTGCTCCCACGCTGAACGTCAACAGCCTCGGCGCCTTGACCATCACCAGGTGCGGAGGCGCGGCCCTGGCCGCCGGCGATCTGGCCACCACCGCCGTGGCTTTCGCCGTTTACGATGGAACCTACCTCGAATTACAGAATCCGCAGGCGTCCGCATGCGCGGGACCGGCGGCGGCCCAACTGCCGAATACCACCCTGATGACCGAGTTCGCCGGCAATGCCAACGGGTCCGCCTTGGCCGCCGGCAGCAGCTACCTCGGTGTCGGCATCGCATCCGGCAGCGCAACCGAAGCCAGCCGTTCCAATATCGTGGCGGCTGCCTGCACCCTGCGTACCTTCCGTCTCATCACCACCGCCACCAACAGTACCGGCGGTTCGATTGTCGTCACGTTGCGCGTCAATCAGGCGACGCCATCGGGCGGCCCCACCATCACCATCAACAACAACGACACGGCTCAGGCATACATTGATACCAGCCACACGGCATACCTGCCGGCGGCCGCTACCTGGGATGTCTTGGTCCAAAACAACGGCAGTTCGACCTATTCCGGACTGGCAGGATGGAGCGTTGGATGTCTTCCCAACTAACCGGCCGCCTCGCCGTCCTGACCGCTGCATGCGGAGCGCTGGCCGCCCAGCAGGTGGTCCTCAACAGCGGCTCGAAATTCGTCCTCTCCGGAAGCAACATCAGTTTCTCCAGCATGGCCATGACGAACTGCCTGGCGGCGCCCGTCACCTGCGGCGCGCTGGCCATCAACGGCGACCCTTACAGCACGGGCGGCAATTTCGCGGGATACGCCGACCCCACCGAGCGCATGGACCCGCAGACCGGCACGCTATGGCTGGCCTATAGCTGGCCCACCGTGCTGGGTGACGGCACCAAAGTGGTGAATATCGATGTCGCCTACTCCACCGATCGCGGATCGTCCTGGTCGAATGCCGGTCTCGCCAACAACGGCGTGCTTTATTCGACCCAGGTGGAGTTCAATGGCTACGCCGGAGTCACCAACCACACCAGTCACGAAGTGATGGAAATCTATCCGCAGGTGGTCGGCGCCACCACTTATTGGTATGGCATCCACTCGACTTACGACGTGCCCAATGGCGGCAGCGGTACCGGGCAGACTTACACCCAACGCCAGGTGATGGCCGCCTGCGCCGGGACTGCGTCGCAGGGACCCATGTGCCTGAGTTCCGCGCCGCCACAGTACCTGGGTGGCTCGGAGGACAACCAGCAGGCCTATTATCCGACGTCTGTCAATCTCACGACCCTTTCCGGACTGACAGGCTGCACGGACTTCCGCGAGCCCAGCTTCATCATTCAATCGGTCGCGGGTACGCCGACTTTGTATCTGTTCCTCAACTGCGGGGACATGAGCAACTACGCCCAATTCTCCACGCCCGCCCCCCAATCCCACATCGGCGCCTGGCAATGGACCTACTCCGGGGCCACCGGCTATCTGCCCGCTTCCAGCGGTTTCGCCGTAACCCTCGACGCGCAGAGCGTGTGCGCTTTCCTGGCGAGCTGCGCTTACACCAACTACCTGACACAGACCGAGGTGTCCCTGGCCGCCGGCAACATCCCCGGTCTTCCGGCTGGCACGCCCATCGAGCTGTTCGATCTGGTGCACATGGTTGCCGGCGCCAAAGTATCTTCCGGGGTCGTAGTCACCGCGCTCAGCCGGATTAGCCCGCCGTCCTTCGTGCGTACGCCGGGCGGCGCGGTACGGGTATATGCCGTGATTCCGTCAACCGACAGCCTGGTTTGCGGCCCGGGGACATCCACCTACGATCCGGCCTCCACCTCTACCGGCGTGTTGGTAACGCACAAGCTGACCAGTTGCACGGGCGGCAGCCCGGGTTGCGATGCGCAGGGCGGCCTGTTTACTTACCTGTCCGCTTCCGGCGTCAGACCGTAGGTCTCTCGCGGTACATGGGCCCCTCGCGATACTCGCAATAACGCGCGAAACCCAGCCGCTCGTAGATGCGGATCGCGCCCGCGTTCGTCTGCGCGACGTTCAGGGCCACCAATCCGACGCCTGATCGCACCAGTTCCGCGGTTACGGCTGCAGTCACTGCCATGCCGTAGCCTCGCCCCCTCCGGTCGCGCCGCGTATACACGGTACCCACCGCCGCCACGCCTTCCTCCCGCGCCAATACCGGCGTCCCCGCGGCGGCGATGATGCCATCGCGGTCGCGGATGCCATAGTAGATGGCGTTCTCCAGCATGCCGGCGTTGAAAAACGGCGGCGCTTCGCCGGTGGCCTCCCCATCCCGATACAACTCCGTCAGCCGGTAGTAATCCTGCGGCCCGAGCCGCACCGCCGCATGGGCGCGCGGCACAATCCGGCTGGGGCCCAGCACCATGCGCCACATCTGCAGTTCCCGGCGGAACCGGTAGCCGTGCGTCCGCAACCATTCGGCAAATTCGCGTTTCACCGAAACGTAGAACTCCGGCTGGTCCGCGATCTCCGGCATCAGCCCGGCCAGATCTTCCGCCGCCCCGTGCCCGAAAAGTGCCGGGGGATGGAAGCCGCCATACACCAGCAGAAGCGCCGGCCGGCCGTCGCTGGCCACGTGCCAGCGTGCATGTCCGCTGTACGCCGGCGCCAGGTCCGCCAACGCGAAGACGCACCAGGCCGGATCGCTGCGCAAAATCTCGCGGATTGCCGCCGGATCAGCGGTCGCCGGCATGCCGCAAATAAGCGTCGTCGCCGCGGATCCAGTCCTCCCGCGGCGGCGAGAACAGGTCCACGGCCAGCGAATCTTCCAGCGCTTCCACCATGTGCGGCGCCTCCGGCGGAATCACCAGCGTGTCGCCGGCCCGCGCGATCCGCTCCTCGCCGCCGATCACAAACCGCAGCGCGCCGCTTTCCACCATGCTGATCTGCTCGTTCGGATGGCTGTGCGTCGGCACCGTTGCGCCCTTTCGCAGGCGAATGTGCGCCACCGTCATCGTCCGGCCATGGATCATCTTGCGGCCGATCAGCGGACTCAGGGCTTCCTCTTCCAGTTTCCCCCAGTTGTAATGATGCACCGCGCGGTATTGTATCATGAGACCTTATGAAGGGTGTCGTTCTTGCGGGCGGCACGGGGAGCCGTCTTTTCCCGCTTACTAAGATCACCAACAAGCATCTCCTGCCCATTTACGAGAAGCCCATGATCTATTACCCCATCGAGACCATGGTCGAGGCGGGGATTCGGGATATTCTGATCGTCACCGGCGGCAAGAACGCTGGCGACTTCCTGCGCCTGCTGGCCAACGGCAAACAGTTCGGTCTGAGCCATATCGATTACACCTATCAAGAGGGCGAGGGCGGTATTGCCGATGCCTTGGCCCTGGCTGAACACTTCGCCGACGGCCATAAACTGTGCGTCATCCTGGGCGACAACATCATCGAAGGCAGCATCGGCAAAGCCGTCGCTGACTTCCGCCGCCAGGATAAGGGCGCCAAAATCCTGCTCAAGGAAGTTTCCGATGCCGAACGCTTCGGCGTGGCCGAGATCTCCGGCAACCGCATCGTCAATATCGAAGAGAAGCCCAAGCGTCCCAAGTCCAACTATGCGGTGACCGGCATCTATATGTACGACGAGACCGTGTTCGACAAGGTGCGCACCCTGGTGCCTTCCCGGCGCGGCGAGCTCGAAATCACCGACGTCAACAATGCCTATATCCGCGAAGGTTCCATGACCTTCGACTTTCTGGACGGCTGGTGGACCGACGCCGGCACCTTCGATTCCCTGCTGCGCGCCGCCAACCTGGTGGCTCAGTCCGTGTCCGCCCGGCGCCGGGCGGAAGCCGAAAAGCTCGCCGCCGAAGGAGTCACCCGATGACGGGCTCGCCGGTGCGCGAGCCGCAGCCGATCGCCGCTCACGGATCGCTGGAACTGGCGTTGCCCGAATGCCCCAAAGGCATCGGCGCGTTGATCGCTTCGCCGGCCTCGCCGGATCTGATCGCGGGCGTCTGCGTCGAGCCGTTCTCGCTCTGGTCCGACGATCGCGGCTATTTCCTGGAAGTGCATCGCGGCGGTCTGGGCCTGGCTGCCCATTTTCCGCCTGAAAGCACCCAGACCTCCACCGCCTTCAACTACCCGGGCGCCATCAAAGCCTTCCACTATCATCTGCACCAGACCGATTTCTGGACGCCCGCCCAAGGTATGTTGCAGGTGGCCCTGGTCGATCTGCGGCTGGGATCCCGTACCTTCGGCGCCCGGAACACGTTCTACGTCGGCCTCCTGCGTCCCTGGCAGATCCTGATCCCGCCCGGCGTGGGCCACGGCTACAAGGTCATTGGCGACCGGCCGTCGATGCTGATCTATATGACGGACCGCCTCTACAACCCCCAGGACGAAGGCCGCATCCCCTATAACCACCCGGGCATTAACTACGATTGGGAGACACAGCATAAGTGAGTAAACTGCTGGTCACCGGTGGCGCGGGCTTCATCGGGTCGGCCTTTGTGCGGCTGATGCTGGCCGAAGACCCCGCGGTCCGGATCGTCAATCTCGATAAGCTCACTTACGCCGGCAACCTGGAGAACCTGGAGTCCGTCGCCGCCGGCCCCCGCTATCGCTTTGTCCACGGCGATGTCTGCGACGCGGCCCTGCTCGATTCCCTGCTCGCTGACGAAAAACCCGATGCCATCGTGCATTTCGCCGCCGAGTCGCATGTGGACCGCAGTATCTTTTCCCCCAGTCCGGTCTTCGAAACCAACCTGCGCGGCAGCTTCACCCTGCTCGAAGCTGCCCGCCGGCATCGTACGCCGCGCTATCTGCAGGTGTCTACCGATGAAGTCTACGGCAGTCTGGCGCCGCCGCTCGAAGCCGACGAGACCTTCCCGCTCAATCCCAGCAGCCCCTACTCCGCTTCCAAGGCCGGGGCCGACCTGCTGGCGCGCTCCTATTTCCTCACCTACAAACTGCCGGTCGTGATCACCCGCGCCTCCAACAACTACGGGCCGTACCACTTCCCCGAGAAACTCATCCCGCTGATGATCTCCAACGCCTTCGCGAATCAGCCGCTGCCAGTCTATGGCGACGGGATGCAGGTCCGCGACTGGCTTTTCGTCGAAGATCATTGCCGCGGTATACGCGCGGTGCTCGAAGGTGGCCGCGACGGTGAGATCTACAACATCGGCGGCAACTACTCGGTGACCAACCTGGAGGTTGTGAGGCGAATCCTGCAAGCCACGGGCAAGCCCGACAGTCTGATTCAGTACGTCCCCGACCGGCCGGGACACGACCGCCGCTATGCCCTTTCCAGCCGGAAGATTCTCCAGGAAACCGGCTGGGAGCCGCGCATGGACTTCCCCGAAGGCCTCGCCCGTACCGTGGAGTGGTACCGGCAGAATACCGCCTGGGTGGCGCGCGTGCGCAGCGGGGAGTATCTCACTTACTACGCCCGCAACTACGAGAACCGCCAGGAAGAGCTACGCGCGGTGACCGATGCGCGTGGCCATTGACGCCACTCCGCTCACCCTGTCGAGCGGCGGGCTGCGGCGCTACACGGCGGAGTTGAGCCTGGCGCTAGCCAGGAATTTCCCCGAAGACGAGTACTTCCTGGTTTCCGATCAGACCTTCGTCCTGCCCGAGGATGCGCCCCCCAATCTGCGTCGCGGCGGCGGACCGCGCCATAGGGTCGAGCGGCGCTGGTGGTTCTGGGGTTTGGACCGTGAACTGCAACGCCTCGCAGCCGGATTATTTCACGGTACGGATTTCGCGGTACCCTATCTGTCGCGCAGGCCGAGCGTTCTCACCCTCCACGACCTGTCTCCGTGGATGGACGCGGCGTGGCATTCTGACGCAGCCAGGGTACGGCAAAGGACACCTGTGCTTGTAGGCCTGGGTTTGGCTACCATGATCGTGACCCCCAGCGAAGCCGTTAGAAAGCAGGCTATCGAGGAATTCCGCATCCACCCCGGCCGCATCCGCGCCATCCCCCACGCCGCCCGCGCCTGCTTTCGCCCCGTGCCGTCCCAGACCGCACCGCCGTACTTCCTCTACGCCGGCACGCTGGAGCCGCGCAAGAACATCCCCGGCCTGATCGCCGCCTGGCGCGAAGTGCGCCGCCTTCACCCCGTCGGCCTGGTACTGGCCGGGCGGCGCCGGCCCGATTTCCCGCAACTTTCGCCCGAGCCGGGGTTGCAGATTATGGGTGAAATCTCCGACGAACGGCTGGCACAGCTACTGGCCGGAGCGTTGGCGTTTTTGTACCCGTCATTTTACGAGGGATTCGGATTGCCGGTGCTCGAAGCCATGCAGTGCGGAGCTTGTGTGATCACGTCCCGGGATCCCGCGATTACGGAGGTTGCGGCAGGCGCTGCCATCCAGGCCGACTCGCACGGCGACCTGGTGCGCGCCATGGTGGAAGTCATCGAAAACCCGGCCGGCGCGCAGCTCTGGCGGGACCGCGCCTTGCGCCGCGCGGCCGACTTCTCCTGGCGCCGTACGGCCGAGCTCACCCACCAATTGTATGAGGACTGCCAGCGGCGATTCTAGCCAAATCCCATGACCAACTCGGCCCTGTTCCTCTCCCCGGAATCCCCCTACCCTTTGCATGGCGGTGGCGCCCTGCGCAGCGCTTCCCTCCTGAATTTTCTGGCCGGCCACGCTGCTGTGGATCTGATCGCCTTCCGCGATCCCCGCGCGGATGACCCGCGCCGGCATATCCCCGCCGGACTCGTGCGCGATCTTCGGGTCATCGATCTGCCGGCCCACGCCCGCCACCCGCTGGCCCGTGCCGCGCGCAATACCGGACGCCTGCTGCGCGGCGTGCCGCCTCTGCTCGACCGCTTCGCCGGCTTCGGCCCACAGGTGGCGGAGGCTGTCCGCGGCCGCCGCTACGATATCGCCGTGATCGAGCACTTCTGGTGTGCGCCTTACTGGACCCAGCTCGCCGCCGTCAGCGAAGCCACCGTGCTCGACCTGCATAACGTCGAATCCGTCCTGCACGAGCGTTGCGCCCTGACTGAAAGCGGCCCGCAAGCCGTGGCGCACCGCTCCTTCCGGAATGCCAGCCGCAAGATGGAGCAGGAATGGCTTCCCCGCTTCACTTATCTGCTGGCCGCCTCCGCGGAAGATGCCGCCGCGTTAACGAGTATTTCGCCCGGTTCATCTGTGTCTGTCTATCCCAACGCCCTCCCGCTGGTGCCCGCCCCGCAGCGGACGGAAGAAGACGTCATCGTGTTTTCGGGCAATCTCGAGTATCATCCGAACGTCTCCGCCGTCCGCTATTTCCACCGCCGGATCTGGCCGCTGCTGCGGGAGCAATGGCCCGGCTTGGTCTGGCGCTTGATCGGACGGAACCCCCGCGCCATTGCCGGCATCGTCCGCGGAGACGGCCGCATCGACGTCCGCGGTCCCGTGGACGATGCGCTCCCTGAATTGGCCCGCGCCAAGATAGCTATAGTACCGATCCTGGCCGGCAGTGGTACGCGTTTCAAAATTATCGAAGCTTGGGCCGCCGGCGTGCCCGTCGTGTCCACGTCCATCGGCGCCGAGGGTCTTCCAGTCCGCGCCGGTGAGCATTTATTGCTGGCGGACCAGCCGGAGGAGTTCGCCGCGGCAGTCTCCCTTTTGTTGAAAGATGCCTCACTGCGTGGCCGGATCGGACGTGCCGGCCGGTACCTGTACGAGTGTGAATTCAACTGGAAGACCGCCTGGAAGGGCTTGCATTTCTTTTATCCTGCTACCATGGTAAGATCTGATGCGCTTCGCGATTGACGCTCACGCCATCGGCCGCCATCTCACGGGAAACGAAGTGTATGTTCGCAGCCTGTTGAGAAATTTTGCCGCCCTGGATCATGAGTCTGAATTTGTAACATACTTCTCTGCTGAGGACGCCTGGCAGTGGACTGCCGAGCGATTCCAGGCCCGGCAGGTCTCGCCCAACCCGTTCGTCCGCCTCGGTGTCGAGTTGCCGATGCGATTGCGCCGCGATCGCCCCGACCTGCTGCACGTTCAATACACCGCTCCCCTGGCATGCCCGGTCCCCGTCGTCGTGAGCGTCCATGATGTCAGTTATCTGGTGCATCCGGAATACTTCCCCAGGTCGCGCGCGCTGCAATTGCGCTTGACCGTGGCCCGCACCATCCGCTCCGCCACCCGTATTTTGACCGGCAGTGATTTCTCCCGCGATTCCATCATCGACGCTTATGGCGAAGCCTGCGCCGGCAAGATCGTTGTGGTGCCGAACGCGGCCGCCAGCGGGTTGCGTCCCATTTCGCGCGAAAACGCCGCCGCCTCCGTAGGCCAGCGCTTTGGGATTGTCGCGCCGTTCGTGTTATCCGTTGGCGATCTGCAGCCGCGCAAAAACCAGATCGGGCTGATCCGCGCCTTCGCGCAACTGGTCCGCGCCTATCCGCAACTGGCGCACAACCTGGTGCTGGCCGGCAAGGATACCTGGTTCAGTCCCAAAGTCCGCGACGCCGCCCGCCATTCGGGTGTCGCCGATCGCATCCAGTTTGCCGGCTTCGTCTCCGACGAAGACTTATTGCATCTGTACAACGCCTGCGATCTATTTGTGTTCCCGTCCTTCTACGAAGGTTTCGGCCTGCCCGTGTTGGAAGCCATGGCCTGCGGACGAGCGGTGTGCTGCTCCCGCACCTCGGCCATGCCGGAAGTGGCCGACGGCGCGGGTATCATGTTCGATCCCTACTCGTCGAGCGAAATGGTGCGCGCCATGGCCGATCTGCTGCGCGACGCGGAGCTGCGCGCCCGCATGGAACGTTTGGGACTGCAACGGGCGGCGCGCTTTAACTGGCGCGCTACCGCCGAAAAGACGCTGGAGGTCTATCGCGAGGTGGCCGAACACAGCCGCATCGCGGCCGCCGAGTACGTGCATCGATGAGCAAGCGCACCGCATTTCTGTGTGCCCTGTTCGGACTGCTGGCATGGCTCGAGGCTATGGGCAGTCCCTGGCAGAAGCCGGCCGGCCCGCCGGCCGCCCCCAAGCCCGTACCGGCTGAGACGGCAAAGGCCGCACCGCCCCCCAAGCCCGCGCCCGCTCCCCAGCCTCCCGCTTTCCTGAACGGCGGCGAATCGCTCGACTACACCTTGCACTGGCCCGGCGGCGCCACCCTCGGCGAAGCGCGTCTGCAGGCCTCCAAGACCGCCGGCGGCTGGAACTTCGATTTTTCGATGAATGCCTCGGTGCCCGGATTCGCCCTCACCGATCACTACCATTCCCGCGCCAATAACGATTTCTGCTCGCTGGAGCTGGAAAAGCAAACCACCCACGGCAAACGCAATACGCACGAGCGGACCGTCTTCAACTATCAGGATGGTTCGGCCACCCGCACGACTCTCGTCAAAGGCGGCGGCCACACCGACATCAGCATCGGCGATTGCGCGCACGATGGTCTCGACTTCGTCTATTTCGCCCGCCGCGAATTGGCGCTGGGCCACGGCGTGCCCCCGCAGCAGGACGTGCTCTTCGGCGCCTCTTATTCCGTGCGCATGACCTTCGCCGGTGTCGAAAGCGTGGCCGCCGCCGGCAAGCATTACCAGGCGGACCACTGCATTCTCCACATCGCCGGCCCCGCCTCCGACTACCAGTTGGATATCTATTTCGAACGGAACCCCGCCCGCACGCCTTTGGTCATTAAGGCGCCGCTCCCCCTCGGCACGCTGTCGATGGAGCTTGCCCGCTGAAATGCGCGTGGCATTCTTCTCGCCGCTGCCGCCCAGCCGCAGCGGCATCGCCGACTATTCCGAAGTCCTGGTCGAGCACCTGAAGCCGCTTGCCGCCGTCGAGACCTTCTCCTCCGCGGACCAGCCCTTCGATGCCGCCCGCTTCGATATCGCCGTCTATCAGCTCGGTAACAACCCTTACCACGGCTTCGTCTACGAGACCGCCCTGCGCCATCCCGGCGTGGTGGTGATGCACGAATCCAACCTGCACCACCTGATCGCCGACCTCACCATCCGCCGCGGCGATTGGGACGCCTACCTGCGCGAATGCGAATACCAGGGCGGACCGGAAGCCCTGGCGTTTGCGCAGCAGCGCGTGCGCACCCTCGAAATCGGGCCCGATTACGACGGCGTCCCCATGACCCGGCGGATCCTCGAGTCCGCCCGCGCGGTCATCGTCCACAGCCAATACATGGTGGACGGGATGCGCGCCGCCGGTTTTCAGGGGCCGATCGCCCGTATCCCGCACGGAGCCTGGATTCCGGAAACCTCCCGCAACTCCTGGCGCTATCGCCTGGGAATCGACGAAGTCACCCCCCTGATCGGGATCTTCGGTTTTCTAAAGCCCTACAAGCGCATCGCCGAATCGCTGCGCGCGCTGCGCCGCCTGCTGCGGGTGGTGCCATCGGCCAGGATGATCCTGGTCGGCGAACCGCATCCCGAGTTCCCCCTCGCGAACCTGATTCAATCCCTGGGCCTTTCCGCCGCCGTGCGCGTTATGGGGTTCACCCCCATTGCCGACTT
Source organism: Bryobacteraceae bacterium (assembly GCA_035499555.1). Taxonomy (GTDB): domain Bacteria; phylum Acidobacteriota; class Terriglobia; order Bryobacterales; family Bryobacteraceae; genus Bog-159. The sequence continues at coordinate 103,856 of DATJYO010000046.1, forward strand.
CACCGGCTACATGGCGGCTTGCGATATCGTGCTCAACCTCCGCTATCCCACCGTGGGCGAGAGCTCCGGCAGCCTCCTGCGCGCCATGGGATTGGGCAAGCCCGTGCTCGTCTCCGACATCGGAGCTTTCCGCGAGTTCCCCGGCGATGTCTGCCTGAAGGTTCCGGTCGGCGAAGGCGAAGAGGATCTCATCTTCGAGTACCTCAACCTGCTCGTCTCTCGCCCCGATGCCGCCCGCGCCTTAGGCGAGCGGGCCGCCAATTACGTGAGGCAGGAATGCAACTGGCCCCGCGTCGCCGGGTTGTATGTGAGCTTCCTCGAATCCGTCGTCGAAGGCCGGCCGTGGCAGCAGGAAACCGGTCCCCCGCCTCCGGTCGAACATCGCCCCTCGCCGGCCAAACCCGCTGCGCCGGCCTATCTCTCGAGTTGGGCCGCCAACCGGGAATCCGCCGCCTACGTCGATACCCACCTCGCCCGCTTCGTCAAGACCCTGGAAATCACCCCGCCCGGCGGTCCCGAGGACCGCGTCCTGGAGATGGGCGCTTACCTCCAGATCACCCCCGCGCTCCGCTCCAAGCTGGGCTATGGCTGCGTGCGCGGCTGCTATTATGGACCTGCGGGAAAGGTCGAGCACCGCACCGTCGTCTCCGCCGAAGGCGAGACGTTCGACTGCGCCATCGACCTGTTCGACGCCGAGAAAGACCGTTACCCTTATCCGGACGGATACTTTTCCACCGTTCTTTGCTGCGAGCTGATCGAGCACTTGACCGAGGATCCCATGCACCTGATGAGCGAAATCCATCGCATCGTCAAGCCCGGCGGGCACCTGGTGTTGACCACCCCGAACATCGCCAGCCTGCACGGCATCGCCGCCGTGCTCGAAGGCTACCATCCGGGGATCTTCACCGCCTACATCCGCCCCCGCCAGGACGGCGGCGAGGTGGAAGCGCGCCACAATCGCGAATACGCGCCCAAGGAGATCCAGCGCCTGGTTGAAAACTCCGGCTTCACGGTTCTCCGCCTGGAGACCGGTCCTTTCCGCGAGATGCCGCGTCCCGAAGAAGGCTGGATCCTGAATCTGCTGGAGCGCTTCGACCTGTCCCGCGATCTGCGCGGCGAGGACATTTACGTCGTCGGGCGCAAGACCGGTCCGGTCCGCGTGCGCTACCCGGATTGGTTGTACGCATGAGTGCCGCTTTCGACTCCCCGGACGTACAGCTCCGCGGCGACCTGGACGTTGAAGCCCGCTTCACGCTCCGCAATATGTCCAACCTGCCGTGGCGCCCGGCTGAAGGATTTGCCGCCGGCTACCACATCTATGATGCCGAGACGGGATTGCTGATCGTGGATGGCGAACGCCGCCCCCCGGCGCATGATGTCGCTCCCGGCGAGAGCGTCACCGTCGATCTCCGTTTCGCGTTGCCGCCGGAGCCCGGCCGTTACGATGTCTACATCTCGCCCATGTGCGAGAACGTCTGCTGGTTCTACAGCCAGGGCTGGCCGTTCCTGCGCGTCGAAACCATCGTCGCAGACGGCCGCGCGCGCCTGGCGCGCGTGGGCGTGGTCACCCTGCGGACCGTCCGCCGCCAGCACCTGCTGCGCGCCATCGGCCGCGCCTTCACCCTGCCCATCGCCACCATCACCCGCAACCGCAGCCTGATCCGCACCATGGTGCGGCGCGACATCCTGGGACGCTATCGCGGCTCCTTCGGCGGCGCCTTCTGGACCATCCTCAACCCGCTGCTCCTGATGCTGACTTACTTCTTCGTCTTCGGCATCGTGCTTCGCGCCCGCTTCGGCAACGACCCTAGCCGCGCCAGCTTCGCCCTCTATTTTCTGGCGGGCATGCTTCCCTGGCTGGCCCTCAGCGAGGCCGCCGGACGTGCGCCCACGGTCATGCTGGAGCATCGCAATTTCGTCAAGAAACTGGTCTTCGCGGTCGAGACGCTGCCGGTCAACCTGGTCGTCTCCGGATTGGTGACCGAGGTGTTCGCGCTGCTGCTGTTCACCATCGGCGTGTTGCTGGCGCACGGCCGCGTCCCGCTGTCGATCGTCTGGCTGCCCGTCCTCCTGGTCCCCCAGGTGCTTCTTACCGCCGGCATCTGCTGGTTTCTGGGAGCCCTCGGCGTCTTCGTCCGCGACCTCGGGCAAATCATCGGATTCCTCCTGACTCTCTGGTTCTTTATCACGCCCATCTGCTACCCGGAAGCTTCGCTGCCCGCCGAAGCCCTGCCGCTGTTGACCAAAAACCCCATGTTCGTGTTGGTGCGCGGCTATCGCGATATCTTCCTCGACCAGGGAGGCCATGCGCCGGCCTTCGGCCCTTTGTGGAAGCTCTGGATCCTCTCCGCGGCCGTCTTCATCCTGGGACATGCCTGGTTTTATAAGCTGCGCCGCTCGTTTGCCGATATCATCTAGAAGATCCGTCCATGCTGGCCAAGTTGACCGCTGCCCTCATCGCGTATGGCCCGCTCGGCATCCTGCTGCTGGCCTTCATCGATTCCGCCGGGATTCCGGTGGCGTCCGGCATGGACGTGCTGGTGATCGTAATCGCCGCCAAAGCGCCGTCGCGCGCGCTATTGGCCGCTTCCATGGGCGTGATCGGCTCGCTCATCGGAAACCTGGTGCTGTTCCTGGGCGCGCGCAGCGGCGCGCGCCGCTTCGCTTCGCAGCCGTCCCGGCCGGAAAAGCAGCAACGTTTTCGCAACTGGTTCCAGCGCTATGGGCTGCTGACCGTCTTCATCCCCACCGCCGTGCCCATTCCGCTGCCCCTGAAAGTCTTCGTGATCTCCGCCGCCGCCTTCGGCACGCCCCTGCGGACCTTCGCGCTGGTGATCGTGGTGGGCCGCTGTATTCGCTATTTCAGCGAAGCCGCCCTGGGCGCCGCGCTCGGCGAAGGTTCCTGGCAGTTCCTGCGGGCCCACACCTGGTACCTGGTCGGCGGGTCGGCGATCCTCTTTGCCGTGATGTATCTCATGGTCCGCTGGATCGAAAAGCGGCGCGCCCGCCCCGGCTGAGCCCGCCGTCTACAATGAAAGAGGTTGCCCGAACCCCATCCCAATTCGCAGCCGAAAGCCGTATGCCTGCTTAGCGGCGGCCTGGACTCCTCCACTTGCCTGGCTCTGGCCCGCAGCCAGGGCTATGCCTGCTTCGCGCTCTCCTTCGATTACGGACAGCGCCACCGCGTGGAACTCGATGCCGCGGCGCGCGTCGCCCGGTCACTGGGCGCGGTGCGCCACGTGATCGCCCAAATCGATCTGCGCCCGATCGGACACTCGGCCCTCACCGGCGATCTCGCCGTGCCCAAGGGACGCTCGCCGCAGGATATGGCGCACGGCATTCCCGTCACCTACGTGCCCGCGCGCAACACCATCTTTCTGTCCTTCGCGCTGGCCTGGGCCGAGGTTCTGGAAGCGCCCAACATCTTCATCGGCGTGAATGCGCTCGACTATTCCGGTTATCCCGATTGCCGGCCCGAGTACATTGAGGCCTTCGAACGCATGGCCGCGCTCGCCACCAAAGCCGGCGTGGAAGGCGGCTTTCGCATCCGCATCCACACGCCGCTCATCCGCCTTTCCAAAGCCGAGATCGTCAGGTTGGGCCACGGCCTGCACCTGGACTTCAGCCTCACCCATAGCTGCTACGATCCCGATCCGCAGGGCCGGCCCTGCGGGCAGTGCGATTCCTGCCTGCTGCGGCGCAAAGGATTCGATGAGGCCGGAATTGCGGATCGCTGAAGTCTTCTACTCCATCCAGGGCGAAGGCTCGCTGGCCGGCGTCCCCTCCGTATTCGTGCGCACCAGCGGATGCAATCTGCGCTGTTCCTGGTGCGACACGCCGTACACCTCCTGGCATCCGGAAGGCGACGACTGGACCCTCGGCCGGATCCTCGCGGCGGTGGATCGCTATCCCGCGCGCCACGTGGTGCTGACCGGCGGCGAGCCCATGATCGCGCGCGGCGTCGATGAGTTGACCCATCGCCTGCGCCAGGGCGGCCGCCACCTCACCATCGAGACCGCCGGCACCGTCTTCGCCGCGGTCGCCTGCGACCTGATGAGCATCAGCCCCAAGCTCGCCAACTCCACGCCGCAGGGCGATTGGCAGGACCGGCACGAGCGCCTGCGCATCCAGCCGGACGTGCTGCGCCGCCTCATGTCCGCCTACGAATATCAGCTTAAGTTCGTGATCGCCCGGCCGGACGATGTGCGCGAAACGCGCGATCTGGTCGCCGCCCTGGCCGCCGATCCCGCCCGCGTCATGCTCATGCCGGAGGGCATGGAAGCCGGCGTATTACGGGAGCGCGCCGTGTGGCTGGCCGAAATCTGCAAACAGGAAGGCTTCCGCTACAGTCCCCGGCTGCACGTGGACCTGTACGGCAATCGCCGGGGGACCTGACCGCCGCGCCCGCTCAGTTCACGCGTTCCAGCGCCTGTTCGAAGTCCGCCAGCAAATCGCGCCAGTCCTCGATGCCCACCGAGACCCGCACCAGCCCGTCGCCGATGCCGGTCTCCTCGAGTTCCTGCGCCGACATGCCGGAATGCGTGGTCGACTTCGGATGGCACACCAGCGTCTCCACGCCGCCCAGCGATACCGCGTTGCGCCCGATCTTCAGGTTGCGCAGAAAATCGAAGGCCGCCGTCCGGCCGCCTTTGAAATCCAGCGAGAATAGCCCGCCCGGATAGGCGCACTGCTCCTCGTAGATCCGCTTCTGGTCGCCGTCCTCGAACAACGTCGGATACAGCACGCGCGCAATTTTGGGATGCCCGTTCAACGCCTCCGCCAGCCGCTGCGCGTTCTTGCTCTGCCGGTTCATGCGCAGGGCCACCGTGGGCAGACGGCCGTCCAGCATCCAGCATTCGTCCGGCTGCAGAATGTTGCCGAACATGCCCCGCCGCAGCAGCACCTTGCGCATCAACTGCGGATCGCGGCTAAGTGCCACGCCCGCCACCATGTCGCTGAAACCCGACAGGTACTTCGTCCCGGAGTACAGCACCATGTCCGCGCCCATCATCAGGGGATGCTGAAACGTCGGACCCAGAAACGTGTTGTCCACCATCACTACCGGCTGATCGGCATGGCTTTTGGCGGTAGCCGCCACGCGCCGGATATCGGTCATGATCATGGTGGGATTCGCCGGCGTCTCCAGGTACACCGCGCACAGGTTCCTGGCTGCCCGGATGGCCGCGTCGATGGCCTCCCCTTGTCCGCCCGGCACCGCGATACCCTGCACCCCGAAGGGCTCCAGCAGGTTGTGGATCAGCCCCGTCGTCCCGCCGTATAATGGCGTGGTGTAGACGATCTGCGTGCCCGGACGCGCTACCGCCATGAACGCCGTCATGATGGCCGCCATCCCGGAGTTGAAGACGCCCGCCGCCTGCGCGCCCGGCTCCAGCGGCACGATCTGGTCCTCCAGGATCTCCGCGTTGGGATGCGAGAAGCGCGAGTAGATCAGGTCCGGCCGTTCGCCGTCCTCCGGCTGGACCCGCCCGGCCATGATGTCGAACGCGCGTTCGGCTTCCTCCGGGCTGGCAAATACATACGTCGAACTCCGGAATACGGCGGGCCGCGCCGATCCAAAAGAAAGGTGCGGGTCGAAACCGCGTGTAAGCACCGCCGTGCGGGGCCTCACGCCTGCGTGCGGCCCGTCGCTATTTGACATAATCGCTCCTATCCAGAGTGTAACGCTACCAACCAAAGTTACCGAACACGCCCGCCGATATTTTGATTAGAATAAGAGCGGACGGTCATGGATACCGACATCGGTCTGCCAGCGCCGAAGCTGTTTGCGCCTCACCCGAACCTGGGCGACACGGTGAATCACAATTTCATCGCCTCCGAGATGGAGGGCGGTGTCTTCCTGGACCAGTTACCCGAGGGCGCCATCCTGCGCGTGGAGACCCAGAATCGCGAGTACACGCTGGTCAATCGCGGCCAGGGCCGTGCGCTGATCTCCGGCCATCCGAAGTTCTGCCCGGAACCGGTGCTGGTGCACATCGAAGGGTCCAACTGGGGCGGCTCCATGCTGAAGACTTCTTTCATCGGACGCGGCATGCACCTGGAATTCCGCCACCCCGAGCATCGCACCATCATGACCTCCTGCATCGTGGATGTCCGCGCCGCATAAGCCCACCCGCCCCCGGTGATCCGCCGTACGAATCCGTTGCAGGCTACTCTGTAAGGGTGCCCAGGATCCTCGACGTCGGTTGCGGGATTCACAAACAGCCCGGAGCCATTGGCATTGACCGCAACCCCGCCAGCCGCGCCGATGTCCTGTGCGATCTCGATCGCTTTCCCTACCCGTTCGCCGATGATTCCTTCGACCGCCTGCTGGCCATCCACGTCATCGAGCACGTTTCGGACGTCATCGCCACTATGGAGGAGTTCCATCGCCTGGTGCGCTCCGGCGGCACCGTACGCATCGAGACGCCGCATTACACCGACTTCAGTTCGTTTTGCGATCCAACCCACCGCAGCCACTTGAACAGCTATTCCTTCCGCTACTTCGGCGAGGATCACGGCGGGTTCGGCTACTATACCAAGGCCCGGTTCCGCCAGATCTCCGTCCGTGTCAAATTGCTCCAGTTCTGGCGCTGGCTCGGCTTCGAATTCCTGGTGAACCATTTCCCGCGCTATCGCCTCTTTTGGGAGCATTACCTGTGCTTCGTCGTGCGCGGCAAAGCCATGATCTTCGAGTTCGCAGTCGTCAAACCGGCCGGCGGCCGCGCTGACAAGTAGCCGAGCCGAACCGCGTCTCATCCGTAAATCGATCCCACGCTATGAGTTCCGGGCAACCCGCCTCCCGGTCCTGTACGTCCCGGCATTTGACACGTCCCGGTCCACCTGCTATCTACGGTTAAGATGCGTTTCTTGCAGCGTATCGGTGTGCTTGCGGAGGATTTATGAGGCAGAGTACGTTCTGGCTGGCAGTGGCCTTTCTGTCGCTTGGCGCCACCGCGCAGGCCAGCCTGATCAACGTCGGTTCGACCCTGGTCTTCGGCGGGACTAACGCCCCGGACACTTATTCCGACACCACCACCTTCAGTTCGACGCCGGTCCTGGTGGATGACGGAGCCGTGAGAATCTGGCAGGACCAGGTGGCCACCGCCGGTGGTGGCGAATGGGACGTGTTCTACATGCAGACCGTCGGCGGCGGTCCGCTGGCGGGCAACATCGACGCCAACTGGAACATCGTCATCAGCTACGACCTTTCCCAGCCGGTCTACTTCGATGCCGTGGTCTCCCAATGGCTGGTGAACGGCGTTCCCGTTGACCCGCTCTACAATTTCGGGGGCATCTGCTGCGCTACCTCTTCCAATCCGATTCTGCCGGGCGAAGCCTACTATAACAGCGGCTTCAGCGCTCCCTTGCCCGCCGGAGTCCAGTCCGACTGGCAACAAATATTCGTCGATCCATACAACTTTGTCTCCGACGGTGGCATCGACCCGAACGCCGCCAACGAGTTTGTTTTCGCTCTGCACTTCACTCCGCAGTCCCCCTCGGTCCCGGAACCGGCGTCGCTGTCGCTCCTGGGCGCCGGGTTGATCGGTTTGGGTCTGTACAGGCGCCAACTCCGGGCATCCAGGCCCCTTTGACCCGATCTTCGCGGGCCGCTCCGCGTGCCCGCCGCCAAGACCGCGCTGCTTGCCCCATTCGGTAGAATGTGGACATGGCTGTCGCCGCAAAACAGTACACCACCATCAGCGGGGTGCCCATCGAGCCGCTCTACGGTCCCCCACAGGTGCGCGACCTGGATCCGCGCGACCTGCCCGCTCCTGGCGTGTTCCCGTATACGCGTGGCATCCATGAAACCATGTATCGCGGACGCCTGTGGACCATGCGCCAGTTCTCCGGCTTCGCCACCCCCGAGGAGACCAATCGCCGCTACCATTACCTGCTCGAACAGGGGCAGACCGGCCTTTCCGTAGCCTTCGACCTGCCCACGCTGATGGGCTACGACGCCGATCACGCGCTCGCGGAGGGTGAGGTCGGCAAGTGCGGCGCCTCCATCTCCTCGCTCGAAGACATGGAGATCCTCTTCCGCGGCATCCCCCTCGGCGACGTCACCGTGTCCATGACCATCAACTCGCCGGCGTCCGTGTTGTGGGCCATGTACCTGGCTGTCGCCGAACAGCAGGGCGTCGATTGGAAAGCGGTTTCCGGCACGATCCAGAACGACATCCTCAAGGAATACATCGCGCAGAAGGAGTACATCTTTCCGCCGCGCCCTTCCATGCGCCTGGTCACCGACACCATCGAATTCGGCGCGCGCCATACGCCCCGCTTCAATCCCATCTCCATCAGCGGCTACCACATCCGCGAAGCCGGCTCCACCGCCGTGCAGGAGCTGGCCTTCACCCTGCGCGACGGCATCGAATATGTGGAATGGGGCCTCCAGCGCGGGCTCTCGATCGACGAGTTCGCCCCGCGTCTCAGCTTCTTTTTCAACGCCCACAACGACTTCTTCGAAGAGATCGCCAAATACCGCGCGGCGCGCAAACTGTGGGCCTACGCCATGCGCGATCGCTTCGGCGCCCAAGACGAGCGCAGTTTGAAACTCCGCTTTCATTCCCAGACGGCGGGCTGTTCCCTCACCTGGCAGCAGCCCTACAATAACGTGATCCGAACCGCCGTACAGGCGCTGGCGGCCGTGCTGGGCGGCACCCAGTCGCTGCACACCAACTCGCTCGACGAAGCCTATGCGCTGCCGAGCGAACAGGCGGTCACCATCGCTTTGCGCACCCAGCAGATTCTGGCCTATGAGAGCGGCGTCGCCAACACGCCCGATCCGCTGGGCGGCAGCTATTTCGTCGAGCGCCTCACCCTCGACATGCAGCATGCCGCCGAAGATTACTTCCGCCGCATCGACGAAATGGGCGGCATGATCGCCGCCATCGAAAAAGGTTTCCCGCAGAGCGAGATCGCCAATGCCAGCTACGCCTACCAGCGCGACGTGGAAGCCAAAGAGAAACTGGTCGTGGGCGTCAACGCGTTCCAGTCCGGCGATCAACCCATCGACCTGTTGCAGATCGATCAGACGGCGCAGGATCATCAGCAAAAGAAGCTGGCCCATCTGCGTGCGCGGCGCGATGCCGCCCAGGTGAGTCGCACTCTGGACGCCCTGCGGCGGGCGGCGGAAGGAACCGAAAACACCATGCCGTTCATTCTGGATGCGGTGCGCGCCTACGCGACTCTGGGCGAGATTTGCGACGCGTTGCGCCAGGTGTTCGGTTCTTATCAGGAGACGGCGCACATCTAAATGAATCCTCCCATTCGCGTGCTAGTCGCCAAACCCGGCCTGGACGGCCACGACCGTGGCGCCAAGGTGATCGCCCGCGCCTTGCGGGACGCCGGTATGGAAGTGATCTACACCGGCCTGCGCCAGACACCCGAGATGATCGTCAACGCGGCCTTGCAGGAAGATGTGCAGGTGATCGGCCTGTCGATCCTTTCCGGCGCTCATAACGCCATCGTGCCCCGCGTGATGGAACTGCTGCGCCAGAACGACATGCAGGATGTAAAGGTGATCGTCGGAGGCATCGTGCCGGACGAGGATGCCGCGGCTCTGAAACAGCACGGCGTGGCTGCAGTGTTTCAGCCGGGCGCGTCGTTGGACGCCATCGTCGGCTTCATCCGCGAATCCGTCTCCCAGCCTGGGCCGCGGATCCACTCACAATGAGGTTATGGGCGTTATGGCAGGCATGGGACGTCTACTCATCGTCGCCGGCGTTTTCCTGGTCGTCGCAGGGCTGCTGTTTACTATTGGGGACAAGCTGCCCTTGCGTATCGGGCGGTTGCCGGGCGATATCTATATCCACGGTAAGCATACCAGCTTCTATTTCCCGGTGGTCACCTGCCTTCTGCTGAGCGTAGTTCTATCCCTGGTACTTTTGTTTTTCCGGCGGTAGAGAAATCATCGCGCCGCGGCAGGCGGATTGCTATGAAATTGGCATGGAATTAAATAAGATACTTGCTGAACTTTACGAAGAGAAGATTCGATTAGACAAAGTCATTGCTTCTCTCGAACAGTTGGCGGAGCACTCGATTTCGATTCCGGTCGCCACGTCGCGGCGGGGCCGTAAGTTCATGAGCCCTCAGGAGCGGCAACAGGTGTCGGAACGGATGCGCAAATACTGGGCGGACCGCAAGGCTGCCGATCGGGCTACGGAAACGCGCGTCTTCGCGGCTGCCTCGGCAGCCTAGAGACCCGTTGGCGCGCGTTTTCGAGCGTCCCGGCGGCGTACGCGCACTTTTTACCTGGGATTTTCTACACGTGCTTTTCACACGGTTTACTAACGTTAACCGGTGAAATGCTCAGCGAACCCGGCCCATTTTATCCAGCGGCCAGTAAACAAAAACAGCCTTCCCGTAAATATTTGCACGCGGTACCGTTCCCCAGGCCCGGCTGTCGTTGGAAGAGCTGCGGTGATCTCCCAGCACGTAATACCGATCCGGGGGGATGCGGGTCGGCGGGCAGGAGATCGTATCGCGATAGTCCGGCGGGACATAATCTTCCGCCAGCGCTTTTCCGTTCACCATCACCGTGCCGCGGTCGATCTCCACCACATCTCCCGGCAGCCCGATCACCCGCTTGATGTAAGATTTCGAAACATCCAGCGGAAACCAGAAAACCACCGTATCGCCGCGTTCAATATTTCCCGATCCAAAACGATAAGTGAATTTGTTAATAAAGATACGTTCCTGGTCCTGAAGCGCAGGCATCATGCTGGTGCCTTCCACCTTGACCGGCTGATAGATGAATACGATCAGAACGATGGCGATCAGGACCGACAGCAACAGATCGCGTACCCAGGAAATCGGGTTGAAACCGCCTGAGTGCTGGCTCGGCTGAGACTCTGGCATCCCGCGCTAAGTTCCTCTAGTTCTCTAATTATAAAACAGCGTCCGCCCGCTCCTTCACTTCTGGCCCAACAGAGGCATCAGTTCGGGGAGCGGAACCGCACCTTGCTTTAGAGCTCGATCGTGGAATTCGGTCGGATTGAACGCGGCGCCCTGCGCTTTCCGGTACTTCTCGCGCGCCGCCAGCCATCCCCGCCAGCCCACGAAGTAGGCCGGCAGTTGCGCCGAGGAGAGCTTGGCGCGCTGCAGTTTGGCGGCCGCTTCCTCGTGTTCCTGGAATGTCTGCCGCTCCATCAGGTCCAGTGCCTCCTGGTCCGACATGTTGAGCATCTGCAGGCGTATGTCCAGGATCGCGTTGGCGATCACGCGCAGCTCCTCTTTTGCGAAGGTCAGGCGCAGCTCGCGGGAGTCGTCCAGGTATCCGCCGTCCAGCATGGCCTCGGTGGCATACTCCGCCCAGCCTTCGATGTACGGCGTATTGCCGTACAAGGCACGCAGCAGCCGCCGCGTCGGCGGTTGGATCTGATTGGCATATTCGAACTGCACGTAATGCCCGGGAATAGCTTCGTGCAGCGTCAACAGCTTCAGCTTGTAGAAGTTGTATTCCCGCAGTTTGGATTCGACGCGGCTCTGATTCCAGTCCGCTGGAATGGGAGTAATCCAGTAGAAGGCGCCCAGGTTCGGCTCCAGCGGCGGCGCCGGATCGAAGCCGCCCACCGCGTAGATGCCGCGCATGAACGCGGGCGTGGGGATCACCTGCAGGTTCGATTGCGGCGGCAGCGTGACCAGATGTTTCTGCGCCACAAACCGGCGGGCCTCATCCAGGTCCGCCCTGGCGTCGTCCAGGTAAGAGGCAGCCGTGGAGTGGCGGCCGGCGATCTGGTCGAGCACCTCCGAGATGACCCGGTTTTCGCGCTCCAGACCCGCCAGGTCCGCGTGATCCGTGTGCTGGGGAAAAAACGTGCGGTGCATGGGCAGCGCCAGCGCCAGCATGCGCGCCCGCACTTCCTGCAGTCTACGCGCGGCCATCTCCAGCACGTCGCCGGGATCCATGCCCGCCGCCAGGCTGTAGCGGAACTTGCGGGTGTACCGGTCGCGCCCCAGGCGCCAGTCGTATTCGTCGCGTACGGTGAGGCTGGTATGCAGATAATCCTGGAATTTCCGCAAGGCGTCCAGCGCTCCTTGCGCCGCGCGATCGTAATCCGCACGGAGGTTGGCGGGCGCCGCGGCGCGTATGGTCTTGTCCACCAACTCGATGTTGCCTTCGTTTTCCTCGCCTGCCACCTGCGTCCATAGGGCCGGCGCGGAGACCAGGTTGGTGCTGGCCTGGTCGAACAGCAACGGCAGGCGCTGGAGCCGCGCGATGATCTGCTGGATGCGCGTGGCGAGCGGCGCGTAATGGAGCGTCAGCGGCGCAAACAGCGCGTTGCCGGCCATCTCCACGTACACGGTGGGATCGTGCAGGTAGCTCTGCGTCTCCTCCAGGTCCAGCAACTGCAAAGCCAGCTGATTCTGAATGATGTCGTAATCGGCGCGGGATTCGGCGCTGAGCGTATCCGGCTTGACCTGGTTCCGCAGCCTCTCCCGGAACCGCTGATAATATTCCCGCTGATGATCGATCGATGCCGGACTCATGTCGTCGAGCCGCTCATCCAGATTCTGTCCCTGATAGTGGTGCAGCCCCGCGGCCGTGGCGGCCACCGGCGAGAAGGACAACGAAGAGTACACGTACTCCTCGGCGAGCTTCGAGAAATCGCGTTCCGGAGAACCGCATCCGGCGGCGGTCAGGGTCAATATCATGAGGAGGAACCTCGCCTCCAACGGGCGCATGGTTCGATCTTACAGGAAACGCGCGCCGCCGGTTGCCCGGCGCACCGCAGGCCGCGCCGGCGCCGTCACCGGATCGCGCCGGTGCCGCAGACGCAATGCACGCATGGCGCGCAGGGTCTCCGCGGTGCCGGCGTTGGCCCGCGCCACGATCCCGTGCTCGCCGATGATGCAGGCCCACAAAAGCGCTACCCCAACGGCGATGGACGCCAGGCCCGGTCCCGTTATCTTCGCAATCGTCACGCCGCGGCTCTCCTGGATCGAAACGGGTCCTTTGCATGTCACATGCCGGGCGCCCATCTCCCTTGTAATCAGCGATCGGGGCCCTCCAGGGATGTGCCTGGCACGCACATGCGGGCCATAACCTGCACTCCCCGCCGGGACCGCCCGCCTCGCTCGCGCTAAACTGAAATCGATGGGAGCTTTCAAGCAGAAGGAAATCCTGCGTTCCGGCAATCCGGCCCCCGGGTTCCGGCTGCAGCGTCTGCAGGATGGCGCCACCGTCGCGGATCGCGCGGGTCTGTTGCGCGACGGGCCTGTTCTGCTGGCCTTCTTCAAAGCCTCGTGCCCGGTCTGCCAGATGACCTTGCCTTTCCTGGAACGGATTCATCGTGGGCATGCGCCGGGCGCGATCAATATCTACGGGGTTTCCCAGGACGATGCGGAGACTACCCGCGAGTTCTGCGCGGAGTTCCGTATCAGCTTTCCAATGCTGCTCGATACCGAAGAGAGCGGTTATCCGGCCAGCAATGCCTACCAGATCTCCCACGTCCCGTCGCTGTTCCTGTTGTCGCCGGATGGAACCGTGGCGTGGAGCCTGGAGGGTTTCAATAAGCGGGAATTCCAGGCCCTGGCCGGGCAGGTCGGAGTGACGCCTTTCCGGGCGGGTGAAAACGTGCCGGAGTGGAAGGCAGGTTGAGGCTCCAAGAATTGAACTCCCGTCGGGAGTTGCGCGCAGCTAGGGAATGAACAGAGGGATCGCAATGGCTAATAAACTCGACATACTGGGTTCCGCCGCGGCCATCGCCAAGGGCATGGGCGTCACTTTCAAGGAGATGATGTCTCCCACGGTGACCGAGAATTATCCGGACGAGCCGCCCAAGGTGCAGGAACGCTATCGCGGCGTTCACGTTCTGCAGCGCGACGCCAACGGCCTGGAAAAATGCGTGGCCTGTTTTCTGTGCGCAGCGGCCTGTCCTTCCAATTGCATCTACATCGAAGCCGCGGAGAACACCGCGCAGACGCGCATCAGCGGGGGCGAACGCTACGCCAAGGTCTACAACATCGATTACAACCGCTGTATCTTCTGCGGGTATTGCGTAGAGGCCTGTCCCACCGACGCCATCACGCACGGGCACGGATTCGAGGTCGCCAGCTTCAATACGGCGACCCTGGTGAAGCGCAAAGAAGACATGCTCGCGCCCATACCCGAAGGGGCGCACCCGCCGGCAGTGACGCCGCAGCCCGCGGCCGCCGCGCACTAAGCCCGCCAGACGTCAATGATGGGCAGGCGGCGCCGTAACCGGCTCAGCCTTCTTGGCGTCCTCCTTCTTCCCATCGCCGTCGTCCGCCTTCTCGAGGTATTGCACCACCACCGAAATGCGGCGATTGGAGGGGTCCTCGGGAGCGGCCGGCTTGCGTAGCCGCTGATCCGCGTAGCCCCGCACCTGCGAGATCTGCCGCGGGCCCAGGCCGTTGTCCTGCATCATGCGGCGCGCGGCGTTGGCGCGGTCGGCGGACAGTTCCCAGTTGCTGTAGTTGCCGTGGCCCGCGAACGGCTTCGAGTCGGTGTGGCCCTCGATCGACACGGTGTTGGGCAGTTTGCCCAGCTCCTGCGCCAGCATGATCAGGATCTGCCGGCCGTCCTCGCTCGGCTCGGCCTCGCCGCTCGCAAAAAACGTGCCTTTCTCGCTCTCCATCAATTCGATCCGCAGGCCCTCGGCGGTCACCGTCATTTCGATCTGATTCTTGAGCTTTTCGAAATCCGAAATCTTGCGCACCGACTTCTGCAATTCATCCTTGAGCCTGTTCATGTTCTCCTTGGTCAAGGTGAAATTGTCGCCCGCGCCGGTCTTTCCGCTGCCGACTTTCTTGGATGTGCCGGTGGGGTCCTTGAAGTAACCGCCTACCGCCTCCCGGATCTGTTTGCTGCTGTTCAGCAGCCACAGGACGATGAACAGCGCCATCATGGCCGTGACAAAGTCGGCATAAGCCACCTTCCACGCACCGCCGTGATGGCCGCCGTGTACGGCCTTCTTCTTGATGACGATGATGGGACGGGCTGCCATGGCCAGTATCCGCTAAGCCGCGGCGGCCTCCGGCGCCTTCTTGCGGCAAAGCTTCTCCAATTCCTGGAAGCCCGGCCGCACCGTTCCGGGTACGGCGCGCCGCCCGATCTCCACCGCCAGGATCGGCGCGGTCCCCTTGATGAACGCATTCATGGCCACGCGCAGAACCTGATAGTAGGCGTGCTCCTCGTCCGCGGTCTTGCTCATATTAGATGCCAGGGGTCCCAACAGGCCATAACACAACAGGATTCCCAGAAAAGTCCCGACCAGTGCCGCGGCCACTTTGTGGCCGATCTCCTCCGGCGGCCCGCCCAGGGCGCCCATGGTGATCACCACTCCCAGCACCGCGGCCACGATCCCCAGGCCCGGCAGCGAGTCGGCCACCGTGCTGAGCGCGGCCACCGGCTGGGTGGCTTCGTGATGGTGGACGTCCATGTCCGACTCCATCATCTGATCGATATCGAAAGGCTCCACCGCCCCGCTGCTGGCCGTACGCAGCGTGTCGCAGATGAAATCCAAAACGTGGTGGTCCTTCATGATGACTGGAAAGGCGGTGAAGGTTTTGCTCTTGGATGGCTCCTCCAGGTCCGCCTCGATCGCCGACAGGCCCTCCCGCCGCGAACGGTTGAACAGATCGAAGAGCAGTTTCAGGGAATCGAGATAACGCTGGCGGGTGTACTTCGATCCGCTGAAGACGCCCGTCAACCCGTTGATCATCTTCTTCAGGATGTACGGCGGATTCGAAATGAGCACCGTGCCGGCCGCCGCCCCGGCGATGATGACCAGTTCGGCGGGCTGCAGCAGCACGTGCAGATTGCCTTTCTCCATCAGGTACCCGCCCACGATCGCGCCGAAAACCACTACGATTCCAATGATTGCGAACATGAATATCTGCCTCAAATCACCAGCAGCGAATCCGGCCCTTGCGCGCGGCCGGCCTCCAAGGCCCGGCTGGCGCGCTCGACCAGGGATTCCGCCGTGTCGTCCGGCTCCACCATGGCGCCGCCCATCGATACCGTGACCGACAGGCGATCGCCCCACCACGGAACGGCGGCCATTTTAACCAGGCTTTGCAGCCTTCCCGCGCAGGCGGCCAGCGCCCCGCCATAGTCGCAGGAAACCACCACCATGAACCCGCCCTCCCGCCACATGCCGGCGGTGTCGCTGGGCCGTATACCGCCCGCGATCGTCTGGCCCGCGGCGTACATCACGGCATTCACGGCCTGGTAGCCGTCGGATAGCCGCAGCCGCTCCATGTCATCGACGGCCGCGCGAAGTATGCCGAACTTCCGCTGCGAAGTACCGAACTCCTGTATGGCGTCCCGCACGGCCTCCAGCATGGCGTCCCGGTCCGGCAGATCCGTGATCGCGTCCCGCGCATGGCGGACATCGCGCCGCCCGCCGCCGGTCCCTTCCGCCACATAGGGACGGCGGCTGAAGAATTCCGCCGAACCCACGATCGCCCCAGACTCGTCCCGCACCGGCATGGCCCGCACCTCCACCGCGATGCGCTGGCCTTCCTTGTGGCGCAGGAAAACGTCGGTCTGCCGGAGCCGGCCGTCGGCGATGGTGCGCGCCAACGGACAGCCGGAGCCGCATAGGATGTTTGAGTCCCGATCGCAGTGCATCAGGATATTGTCGTGGCAGAATCGTCCGATCACCTCCTGGCCCAGATACCCGGTGATCTCCTCCGCCGCGCGGTTCCAGAAAACGATCCGGCGTTCCTGGTCCACCAGATACACACCGACCGGTACGTTCTCGAGAACCGTGCGATAGATCTCAGGGTTCGATTCCAGCCGCATGCCGCCACCCTGATCTACCATCGGCGGATCGGCGGCCAGCCTGTAGCCGGCCGTTTAGTCCAGCGGCAGTGAGGAGACGAAGAGCTTTTCCGGCCGCCGCACTTCCACTTTCAGCTTCTCGCCCAGCGACAGGTTGCCGCCCAGCGTGACCGTGTAGTACGACCGCAGCACCTCAAAGATCGCCGCCCCCGGCGCCATGCTGCTGTTTCTCTTCATGTTCCGCACGTTGAACGAGGCGCCGCCGGTCTGCCGCGCCAGGCTCTCCATCAACGAGCGTTCATTGCCCATCACGTACACCGGATAAATGGAGACGCCGTTCTTGCGGGCCAGCCGGATCACTTCCTTCTCGTCCATGCGGCTGTAGCCCTCTACGCCCGCCGTGAGCAGCAGGATCGTGCGGCGGAAGGTGCTCGATTCGAAGCCGCCGTCCACCGCCGCGTAGATCGCGTCCAGCACGTGCGGCGAGTTCCCGTATTTCACCTGCGACACGGCGCGGTTGAGGAGTTGCTTGCTGGAGGTGAAGTCCTGGATCAGGTCCGCCGACGAATGAAAAGCCACCAGCGCCATCTGTTCTTTCGGCTGCAACTGGCCGATCAGTTCACCGGCCAGCGGGCGCACCATCTCGCCCACCAGGCTGGTATCCAGCAGCATCATGATGTCCAGCGTGGTGTGGGTGAACTCGGCGGCTTCCACGGTCCGCGGCGTCTTGTCGTCCAGCACCGAAAAATCCGCGGCCTGCAGGTTGGGCACCACCACTCCGGACTTCGGATCGACCACCGTCACCAGGACCCGGGTGGCGCCTGCCAGCGCCGAGACGATCAGCAGAAAAGCGGCCAGCAATCGCATGGTCTCAGCATCTCACAATTTACAACCGGGGACTTGACAGAAAGCGAATAAAAGGCGAATATAGCCAAGAGGATTCCAACCATGATACGTGACGCTCTGCTCCCTGAATTCGACCACGAAATGGCCAATACCCGTAAAGTCCTGGAACGCTGCCCGGAGGAAAAGTTCGGCTGGAAGCCGCACCCGAAGTCCTTTGCCATGGGTGCGCTGGCCACCCACATCGTCAACATGACCGGGTGGACGGTGGACACCATGGCCCACGACTCGTTCGATATAGCGCCGCCCGGCGCGCCGCCGTATAAAGAAGAGCCGCTGGCCGCCACCGCCGAGCTGCTGGCCCGGTTCGATCGGAACGTGACTGCCGCGCGCAACGCTTTGGCCAATGCCACGGATGCCCAGTTCGGCGCCACCTGGTCGCTGCTCTCGGGCGGCCAGACCCTGTTCAGCATGCCCCGCATCGCCTGCATCCGTGGCTTCGTGATGAACCATTGCATCCACCATCGCGCGCAACTGACCGTCTACCTGCGGCTGAATGACGTTGCCGTGCCCGCCCTGTACGGACCGTCCGCCGACGAGCAGTTCTAGCCCTGCGCTATGCTGGAAGCATGGAGCCAGAATCGGAAGATCAATCTCCGGACACCTCGCACCAGCTAGACACCGTGGTCCTGTTCAGCTCGTCGAACCACAACTCCGAGATGGAAGCCATGGAGATCCACAGCTTGCTGCAGGCCAATGGCATCCCGTCCGTCTTAGTAGGCACCAGCACGATTCCGGTGCTCTCGTTCGACGTGCGTGTTCCGCGTGTGGACCTGGAGGAGGCCCGGCGCGTCCTGGCCGAAGCTCAGGCCGCCGGACCGGAAGCTGCCGCCGAAGCCGAGGCGGCTTCCGAACAGAACCTTTGACCACCGCCATCCGCCGGAGAACATGCTGAAAAACTGGATACGGCGGCGGCTGGAAGCGGCGGGATACGTCGTATTCAACACGCGTTCGCCCGCCTATTACGCGCGCGACAGCCTGTTCACCACCAACAACGATCACTTTCGGGCATCGCCCGATTTTCAGGCCGCCTACGCCCGTGGGGTGAAAGCCGGCGGCGGCGCCGACCCGCACATCGAGTGGCGTGTGCATGTGGCGCTATGGGCCGCCGGCGCGGCCGTCCGCGTACCGGGCGACTTCGTCGAGTGCGGAGTCAACGCCGGTTTCTTCAGCTCCGCGGTCCTCCATCACCTGGATTGGAACCGCCTGGACAAGCGTTTCTTCCTGATCGACACGTTCGCCGGCCCGGTCGCCGCGCAATATTCCGGCGAAGAGGTCCGCGGCGGCCGCTTCGCTGCCGCTCAAGATGCCGCCGCCCGCGGCGCCTACGTAACCGATCTGGCGCGCGTGCGCGCCAATTTTGCGGAGTGGTTCCGGGTGGAAGTTGTGCAGGGCGTGGTGCCGGAAGTGTTGCCGTCAGTGCCGGTCAGCCAGGTCGCGTTCCTGCACATCGACATGAATTGCGCTTATCCCGAGCGGGCGGCGCTGGAGTACTTCTGGGGACTGCTGGCGCCCGGCGCCTTGGTGCTCTTTGACGATTACGCCTACTTCGGTTATGAGAGCCTCACCCGCGCCATCGACGAAGCCGCCCGATCGCTGGGCGCGCAGGTTCTGTCGTTGCCCACCGGGCAAGGCCTGATCGTGCGCTGAAGCGCCTACCGCATGTTGTACGAGCTGAGCACCTTCATGTAATTGGCCTGCTCGAAGGCCCGCTCGACGGCTTGCTGTACATACAAGATCTGTGTATACTTGAACGGTGTTGGACGGGCTCAAAGGATTCGATTGGGACCTGGCCAACGTAGAGCATCTTCTGCGCCATTCGGTTACGCCCTTCGAGGTTGAGGAGGCCGTGACGCGTCCGCATGCTATTATTCCGGCGGCGACGGTCAAACGCGAAAAGCGGTGGAAGCTACTCGGCAGGACGGACGTGGGACGCTATCTGGGCGGTGGTGTTCACCATCCGCCGGAGACTCTTCCGGGCGGTGACCGCCTACGAGATGAGCGCTGAGGAAAGAAGCCATTATGCCCCGCAAATCGACAGATGAATCAGAATGGTACTCGACTCCGGAGGGGAGCCGGCAAACGCAGCGCGAATTCGCCCGCGCGCTCAAAAGCGGAACCCTGGTTCGCTCCACTGGCTCCCGCATCGCAAAGACGGACATGCGCCTGCTGCGGCGTCTCATGCGGCAGGCCAAGGAGAAAACCACCCGCGCTATATCGATCCGTGTGCCGATCGTTGACCTTGAGCGCGCGCGGCACATTGCTAAGACCTCCGGTATCGGCTATCAGACCGTGCTCAAGGAGGCCATTCGTGAGGGCTTAAAGCGGGCGGGCTAATTGGTGGAGTTCGCTGACCTCGCCGGCACTCACCGGAAGGCACCCAGGATCTCTTCCAGCAGCCGGGCCCCGGGCTTTCCCTGCGGGTGCTTCGATACTACGACCACCGTCCGCGCGCGTGGGCCCCAGTCTAGCTGGAACGCGCCATCGACGTACGCGCCCTGGGCCTTCTTGACCTGCAAAGATGGCCAGTCCGACAGAAATGGCTGAGCCCAATTCCAGCCCGTCAGGATCAGAACCCGCTTGGGCCGCCACTCAGCCATTTCCGCCCTCAGGAGCTCTATGCAGTCCTTTTCCGGGGCGTGGCGCAGGGCGGCTCTGGGATTTTCCTTTCGCGCCGCAACCGTGTACAGGTTGGAATAGACCAGGTAAGACGACCAAGGAAATCCGCCATCAGAGCCATTGGAACGGTCGGCGATGCATAGACGTTGCACGACGCCTTTTACAGTACGCCCGATCGCTGGGCGCGCAGGTTCTCTCGTTGCCTACCGGGCAAGGCCTGATCGTGCGCTGAACGCCTACCGCATGTTGTACGAGCTGAGCACCTTCATGTAATTGGCCCGCTCGAAGGCTTGCGGCTGCGGAACGGCGTTTCGGCTCATACTCCCCTGCATCTGGCGGATGGAGTCGTATTCGTGGTCGCCCATCCAGATGAGCAATTCGGTGAGCACGATGTCCAGGTAGCTGATGCCTTTCTTGAGCAAGGCGGAGGTCATCATGGCGACCTTGGCGCCCGCCATCATGGCCTTCACTACGTCCGTCGCGGCATGCACACCGCCGGTGACGGCCAGGTCGGTCTTCACGCTGCCGTAGAGCACCGCCACCCAGTTCAGCCGCAGCAGCAGTTCGTACTGATTGCTGAGGATCAGGTTGGGGACCACTTCCAGCGCTTCCAGGTCGAAGTCCGGTTGATAGAAACGATTGAAGAGCACCAGGCCGTCGGCGCCGCAGGCTTCCAGCCGCTTGGCCATGTGGGCCAGCGAGCTGAAATACGGTCCCAGCTTGACGGCCACCGGGATGTGAACGGCGGCGCGGACCTCGCGCACCAGGTCGCAGTACTTGCGCTCGACCTGCTCGCCGCTCACCTCCGGATCCACCGGGATGTAATAAATGTTCAGCTCCAGGGCGTCCGCGCCGGCCTGCTGCATCTCTTTGGCGAAGCGGATCCAGCCGCCCACCGATACGCCGTTGAGGCTGGCGACCACCGGGATGCCGACCGCTTCCTTCACCTTGCGGATGTGCTTCAAATAGCCCTCCGGCCCGCGGTTGTAGCCCAGCAGGTCGGGGAAATGCGTGGTGGACTCGGCGCCGACATCTTCCGCCGCCGACATAAAATGGTCCAGCTCGTAGCTCTCCAGCGCGATCTGTTCCTCGAATAACGAGTGCAGCACCACGGCCGCCGCGCCCGCATCCTCCATGCGCCGTATGTTGGCCACCTCCTCGCACATAGGCGAGGAGGAAGCCACCACGGGATTCTTCAACTTCAGACCCAGGTACGTGGTCGAAAGGTCGATGGTCTTGGAGAGGTCGATCATTATTTTGTCTCCTGGGCCGCGCCGTTGGCGGGCATGTGGGCCATGTACTCGTAAAGTTTCCAGCGATCGAGCACGTCTTTCTGCGCCAGTTCGAGCAGGCGATGCGCTTCGTCCGGATTGCTTTTGGCCAGCATCGTGTAGCGCGTCTCGTTGTAGACGTATTCCTTCAGCTTGATACTGGGCGCGCGCGAGTCGAGCTGGAACGGATTCTTGCCTTCCGCCGGCAGGCGCGGATCGTAGCGGAACAGCGGCCAGTAACCGGACTGCACCGCGGCTTTCTGCTGATCGAGCCCGTGCACCATGTCGTAGCCGTGCGCGATGCAGTGGCTGTAGGCGATGATGAGCGACGGCCCGTCGTACGATTCGGCTTCCATGAACGCCTTGATGGTGTGGCTGTCGTTGCCGCCCATGGCCACCTTGGCCACGTAGACCGAACCGTAGTTGATGGCCATCATGGCCAGGTCTTTCTTGGCGCGCGGCTTTCCGCCGGCCGCGAACTTGGCCACCGCGCCGCGCGGCGTGGCCTTGGACATCTGGCCGCCGGTGTTGGAGTAGACTTCTGTATCCAGCACCAGGATGTTGACGTTGCGCCCCGAAGCCAGCACGTGATCCAGGCCGCCGTACCCGATGTCGTAAGCCCAGCCGTCGCCGCCCAGAATCCAGACGCTCTTCCGCACCAGGGAATCGGCCAGGCTGAGCAGGTCGCGGGTTTCCGGCGTGCCCGCCCCGCGCAGCTTCTCCTTCAATTCCGCCACCCGCGCGCGTTGCGCGAAGATGCCGGCTTCGCTCGATTGGTCGGCATCCAACAGGCCCCGCGCCAGTTCCTCGCCGATGGTCCCGCTCAGGCGCGCCACCAGCTCGCGGGCGTATTCATTCTGTTTATCGATGGCCAGCCGCATGCCCAGTCCGAACTCCGCGTTGTCTTCAAACAGGGAGTTCGACCACGCCGGGCCCAGACCCTGGCTGTTGACGCTGTACGGCGTGGTGGGCAGGTTGCCGCCGTAAATCGAAGAGCAGCCGGTGGCGTTGCCGACGATCATGCGGTCGCCGAACAATTGCGTGACCAGCTTGACGTAGGGGGTCTCGCCGCAGCCGGAGCACGCGCCCGAGAATTCGAACAGCGGTTGCAGGAGCTGGTTATCCTTCACCAGGCTGTGGCTGAGCAGGCGCCGGTCAATATCCGGGATCTTCAGGAAAAAGTCCCAATTGGCGGCTTCCGGCTCGCGTAGCGGAGCTTGCGGCGCCATGTTGATGGCCTTGTGCTTGACTTCGCTCTTGCTCTTGGCCGGGCAAACCTCCACGCACAGCCCGCATCCGGTGCAATCCTCCGGCGCGACCTGCAGCGTGTACTTCATGGTCTTGAAATCCTTCCAGCGCGCCGGCACGGCTTTGAAGGTCGCGGGCGCCCCCCCGGCGTGCTGCGGTTCGTAGACCTTGGCGCGGATCACGGCATGCGGGCAGACCAGCACGCACTTGCCGCACTGTATGCAAAGCTCTTCGTCCCACACCGGGATCTCCAGCGCGATGTTGCGCTTTTCCCACTGCGTGGTTCCCGTCGGAAAAGTGCCGTCGATGGGCATGGCGCTGACCGGCAGGTCGTCGCCTTCGCCGGCGATAATGCGGGCGGTCACCTTCTGCACGAATTCGGGAGCCGCGGCCGGGACCGCGGGCCGTATATCGAAGGTGGCCGTGGCGGCGGCCGGCACCTTCACCTCGGACATGTGGCTCAGGGCCTCGTCCACCGCCGCGAAGTTCTTCCTGACCACGGCTTCACCGCGCTTGCCGTACGTCTTTTCGATGGAGTGCTTGATGGCCGCGATGGCTTCCTCGCGCGGCAGCACGCCGCTGATGGCGAAGAAGCAGGTCTGCATGATGGTGTTGACGCGGCCGCCCATGCCCGTGTCTTTGGCCACCTGGTAGCCGTCGATCACGAAGAAGCGCAGCTTCTTGTCGATGATCTGCCGCTGCACGGTGAGGGGCAACTGCTCCCAGATCTGGTCCGGCCCGAACGGGCTGTTCAGCAGGAACGTGGCGCCCGGCTCGGCGTACTTCAACACGTCGATGCGCTCCAGGAACGAGAACTGGTGGCAGGCCACGAAGTTCGCCTTGGTGATCAGGTAGCTGGAATGCAGAGGCTTCGGCCCGAAGCGCAGGTGCGAGACCGTAATGGCGCCGGACTTCTTGGAATCGTAGACGAAATAGCCCTGCGCGTAATTGGCGGTCTCCTCGCCGATGATCTTGATGGAGTTCTTGTTGGCGCCCACGGTGCCGTCCGCACCCAAGCCGTAGAATAAGGCGCGCACCGCACCGGGAACTTCAGCCGAAAACGCGGGATCGTACTCCAGGCTGGTGTGGGTCACGTCATCCAGGATGCCGATGGTGAAATGATTCTTGGGCTTCGGCTTCAACATCTCGTCGAAAATGCCCTTCACCATGGCCGGTGTGAATTCCTTGGAAGAAAGCCCGTAGCGGCCGCCGATGACGCGCTTGCCGGCGACCATGGCTTCGCTCAGCGCGTTGACCACGTCCAGGTACATCGGTTCGCCCGACGCGCCCGGCTCCTTGGTGCGGTCGAGCACCGCGATGGTTTTGACCGATTCCGGCAGCGCGCCCACGAAATGTTCGATCGAAAACGGCCGGTACAGCCGCACTTTCAGCAGTCCGACCTTTTCGCCGGCGGCATTCAGGTGCGCGACGGCTTCCTCGCTCACCTCCGCGCCCGAACCCATCATCACGATGACACGGTCCGCATCCGGCGCGCCGAAATAATCGAACAGGCGATACTGCCGGCCCACCACTTGCGCGAATCTGTCCATCACCTTCTGCACGATGGCGGGGCAACCCTGGTAAAACGGATTCACGGTTTCGCGCGCCTGGAAAAAGACATCCGGATTCTGCGCCGTGCCGCGGATCACCGGATGATCCGGCGACAACGCGCGGGCGCGATGGGCCCGCACCAGCTCCTCGTCGATCATGGCGCGCATATCGTCGGCAGAAAGCTGCTCTACCTTGGCCACTTCGTGCGAGGTCCGGAAACCATCGAAGAAATGCAAAAAGGGTACGCGCGACTCCAGGCTGGCGGCCTGCGCGATCAGCGCGAAATCCATGACTTCCTGCACCGAGTTGGACGCCAGCATGGCGAAGCCCGTGGACCGCGCCGCCATGACGTCGCCGTGGTCGCCGAAGATCGACAGCGCCTGCGCCGCCACCGTGCGCGCCGCGATGTGGAACACCGTCGGCGTCAGTTCCCCGGCGATCTTGAACATGTTGGGGATCATCAGGAGCAGGCCCTGCGAAGCGGTGAACGTGGTGGTCAGCGATCCGCTTTGCATTGCGCCGTGCAAGGCGCCTGCCGCGCCGCCCTCGCTCTGCATTTCGATCACCGAGGGCACCGTGCCCCAGATGTTGGGCTGCAATTCGGCGGACCACTGGTCCGCCCACTCGCCCATCGGCGAGGATGGCGTTATCGGATAGATAGCGATGACTTCATTGATCTTGTGCGCCACGTAGGCGGCGGCTTCATTGCCGTCAATCGTGACTTTCGGACGGATGGTGCTGGATGAACTGGTCAAAACTTCCCCCTCTTACTTCGGATTGCAGATGGATCACTTTCCTAAGCCATATTATAAGGCCTGTTTGTCGCAAAAATCTACACACCTTTTTGCGATCCTTCCCGCAATCCTTGCATCGCGCGAAGTTTTGTCATACCATGATCTCGGTAACCGAGAACATAAGCCGATGAGCAAACCCTCCGACCTCGTTCAGGGCACCCTGGATCTCCTGATTCTCAAGATCCTGGCCCTGGGCCCGCAGCACGGCTGGGCCATCAGCCAGCGCCTGCAACAGGTATCCGCCAACGTCCTTCAGGTCAGCGACGGCTCCCTCTACCCGGCGCTGCATAAGCTCGAGTTCGCCGGCTGGATCACGGCCGAATGGCGCACCAGCGACCTCGGCCGCCGCGCCAAGTTCTACTCCCTGACCCGCCTGGGCCGCAAGCAACTCGACAAGCAGGCCGCCGACTGGGCCCGCCTCGCGCACGCCATCAGCCACGTGGTCTCGCTCCAGGAGGATTGAAGCCATGCCTCTCGCCAACTGGATCTACACCCTTCCACTGCGGCTCCGTACCATCTTCCGCCGCCGCCGCGCGGAACTGGAACTCGACGACGAACTGCGCTTCCATCTGGAACAGCAGACCGCGCAACTCGTCGCCCGCGGCCTCGATCCGTCCGCGGCCCGCCGCCAGGCGCGCCTTATGCTGGGTGGCCTCGAGCAATCCAAGGAACAGTGCCGCGACGTGCGCCCTGGGAACTTCGCCGCCGATCTGGCTCAGGATCTGGCCTTCGCCGCGCGCATCCTGCGCTGGTCCCCGGCTTTCGCCATCACCGCCATCCTGACCATCGCGCTCGGCATCGGCGCCGCTACCGCCATCTTCAGCGTGACCAACGCCGTGCTCCTGCGCCCGCTGCCCTACCGTGGCGCCAGCCGCCTGGTGCTGGCCGCCGATCTCCTGTCGAACGCCTACTACTACGATCTGCGCGACGGCGCCCGCGCCGCATTCGACGACATGGCCGCCGTCATGGTGTTCCGCGCCGTGGTTCCGCGCGAAGACGGCAGCGCCGAGCGCATCAGCAAGGGCTTCGTGACCGTTAACTTCCTGCCCATGCTCGGCGGCCACACGGTCCTGGGCCGCGACTTTTCTGCGGCGGACGGCCAGCCCCACGGCCAGCCTCCCCCGCCGTTTCCCCTGCCGCAGGGCTCGGTGGCGATTCTCAGCCACGATTATTTCGTGCGCCGCTACGGCGCCGATCCCGCGGTCCTGGGCCGCATCATGCCGGGACCTGCCGGCGCGCCCGGCCCCCGCATCATCGGCGTTCTGCAGCCCGGATTCAAACTGTATCTGCCGGAGTCCGGCCTCGGCCCGCAGCCCAGCCCGGACGTATGGATCCCCAACAACCGCGGATACGACGCGCCGAATCGCGAGGGGCTTATGCTGCGCGTCACCGGCGCGCTCAGACCCGGCGTCTCGCTGGCCGCCGCGCAGTCCCAGGCCGGGACTCGCGTGCGCCTGGAATCCTGGCACACGGCGCTTACCGCCGAGGTCCGCCCCGCGCTGCTGGCCCTCACCGGAGCGGTCATATTCCTCCTGCTGATCGCCTGCGCCAATGTGGCCAGCTTGATGCTGGTCCGCGTGTCCGTGAGGGAGCGCGAACTCGCCGTGCGGGCCGCCCTGGGCGCCCGCGCCGGACGCCTCACCCGCCAACTGCTGGCCGAAGCCCTGCTGCTGTGCGCGGCGGGTACGCTGCTCGGTCTCGCCTTCGCCTGGGCCGGCATTCGGGAAGCGCTGGCGCTCGCGCCGGCCAATCTGCCGCGTTTGGAAACCACCTCGATCGACTGGCGCGTGCTGCTGTTCGCGGCCCTGGCCGGCCTGGCCGAAGCCACGCTGATCGGCATGCTGCCCGCCTGGCGCGCCGCCCGCCCGGACATCATGCAAATGCTGCGCAGCGCGGGACGGCCCGCCGGCCTGGGAGCCGCCGCCTTCCTTCGATCGGGCGTGGTCATCGCCGAAGTCGCGCTGGCCTTCGTCCTGCTGGTGGGGTCCGGCCTGATGTTCCGCAGCTTCCTGGCGCTGCTCCACACCGACCCCGGTTTCGACCCGCACGGCTTGCTCACATTTCTGGCGATCGGCGATGCGCAAGGCTTCCAGCAGCCCGCGCGGCGCATGGCCTTCCTGCGCGACCTGGAAGATCGACTGCGCGCCATTCCCGGCGTCGAAAGCGTGGGAGCGGCTCTGGGCCTGCCGCTATCGCCCGGCGGCCCGGCGTACGGCATCCGGTGGTCCACCGCGCGCCTCCCCGCCGATCCGTCCCGCATCGCCGATCTGCCCACCGTCCTGCCCGGCTATTTCGAAACCCTGCGCGCCCGCATGCTGGAAGGCCGCGCCTTCAGCGAAGCGGATAACGCCGCCGGACGCAACCTGGCCGTCATCGACCAATCGCTCGCCGCCAAAGCCTTCCCCGGCCAGTCCGCCATGGGCAAACGCATTTGTATCTACATACCCGATCCCACCTGGCTCGAAGTCGTCGGCGTGGTCGAGCATCAGCGCCTGCATGCGCTCGCCGATCCCGGCCTCGACCAGATATATATGATGGACGGCTTCTGGGGCATCGGCATCTCGCGTCACTGGGCGCTGCGCACCGCCGGCGATCCCGCGCGGTACGCCGCCACGGTGCGCGCCGTGATCGCAAAGTTCGCGCCCGGGCGCCTGGCCGTGACGGAGATGCAAACCATGGACGAGGCCGTCCGCCGCGCGCAGACGACCACCCGCTTTCAGCTCCTGTTGATCGGAATTTTCGCCGCCATCGGCGCCCTGCTGGCCGGCGTCGGCCTTTACGGCGTCCTGTCCAGCGCGGTCCGCCAGCGGACGGCGGAGATTGGCGTCCGGGTGGCGCTCGGCGCGGCGCCGGCTAACATCTTCCGGCTGATCGTGGGACAAGGCTTGGCGCTGAGCGCGGCAGGCATGGCGATCGGCTTCGCGGCCGCCGCCGTCCTCACCCGCGCCATGCGCGGCATGCTGGTCGGCATCACCGCCACCGACCCGGCCACATTTGCGGCCATCACTGTGTTCTTCGTCGCGGTCGCCGCGGTTGCCTGCTGGGCGCCCGCCAGCCACGCCGCCCGCCTCGACCCGACCGTCGCTTTACGCGAGGAATAACCTACTTTTCCGGCAGTGCGAACGCCACGTAGCTGCCGCCGGACGCGCCGCCCCATTTGCCGCCGCCCGCCGCGATCACCACAAACTGCCGCCCGTTGACCGCGTAGGTCGCCGGCGTGGCGATACCGGCCGCGGGCAGCGTCGTCTCCCACAGCAGCTTCCCGTTGTCTTTGTCGAACGCGCGAAATTTGCGGTCCCGGATCGTCGCGCCAATAAATAACAGACCTCCCGCCGTCACCACGGGTCCGCCGTAGTTCTCGCTGCCGGTATCGCGCATGCCTTTGGCCGCCAGCTCCGGATACTCGCCCAGCGGGATCTTCCACGCAATCTCGCCGCGATTCAGATCGATCGCGTTCAGGGTGCCCCACGGCGGCTCCACGGCCGGATATCCATCCGGGTCCAGGAACTTGTTGTAGCCGTCGCTGACGTACTTCTGCTCGATCGGCCACGGGCTGCGCTTTACCGCCGCGACCTTCACGTCCTCGCCGCTGGTCACGTAGGTGACAATCGCCGCCACCGCGTCCGGCGGCAGTTCCGCGAATGCCGGCATGCGTCCGCTGCCGTGGTGAACGATCGCCGCGATCTCGTCCCGCGTGCGCTTCCGGGCTATCCCCGCCAGCGCCGGAAACTCCGGCGGGCTGCCCTGCAAGTCCTGCCGGTGGCAGCCCGCGCAGCGCGCATTATAAAGTCCGCGGCCGCTCGACTCCCTGCCGGCGGGCGCCGGCACCAGCCGCAGGATCCACGCCATTTCGTTGGCATTCACGTACAACATCCCCGACGCCGGATCGAACGCCGCTCCGCCCCATTCCGCGCCGCCGTCGAATCCCGGAAAGATCACCGTCCCTTCCAGGCTGGGCGGCACGAACTGTCCCGCGCTGCGCACTTTCCGCAGCCGCTCCAGCACCGCCGCGTGCGCCTCCGGCGTCCGCCGCGTGACGATCTCCTCGGTGAAGGCCTGCCGCGCGAACGGCGGCGGCTGCAAGGGCAGCACCTGGCGCGCGGCCGTCGCCTCGCCATCCACCTCCGACGGCGGCACGGCCCGCTCCGCGATCGGGAACAGCGGCTTCCCCGTCGCTCGATCGAACAGAAACACGTGCCCGGACTTGGTGATCTGCGCCACCGCATCCACCATGGCGCCGTCGTGCCGCACGCGCACCAGGGTCGGCGGCGCCGGGAAATCGCGGTCCCACAGATCGTGCCGCACGGCTTGAAAATGCCACACGCGCTCGCCGGTGTCGGCCTTCAGCGCCAGCAGCGTGTTGGCGAACAGGTCGTCACCCTTGCGATTCGCGCCGTAAAAATCGAATGCCGCTGAACCGGTCGGCACGAACACCAGCCCGCGCCGTTCGTCCAGGCTCATGCCCGCCCAGTTGTTGGCTCCCCCGATATACTGCCAGGCGTCCTTAGGCCAGGTCTGGTAGCCCGCTTCTCCGGGATGCGGAATGGTATGAAAGGTCCAGCGGATCTTCCCCGATCGCACATCGTAGGCGCGTATGTCGCCCGGCGAAGCCGGCAGCGTCTCGCTGACGATGCTGCCCATAATGAGCAGGTCTTTGTAGACTATTCCCGGACTGGTCGCCGAAATCGACATCTCTTCCGGCGGGCGTCCCAGTCCCTGCCGCAGGTCCACGCGGCCGTTCTCCCCGAACGATGCGGCCGGCGTCCCTGTGCTCGCGTTCACCGCGTACAGCCAGTGCCCCGCCGCGAAGAAGATGCGCCGGTCCGCCCCCGCCGCCCAGTACGTCACCCCGCGATTCCGCGACTTGCCGAAGCTGCGATCGCGCTGCCGCGGATCGAACGCCCAGCGCAGTTTGCCCGTCGCCGCATCCAGCGCAATCAGCCGCAGCTTGGGCGTGGTGGCGTACAACACGCCGTGGACGATGATCGGATTGCATTCCATTTCGGAGTCGGGAAACGCATCGCCGGTGTCGTAGGTCCAGGCCACGGCCAGCCGCCCGACGTTGCCGCGGTTGATCTGATCCAGCGTCGCATAGCGTATGCCGTCCGGTCCGCCGCCGTACACCGGCCAATCCCGATCGCCATCCGCGCCGCTCAAAAGCACCGCGCCCAGAAGAAAAACGATAAGAGTTCGCACTGTTGCATCCCACTATATCGCGCCACCGCGCAGCCATCCTTCCCGGTTCGGCATTCCCCAAGCCTGCCTGATCGCGTTGGGAATGGCAGGGTCCCGGGTTTTGTCGGGCGCGCTGGGCAGCCTGTTGTTTGGGGTCACGACCGGCGACCCCGTGACATTCATAGATCTGCGAACCCTGCTGATCGCGGTCGCGGCGATCGCCGGGTATGTTCCCGCCTGGAAAGCCTCCCGGATCGATCCGATGGCGGCATTGCGGTCGAATTAGCGAAGCGAACGAGCGCCTTCGCGCAAAGTCAGATAGGCTGGAGGTCTGGCCGGCCCGACCGCGCCGCCAGATTGAAGCATGCCCGCCCGCGCCGCACTTCGCCACCCCAACTTCCGCTACTACCTCGGCGCGCGCGTCCTCACCGTCAATGCGAACGAGATGCAGGCCGTGGCGGTCGCCTGGCAGGTTTACGGGCTGACCCACCGGCCCCTCGATCTGGGCCTCGTCGGACTGGCACAATTCCTGCCCGCCGTGCTGCTCTTCCTGGTGGCCGGCCAGACCGCCGACCGCTTCCCGCGCCAGCGCATCCTCGAAACCTGCTACGGCGGATTCGCGCTCTGCTCCCTGGGCCTCTGCGCGCTCTCCCTGCGCGGGGTTTCCGCCATCGCCGCCATCTACGCCGTGCTTCTGATGAACGGTACCGTGCGCGCTTTCAACGGACCCGCCGGCCAGGCCTTCACCCCGCTGCTCGTGCCGCCCGCGGATTTTCCGAACGCCGTCGCCTGGAACTCCTCGATCTTCCAGGCCTCCACCATCGTCGGACCGGTGCTCGGCGGCCTGCTCTACGGCTTCACCTCCAGTCCCGTCCCCGTGTATGCCTGCGCCGCGGCCGAATACCTGGCGGCGCTGGCGCTGATCGGCCGCATTCGCCTGCGCGGCCAGGCCGCCCGGCCCGCGGCATCGAGCCGCATGGCATTCGAAGGCCTGCGCTACATCTGGCGGCACAAGTTGATCCTGGGCGCGATCTCCCTGGATCTGTTCGCCGTCCTGCTGGGCGGCGCGGTCGCCCTACTGCCAGTCTACGCGCGCGAGATTCTGAAAATCGGCGCCTCCGGCCTGGGGATTCTGCGCAGCGCTCCCGGTGTCGGCGCGGTCCTGACGGCCGTGGCGGTGGCCCGCTGGCCGTTGCAGCGCCGCGCCGGGGCCGTCATGCTCTGGTGCGTCTGCGGATTCGGCGTCTTCACCCTGATCTTCGGACTCTCGCGCAGCCTGCCGCTCTCGCTGGCCGCCCTGGCCCTGATCGGCGCCTGCGACATGGTCAGCGTCATCGTCCGCCACACGCTCATCCAGCTCTCCACGCCGGACGAGATGCGCGGACGTGTCAGCGCCGTCAACGTGGTCTTCATCGGCGCCTCCAACGAAGTCGGCCAGTTCGAATCCGGCATCACCGCGCAATGGTTCGGCGCCGTGCCCGCCGTGGTGCTGGGCGGTCTGGGCACCATCGCGATCGTGGCTCTATGGGCCTGGCGCTTCCCGGAACTGCGCCGCGTCAACCAACTGGTGGGAGAATATCAGGGTGCTCGATGATCTTCGTCACGCCGCCCGCACGCTGCGCCGGAATCCGGGTTTCACAATCGCCGCTTTAGTCATCCTCTCGCTGGCCATCGGCGCCGACTCTGCCATTTTCACCATCGCCAATGCGCTCATCTTCGCGAGCATGCCGGTATCCCATCCCGAGCGGCTGTTGGCGGTCTCCACCGGCATGGTCTGGGCCGGCACTGCCAGCCGGCAATAATTGCCGGACTGGATCACCGGCGCGCCAGGGCCTTCGCGACAATCCAGCATTTCTCCGCCGCCGGAAGCGAAATCCGGCGGCGGAATACGTCGTAGTTGCTGCCTTCGATGCGATCCAGCAGCCGCGCATAAATTCCGATGAGCGCCGCCAGCGACGGCCGGCTGCGGCGTTCCACCATCCCCAGCAGAGGCCGCGATGCGTGGTAATACTCCCGTGCCCGCGTCGTCTCGAAATCCATCAGGTCGATGAGTTCCGGCGTGCGCATCCCGTTGCGCAAATCGTCGGGGCCCACCTGGAATCGGGCCAGGTCTTCGGCCGGCAGGTAGATCCGGCCACGCGCCGCATCTTCCCGCACGTCGCGCAGAATGTTGGTGAGCTGAAACGCGATCCCACACTTCTCCGCCAGCGGCAGCGCCTCTGGCGAATCGTATCCGAAGATGTGGATGATCGTCAGCCCCACCGTGGACGCCACCAGATAACAGTAGCGGTAGAGCTGATCGAACGTCTCGAAGCCGCGCGGCTCCAGGTCGGACGCCACGCCGTCGATCATTTCGTGGAAGTAGCGCGGCGGAATCCGGTAGCGCGTCACCGTATCGTGAAACGCGGGCAGCACGGGGTGCGACTCCGTCCGCCCGGCCAGCCCCTCGTCGAGCGCGCCGCGCCACCCGTCGATGGCCGCGCGATTGGCGCCGGGCTCGTCGCTCAGGTCGTCGCAATAGCGCATGAACGCGTAGATCGCGCACATGGCGTCGCGCTGCGGGCGCGCGAGCAGCACGAACGAGTAGTAGAAGTTGCGCGCCCGGCTGCGAGCCACTTGCCGGCAGTGGGCGTAAGACTCTGCCAGGGAAGTCATCACGCCGCCCGCGACAGGGCCACGCGCGCGAGCGAGCCGAGCAAAAGCCAGGCGCGTTCGGCCTTGGACACCGCCGGCCGCCGCGAAAGCACGTCGTAATCCCGGGCGGCGATCTTGTCCAGCACGCACAAGCCGCCCCGGCTGAACAGGTCGATGTCCAGCGCCAGGCGCCGCTCCACCATGCCCGCCAGCGGCAGCCCCGCCTGGAAGAACTCGCGCGCGCGCGCCACGATCTCGCGCATTACCTCGCGAAAGGCCGGCGTCATGCGGCGCGCGTGGAGATCCGCGATCGCATAGCCGTGCCGTGCCATCACTTCCAACGGAATGTAGACCCGGTCCTTCTCCAGGTCCGTCACCACGTCCTGCCAGAAGTTGGCCAGTTGCAGGCCCGTGCAGGTGGCGTCGGACAGCCGCTGCCGCTCTTCGTCTGCGTACCCGCACAGGTACAGCACCAGCCGGCCTACAGGATTGGCCGAATTGCGGCAGTAGCCGTAAAGATCCTCCCAGGCCGCATACCGGCTGACCGTCTGATCCTGCTCGAAGGCGCAAATCAGGTCCGCGAAGGGAGCGCGCGGGATGGCATAGCGCCCCACCGTGCCGCGCAAAGCCAGGAACACCGGGTGCGTAGCCTCTCCCGCGTACATGGCATCCAGTTGATCGCGCCACCAGCCGAGCAGCCGCAGGCTCTCCCGGCGGTCGCCGATCTCGTCGCCCAGATCGTCGGCCCAGCGGCAGTACGCGTACACGTTGTAGAAGTCCTGGTGCAGGCGTTTGGGAAGCAGGAAGCTGACTACGTGGAAATTCTCGTAGTGGTGCGTGGCCAGCCAGCGGGTGTAAGCTTCGGCTTCGGCGATGGTGTACCGCGCGACGGCCGCTTCAGGCGCCAGCAGATACTCCCTGGGCGGCAGCCGGATCACGGAATAATCGCCGTCTTCAGGTGGCCGTTGTGACTCATGAGGTGCCGCATCACTTCCAGCAGATTGGTCAGCGGCTCTTCGCTGTTGACGAAATCCCGCGATGTGATATCGCCCCGCGTCACCAGGTCCAGCGCCTTGCGGATGTGCTGCGGCGTGTGATGGAAGCTGGCCTTGCAGGTGATCTCGGAATAGTGCAGCAGGTTGGTGTCGAACATCACCCGGCTGTCGTTCGGACAGCCGCCGAAGAAGTTCAGCGTGCCCCCGCGCCGCACCATGTCCAGCACCCAATGCCAGGTCTCCGGCTTGCCTACGGCTTCCACCGCAATGTCCGCGCCGCGGCCGCCGGTCAGGTCGCGCACCGCCTGCACCGTGTTGACGTGCTGGTCCGCGCGCACCAGCTCATGCGCGCCCATGGCCTCGGCCCGCTCCAACTGCGTGCGCCGCCGGCCGATGGCGATTACCCGGCAGCCGTACAGGCTGGCCAGCCGCACGAACATCAGGCCGATGGGACCCAGGCCCAAAATCGCGATGGTGTCGCCCGGCCGCGGCGAAGTCTCTTCGAATCCCTTCAGCACGCAAGCCAGCGGCTCGATCAGCGCCGCGTCGTGATAACTCACCTGCTGCGGAATGACGTAGGTGTTGCGCTCCACGATCCGCGCCGGAATACGAATATATTCCGCATAGGCGCCATTGTTGAACAGCAGGTCCTCGCACAGGTTCTGCAGGCCCCGCCGGCAGAAGAAGCACTCTTCGCAGGGCGCCGAGTTGGCCGCCACCACGCGATCGCCGATTTCGAATGAACGGACATCCTTGCCGAGGGCTACCACGTCGCCCGCCAGTTCGTGCCCGAACACGGCGGGAGGCACGATCATGCGCGCATGATAACCACGCTTGAAGACCTTGACGTCGGTGCCGCAGGTCAGTGCGACACGCACCCGAACCAGGATGTCGCCGTCTTCGATCTGGGGAACGGCTACCGGCTCCACCTGCAAGTGCTCCTTGCCGTAAAGCACGGCCGCCATCATCTGCGTATTCACTATAACCACCTCTGTGGCTGAACGATAATTTTCAACGATTCGGGACCGGGATGCAACGCTAAATCGAATCCTGAATGGATTTTAACAAGAGGCAAGCGGTGCGAAACCAATTTTTCCACCGGCAGCGCACCACTGAAGACCAGTTCAGCCGACTCTTTCTGCAGGTCAATCGACGCGCTATAACATCCGAACAAAGTGCGTTCGCCGACGCAAATCGAAGCGCCGGAAAACTCCACACGCTCGGTCTCGGAGGTCTGCGCAAACAGGAGAATCCGCGCCCCCGGACGGGACAACCGGATCGCCTGCTCCACAATTCCGGGCACGGAGGCCGCTACCACCACCAGGTCCGCTCCACGCTGTTCGGTGAGCCGCCGTACCTCGGCATTGACATCGGTTTCGCGCGGATCCCAGGCTGCCAAAGCGCCGCAATCCCGCGACAGCGCGCGCCGCACGGCGATCGTGTCCGTGGTGACTACGGTCGCCCCCGTGCGCCGCAGCAACATGGTAAAAAACAGGCCGATCGGACCTTGTCCGATCACCAGCGCGACCTCCTCCGGCTGGGCCGCGCACTGTACCACCGCTTTCAGACAGGTGTTGACTGGTTCGACAAAGCTGGCGCGTTCGAAGGAAACACCCTCCGGGATTCTTTCTACACCGCGCTCCACGATCCAATCCATCACTTTCACGTATTGCGAGAAACCGCCGCCGGCCGGCTCGAATCCGGCCGTAACCCCCACCTTCTTATAGATGGCGCATTGCGCATAGAGTTTCCGCCGGCAATAAAAACACCGGCCGCACGGAATGTGGTGAAACACCACCACCCGGTCCCCCGCCGCGAAACGCCGCACCTGGCTCCCGGTCCGAACCACCACTCCCGCCGTCTCATGACCGTAGATGCGCGGCGGCGCCAACAGGTTATGCTCGATTTTCTTCAGGTCCGTATGGCAGATGCCGCAGGCTTCCACGCGCACCAGCATCTCGCCCGGCCCGATCTCCGGCGTCGGCACTTCCTCCACCGACACGACACTTTGGCCCCTGTAAACAGCCGCGTGCATGGTGGAGGGAATGCTCCAGTCAGAATCGGCAGCCGGCAATGAAATCTCCTAATGTACGCGTAGCGATGCGGCACGATTGGCCCAGCCGGAACAACTCCGGGAAAGCCTTCCAGGGGTTACCTATTGCAGACTTTAAAATACTAATTGTACCGAAGTGCCCGTCGCAACGCAGGGCCTGGTTGAAGTCCACCGTGAAGGTCTGGCCCGCCGTGTCCGTAACCGATTTTACGCAGAAAAACGGGATGCCATAGTACTCCGCCCGTCCGGCGACGCCGGCCGCCTCCATCTCCACGGCCAGCGCGCCGGAGGCCCGCAGCGCGGCCTTCTCCGCGGCGGTCTGCGCCACGTGATCGACGGTCATCACCCCGCCGCAGCGATGCGCCGGGCCTGCCGGCTGCTGCCCGCCCGCCGCCACCACCACGTCGCCGACCCGCAGGGCGGGGTCCAGTGCTCCGCAGAATCCCATGCTCACGATGGCATCCGGCCGGCATGCCGGGACCGCCACGTCCACCGCTTGCGCCGCGTGCGCCGCGCCCGCGCCGTTGGCCGCCATCCAGAAACGCCGTCCGCCGGACTCCGCCGTGCGCGCCCAGTGGACCGGCCATGCCAGCCTGCGCCGGCCGCGGCACCGCCGCAGCAGCCCGGCGAACTCGCGCGGCTCGGCGGCTACTAACAATATCCGTTGCTCCGGAACCATTCCACCGCCCGCTCCAGGGCGCCCTCCGCCGGACCGGGCGCGTAGCCCAGTTCGCGCGCAGCTTTGGCATGCGATACGAACATCTTCTTGCGCGCCATGCGCACGGCGTCAATCGGCGCCCGCGGCGGCGTCCCCGTCAGCCGGGCCCAGCCCGTGGTGACCACCCCCGCGGCATAAGCCACCGCGTACGGCAGTTGCGCGGTCGGCGCGCGCCGCCCGGTCAGCGCGGCCAGTTTCTGCAGGATCTCGGCCAGCGTCAGGTTCTCCGACCCCAGAATGTAGCGCTGGCCGTGGCGGCCGCGCTCGCAGGCCAGCAGATGTCCGCGGGCCACATCGCGCGCATCCACCACGTTCAATCCCGTATCGATAAAAGCGGGCATGTCTCCTTTCAAATAATCCAGAACGATCTTGCCGGTCGGCGTGGGCTTCACATCGTGATCCCCGATCGGCGCCGTGGGGTTGACCACCACCACCGGCAGGCCTTCCGACGCGAAATCCAGGGCCACCCGTTCGGCATGGAACTTGGAGCGCTTGTAGGCGCCCTTCATCTCCGCCAGCGTGACCGGAAAGTCTTCGTTGCCTTCGCCGCCCGCCGGCACCCCGATGCAGCCCACCGTGCTGGTGTACACCACCCGGTCCACACCCGCCTGGCGCGCCGCTTCCAGGACGTTCCGCGTTCCGTCCACGTTGGAGCGATACATCTCGCTTTCGTCCGCCGCCCACAGCCGGTAGTCCGCCGCCACGTGGAAGATGAGGCCGCAGCCGGCCGCGGCGCGCGCCACCGATTCCGCATCGCGCAGGTCGCCCACAACCGGTTCCGCATCCAGCTCCCGGATCCGGCTCGATGGGCGGACCAGAGCCCGTACTTTGTGCCCGCGCTCGACCAGGAGCCGCGCTACGTGCCACCCCAGGAAGCCCGAGGCGCCGGTAACCAGGGTGGGTTTCACATCACTTCAACGCCCACGTCAGCATCTTGAAGCTGTCCGCCAGGCTGGCGTTGATGCCCAGCGCCGCCGAAGGCTCGAAGCCGCAATGCATCATGCAGTGCTCGCAGCGCGGATCGTTGCCCGGACCGTAGTCTTCCCACGGCGTCTGCGTCATCAGGGCCTCGAAGGTCTTGTAGTGCCCGTCGGTGATCAGGTAGCACGGCCCCTTCCAGCCCTTGACGTTGTAGGTGGGCGTGCCCCAGGCGGTGCAGGGCAGCTCGCGCGTGCCCTTCAGATAATCCAGGTACAGCGGCGTTTGCTTGATGTAGTAGCGCGCGGCCAGCCGGTCGATGTCCCGGAACTTCTCCCGGATGTCGTCGCGCGTCAGGAAAATCTCGCGGTCGTCCACCGCCGAATAGCCGTAGGCCGGGGCGATCTGGTGGCCGTCCAGGTTGAATTGTTCGAGGTACTCAAACAGCCCCTCGATCTCCTTCATATCGGTTTCTTTGTAGACGGTGGTGTTGGTGCACACCATGAAACCGGCCGCCTTGGCGGCTTGGATGCCGGCGATGGCCTCGCGGAAGACGCCTTCCCGCTCCACGCAGATATCGTGCGTGCGCTCCAGTCCGTCCAGGTGCACGTTGAAGAAGAACCGCTTGTCGGGCTTGAACTCGTGGAGGCGCTTCACCATGAACATCCCGTTGGTGCACAGGTAGATGTTCTTGTTGCGCTCCAGGATGCCCGCCACCAGCTCGCCGATCTGCGGATACATCATCGGCTCCCCACCGCAGATCGATACCATCGGCGCGCCGCACTCGTCCACCGCCGCCAGGCATTCTTCGAGCGGCACCCGCTGCGTGATGGTCGATTCGTACTCGCGTATGCGCCCGCAGCCCGTGCACGTCAGGTTGCAGGCGTGCAGCGGCTCCAGCATCAGCACCAGCGGGAAACGCTTGCGGATCATGGGATGCGGCTGGCGCTCGGCGCGCGGCCGCGGCGCGGCATGCAGAATCCGAAAGGGATTCGCTCCGTCCGGCGCGGCGGCCCCGTCTTTCTGCCACTCGGGCCGCGGCCGCATCCGGTTCTTGAAAATGTATCCGGCCATGTTGGCCGTCATCGATAGCGGAAATCTCATATGTGCTTCACGAATTCGGAGAGTGCGATCAACGGAAAGTACAGCCGGTAATAGTGGTAATTCAGATAGAAGACCTTGGGAAAACCCGTGCCGGTGGCCAGTTCCTCATCCCAGCTTCCATCCGCTTTTTGCGTCTCCAGCAGATACTCGATGCCGTGCTGTACGCTGATGCTGTTGGTGTCGCCGCCGGCGATCAGGCCCATCAGCGCCCAGGCGGTCTGCGAAGGCGTGCTCTCAGCGGATACGTACCCGCCGGCGTCATAACTGGAGCAGCTCTCACCCCAGCCGCCATCCGCGTTCTGGATCGAGCGCAGCCACTCGCCGGCCCGCAGCACGCCCGCCTCGCGATCGTCGTAGCCGGACGCCCGCAGGCCCCGCAGCGCGAAACAGGTCCCGTAAATATACGCCACGCCCCAGCGGCCGTACCAGCTTCCGTCCGGCTGCTGGCGGCGTACCAGGAAATCCACGCCCCGCTGCACTGCCCGGTGGCCGCTGCCCAGGCCGTGCGCGCCCAAGGCCTCCAGTACCCGTCCCGTGATATCCGGGCAGGTCGGATCCAGCATGGCGTTGTGATCGGCGAACGGCACGTGGTTCAGGAACTGCCAGTCGTTATCCACGTCGAAGGCGGCCCAGCCGCCGTCTTTGCCCTGCATGTCCAGGATCCAGTTCACCGCCCGCCGGTGGCACGCCTGCTGCGCCTCCCGGTCGCTCGCCTGCGACCGGCTCAGCGCCAGCAGGATCATGGCGGTGTCGTCGATATCCGGGTAATGATCGTTGCGGAAGAAGAATCCCCATCCCGAAGGCTCCGTGTTCGGCCGCTTCACCGACCAGTCGCCTTTGACCCGCACTTCCTTGGCCAGGATCCAGTCGGCGGCCCGCCGCAGCGCCTCCGCGTGATCGGCCGACTCGCCCAGCGCAAAGCCGGTGATGGCCGTATCCCAAATCGGCGAGAAACAGGGCTGGAACAGAAACCGCTCCCCGTCGTCGATCATCAGCCGGTCGAATTGATAGCGCGCCTCCCGGCTGGCCGGATGATCCTCCGGATAGCCCAGCACATCCAGCGCCATGATGGCGTACATCATGGGCGGATAGATCGCGCCCAAGCCGTCGGAGTTCTCCGAGCGCGCCAGCATCCACTCTTCCGCCGCGCGCATCGCCCGCCGGCGGATCGCCCGCCAACCGTGCTTTTCCCAGAACTTCCAGCATCGGTCCGCGGCCAGAAAGAAATTGCGCCAGGAAAACAGGGAGTCGCCGCGCCGGAACTCCAGGCTCACTCCCGGCTTGTACAGCTCGTCCAGGTTGAAGCCCTCCGGCACCGGACGCCGCGGGTTGCTCGAATGCACAATCGCCAACGAGACCACGATGGCCCGCGTCCACGCCGACATCTGGTACAGGAAGTTCCACGGCATCAGCATCACTTCCGGCGGAATCGTCGGGCAGTGCTGCCGCGGATACATGTCGAACAGGCTGAGATTGATCTTGACGTAGCTGTTGGCGGCCTGAATGCCGCCCAGCGCCAGGATGCGCTCCCGCGCGCGCGCCAGGCGCGGATCGTCCGCCGGCACCCCCGCCACTTTCAGCGCGAAATAAGCCTTCACCGTCGCGCTGATCTCCGCCGGACCCTTGACGTAGATGTTGAACCCGCCGTCCGGAAGCTGCCGCGCCAGGATCGAGCGCACGGCTTTGTCGATCAGCGGGCGCGTCGGCGGATTCCAGTGGCGCCCCTGCGGCGGATGCAGCCAAAGCTGCAACAGGATGTAGTCGGATTCGAGCGTGGTGTCGGCCGTCAGATCGGCGCACCAGTGGCCGCTGGCGTCCTGCAGCGCCAGCAGGTGGCCGGCGGCGCGCTGCGCAGCTTCGCCCGCCGCGGAGACGAGTGTTTCTCGGGTGGTCGCGGTGACTGTGCTCATCATGCGGAAATGGTTGTCAGGCCGGGCACCGCCCGGGTCAGCTCCGAAGGCAGGGAGAAGCGCACGTCTTCGTCCACCAATTCCACTTCTTCCAGCCGGTGAAAACCTTGGCCCCGCAGAAAGCCCACCAGTTCATCCACCAGGTGCTCCGGTGCGGATGCTCCCGCGGTAACCGCCACGTTACGAACTCCGTCCAGCCAGGCGCTGTCTACTTCCTCGTAATCGTTCACCAGGTAGGCCCGCACCCCGGCGTTGGCGCTCACCTCCACCAGCCGCTTGGAGTTCGAGCTGTTCTGCGATCCCACCACCAGCAGCAGATCGCAGTACTCCGCCACGCCCTTCACCGCCATCTGGCGGTTCTCGGTGGCGTAGCAGATGTCCTGTGCGGGCGGCCCCTGGATCAACGGAAAGCGCTCCTTCAAGCGCGCGATGATGTCGCGCGTCTCGTCCAGGCTCAAGGTAGTCTGTGTCAGATACCGTACCCGGCTGGGATCGGGCAGCTTCAGCCGGTCCACGTCTTCCACGGTCTCTACCAGGTAGCTCGATTCCGGCGCTTCGCCCAGCGTGCCGATCACTTCGTCGTGGTGGCTGTGCCCGATCAGCACGATACTGTAACCTTCGTGCGCGAACCGCACGGCTTCCAGGTGGACCTTGGTAACCAGCGGGCAGGTGGCATCGATCACCTTCAACCGCCGCGCGTTCGCCTCCCGCCTTACTTCCGGCGCCACTCCGTGCGCGCTGAAGATAGCCCGTGCGCCTTCCGGAACCTCGCCCACCTCCTCCACAAACATGGCCCCCGCGTGCCGCAGTTCCTCCACCACATGTTTGTTGTGTACGATTTCTTTACGCACGTAAACCGGCGGACCGTACACATCCAGCGCGATTTTGACCACATCGATCGCCCGCACCACGCCGGCGCAGAACCCGCGTGGTTTGAGCAGATACACCTTCTTATCCGGGCCGTCGTTTCTGGCGATAGGTTTTAACGGCATGGGGCAATAATCAACGTTCTGAGTCATTTGATTATAACAGGGGGGACGCAGGTTGCAGCAGAATCGTTGCTGCGGTTGGAGTTGCAGTTAAATGTGGCGGAAAACGGCGGTGAAGGGTTCTATTGAATCCGTATACGGGCCGGCGCCGCCGCCCACTCCGGAAACTCGAAAGCCTTGGGAGGCTGATCCCCGTCGCGCAGGATCCGGTATAAAGTCGCCCGGCTGATGCCCAGAATCTGGGCCGCATGCAGCTTGTTGCCGCCGGCCCGCTCCAGCACGTACTGCGTGTACCGGCGTTCCAGTTCGGCCAGCGGCATCAGCTCGGGATCGCGCGGTGCGGCTCCCGCCAATCCGTCGCGCATGTATTCCGGCAGATCCCGCAGATCCACGAATTCGCCCTCCGTCATCATGCACGCGTGACCCAGCACGTTCTCCAGCTCGCGCACGTTGCCGGGCCAGGCGTAGCTCGCCAGCGCCGCCTGCGCGCGCCGCGAAATGCCGGTAATCTGCTTGCCGTAAGCCCGTGCGAATTTCTCCACGAAATGGCGCTGCAGCAGCGGCAGATCTTCCTTGCGCTCGGCCAGCCGTGGCAGATTCAGGTCCACCATCGACAGGCGATAATACAGATCCTCCCGGAACAGGTTGCGCGCCGCCAGCGCCGGCAGATCCCGGTTGGTGGCGGCGATCAGGCGCACATCCACCCGCCGCACTTCGGGCGAGCCCACCCGCTGCAATTCCTGGTTCTGCACCACCCGCAACAGCTTGCTCTGCGACGCCAGCGGCATGTCGCCGATTTCGTCCAGAAACACCGTGCCGCCCTGGGCGTATTCGAACAATCCCACGTGGTCCTGGCTCGCGCCCGTGAAAGCTCCCCGCACGTGCCCGAACAGCTCGCTTTCAAACAGTGAGTCCACGATGGCCGAGCAGTTGCACACCGCCAGGCGCCGCGCCGCGGCCGGACTCAACGCGTGCAGCGCCTGCGCCACCAGTTCCTTCCCCGTGCCGGTAGCGCCGGTGATCAGCGCCACGCGATAGTGCGGCGCCACCCGGCGGATCCGCGCGAAGGTCTCCAGCATGCGCGGGCTGCGTCCCACCATGCCGTGAAAGCAGTAGCTCGCCGCCAGCCGTTCCTCGAGTTGCAGCGTCTCGCGGCGCACCCGCGCCTGCCGCAGCACCTCCGTTACCCGCAGCCGCAGCGTCTCGGCCGCCAGCGGCATTTGCAGCGCATCGGAAGCGCCGTGCGCGATCTCCTGGATCGCCGACTCCGGACTGTAGTGGTCCGTCAGCAAAAGCACCTGCGCGCCCGGATCGTGGTCCGCCGTGCGATCCAGCAGTCCCGCCGCACCCGCCAGGCTGGCTTCGAGCAGGATGGCATCCGCATGCGTTCGCTGGATCAGGCGCCAGCCCGCCTCGGTATCCGCCGCGCTCAACAACTCGATCGCCTGCGCGGTCAGTACCGTGCGGATCAGGTCCAGACTCCCCTGGTCGCCCACGATAGCGATCACTACCGGTTTTGGCTCCACCCCCCCTTATCGGCGCGCGCCGCCGCCGCCTTTAGGTCCGGTATCGTCAGGGCTGCGCGGCGGTCGCCGACTGCGGCGGCTGGCTGTCGTCCGGATTGAGGTAAGACACCAGCTTCCAGGTGTTGTTGTCAAGTTGGAACAGCGCCGTCTGGTTTCCCGATAATTCAAACCGCGGAATACAGGCCTTCAGATCCGCGGATGCCCTGTTCCAGTCGATGTCCCAGCGGAAAGCCACCTTCTTCGTCCTGGGCTGGCTGCCATCGGAGATGCTGTGGATCTCCGCCCGGTACGGCCCTTTCAGCAGGATCTCGTGACCCCGGCCCGATTCCTTCAGATCGATGGCGGTCACCATCTTGCTGCC
The DNA here is from genome assembly GCA_035499555.1 of Bryobacteraceae bacterium. Taxonomy (GTDB): domain Bacteria; phylum Acidobacteriota; class Terriglobia; order Bryobacterales; family Bryobacteraceae; genus Bog-159. The sequence continues at coordinate 147,378 of DATJYO010000046.1, forward strand.
CCGCTCCGTCAGGCGGTAAGCCGTGCTCCAGGCATTCCCGTTCTTATCGGTCACTTCCACCAGTTTCCACAGGTCCTGCTTGACCCCGCATTCGACCAGGCTGTCGGAGTGAAACGTGACTCTGAAGTGATTCATCTCCCCCCGCGCCCAGACCCGCGACAACTCCGCGGCCGCCGCCTGCGCCGTCAATTCCGGTGGCGGCAGCGCCGTGGAGCCGCACCCGGCCAGGGCCACCGCCACCGCCGCCAGCAGCGTGGCCGTACCGGTTCGAATCGTGCATTCCGAGCTGCGCATGTCTTTTAACGAGTGTATCCAGGATAGATCCGGAGGCCGGTATTAAGCAGCCTATCGATGGTTAACGCCAAAAGAGAGCATGACTTCCGGCGCCCTGTGCGATCATGTTTCTTGCTTCCGGTTCGGCCATGCCGCGTGTCTGCCTGCTCCTGGTAACCGCGTTCTCGGCGAGCCTGCCGGCCGTCGCGGGCGCTCCCGTGCGCGAGGTGTCGTCCATCGCCTACTGCCCCGCCAAAGGCCTGGTGGCGGCGGCCTATCGCGGCGGCCAAGTCGTGCTTTGGGAATTCGACTCCGCGCGTGTCCGGAAAGTCTTCAACGCCGCGCCTCCCGCCGTCACCTGGAACAAACCCCTGGCGCAATTCAGCCCCGACGGCAACTTCCTGGCTTTCACCCAGGAAGGCGATGCGGGGCTCCTCGCCTACCAGGTCGATACCGGCCAGTCCACGCTCCTGGTGCCCAAGCGTCTCCTGGTGGAAGGCATCGCCGCGCTGAACTGGTCCCCTGCCTCGGACAGCATCCTGGTAGCCGTCGGCCGTAGTATCTTCCTCGTCTCCCACGGCGGCCGCAGCCGCTGGCAGCGCCGTCTGGAAACCCGCGCCTTGATTACCGATGTCGCGTGGCATCCTTCGCAGAAGGTCTACACCGTGGCCGTAGACGATGGCGAGATCTCCACCTGGGAGGCCACCAGCGGCCGCCTGATCGCCTCCGCCCGATTGGATATCGGCGGCTATGGCGTGCCCGTGAAAGTGATGTGGACAGACGCGTATTCCCTGGTGGCCGAGGTGCGCGGCGCCAGCCTCGTGTGGCTGGATCCCGAAACCCTGAAGCCGCAAACGGTGACCGCCTGCCACTGCCTGGATTTTGCCGGGAGCGGCACCGGGATCTTCGCCTGGGAACCTCCGGTGGTCGCCGTCTTCAGCCAGGCCGGCCGCCGCGCGCGCGAATTGCGTACGCCGTTCGCCGGCGACGGCGCCATCGCCTGGGCCGACGGCGGCCGCATCTTCACCCCGGCTGCGGATTCCGCTGTCGATCTGCGGGATGCCCGCAGCGGCCGCGTCCTCCGCACCTTCACGCTCCCCTGAGCGGCCGCGCAGCCCGCTAATATAGGGCTATGTCAAACCAACAGCCCAAGTCCTCGCCCTCTCGCCGCGACCTGCTGCGCGGCGCCATGGCTGGCGCCGGCGCCGCGCTCCTCAGCCCGGCCGCCGCCGCGCCGCAGGCGGAGCATCCGTCCGTCATCGGCATGCCCTTTGAGGCTCGCGAAAACGTGCGCATGGGCCTCATCGGATGCGGCTCGCGCGGCTACAGCATGCTCCACGAGTACCTCGGCGTGGATGGGCTCACGGTCACCGCCGTCTGCGACGTGGTCAAAGACGCCGCCCTCAAGGCCCAGGCGGCCGTCGAACGCGCCGGCCAGAAGCCGCCCGCCGTCTACGCCAACGGTGAGCACGATTTTGAAAACCTGGTGAAGCGCGACGACGTGGACTTCGTCTACATCCCCACCCCCTGGGACTGGCACGTCCCCATGGCCCTCGCCGCCATGAATCACGGCAAGCACGCCTTCGTCGAAGTTCCCGCCGCCTTTACCATCGAGGATTGCTGGAAATTGGTGGACACCTCCGAGAAGACCCGCCGCCATTGCCTGATGCTCGAGAACTGCTGTTACGGCGAAAACGAGCTGCTGGTGTTGAACATGATCCGCGCCGGCCTGTTCGGCGATTTGCTCTACGGCGAAGGCGCCTACCTGCACGATCTGCGCCGCCTGCTGTTCGAGGACGCCAGCGAAGGCTTGTGGCGGCGCTTCCCGCATACCCGGCTCAACGGCAATCTCTATCCCACCCACGGCCTGGGACCGGTGGCCAACTACATGGGCGTCAACCGCGGCGACCGCTTCGACTACCTGGTCTCCATGAGCTCGCCCGAGCGCGGCCTGGACGCCTGGCGCCAGGCGCACGTGCCCAGGGACAGCCCCAAGTGGAAAGAAAAGTACATCTGCGGCGACCTGAACTCGTCCCTGATCAAAACCGTCAACGGCCTCATGATTACCGTGCAGCACGACGTGGTGAATCCGCATCCTTACGACCGCATCAACCGCATCGCCGGCGTCAAAGGCATCTTCTGCGACTATCCGCCGCGCATCTACTTCGACGATCCCAAATCGGAAGAGTACACCAGCATCGACAAATATAAGGACGAATACGAGCATCCGCTCTGGAAACACCAGGGCGAGCTGGCGCGCAAGCTGGGCGGCCACGGCGGCATGGATTTCCTGATGGTTTATCGCCTGGTGGAATGCATGCGCAAGGGCCTGCCCCCGGACTTCGATGTGTACGACGCGGCTTCCTGGAGCGCGCCCGGTCCCCTCAGCCAGCAGTCCGTGGCCCAGGGCAGCGCCCCGGTGAAGTTCCCGGACTTCACGCGGGGGCGCTGGAAGGAGAAGCGGGGCTGGCTGGTTTAATCTCCAGCGACACCGTGCGCACCTCCACGTCCCGGTCGCGCAGGATGTGCAGCACCTTGCCCGCGCCGTCCACCACCACGCTGGCGCCGCCGTAGGTCTGCCCTTTCCACGGGCCGTGTGTCATCATGCCGATCACGTCCGTCCCCACCACCGGGCATTTCCACTCGGCCGCCCGCCGCGTCACCAGGCGCTCCAGTTCCTTGGCGTGCTGCGGCCACTGATCCACCGGCGCCGCCCAGCCGTACGGCACCAGCATCAGGTCCGGCCGGAGCTCGGCGATTCGCCGCGCGATCTGGTCGCCGAAAGTGTCCGCGCAGATCACCAGCCCCACCCGCCCGAATTCGGTCTCCACCACGCCGATGTCCTGCGCGCGGCCTTCCGCGTAAGGCGGATCCATCAGCCACGCCAGCACGTTCAGCTTGCGATGCTTCCAGCGGATCTTGCCGGTCTTGTCCACCAGGATGGCGGCATCGTACAGTCTCTCGCCGTCCTTCTCGTCCAGGCCGATCGAGATGGTGAGCCCGTATTTGCGCGCCAGCGCCGCGATCCGGTCGCTGTCGGCGCCCGGGATCGGTGTGGCCTGGCGGTGTGCGTCCGGATTCTCCCAGCCCAGGATCACCGACTCCGGAAACGCGGCGATGTCCGCATGCGCGGCGGCGGCGTCATCGAGCGCGTACTCGATCCGCCGGAAATTGCCTTCCCGGTCGCCGTCCAGGCACAGGATCTGGCAGACCGCCACCCGCAGTTTCATCTCCGGCTTTCCAATGCCTGCCGCATCTGCCGCAGGTGCTCGCGCCGGTGCGCATAGCGCTGCAGCACCCAGGTCAGGCCGGCGTCCAGTATCTGTTGCGCCAGTTCATCGCTCGCCTGCGCGGCCTGCGCGTCGGCGGCCGCGGCGCTCTCCATCGCCAGCCGCGCTGCGGCGCCGCCGGGGATGGCCTGCGCCAGCGCCTTCACCGCCTGGTTGATGGAATCGACCGTCAGCCCGCCCAGGCTGGACGGTTCGAAGCCCGCCGCCCGCCAATGCTTCAGTAAGTAGCAGACCCGCTGGTCCCAGAAGGCCAGGTGGCCTAACAGGGACGACACGGTCCAGCCCGAGCCCACCGCCAGCGCGAACGAGCGCTCGTCGAGACCCGCGATCAGGGCCGCCATCTCCTGCCGGGAAGCGTCGTTTTCCTGGACAAATTCGTGGCCTGTCATCGTACGCCAGTCTATTTTAGCCCCAATGCGAATCTCATCCCATTTGTTCTTTCGCCGCCTGACCATTTTTCCCGCGCGCAGTATAGCCGCATCCACCGGCCCTTCCCCCATCCCCACCGCGTTATCATCAGAGCCATGATGCTCCGCCTGCACGCGCTACTTGCCGCGCTGGCCGCCGTCGCTCTCGCCCAGAACTGGCCGTCCTTCCGCGGCCCCGCGGCTTCCGGCGTCGCCGACCGGCAGAACCTGCCGGCGGTTTGGGACGTCGCGCGCGGCGCGCACATCCGTTGGTCCACCGCCATCCCCGGCCTCGCCCACTCCAGCCCGATCGTCTGGCAGGACAGCGTCTTCCTCACCACCGCGGTCAGCAGCCGGCCCGACGCCTCCTTCAAGCGCGGCCTCTACGGCGAAGGCGACGCCTCCGATGACACCAGCCCGCAGCAGTGGAAGCTGCTCTGCCTCGATCGCCGCACCGGCAAACTCCTCTGGGAGCGCACCGCCTATCAGGGCGCGCCCAAAGAGAAGCGCCACATGAAAGCCACCTATGCCAACTCCACGCCCGCCACCGACGGCCATGTGGTGATCGCTTTCTTCGGCTCCCAGGGACTCTACGCCTACGATCCCGCCGGCAAGCTGCTCTGGCAGCGCGACCTCGGCCGGCTCGACGTGGGCGCCTACGATCTGCCCGAGTACGAGTGGGGCACCGCCAGTTCCCCCATCCTCTACGGCCGCGAAGTCATCGTGCAGTGCGATCAGCAGAAAGGATCGTTCCTGGAAGCCTTCGATCGGGATACCGGCCGCATCCTCTGGAAGACCGGCCGCGACGAGCTGCCCTCCTGGGGCACGCCCTCCGTATTCACCGGACCCGCGCGCGCCGAGCTGGTCGCCAACGGCTCCAATTTCGTCCGCGGTTACGATCCCGCCACCGGCAAGGAATTGTGGCGCCTCGGCGGCAGTTCCAAGATTACGGCTCCTACGCCCGTTTCCGCCGATGGCCTGATCGTGGTCGCCAGCGGCCGCCGTCCCGAAGCGCCCATCTTCGTCATTCGCGCCGGCGCCTCCGGCGACATCACCGGCGATACGCACTGGGTGGCCTGGCAAAAAGAGCATCGCGGCCCCTACATGCCCACGCCCCTCATCTATCGCGGCTATCTTTATATCCTCGGCAACGCCGGCGTCTTCGATTGCTACAACCTGTCCACCGGCGAAGAGATCTATCGCGAACGCATTCCGCACCAGGGCTCCGGATTCTCGGGCTCGCCCGTCGCCTCCGACGGCCGCATCTACCTGCCCAGCGAGGATGGCGATGTCTTCGTCGTCAAAGCCGGTCCGCATTTCGAACTGCTCGGAAAGAACGAAATGGGCGATCCCCTCATGGCCACCCCGGCCATCTCCGGCGGCCTGCTCCTGGTACGCACCCAGCATCGCCTGTGGGGCATCGGCGAGTGACTGCCGAGCGCTCCCATGGCAGAGCTTACCTCGCCCTGACGGCCGTCTGCTTCTTTTGGGGAACCACTTACTTAGCCATCCGCATCGCCCTCGAATCCTTTCCGCCCCTGCTGCTGGTCTGCGCGCGCTTCATGCTCTCCGGTTCGTTGATGCTGGCCGCCATCCGCCTGCGCGGCGTCCAGCTTCCCCGCGGGCCGAATCTGCGCGCCGCCTGTCTGAGCGGCGTGCTGGTTCTGGGCATCGGGAACGGCGGCCTGGTGATGGCCGAACAGTGGGTGCCCAGCGGCGTGGCCGGCCTCATCATTACCTGTTCGCCGTTCTGGATGGTCGGCGTGGAGGCGCTCCTGCCCGGCGGCGAGCCGCTGCATCTGCCCGGCATTCTCGGCATGCTGGTCGGCCTGGCCGGCGCCGCGCTCCTGTTCACTCCGGATGTCCACAGCCACGCATTGAACGCGGGGCTGCTGCGCGGCTTCGCGGTGCTGCAGGTCGGCATGGCCGGATGGGCCTTCGGATCCATCTACCAGCGCCGCCAGGCCGGACCCGCCCACCCCATCGTCAACGGAGCCGTGCAACAACTGGCCGCCGGCGTGTCGTTCCTGCCGCTGGCCCTGGCCTATCCCGAACATCCCGTGCACTGGAGCATCCCCGGCGTTTGCGCCATCCTGTACCTGGTGATGTTCGGCTCTATCGTCGGCTATAGCTCGTACATCTACGCGCTCGACCGCCTGCCCGTGGCCATCGTCTCCGTGTATCCTTACGTGAACTCCGTCGTCGCCGTGACCCTGGGCTGGCTGGTCTTTCGCGAACCGTTCGGCCCGCGCGAAGCCGCCGCCATGGCGGTAATCTTCACCGGCGTGGCCCTGGTCAAGCGCTACAGCAAGCCGGCCGCCGCCCGTGCCCGTGCCGGCTGAGGCGGGCTCCGCCGCGCAAAAGCCGCGCGCTACTCTTCCGTCTCGCCCAGGTCCGCCGCGCGATTCTCGAACTTGGTGAATTCCTTCAGAAACACCAGGTCGATCTTACCCACCGGGCCGTTGCGCTGCTTGGCCAGCAGCAGTTCCGCCTGCCCTTGCAGACTGGCGTCCTGCGGGCGGTAGATCTCTTCCCGGAAGATGAAGGCCACCAGGTCCGCGTCCTGCTCGATGGAGCCCGATTCGCGCAAATCGCTCAACTGCGGCCGGTGATCCCCCTGGCGCGTCTCCGGCGCGCGGCTGAGCTGCGAAAGCACCAGCAGGGGCACGTTCAGATCCTTGGCCAGCAGTTTCATGCCCCGCGAGATCGTGCTGATCTCCTGGTTGCGGTTCTCGTACCGCCCGCGCCCGCTCATCAACTGCAGATAGTCCACCACCACCAGCCCCAGCCCGTGCTCCGCCTTGGTACGCCGCAGCTTGGCGTGCATGTCCATCAGGTGCAGGCCCGCCGTATCGTCGATGAACAGCGGCGCTTCCACCAGGCTGGATGCCGCCGCCTGCAGCCGCTTGCGCTCGTCCGCGTTCAGGTAGCCGGCGCGGAACTTCTGGCTGTCCACCCGCGCCGTGGCGCACAGCATGCGCGTCAGCAGCGACTCTTTCGACATTTCCAGTGAGAAGACCGCTACCGTGCGCTTCACCTTGGTGGCCACGTGCTGCGCGATGTTCAGCGCCAGCGCCGTCTTCCCCATCGACGGACGCGCCGCCAGGATGAACAGGTCCCCCGCATGCAGTCCGCTGGTCTTTTCGTCGAACTTCGTAAATCCCGTGCTGATGCCCTTGACCCGCTTGCTCGGATCCAGAAAGGCGTTCAGCCCGCCCTGGTACTCCTCGATCACCTGCCGCGGGCTCACCAGTCCGCTCTTGACCCGCGCCTCGCCCATCTTCAGCAGGGTCTCTTCGGCGCCCGCCAGGATCTCGTCCGGATCCTCTTCGCCCATCAGGCAGCGGTTCATCATGTGCTGCGAGGCGACGATGATGCGCCGCAGCACCGCCTTGTCTTTGACGATGCGTATGTAGGCGTCGATGTTCAGGATCTGCGGCAGGCCGTCGTCCAGCGAAACCAGGTAGCTCAGACCGTCGCAGGACTCCAGTTCGTTGAAACGCATCAGCTCGTTGGCTACCGTGATGCGGTCGATGTGCTCGCTGCGCTCGTGCAGCTCGCCCATGCGGCGGAAGATGCGCCGGTGCTTCTCCAGGCTGAAATCGTCGGCTTCCAGTTCGCCCGCGGCCTGTATGTAGAGGCTGTCGTTGAGCATGATCGAGCCGAGCACGAACCGCTCGGCATCTACATTGCTCGGAAGTCCTTTATCCAGGGAAATCGCAGGCGCGGACATGGCGAATGATCCAGGTTAGCGGCCTGAACCGCTCCTTGCACGGCCTATTTTTGCCCCGTGTTTTGACGCGCTTAGCCTCTGCATAAAACATGCCCCTGCCGGCGAAACCGTCCGTCGCGCAAACCTTTCAAAATCAGAAACCAGGACGCCGGCTTGCACGCCTCCGCTCGATTTTTGCACAAGCCCTCCACAGGCCTGCCCGGCAATAAAACAATAAGAATCTCTTCTGTTTTTACCGCATCCGGCCCGAAATGCCAAGCACTTTCCTTTGAAGCACACGCCTGCGCGCCGGCCGGAGCCCGCCCGCTTTGCCCCCCAAATAATGCCTCCTCCCGTCCGCCTGCTTCGTATTCCGCAGTGAGGCAGGAAACACCAATGAGAATCGCAACCTTCGTTCTGGCAGCCGCCGCGCTCCCGCTCTGGGCGCAGGAGATCAAGCTGCCGGTCAATCTGGACGCCCTGGCCGACAAGGCCGAAGAGTCCGTGGTCGTCACCATGGATAAGACCATGCTGAAGTTCGCCGGCCGCTTCCTCAAGGACTCCGACGACGCCGATGCCCGCAAGATCATCGCCGGCCTGGACGGCATCTACGTGCGCAGCTTCGAGTTCGCCAAAGAGGGGGCCTACAGCCCAGCCGACGTGGAGGCCGTGCGCCGCCAATTGCAGGGTCCCGCCTGGGGACGCATCGTCGGCGTGCGCTCCAAGCGCAGCGACGGCGACGTGGATGTGTACTTCAAAGACGCCGGCAACGGCCAACTCGGCGGCATCGTGGTCATCGCCGCCGAACCGCGCGAATTGACCATCGTCCATATCGTCGGCACCATCGATCCCGAAAAGATCGGGGAACTGGGCGGCGAGTTCGGTATCCCCCGCCTGAACGCGTCGCGCATACGGAGGATCTCGCAGTGAAGATCCGCCTCTTGGCCGGCCTGCTGATCGCGGCCGGCGCGGCCTGCGGCGGCGATTCTGCCTTCGACCAGATCGTGCACGCCATCGAGTCGCACTACGGCGTCCGCCGGATGCACATTCCGTTCCTGGGCCTGGCCAGCTTCGTGGTCGATGTGACGCGCCCCGAGGGCGCCAGCGGCCTGAAACTGGCCATCTTCGAAGACCTTAAATCGTCCGGGCACGAATGGGCCGAGCGCGACCGCTTCATGCAATCGCTGGACGACACCGGCCTGCATCCCTTCGTGCGCGTCCATAACCGCCGCGACGGCGAAGCGACTTACATTTTCATGAGTCCCGACAGCCGGCGCGCGCGGATCCTGGTCGCCAGCTTCGAGCGCGATGAAGCCACCGTCGTGGAGGTGAAAGCCGACCTCGACACCGTCTTCCGCCACCTCGACGAGCCCGATCGCATCGGGAAATCGTCTAAGTAGCCCAGGTGATCAGCCCCGGGACGTAACGCGCCGCCAGGTCCGGATGGTGCGGCAGCACCCGCACCGTATAGCCCTGCAGCCCGCTGCGGCAGCACGGTACCCGGTCGGCTTCGAAAACGTGCTCGCCGCCGCCCGGGCTGGCGGCATGCCGCATGGAAAACGCGGCCGGCTCCACGATCTCTCCTCCCGCGTCGAGATGTCCCAGGTACAGTTCCACGGTCAGGTCGGCCGGCGAGAGCGCCCCCAGTTGCAGGCGCGCGCGCACCGCCAGCATATCGCCGACCTTCACCTCCGCGCCCGGACCCGTCTCGATGGCCATCACCCGGACCTGCGGCCATTCCCGCCGTACCAGTCCCATCCAGGCTGCCAGGCCGCGTGCCGCCGCTGCCGAATCCGCCTCCAGCCGCGCAAATCGCGCGCACGCCGGCACGTAGAACCGCTCCGTGTATTCCCGTACCATGCGGTGCGTGTTGAAGGTGTGGCAGAGATTCTTGAGCGATGACTTCATCAGTTCGATCCAGCGGCGCGGCAGCCGGTCCGCTCCCAGATCGTAAAACATCGGCACCACGTCGCGCTCCAGCAGATCGTACAGCGCCTCGGCTTCCACCTGGTCCTGCTGGTTCGGATCGTCGTAGTGTTCCCCGTTGCCGATGGCCCAGCCGATCTTCTCGTTCTCCGGACGCGAGGCGTGCCACGCTTCGTCCCACCAGCCGTCCAGTGTGCTCAGGTTCAGCGCGCCGTTGGCCGCCGCCTTCATGCCGCTGGTGCCGCTCGCTTCGAGCGGACGCAGCGGTGTGTTCAGCCACACATCGCTGCCTTGCACCAGGTAGCGGCTCACCGCCATGTCCTGATCTTCCAGAAACACGATCCGCCGCCGGAAAGCCGGATCGCGCGCCAGCGTCACGATGCGCTGGATCAGCTCCTTGCCGCCGCCGTCCCGCGGATGCGCCTTGCCCGCGTAGATGATCTGTACCGGACGCTTGGGGTCGCACAGAATCCGCGCCAGGCGGTCCTTGTCGCGCAGCAGCAGCGTGGCCCGCTTATACGTCGCGAAGCGCCGCGCGAAACCGATAGTCAGGATGTCGGCGTCCAGCGCCTCGTCGGCGGCCTCGATCTCCGACTGCGGCGCGCCGCGGCGCTGCAACTGCTCCCGCAAACGCCGCCGCGCGAACGATACCAGCCGCTCCCGCCGCCGTTCGTGCGTGCGCCACAACTCCTCGGCCGGGATCGTCTCCACCCGCTTCCACAAGTCTCCGTTGGCCGCTTCCCGCCACTGCGGACCCAGGTAGCGGTCGTAAACCTGGTTCATCTCGTGCGAAATCCACGACCGGAAGTGTACCCCGTTGGTGACGTGCCCGATCGGCACATCTTCCACCGGGACGCCCGGCCAGATCCCCTGCCACATGCGCCGCGCCACCTGTCCGTGCAGCTTGCTCACGCCGTTGCTCGCCGCCGCCAGCCGCATCGCCAGGATCGTCATGCAGAACGACTCCCGCTCGTCGGACGCGTTCCGCCGCCCCAGCGCCAGGAATTCGTTGCGGCCCAGCCCCAGCGACTGCCAGTAGCCGCCGAAGTACCGGTCCATCAGGTCCGGCGGAAAGTAGTCGTGGCCCGCTTCCACCGGCGTGTGGCCCGTGAAGATCAGGCTCGGCGCGGCCAGCTCGCGCGCCTCCGCAAAAGCGAGGTGATAACGGCTCATCAGCCGCCGCACGTGCTCGAGCGACAGGAACGCGGAATGCCCCTCGTTCATGTGATATACGTTGGGCGCCACCCCCGCCGCTTCCAGCGCGCGGTAGCCGCCGATGCCCAGCAGGATCTCCTGCTTCAGCCGCATCTCGTTATCCCCGCCGTACAATTCGCCGGTAATCTCCCGGTCCGCCGCGCTGTTCGCCTCCAGGTTGGTGTCCAGCAGGTAGACCGGCACGCGGCCGGCCTGCGCCCGCCAGACCCGCGCCGTCACCGCCCGCCCCGGATACTCTACCGTCACCTTCAGCGGCCGTCCGTCCTTTTCCACGGCGCGCAGGGGCAGGGTGTGAAAATCGTTGTTCGCAAACTCCTCCTGCTGCCAGCCGGCCTGGTTCAGATATTGACGGAAATAACCTTGCTGGTATAGCAGCCCCACGCCGGTCAGCGGTACGCCCAGATCGCTGGCCGACTTCACGTGGTCGCCCGCCAGCACGCCCAGCCCGCCGGCGAAGATCGAGAGGCACTCCGTCAGTCCGAACTCGGCCGAAAAGTAGGCCACCCCTAACTGGCTCTCCGCCGGATGCGCCCGCCGGAACCACGAGGTCTTGCCTTCCGTGCGCGCCCGCAACGCCTGCGCCACGCGCTCCAGGTGCGCCAGGAACGAATCGTCCCCGGCCGCCGCCACCAGCCGCATCTGGTCGATACTGCCCAGTAACTGGACCGGATTATGATTGGTCGACTCCCATAAGTCCGTATCCAGCCGCCGGAATAACTCTACGGTGTCGTGATCCCACGCCCATCTCACGTTATAGGCGATCTCCCGCAACGGCTCCAACGGCTCGGGCAGGGAAGGAATGACTTTAAAAACGCGTACAGGTTTCACGCTGGTCCTACCATATGAATTCATCGGCTCTCCTGGGATGGAATATTAGTACCGCTCTGTCTGAAATTCCCGGACCAATCCAAAGTATATCCCCGGAATCTACCCGCGGTGGTGCCGGCCCGCCGCTTTCGTAACCACGGCCTGTTAACCTGCGTCCAACACGACGTGCCACGGCCTGTCTGCCTGTTGTGCCTTTTGGCCTTGCCCTTGTGCGGCGCGCGCCTCGAAGATTACGCCCTCCTCCTGAACGATCCCCCGCTGGCCCGCCAGGCTGCCGCGCGCGCCCGTATCGAATCCGCGCAGCAGCAGGTCCTTTCCAGCCTCGCCCGCCGCCGCATCCCCGTCAGCGGATCGGACCGGATCCTGGTCAACGCCGTGTTCGTACGCGTGCCGCGGGAGCGCGCCGGCGAATTGCGATCCATCGCCGGCGTCCGCCACGTCGTCTGGCTGCCTCCCTTGAAACGCAGTCTGAACGCCGCCGTCAACCTGCTGAACATCCCCGCCGCGTGGAGCGCCCTCTCCGGCGGCATGTCCCATGCCGGCGCGGGGGTGCGAATCGCCATCATCGACAGTGGACTGGACGATACGCATCCCGCATTCCAGGATGCGTCCCTCGCGCCGCCGGCTGGCTTCCCTCGCGGCGATGCGAATTACACCAACGGTAAGATCATCGTGGCCCGCAGCTATGAGCCGATGTTCTATCTGCCCGACGATCCTACCCCGCGCGACCGCTCCGGCCACGGCACCGCGCTGGCCATGATCGCCGCCGGCGAAACCGTCTCCGCGCCGCTCGCCACCATCACCGGCGTCGCGCCCAAGGCCTGGCTCGGCAATTACAAGATCTTCGGCAGCCCCGGCGTCAACGACACCGCCAGTTACGCTACCTTGATCCAGGCTCTGGAGGATGCCATCGCGGACCGCATGGATATCGCCCTCCTGTCGTTCGGCAGTCTCCCGCTCAGCGGACCAACCGATTCCGATCCCGCCTGCGCCACCAGCGGCGTGCCGTCCGCCTACCAGGATGATTGCGACATCCCCGCCCAGGCCGTCGAAAACGCCGCGGCCCTGGGCATGACGGTGGTGGTTGCCGCCGGCAACGACGCCCAGTCGGGCTTCCTCGCCACCTCCCTGAGTTCCATTAATTCGCCCGGCACCGCGCCTTCCGCCATCACCGTGGGCGCCTCCACCAATGCCCACCTGCTGTTCTCCGCCGTACGCGTGACCGGCGCCAACGTTCCCGCCGCTGTCCAAAGCATGTATGCCGCCATGGACGACGGACTGAAACTCACCGCGCCCCTGACCGCGCCGGTGAAGAGCGTCACGGCGGCCGATTCTTCCGGTCTGTCCTGCTCCCCCTTGCCCGCCGGATCTTTCCAGGGCGATATCGTCCTCATCCAGCGCGGCGCTTGCGATTTTTCCATCAAAATCAACAACGCCCAGCAGGCCGGCGCCTTGGCCGTCATCATCTATCAGGACGCCGCCCATTCCAGTGACCTGCCCTTCAGCGAGATCGGCGCCGGCAACACGGGCATCCCCGCCGCCATGATCTTCAATGCGGCCGGCAGCCTGTTTGCCGGCTATCTGAAATCCAATACCAACGCGCAGGCGACCATCGATCCCGCTTTGCATATGTACGACGACACCGCCAACCTGGTCGCCCCGTTTACCTCCCGCGGCCCCTCCATCGACTACTCCATCAAACCCGAGTTAGCCGCCGTGGGCGAAGATATCTACACCGCCACCGAGAGTCTCGACCCGGCCGGCGACTTGTATGATCCTTCCGGTTACACCACGGTCCGGGGATCCAGCTTTGCCGCCGCCATGGTGGCCGGCGCCGCCGCGCTGGTCAGGCAGGCGCATCCCGGTTTCTCGCCCGCCCAGGTCAAGTCCGCGCTGGTGAACACCTCCAGCATCGCCCCCGCCGATATCAGCGACAATACTTCGTCCTATCCCGTGGTAACCGCCGCCGGGGAAGGGAAGATGAACGTAGCTTCCGCCATAGCTGTTGGCGCCACCGCCCAGCCCGCCACCATATCCTTCGGATGGGTGGGCCCCAATACACTGAGCGCCGTGATCGTGCCGCTGACGATTACAAACAGCGGCGCCAGTGCGGGCGCCTTCCATATCTCCGTCGTCCCCGACCCGTACGCGCCGGACTACAGTCCGGGTGACGTGGTGAATGTATCTCCCGGCACGCTGACCCTCCAGCCGGGAGCGCAGGGGAATGTGATCGTATCTTTGAACGGTACCTTTCAGGCGCCCGGCATTTACGATGGCGGCATAGTCATTACCGGTCCGGGTACCACGCTGCGCGTGCCCTACTGGTATCTGGAGAGCGATGGCGTGCCGGCGAATGTGCTGCCCTTGTATGATGCCAGTTTCTCGGGTACGCTCGGCGATACCTGCTGGTATCTGGCATTCAAGGCTCTGGATCAGTTCGGTCTTCCTATCCCCGATGCGCCGGCTGCTTTCAGCGTGACCTCCGGCGGCGGCCGCCAGTCCACCGCCGCCACCTGCCCTGCCGGTATCCCGCCCGGACCTTCCGGAACCACCAACGGCTACGGCATCGCGTGGACCAACGTGGATCTGGGACCGTCCGTCGGCGATCAGATCTTCACCGGCCAGGTGCAGGGTCTCACCGCCACCTTCTTCGGCAGCGTGCGCCCCGTCCCCGCCATCGCGTCCGTCAAGGACGCCGCCAGCTTTCAGGCCGGCAAAGGTCTGGCGCCCGGATCTTATATCACCGTCTTCGGCACGGCTTTGAGCGATGCCACCCAAGCCCTCGCCACCGATTTTCTCCCCTACGGTATGTCCGCTGTCAGTGTGAGCTTCTACGCTCCCGGTGGGAACGGCAGTTGGCCCGGCCGCCTGTCGTATGTCAGTCCGGCGCAGATCAATGTGCAGATCCCCTGGGAACTTGCCGGCCTCACATCCGCTACTCTCGCCGTCAATGTGGGCGACTATAGTCTGCCCTACACCATTCCGATTGCGCAGAGTTTGCCGGGCATGTTCGAAGCCAACGGCCTGGCAATCGCGCAGGACGAGCACTACCAGCTCATCACCGCCGCCAATCCCGCCCGGCCCGGCCACTATGTCATCCTCTACGCGAACGGACTCGGCCCGGTGGCCGCCCCGCCGCCCTCCGGCGAAGTCACACCCGGCGCGCCCGACGCCACCGTGATGACGCCCACCGTCACCATCGCGGGCGAGACGGCCCAGGTCTTGTACAGCGGCCTGACGCCCGGCAGTATCGGACTGTATCAAATCGATGTGGTCATTCCCGCCGATGCGCCCTCCGGCAACCAGCCCGTCTCCATCGTCCAGAACCGCGTCGGTTCTAAAATCGCCAGCCTTCCCATCGAATAGACGGCTCCTGGCGCATCGCCGCCCGATTCTTGGCCTATAATTGTCCTGTGGGAGCGAACGACGTTAAAAAGAAGTTGCAGGATGAGATTGCCGCGCTCGAGTACGAATTGCACATCGAACTGCCCAAAGAAATCCTGAAGGCGCGCGCGCACGGCGACCTCAGCGAGAATGCCGAATATCACGCCGCCAAGGACCGCCAGGGATTTGTCAACGCGCGCCTGAACCAGCTAAAGAAGCGGGTCGCCGAAATGTCCATGGTGGACTTCTCCAAAATTCCCCACGATAGAGTGGGGCTTGGATCCACGGTCGTGGTCATGGATACCCGGAAGGAGGAGGAGATCACCTATCTTCTGGTAACTACCGAAGAGGCCGATGCCGCCGCCGGCAAAATCTCCACCAGTTCCCCCATCGGCAAAGCTCTGCTCGGCAAAGAAGTGGGCGACGAAGTCCGGGTCAATATTCCGGGCGGCGTCAAGCAATTGGAGATCCTGAAACTCACTACCATACATGAGGCCGCCGACTAAGCTATGACCTACACGCGCGCGATCGGCATCGTGTTCGGCGCCGCCATCGACCGCATCGTGCGATGGCTGGCGCTGTCCCGCATCCATCCGAACGTGCTGACGTTCATAGGACTGCTCATCAACATCGTAGCCGCTTATCTGTTCGCCGCGGGCAGTTTCCGCTGGGCCGGTGCGGTGGTGATCGGTGCCGGCCTGTTCGATATGGTGGATGGCCGCGTCGCCCGCGAAACCAACCGCGTTACCCGCTTCGGCGGCTTCTTCGATTCCGTCCTCGACCGTTATTCCGACCTCGCCCTGCTGATGGGTCTGCTGGTCTACTACGCTTCCATCGACCGCTACTTCTACGTTGTGCTTACCGCCATCGTCATGACCGGATCGGTGATGGTCAGTTACACCCGTGCGCGCGCCGAGAATACCATCCCTAAATGCAAAGTGGGCTTTCTGGAGCGCCCCGAGCGCGTGGTGTTGCTGATCATCGGCGCGTTGGCGGACCGCATGGCGCCCGTGCTATGGGTCATCGCGGTGTTATCCAACCTGACCGTGGCTCACCGCATGATCTATACCTGGCAGGAAACCAAGCACCTCGAAGAGGCTCAACTGCGCGCCGTCCCCCGCACCCTGACCGAAAAGTAAGGCGTCCGCCTCTTACCCGGACTTAGCTCTCCAGGATCACGTGTGCCATCCCTAATTCCGCCGTATGTGTCAGCGATAGGGCCACGTTTCTGACTCCTAAAGCGTCCGCCACCCGCTCCGCCTGCCCGTGGAATCGCAGCGTGGGCTTCCCCGTCGGCAGGTTCGCTACTTCGAAATCCTGCCAGCGTACTCCGTGCCGCCAGCCCGTGCCGATCGCTTTCATGCCCGCTTCCTTGGCCGCGAAACGGGCCGCGAAACGTTCGTACCGGTTGGCCTTGCGCTCCACATAGGCGATCTCCGCCGGCGTGTATATCCGCTCGATGAAACGGCTCCCGTATCGCTCGATGGCGGCGCGAATGCGGGACACCTCCGCTATGTCCACGCCGGTGCCCACGATCATGATGACTCCTACCCTCTTGCTGACAGTGTGTCCCTGCGCGGCCTGCCAGGTCTTCGGTTCGGCCTATGCCTTTCCAGCCGCGGCTTTCTTCCGGTGCTCTGCCCAGCGCTTTCTTTGAGCCGCCGCGATGCGCTTACGGGCTGCGGCGCTCAACACCCGCTTCTTCGGCGCGCCCTCCGCCTTCGCTGGCGCTCCCCCAGCCTTCGTCCCGCCTAATTGCGCTTGGATTTCCTGTATCTTCGCTTCGATTCTCGCCTTCTCCACTTCGTAGCCTACCAGGGCCATTTGTAAGGTCGTGTGATCCGTAGTTGTGGCTGCTTTGCCTCTTGGCATTGGTTTCTCCCACGGACACTATAACATAGGTTTTTGTGAAGAGTGTAACCAATTTATGCGATCTATCAAGCTATAATGTCGGTCTCTTTCCCATGCGAGTCGTCATACAAAGAGTGACGGAAGCCCGCGTCCAGGTCGATGACGCCCTAACCGGCGCGATCGGCCCCGGATTACTGCTCCTGTTAGCCATCTCCAAGACCGATACCGAAAAACAGGCCGACTACCTTGTCCAAAAGATCCTGGGTCTGAGGGTTTTCCCTGACGACGCCGGCAAAATGAACCGCAGCGTGTGCGACGTGGGCGGCAGCCTTCTCATCGTGTCCCAATTTACCCTCTATGGTGACTGCCGGAAGGGCCGCCGGCCTAGCTTCGACTTATCCGCTAGTCCTAGCCAGGCTGAACGGTTGTATCAGTACTTTGTGGATACCGCCCGCCGCACGGGTATTTCCGTCGAAACCGGGGTCTTCCAGGCCCATATGCGAGTGACCCTCGTCAACGATGGTCCCGTAACTCTCATATGCGATGCATGAGGGGGGAGCCTAAGCCCCCCTTTTGCGCCGCGCCCTTAGTCTCGCGTCAGATACTTCTCATACAACCGGCGATGCTTGTTCTCCAGGTCCACCGCCACGCCCTTGATGAACTCCTGCTTGATCTGTGTGCGCGTTTCCAGCGGATCGCCGTCGGTGACAATCAGGTCCGCCCATTTGCCCTTCTCGATCGATCCCAGTTCGTCGCCCACACCCCATATCTGCGCCGGATATAAGGTGACGGCCTTCAGCGCCTCCTCCTGCGGCAGGCCGAACCCTACCGCCGCGGCGGCTTCGTAAGGCAGGTTGCGCGGGTTATCCTCCGCCCCCGGTCCGAACGAGGCGAACGCAATCTTGACTCCCGCCTTCCATAACTCGCCCGGAATCGTGAACGGTTTGTCGTAAGGATCGTCCTCTTCCTCCGGCAAACGCAAAGTCGGCGGCAGGATCACCGGAATATTGTGCGCCTTCAAATCCGCCGCCACCTTCCAGGCTTCCACGCCCCGCTCCAGGATCATGTGGATCTTCTGCTGCTCCGCGAACGCGATCGCTTCTTTGATCGTCTTCGCTTTCTCCGCCTGGATCAGCATCGGTAGCTTGCCCTCCAGCACCGGTAACATCGCCTCGAACCTCAAGTCCGTCTCAAACTCCGGACCGGCGGCGGCCTTGGCTTTCTGGTACCGCCGGGCTGACTCCATGAAGTCGTTCAGTTTTTGGACCTGCTCCTCGTACCGCTTCTTGGCTTCCGCATAACCCGCGCCGCGTCCCGGCCCCTCGCCGCCGCCGAAAAAACGCCCGCGCGCCTGTATGTGCGGATACTCCATGCGCATCGCCGCCGGCGACCGCACCGCCATGTCCGCCATGGTCCAGCCGGTCAGATGCATCAGTACGCTCTGCCCCGCGATGATCCCGCCCCCCGGACTTGTGATTACCGCCGTGATACCGTTCGCGCGAGTTACTGGGATATGTTCGCTGGCTGGATTCACCGCCGTCGCGGCGCGTAACTGCGGCTTGAACAGGCCCAGGTCGGTGATGTCGCTCATCTCCCGCACCGCCTCGATCTCGGTCAACCCTAACTCCGTCGCCGAGTCGATCATGCCCGGATAGAGATGCAGCCCTTTGAGCTCGATCACGCGCGCTCCCCTGGCTGCGATGTGCGCCCCCACCTCGGCGATCTTGCCGTCGCGTATCAGCACCGCCCCGTTGGGAATGTCCGGCCCCGAGACCGTATGTACCGTGGCGCCTGTCAGCAGAATCGTGTCCGCGCGCGCCGCGCCCAGGCCGGCCAGCGCTGCCGCCACCATGATACAGGTCCTCATTCCGCACCTCCCGGCTCTTCGCCTTTCTTGGTATCCGCCGCCTCCGGTCTCTTTCTCTCCTTTTTCTCCTCCGCCTTCAACTTATCGATCAGCGCCTTCTTGCGCGCCTCTTTCCCGGCCCGCTCTTCCAGGTCCTTGGCCCGGTCGAAGTAAAGCTGGCCGTCGATGAATACTTTGTCCACCTTGGCGTAATTCGAAAGCGGATGCTTGTCGTAGATCGTCAGGTCCGCGTCCTTTCCCGGCTCGATCGATCCTACCCGCTGCTCGATACCCAGTTGCTTCGCCGGGTTGATGGTAATCAGTGACAGCGCCTCCGTCTCGTTCAGCCCGCCGTACTTCATGGCTTTGGCGGCCTCCGTATTCAGGTGTCGCATCAGCTCCGCGGAGTCCGAATTGACTGACACCAGCACCCCCTTGCGCGTCATCAGCGCGGCGTTGTACGGAATCGCGTCGTAGGCCTCCGCCTTGTACGCCCACCAGTCGCTGAACGTCGAAGCCCCCGTGCCGTGCGCCGCAATCTCCGCCGCCACCTTGTAACCTTCCAGCGCGTGCTGCAGCGTGCGGATCTTGAATCCGAAATCGTCCGCTACGTGCAGCAGCATCAAGATCTCGTCCGCCCGGTAGCAGTGCGCGTGGACGTACCGCTTCCCTTCCAGCACCTCCACCAGCGGCTCCAGCTTCAAGTCCCGCCGCGGCGGAATCGCCTGTTCGTGCCGGGCCACTTTGTCGCGGTATTCCTGCCATTCTTTCTGATACGCGCGTGCTTCCGTGAAAGCCTCCCGGATCACGTCCTCCACGCCCATGCGCGTCGCCGGATAACGCAGCCCCGGACTGGCCCCGAACCCGCCTCCCGGCGATCCCGAACGCTTCACGTTCTCCCCCAGCGCGAACTTGATGCCCGGCACCGCCCCCACGAACTTCAGCCCCTCGGCGTCCTTGCCCCACCGCATCTTGATCACTTCGCACTTGCCGCCGATCGGGTCCGCGCTGCCGTGCAGGATGTTCGCCGTGGTCACTCCGCCCGCCAGCGCGCGATAAATGTCCGGATCGTCCGGATTGATCACGTCCTCGATCCCTACCATCGACGCCACCGCCAGCGCGCCTTCGTTGATGCTGTCGGCCGCGATGTGCGAGTGGCAGTCGATGATCCCCGGCATCACGAATTCGCCGGTGGCGTCGATCACCCGCGCCCCTTCCGGCGCCGTCACGTTCTCGCCCGCCTCCACGATCTTGCCGTCCCGGATCAGCACCGATCCCTTGAATGTTCCCTTGGTGACGGTCAGAACCGTGGCGTTGCGGATCACCGTCGTCTCGCTGGCCGCCGCCAGCGGCAGTGCCAACATCAAAAACGTCAGCCGCTTCATTCCGCACCTCCCGGCGTGCCTCGCCCCGGCCGCCCGCCCGCGGGCCCCTCTTCCGGCGCCGGCTCGTATTTCACGCCATCGATGAACACGTATTCGACCTTGCTCTTTTCATCGAAGAAATCGCCCTTCGTCACCAGCAGGTTCGCGATCTTGCCCGCGTCGATCGATCCCACCCGGTCCCCCACGCCGTAAATCTGCGCCGCGTTCAGGGACAGCGCGCGGATCGCGCCCGCCTCCGTCAAACCCGCGTCCAGCGCCCGTTTCACCGCCTTCCGCAGATCCTTCGCCGGCGTGCCGCCGGTGTAAAACGCGAACTGCGCCCCGGCCTTCTCCAGCGCCGCTGGCGCTGAGGGCGCCCGCTCCCGCATCTCCAGCACGCGGTAGCTCTCCTCCTCGTCCGGATCCGAATCCTTGGCTTTCTCCGGCCACTTCAGGTTCACCAGCAGCGGCGTCCCCGATTTCGCCACCAACTCGGGCACCTGGTAAGCCTGGTGCCCGCCGTACAGCACCGCCGGCCGCTTCAGTTCCGCCGCGAACCGCAGCATGCGATCCAGTTGCTTGGCGTCATCCGCCGGATACAACAGCCGCGGCGATTCCAGCAGCCCTTCTACCGCCCGGTCGTAATTCGGCCGCTTCTGTCCCGCCCGGTGCGCCGTGTAAGCCTGCATCTCCAGTTGATAGTGATCCGCGTCCAGCGACAATTGCCGTATGTACGCGATGACGCCCATCAGCGATCCTGGATATGTGCCAAAACCGTGCGTCGTCAGTGTGACGTATTGGCCGACCGGTGAAGCCACCACCATGCGCCCCTGCTTTTCGCCGGAAAGATTGAGGAAGGCTCCTTCGCCCGCAAAGATGCCGGTCGCCGGAAAGGTGACTACGGAGGTGAACCCGGCGCTGCGCGTCTCTTCGATCCGCTTGTCCGCTGGATTCAGCAGATCCGCCGCGCGCACCCAGGTGGTGGTGAAAGGACGGAACTCCGGCCCCTGCTCGACGGGCATGGCCGGCCCTTGCGCCCCGAATCGTGTTGGTGTGGGACTTTCGCTGCGGGGCGCGCCGGACTGGGCGGGAGTTTCCGGCAGCCCGACCGTGCTCAATGCGTCGATCAGCCCCGGATAAACGGTTAAGCCTTGGCCATCGATGACCCAGGCATCCTTTGGAATATCGACGTTTTCGCCGACTGCCTCGATGAGGCCATTGCGCAGCAGCACGGTGCCCTTTTCCAGCACCGGACCGCTGACCGTAACGATGCGTGCGCCGCGGAGCGCGATTGGACCCGACGCCTGAGCGAATACCAACGATGCGCCGGCCGCCAGCAGAGCCAGGAGTTGTTTCATGGACAAACAGGCATGATATTACATTTGCCCGTTTTCCGTGGAGGCCGGCCGCCTGCTATTGTGTCGCCGGATACCGCACCACGCTGAAGTTCCGCAGCGTCAACGTGTCCGTCGTCGTCGCCGCCATCTGGCCCTGAAATGCCAGCACCAGCGGATACGCCAGAGAATCGTATCCGTTCAGGACGCCCGCCGCCAGCCCCAGCACCGTGCCCCAGCTCTGCACCGACAACTGGCAAGCCGCCGTTCCGGCCGCGGCCTCCGCGCGCCCCGTGACCAGCGCATCGCTCACCGCCCCGTTCCGCCGCACCAGCACCGTATTGCCCCAGTTCACCGCGAACGTGAAGCCCGTCAGCGGTCCCTCGTGCGAGAAATCGAAGCTGATCTTCACCCGGTCCCCCGCCGCCAGCGTCCCCGCCGGGATCGTGCACGTGCCCAGGTTGCTCAGCGTCGTTGACGACGTCGCTGTCCCCGCCCCCGTGCACAGAATCTCCGGCGCCGGCGGACCCTGCGGCGCCCCCGTCGGTGTCACCCGGTAGGACGCCAGCAGGGTGTCGCCCGCCTGCGGTATCGCCGCCGCCGTGAACTGGATCGTGTTGCCCGCCAGCGTGTAATCGAGCCCGGCCTTCTGCAGAATGCCATTGCGATACAGCGCCAGGCTGGAGGACGGCGTGGGCGCCGTGCTCACCGTGAACGTGGCGTTCGATCCGTTCGCCGCCCCCGCCAACACCTCCGCGTCTGCGAACGTCGGCCCCGTCGACGTGCCCGCCGTCCCACAGGGCCCCGTCGAGCCGTCCACGTGTACGCAGTCGGACACGTTGCCGCTGATCCCGTCCAGCGCCCCCGTCGCGTCGATCACCGCCACCCGCCCGGTCGCATACCCGGCTCCCTCCACCGGACGCGCCGACAGATCCGCCAACAGCCCGATCACATTCGACTCCGGGATCGATGAGCCGGTCACCAGCGATGACGGCGAGTTGGCCGGCGACAGCAGTACGTCCGCCACCCGCAGCGCCTTCATCGCCGGCGGCACCGCCCACGTCTCCACAAACTGATCGTTGCCCGCGCTCGTGAACGTCACCGTGTAATAGCCCGCCGGCACCGCGTTCGTGGTCGGCACAAGCTGCACCATCAGATTTCCGCCGGAGATGTTCACGGTCACCTGCTGCGTGGCGATCTGCGTCGTGTCGCCCGCCTGAAACGGCGTCCACTTCACCACCGCGAATCCGTTGTACGGCGTGCCGTCCGCATTATAGATCGTGTCCTGGATCGTAGTCAGAATCGGACCTGCCGCCAGTGGTGTCCCCAGACACATCACCAGCACCGCCGCCAGCTTGTAAGACATTCAACCTCCGGGATAAAGCGCAAAGGGGCGCGGGGCGCCCCGTTTTGCGCGAATTAATAAAGCGCAAAGGGGCGCGTTTCCCGCGCCGCCAGGTAGGACCGGAACCGCAAAAATGAAGCGGCGCGGGGCGCCCCGTCTTGCGCGAATTGATAAAGCGCAAAGGGGCGCGTT
>DATJYO010000047.1:0-93754 GCA_035499555.1 Bryobacteraceae bacterium
GACCGGCGACGGACGCGTTCAGGCTCATTCGCTAGCTAACCCCTGGCCGGGGTTGGGCTCGTGTGCCAGCATCATGAACGTCACGCCATTCACCGTGACAGGATTCGGCCGCGCGCTGAACACCCGAGATTCGCGATGTCCACAGAGCCGGCGCACCTGTCCATTTGCGCGAAGGTGTGAGTGCCGGCGATAGAGGATTAGGGCGTTTGCCATGCCTCTATTACGGGACAAACTAAGGGACAACTACAAGACGTATTTTTGCAAATAATTGAAAATATGCTGGTTACATCTGGCGGAAGCTAGTGGGAGTCGAACCCACCTGCAATACTGGAAGCACCGCACGACGGGTTTGAAGCCCGCGCCCAGCACCGGCCAAGATTAGCTTCCATAACGATTGTAGCGGGCTTTGCCGAAGACCACGGGCGCCGCCGGCCTGAAAGGCCGCCGCCGGGGACTGGTGTTTTTGTCCGGAACGGATCTACAGGCCGTTCGGAATCAGCCGCGAGACCGTGAGGTCGCCGGCGATTTCCGTGAATATCTGGTTCAGGCTGGAGGTGGGCCGCCCGGCCGGACATCCTGTGCTGGTTTTGCTCACGTCCGAAAAGAACGTCTGCGAAACGTTCGAGGCCATCCCAGCCATCGTATTGCAGGGAGTGATGGCCGGCGAATCCGTGGTACAGCCCGACGTCCCCGCACCGTACGCCACCGTGTACACCGTAATCGGCGGTGTCGAGTGGGTGGCTGCCACACCGGCGGCGATCGCTTGGTGACATTGGTTCTTCAGCGACGGGTAGCTCCCATCGGTATGCAATTTCGTTCCGGAACTCGCCACCAGCGTGCTCGCGGTGACATTGCTGCCCACGTCCCCGTCGCCCAGGATGATCATCACGTTCTGTGTCCCGGGGTTGGCCGCCTGCGTCGCCAGCAGGTCGTTGGTTGCCTGATAGATTACCTGGGCATAATACGTGCCTTCCCCACCCGTCGCCTTCACGCAACCGCCGCTCTTGGTAGTACCCGCGGCGCCTACCAGGTGAGAACTGGTGTTCAGCACGGAAGCGGTGTCGGAGGTACGGTAATCGCTCGAAAAGTTGACGATCTGGTAAGTGGAACTGGAGGGCAGCGTCGGCACCGTGTATGGCGTAGGCGAAGCCGTACCTTTGCAAGTGTAATCGTCCGCCGCGGTACTGGTAGAGACGGACGGGAATACGTACAAAGCTACCCGGTCAACCGCGTTCGCGACATTTCCGCTGGTCGCCGCTCCGCAGGACGTCTGGCTGGCCGCGCACGGAGACAGATCGCTAAGAAAGACCTGGATGCCCTGCATGGCGCAAACAACTCTCGAAGAGCTGCAGTCCGCGTCACTGTCGCTTCCGCTCATGGATCCTGTCGCATCTAAAACCAGCGCCACATTGTAAGGCGTTCGCGAGGATCCCCGCATGGCCGCGCTGGCCGTCGCCGTCAGGGTGACCCTGGGTGTACCGAACAGGGAGGCGAAGTACAACGGCACGGTCACCTGTTGCTTCACCACCACCTCGTTCGCACTGGCGGGCGTAATACACGCCAGATTCCAGGGCGCGGCCTGTAGAATACTGGAGCATTTCACCAGCGGATAACCGGACACCATGGTGACATTGGGCAGGTTGGGGTACGCGTTTTTGGCGCCCGCCACGCCGCTGAATGACGTCGCTACACTCGCCGCCGTAGTGTTCGGCAGGTTTTGCGCTCCCGCTAAGGCGGCTGCGTCCGCCGACGTTTGCAGTTGGCGATAGGCTACATAAGTCTTGCCAAAATCGATCGCCAAGCCCGCGAATCCGAGAAAAATAAACATCGCGAATGCGACCAGAACCAAAGCCTGGCCGCGCTTGCGGGAATCCGCCCGGCGGCCGGATGATTGGCTAAGCTGTGTCATTGCACTACCTCCGTAACCTGTGAAGCCACGGTACAACTGGGAGCGTAGTTGATCCCGAATACCTTAAGATTGCAGGGATACTTCACGGTGATTTGCGCCGTGCCGCCCTGGACCAGATCGCCCGCGGCCCCGGTCGTCGTGCTGCCGCTGCTGCAGGTGGGCCGGATCGCATCGGGACCGGCGACCGTAGTTCCGCTAAGAACGATCGTGAACTTCATGCTTCCCGCATCCAGGTATGGCGCCACGCCGAAAACCGCGTTGGCCGCCGTCGTGCACGGATCCGTGGTGTTCCCCCGGCTGACCGCTAACTGCCGGCCGCCCACGCCTACGGCGTCCGTCAGCATTAAATAGTTGTTAAATGCAATTCCGAAAGTGAAAATGCCAGTGAGAATCAGCAGTAGAATCGGCAGTGATACAGCAAACTCGACCAGTGACTGCCCGCGGCTCCGGCTCCTCTTCGCTCCAGCTCGCAACGCCTGAGGTTGCATTGTACTCATAGACACACTCTCTTCGCGCTGCTATGGTAGCCCACCCGCCATGAAGGGTCAAGGACTACGCGTCCTACCGAGCGCGCCTAGTAAATGTCATGGAAGTTCTGGTGCCGGTAGTATTAAGAAATGTCCTGGCCGCGCACCCGCGATTTCAAACCGTAAACCCAAATCTCGAAGCCCGCCGTCGGCGCCGGCAAGGCCAGGCTGCCTCATCGTAACCGGCTGATAATAGATGACTTAGTTGCGACGGAACGCCTCTCTCAATCATCCCGGTCGGTGAATCCGCCGGCCGATTACCGGCCTGGCGATCTGGCGGGCCGGACGAGTACCGGGGTAGGACTATGGCAATATAATTCCCGCCGGAAATCCACGTCTCTAAGCAAATTCCTAGTGGCTCGGGAAGACTCGGATCCGGCCTGAAATGAGCATGCCCGCTTGGTCCACCAGCAGCTTCGGACTTACAGACAGGATTTTACAGGTTAGAGATGCTTCGCCATAATTGCAAACTGGGTACCGAAAGTACTGATAAGAAAAGTACCTTGTTTACGCGCGGCTCCGTACAGTAGAATACATTTCACTTTGAATTTTGCAGATAAGTAAAAGTTGAGGCGGACCAACGAGCGAAAGGATCATGATCAAGCTTATCTTAGGATCGAATGATGGACGGCTACAGCCGATCCTACAGGGGGTATTAGGGTCGGAGTACAGCGTCTATACAGAATCGAGCAAGACACAGGTTAGAAAGGCTGTGCTCGCCGGGTCCTGCGACGTGGTTGTCGTCGACCTGGATTCCCTTTTTAATTCTCCTCCGGATTATCAGACTTTTCTCGAGGAAATACGGAATCCGCGGATTCCGGTTGTAGCTATGACCAGTGACATCCGGCGTTCCACGGCGCTCGAGTTGATGCAGTGCGGCGTGTACGATTACATCGCCAAGCCCCTGTCATTAGTCGAGCTGAAGATTGTTGTCCAGCGCGCCTACGAACATGCGTCGCTGAAGAAAGACGTGCAGACCGCGCGCGAGGCTCTGGACGCCACCCGCGGATGCGACCGGCTGATCGGCGCCAGCGGCCGCTCCCAGGTGGTCTACGATCTGATCCGCCGCGTGGCGAATCTGAGCGCCTCCGTGCTGATCACCGGGGAAAGCGGTACCGGTAAAGAACTGGTGGCGCGCGCCATTCATAACCTGGGCAACCGCGCCAGGCAGCCGTTCGTAGCGGTTTCCTGCGGCGCCATACCCGAGACGCTGATCGAGGCCGAGCTGTTCGGGCACGAGAAAGGCGCCTTTACGGGCACCACGGGCGCCCGTCTGGGCTACCTGGAGCAGGCCGGCGAGGGGACCATTCTGCTGGATGAGATCGGCGAACTCAGCCTGCCGACCCAGGTCAAGCTGCTGCGCGTTCTGCAGCAGAAAGAGTTCAGCCGCCTGGGCAGCGGCAAACTGTTGCCGCTCAAGGCGCGGGTCCTGTTTGCCACGCATCGCGACCTGGGCCGCATGGTGGATGAAGGCACCTTCCGCCGGGACCTGTACTTCCGCGTCAATGTCATGCGCATCGACGTACCCGCACTGCGCGACCGCACCGAAGATATCCCTACCCTGGCCCATCATTTCCTGCAGCAATATGCCGCGGAGTATGACAAGCCCGTGCGCGACATATTGCCTTCCGCAATGATGATGTTAGTGGATTATGACTGGCCCGGTAACGTACGGGAGCTGGAGAATATGATCCAGGGCGCGGTGATCCTGGCCGAGGGAGACAGCATCGGGCCCGACGACCTGCCGGAAATCCTCAAGCCGGTCACTATACCCCCGGCGCCGGAAAGTGACTCGTTCGAAGAGCAGATCCGCACTTACAAGCTGCAGCTGGTTACCAAGGCTCTGCGCACCTGCAACGGTAACAAGACGCTCGCGGCGCGCAGCCTGAGCATTTCCCGCGCGTATTTGCACCGGCTGCTGCGCGCCGGTCCGGGTGATGACGAGAGCTTGGAGGAAACCTGGCAGCCGTCCAACCGAAAGGTGGCGCGAGAGGCGTAGTCAGCCGGCGCCTTTGCGGCCAGGGATAGGAGGATTAGTGCGAGTCGACATGCGCCGCCAAACGCGGC
Source organism: Bryobacteraceae bacterium (assembly GCA_035499555.1). Lineage (GTDB taxonomy): Bacteria > Acidobacteriota > Terriglobia > Bryobacterales > Bryobacteraceae > Bog-159. Next base: position 4,504 of record DATJYO010000047.1, read on the forward strand.
AAACCTCCCGGGAGAGCTATTCCATCGTCTGGCAGGACGGGAATGGCCTGACCCAATCTGTCCAGGTGACCGGCCTGGACATCTCCCGTAACGGACTCGGCGTCCGCGCGCCGGTGGAGCTGCCGGCCGGCGCCCGCGTTTATCTCCAAACCCAGAACGGCGCCCAGGGATATGCCTTCGTCCGGCACTCTACGCCGCATCAGTCCGATTACATCATCGGGTTCGAGTTGGGCGAGGGAAGCTGCAATCCGGCGCCGCCCGCCGACCGCCGGATCGACTACTACGAGTTCCTCCAGATCAGCTCCAAAGCCGAGTTCCCCACTATTCAGCGGGTTTACCGGTTTCTGGCCGGCCGTTTTCATCCCGACAATCCCGATACCGGCGACTCCGAGAAGTTCCTGCAGCTCAAGCGCGCGTTTGAAGTGCTTTCGGACCCGCAGCAGCGGGCCGAATACGACCGGACCCGCCAGAGCCAGCCGCCGCCTCCCCCGAATCCGGTGTTCGAGTCGATCGACTACATGGATGGCATCGAAGGCGAGGTAAACCGCCGCCTGGCTATCCTGTCGCTCTTGTACAGCAAGCGGCGCACTTGTCCGGACGAACCGCGCGTCTCGCTGGCGGAGGTCGAAAGCCGTATGGGGTTCCCCCGCGAGTACCTGGATTTCGCCACGTGGTACCTGAAGAACAAGAAATACATCACCATCGAAGACAATTCGGATTTCGCGCTGACCGCCCTGGGCGTCGACTATGTGGAAGCCAACTCGTCCAAGATCCCGGTGCTCAATAAGCTCCTGAACAGCGGTCCCTGGGGGGACAAGCCCGGAGCCGGGGTGAAGCGCTCGCCTTTTGCCGACGACATCTTCCGGCTGGGTCCCGGTGAAACCGGCGCCGAGGACACGAAAGGATCCGGCGCTATCCGCGACACGCCGCTGCAGTTGACATAGATTCGCCCGCGGATTTCCTTACCGTCTGCGATTCTGCCACCAGGCGTTCAATAACGTTGCCGATAAAATCAGCACTCCGCCGGCGATGGAACTTCGCGCCGGACGTTCGCCCTGGACCAGCCACACCCAGACCGGATTCAGGGCCGGCTCGAGCAACAGCACGGTGGTGGCTTCGAATGCCGGCACCTGCCGGATCGCGCGCGTCACGAACAGGTACGCCAGCCCGATCTGGAAGACGCCCAGGTACAGCAGTACCGACAGGTTCAGCCAGCCGGCGTGCGGCGCCGGAAGCGCCATCGGCAGCCCGATCGCGCAGGCCAGCAGGTTGCCCATGACCACGGTCGCCGTGGCGGCGTTACCCGCGCCCTCGCGCTTTCCCAGCCAGCGCAATCCGGAAACCGTCAGCGCCCATGTCAGTCCGGACAATGCGCCCATCAGGTTACCCAGCCGGGGATTCGGCGCGGTAACCACCGCCGGCTGTGAGGAACCGACACACAGCCACATGCCGGATGCTACTGCGGCAAGAAACAACAGGTCTGACCGGCTCAGTGGCTCTTTTAGCAACAGCGGACCGATGAGTAACAGGTACAGAGGCGCCGTGGATTGTAAGTAGATGGCATTGGCGGAAGTAGTCATTTTGGTGGCCAGGGTGAAGGCCACCAGCGTCGCCGCATAGGCGATGCCGACCGGCAACAGCCTCCAGTTCCAACCCCGCCGCCCGTCCGGCACCAGCGCGGCCAGCGCCGCCGCCGCGATTCCCGAGCGAAAGCTGGCGATCTGCCAGGGAGTCATGGTAATCGCCTTGATCGCCGCCCCGCCGGTGGAAAACAGGAATGCCGCCGCCATCAGGAGCAGCCAGTTGCTCGCGCGTGAGCGCACGCTATACAAAACCCTCCCCTCCAGTTATCCTAATGGTTTCGAGGACCGTAATTGCGAACTATCTCCAAGAAGACGAAGTACGCGCTGGAAGCTCTGTACTCACTCAGCCGGCATTACGGTGAAGGCCCCATCCTGGTGCATAACATCGCGACTGAGGAGTCCATCCCGCTCAAGTTCCTGCAGGCGATTCTTCTGGAACTGCGCAACCGCGGCGTGGTGGCGAGCAAGAAGGGCCGGGCCGGCGGCTATGAACTGAGCCGTCCGCCCGAGGACGTAACCGTGGGCTCGGTGATTCGCATGATCGAGGGCCCTCTGGCGCCGCTGCCGTGCGCACGCGAGACAAACTACCGTCGCTGCGACGAATGCCGCGACGAAAACACCTGTGGCACGCGCATCGTGATGCGCCGCGTTCGCGATGCTGTCGCCCAAATCCTGGACAGCACCACCCTGGCGGATGTGATCCAGGAAGTCGATAAGGCGAAGGAACTCGAAGCCACCGGCCCCCGGGTGACGTTCAACATTTAGCCGCCGGAAGCAGCCGCTCCACGATCACTACGTCGCGCCACACGCCGTCGAGCCGGCCGTGTCTCTCGTAGATGCCCACCTCGCGAAAGCCCGCGGCAGCCACCAGCCGCCGGCTGGCCGCGTTTTCGACGAAGATCCGCGACACCAGTTTCCATAGCCCGGCTGCGGCCGCCGCATCCATCAGCGCCGTGAGCGCCAGCCGGCCCGCGCCGTGCCCGCGAAACTCGCGCGCCACGTATACCGAGGTCTCCGCAATCCCCGCGTAGCACGCGCGGGCACGATACGGGAAAGTCGCGCCGAAGGCAACCACGGCGCCGTCCTGCTCGACGGCCACCACTGGATGCACGCCGTCGAACCAGCCGCGAATGTCGTCCTCGGTTCGCAGCCGCGTCTCGAAAGTGGCCCCGCGGTCGGCGATGCCCTGGTTGTAGATGCGCGCAATCGCCGCGGCATCCCCGGGCCCAGCCACTCGCGCGCGCATCCTCACCAGCATGGCACATGCCCGGCGCCGGCGCTATAATTCTGACGTACGGACACAGCCAATACCATCGTAGCGGCCGATCTCCAGGCGGCGCTGTCTGCCCAGAGAGCGGCTTTCACGCATCGCGCGCCGGACGAACGCAAGCGGGCGGAATCTCTGCGCGCCCTGATGCGGGCTCTCCGCGCGCGCCGCGAAGAGTTCGTCTCCGCCATCTCCGAAGACTTCGGCGGCCGCGCCCGCGAAGAGACGCTGCTGCTGGAGGTTTTTCCCCTGGTGGATACCATCCGCCACACCCTGCGCCACCTCTCGGAATGGATGCGGCCGCGGCCCGCCGCGGCCGGTTGGCAGTTCCTGCCCGGGAGCGCCCGCGTGGTGTACCAGCCGCTGGGTGTCGTCGGCATCATCGGCGCCTGGAACTATCCGCTGCTGTTGACCCTGTCTCCCCTGGCCGGCGCCCTGGCCGCCGGCAATCACGTCATGCTCAAACCGCCGGAGTTGACGCCGCGCACCGCGGACCTGGTCGCGCGCCTCATCGCCGATCTGTTCCCCAGTGATTACGTGACCGTGGTGACCGGCGGGCCGGAAACCGGAGCCGCGTTCGCCGCCCTCCCCTTCGATCACCTGCTCTTCACCGGATCCACGCGCGTCGGCAAGCTGGTCATGCGCTCCGCCAGTGAACACCTGACTCCCGTAACCCTGGAACTGGGCGGCAAGTCGCCCGTCCTGCTGCATCCCGATTTTCCGGCGAAAACCGCCGCCCGGCGCATCATGGCGGGCAAGCTCTATAATGCCGGCCAGACCTGCATCGCGCCGGACTATGTCCTGGTGGATGCCGCCGCCCGCGAGGAGTTCGCGCGCCTCGCCGCCGACGCCGTCGCCTCCTCCTACCCGAAGCTGGTCGATAATCCGGATTTTACCCGCATCATCAACCGCAGCCACTATCAGCGGTTGCGCGGCTTGGTGCAAGATGCGGTGCTGAAGGGCGCCGGCATGCTGGAGATCAACCCGGCGCATGAGACCTGCAACGAGCAGAATCGCGTATTCCCGCCCACCCTTCTCTGGGACCTCAAGGAGGATATGGCCGTCCTGCGCGAGGAGATCTTCGGCCCGGTTCTGCCCTTGGTAACGTACCGCTCGCTCGACGAGGCCATCGCCTATATCAACGCGGGTCCCCGGCCGTTGGCCCTTTACTACTTCGATTACAGTTCGCAGCGTGTCGATAAGGTCCTCGCCGAAACCGTATCCGGCGGCGTGACCTTGAACGACACCATCCTGCACATCGCGCAGAACGATCTGCCGTTCGGCGGCGTCGGCCCCAGCGGCATGGGATCCTATCACGGCTACGACGGCTTTCTCACCTTCTCGAAGAAGAAAGGCGTGTTCGCGCAGAGCCGTTTCACCACCCTGGGTCTGCTGCGTCCGCCCTATGGAGAGCTGGCGCGGCGCGTGATCGGTTTCCTGATCGGCGGCTGAGTCCATCCCGGCTCAGCCGGGCCTGGTCCCGTGGACGTGGTATGGCACGTAGTAGCGCGGATCTTCCCGCATCGCGATCTCGAATCCCGCGGCGGCCAGAAACTGCCTCACGAAATCAAGCGTGCGGAAGTGCGGGCCCTCTCCCCGCGCCGCCCGGAAATCGTGGGCCGCGATGGTGACGTGCCGCGTCCGCGCCAGCGCCAGTTCGCACCCGGGCAGCGCCAGCCGCTCCGCGCCTTCGATGTTCATCTTCAGGTAATCGATCCGCCCGATGCCGTGTTCCGCCGCCAGGTCGTCGAAGCGTACGCCTTGGACCGGGTGACTCGTTGCCGTTGCGTCTCCACCGCGGACATAGTTCGATTCCCACACCGGCAGCGTCTCGATCTGCAGGTCCGCGGTCCGGTCCATGCAGGCGTAATTGAGCCGCGTGACATTCGTCAGGCGATTCAGTTCGCATAGCTTGCCCAACACCGCGAACGATACCGGATGCGGCTCGATGGCCCACACCCGGCCGGCCGGCCTCACCGCCCGCGAAAATGCGTAGACATCCTCGCCGCGCCCGGCGCCGATATCCACGATCGTATCCCCGGATCGCGGCTTGTAGACGTGAAACCAGTAATCGTCCGCATCGCGCAGATACTTGGCCGCCTGTCCGGCCCAGCGCTGCCAGTCGGGCGCGGCGGTGCGGAACATGTCCGGGTCCGGGAAGTAATCCGACGCCACCCGCCGCACCCACATGCCGTCCCACAGAATCTCGACATCCACGCCTGGCAGGGCCGCCCGCGCGATCTCCGTGGCCCGGCGGGCCAGCGTGTTCCGGTCCTCGCCGGGAAGCTCAGTGACCCACATGCAGATTCGCCCGCTTCACCCGCAACGCCAGCAGCCGGCGCCGCTCGTCCGAGAGTGCCGCCCGTCCCTTCGGCGCAGGTAAGGTCGTCCGCCGCCGGGGGCTCGCCACCACCCGCGCCAGGTACTCCTCAAACGGTCCGGCGCTCAGGTTCCGCGCATACTCGAGCGCCTGGCACCGCGATCGCGCCGACAGCTCATCGTAATGTCCGCGATCCGTCAGCAGACGCTCCAGGACCGCGGCCCACGGTCTCACATCCTGCGCCGGGATATCCACGGCCGGCACCATCAGTTCGTCCACCGCCGGCCGGTAGTGCGTCACCGGATTTACCGGCAACAGGTAGTCCATGCCAAGCATGGCTTCCGCCAATCCGCCGACCGCGCCGGCCATAACCGGAACGCCGCGCGACAGGGCTTCCAGGATCACGCGCGACCGTGCCTCCGCCCACAACGACGGCACCAGCATCACGCGCGACTGCCGCAGCAGGCCGTCGATATCGTCGAAGGGCGCGAGCACGGAAATATTGGGCAGGCGCCGCAAGGCGACGAAATCCGCCGCCGTGGTGCCCCAGGTCGGCACCGCCGCGAACTCCACGGCGGGGAAGCGCTCCGCCAGCGCCAGGAAGATCGCGATCCCTTTCACGGCGCACGGATTCACCATGCTGACGAACCGGTTTTCGAAGCTGCCCAGCGCCGGATGGCCGCCCGGATCGAGCAGCGAAATGGGCACGTGGACGGCTTCCACCCCGCCCCATCGCCGCGTGTACTGCGCCACGTACTCGCTGACCGCCACCACGCCGTCCGCCTGGCGCAACACTTCCGTGTGGAACGCGCTGGGCAGTCCGCTGTCCGGCCCGAACGGCAGGGCCACCGTCGCCCGCACCAGGTAAACCACGCGCGCCCGTGGCGAACGCAGCGCGATGTCCAGCATCAGGTGCGCGGGATCGTCGGTCGAGGTTACGATCGCGTCCGGATCGAATCCCGCTATCTCCGCCGCAAAGTAAGCCCGCAGGCTGGGGGCCCGGGTCAGGATGCGCACCTCTACGCCGTGCATCCGGAATTCTATGCGCGGGCCCGCCGCGTCGAGCGGGATGCCCCGTGCCGCCAGTTCCCGCGCCAGGCTCTGGTGCGCCTTCTCGCCGAAGGTCTCCACCCGCGCTACCACGCGTACGGCGTGTCCCCGCGCCGCCAGGGCTTCCATCAACAGGCGGTTGGACTTGTCTCCCCCGCCGTACGACGGAAAGTAGAGCGAATTATGGGCCAACAGAATGCGCAATTCTCATGTTGCCACACGATGCCGGGCGTTCGCCTGCGCCAGGATCGCCTCGATCGCCTCCCGTTCGTCGCGGCTCATGCGCCAGGCGGCTGCCCCGGCGTTGGATTGCACCTGCGCGGGTGTCTTGGCGCCCGCAATCACCGACGCCACCGCCGGCTGCGCCGCCAGCCACGACACCGCCAGTTCCAGCATGGTGTGCCCGTTGCCGGCCGCGTATTCCGCCAACCCCGCGACCAGTTCCAGGTTGGCGTCCGTGAACACCTTGGGACCCCAGCCGTCCTGCCCCCGGCTGCCCGCCGGCAGCGGCTCGCCCCGCCGGTATTTGCCCGTCAGCAGTCCATTGGCCAGCGGGAAATAGGGAAGGAACGCCAGTTCGCCGCGCACGCATTCCTCGAGAACGCCGCCCTCCGGCTCGCGGTGAATCAGGCTGTACTGGTTTTGCACGCTCACGAAGCGTGCGCCGCCCGGCGGCGCCGCTGCCGAGGCCTCCCGGAGCTGATCGGCGGAGAAGTTCGAACAACCGATCTCGCGCACCTTGCCCGCCTTCACCAGTTCATCGAGCGCGCCCAGCGTGTCCGCTATGGGTACCAGCGGGTCCGGCTGGTGAAGCTGATACAAGTCGATACGATCCGTTCCCAGCCGATGCAGGCTATCCTCCACGGCCCGCCGCACGTATTCGGGACGCGCGCCGCGCCGCTGCTCGTCCATCTTCATGCCGAACTTGGTGGCGATCAGCACTTCGTTCCGCCGCTGCCCCAGGGCGCGGCCCAGAAACTCCTCGCTGGCCCCCGCGCCATAGATGTCCGCGGTGTCGAAGAAGTTGATGCCCGCATCCAGTGCGGCGTTGACCGCCGCCGCGCTGGCCTGCGCATCGATGCGCCAGCCGAAGTTGTTGCACCCCAGGCCCACCAAAGATACCTCCAACGATCCGATCCGTCGCTTTTCCACTTAGCCTCCTCCCCGCTTGGATGGTTCGCTATATTGGCTGGATGCAGTGGTTCGAAAACGAGGTGTTCTGGCAGACCTTTTATCCCTATATGTTCGCGGAGCAACGCATGGCTTCCGCGCCGCTGGAGGTGGATCGCGTTCTGGCGCTCAGCGGCGTTACCCAAGGCCGGGTTCTGGATCTCTGCTGCGGTCCGGCCCGCCATGCCCTGGTGCTGGCGCAAAGGGGATTCGAGGTGACCGGCGTGGACCGCTCCGACTTCCTGCTCGCCAAGGCCCGCGAGCGTACCGCGGGTACGGGCGTTGAACTGGTCCGCAGCGATATGCGCGAATTTGTGCGCCCCGCTACGTTCGACCTGGCCCTGAGCCTCTTCACTTCCTTCGGTTATTTCGAATCCCGCGACGACGATCTGGCGGTGTTGCGCAACATCCGCGCCAGCCTGAAAACCGGCGGTGTATTCGTCATCGACGTCATCAGCAAAGAGTACGTCATCGGCCAGGGCGGCGCGACGCGCTGGGAGCAGTGGCCCGGCGGCGAACTCCACGTCAGCCACTATGACGTGCTGCCCGGCTGGGGCCGGATCCGCGTGCAATGGCTGCTGATCGACGGCGAACGGGCGCGCCATTTTACGTTCGAGCACAGCCTCTATTCCGGCCTGGAACTGGCGTCGCTACTGGAACGGGCGGGCTTCAGCGGCGTGCGCTTGTGCGGCAACCTGGAGGGCGCGCCCTACGATGCGGCCGCCACCCGCCTGGTGGCGCGCGCTGTCGCCGCCTAGAGCGCCTTGGTCAAGGACAGCGCAGGGGACCTCGAGGACATAACCCCGATTACTCCGCATCTCGGCATTTTGAGGGCCCAAGGGCCAGCGCCCGCGGATGCTGTCGGGCTTCCTCGAAGCTGCCACGCCCGGCGCCGCAACATTCTACAATAAGGAAATGGTGAAACGCTGTCTGCGCGCCCTGCCCCTCGCCGCCTGCTGCATCCTCGGCGCCGCCCTGCTCTGCGCGCAGGACTGGGAAAAGATGGAGAACCTGCCCGCCGTGGACATGAGCGGTCTCAGTCCCGCCCAGAAAGCCATCGCCCTCAAACTGCTGCGCCAGCACGAATGCAGTTGCGGCTGCGTCATGAAGCTGGCCGAGTGCCGCGTCAAGGATCCCAATTGCTACTACAGCAAAGGCATGGCCAAGGTCATCACCGACTCCTTGCGGGCCGGCAAGAATGAAAAGGAAGCCCTGGCCGACGCCGAAGCCTCCCACTTCGCGCATGCCCCGGTACATAAGGTCCTCGAAGATCCCATCCCCGTGCCTATCGCCGGAGCGCCTATGACCGGTCCCGCCGATGCGCCCATTACGCTGGTGGAATTCTCCGATTTTCAATGCCCCTACTGCATGCTGGCTACCCCGCAGTTGCAGGCCGTGCTGAAGGCGTACCCCAAAGAGGTGCGGCTTATCTTCAAGGAATTCCCGCTGGATATCCACTCGCAGGCCGCCTTTGCCGCCGCGGCCGCCGTCGCCGCCCAGAAGCAGGGTAAATTCTGGGCCATGCACGACGCGCTGTTCAGCCATCGCACCGATCTGCACCGGCCCGCCATCCTGGCCCTGGCTTCCAGCATCGGGCTCGACATGAAGCGCTTTGAAACCGATCTCGATTCCGACGAGGTCCGCAAGGTCGTCGCCCACGACGTGGAAGAGGGCTTCAACCTCGGCGTCATGAGCACGCCCACCCTGTTCATCGATGGGATGCACTTCAACGGCCCTATCCGCCTGGATGTCCTCAAGCCCATCCTGGAAGCCGAGTTGAAACACCCCGCGAGCGCGGCCAAGAGCGCCGCTGCCCCATCCGGTTCTACCCATTGATCAAAACCGTCATCTTCGACCTCGGCAAGGTCCTCATCCCCTTCGATTTCTCGCGCGGATACCGGGAACTGGAGAAGCTGTGCCCGCACCCGGCCGCCGACATTCCCCACCGGCTGGCCGCCACCGACCTGGTGCATCGCTACGAGACCGGCCTGATCGAGTCGCGCGATTTCGTCGCCGCCATCAGCCGCGTGCTCGATCTGCGCATCACCTACGAACGCTTCTGCGAAATCTGGAGCTGCGTCTTCCTGCCGCCTACCCTGGTGCCGGAAAGCCTGCTGGAGGGCATCGCCGCGCGCTATCGCATGCTGGTGCTTTCCAACACCAACGCCATCCACTTCGATATGGTGCGCCAGAACTATCCCCTGCTGCGCCACTTCGATGATTTCGTGCTGTCCTACGAAGTGAAAGCCATGAAGCCCGCGCCGGCCATTTACCGCGCGGCCATCGCCCGCGCGCATTGCCTGCCGGAAGAGTGCTTCTACACCGACGACATCGCGGCCTACGTGGATGGCGCCCGCCGCGAGGGTATCGACGCCGTGCAGTTCGTCTCCCGCGAGCAGTTGGAACGCGACCTGGCCGCCCGCGGCGTGAGCTGGTCGTGATCACCGACCTGGTGCAGATCAAGCTGCTGGGCGAGAAGAAACGCCCCGAAAACGAGCGCTTCCGCCGCCACCTGAAAACCCGCGATCACTCCGACCGCATCTTGCGCCGCATCGCCGAAAAGATCGAAGAGCAGATCGATTGCACGGTCTGCGCCAATTGCTGCCGCCTGGCCAGCGTGAAGATTTCCGGGCGCGATGTGGAGCGCCTGGCACGCTACTTGCGCATCGCCCCGGCCGCCTTCCTGTCGCAATATACCGCCGAGAGCGAGGCCGAAGGCACGGTCCTCTGCCAGACTGCCGCCGGCGCCTGCGTGTTCCTGGACGGGACCGCCTGCACCGTCTACGACGCGCGTCCGGACGTGTGCCAGCGCTTCCCGCACCTGGTGCGCGGCAACGGCTCCATCGCCAGCCGCATGTGGCAATTCGTGGATCGCGCCTGCTACTGTCCCATCGTCTACAATGCCTTGGAGGCATTCAAGGACGAGACCCGCTTCCGGCGATAGCGCCCGTCCGCCGGTGTTACAGTAACAATAATCGATGACCCGCTGCCTTTCCTGCGCTTCGGAAATTCCGGACTCCAGCCGCTACTGCCTGGCCTGCGGCAAGCCCGTCACGGACAACTCCGAGACCGCCGTCATGCCGATGCCGCACACCTCGGTTTCGCGCGCCGGCGAGTCGCGGGCGGCGGCCGTGCCGGCCCGCATATCTTCCGGCGATAGCCGCTTTGCCGCCGGCATGCTGCTGAATGCCCGCTACCAGATCATCGGCCTGTTGGGCAAAGGCGGCATGGGCGAAGTCTACCGCGCCAACGACCTGACGCTCGATCAACCCGTGGCCCTGAAATTCCTGCCCGAAAGCATGGCCTCCGATCCCGGCATGCTCGCCCGCTTTCACAACGAGGTGCGTATCGCCCGCCAGGTCTCGCACCCCAACGTCTGCCGCGTTTACGACTTGGGTGAGGTCGATGGCCAGCCTTACCTTTCCATGGAGTACATCGACGGCGAAGACCTCGGCTCGTTGCTCCGCCGGATCGGCCGCCTGCCGTCGGACAAGGCCCTGGAATTTGCCCGCCGCATCTGCGCCGGATTGGCCGCGGCGCACGACAAAGGCGTCCTGCATCGCGACTTCAAGCCCTCCAACATCATGATCGACAGCCAAGGCCAGGTCTTCATCACCGACTTCGGCCTGGCTGCCGTCACCGGCGAGTTGCGCGAGGCCCAGGCGCGCGAAGGCACCCCCGCCTACATGGCGCCCGAACAACTGGCCGGCGGCGAGGTGACCTCCCGCAGCGATATCTATTCCCTCGGACTGGTGCTCTACGAGATGTTCGCCGGCCGCCGCCCGTTCGAAGCCGGCACCCTCGCCGAGATGATCCGGCTGCAACAGTCCTCCGCCCCGGCCAGTCTCACCACGGTCGTCAAAGACGTGGACCCGGCCGTCGAGCGCGTAATCCAGCGCTGCCTGGCGCCCGACCCGCGCCGCCGCCCGCCCACCGCGCTCGCCGTGGCCGCCGCTTTGCCCGGCGGCGATCCGCTGGCCGCCGCCCTGGCCGCCGGGGAAACGCCGTCGCCGGACCTGGTGGCCGCCGCCGGCCAGGACTCCGCCATGCGCCCGGCCTTCGGATTGGCGTGCCTGGCCGCCACCCTCCTGTTCCTGCTCGGCGCCCTGCTCATCGATCCGCGCACCCAGATGGTCAACCGCCTGGATCTTCCCCATCCTCCGGACGTGCTGGTCGAAAAGGCCGGCGACCTGGCCCGATCTGTCGGCTACACCGCCAGGCCCGTGGGCACCGCGCACGGCTTCGATTACGATCGCGATTACATCCAGTACGTCACCTTGACCGACAAGTCGCACACCCGCTGGGAGCGGCGCCTGGGCAGCACCCGGCCGGCGCCTATGACGTTCTGGTATCGCCAGAGCCCCCGCCCGCTCGAGCCGGATGCCTTCGGCCTGGCCAATGTCTCCCAGGACGATCCCGCGCCGATCGTCTCCGGTATGGTGACGGTTGTTCTGGATCCGCAAGGCCGGCTGGTCCAGTTCGACGCCGTTCCGCCGCAGGTGGAAACCGCTGCCGCCGCATCGCCGGCTCCCGATTGGAAACGCCTGTTCGACGCCGCCGGCCTGGACCTTTCCCAATTTACGGCCTCTCCGCCCCAATGGACGCCCCTGGCCGCCTGCGATGTGCGCGCCGCCTGGACCGGATCGTTGGGCCAGCCGCCTAGCCCCGTGCGCGTGGAAGCCGCCGCCTGGCGCGGCCGCCCGGTCTACTTCCAGATCGTCGGTCCCTGGACCCGTCCCGGCCGCATGCAGACGTTCCCCTTCAGCGCCAGCATGAAGGCTTTGACCTACGTGGCTGCCGTCGCCGCCCTGCTGCTCCTGATCGTCACCGTCCTGCTGGCGCGGCGCAACACCCGGCGCGGCCGCGGCGACCGCCGCGGCGCTTCCCGCCTGGCCGGATTCACGACCTCCGTCTACTTGTTGATCTGGGCATTCGGCGGATCGCATGTTTCCGGATTTGGCGAACTGGTCCTGTTCTTCGACGCCCTGGCTTTCTCCCTGCTGCTGGCGGGTGTCGTGTGGATCCTCTACATGGCCGTCGAGCCCATCGCCCGGCGCCGCTGGCCGCATAGCCTGATCAGTTGGAACCGGCTGCTGGCGGGCGGCTTCCGCGATCCGCTGGTGGGCCACGACATCCTGGTGGGCGTCGCCGCCGGCATGGCTTCCGGCCTCATCGCCTCTCTACATCAGTTCGTCCTGCTGCGCCTCGGCTCCACGCCCAGCCCCAGCGTGGCGACCGATTCGCTGTTGGGCGTGGGCGGCGCCGTGGCGACCTTTCTCACCGCCATCCCCAACTGCGTGATCCAGGGACTGGCCTGGTTTGTGCTGTTGTTTATCCTGCGCGTCGTCTTGCGCCGCGACTGGCTGGCGGCCGGCGGATTCGTGCTGCTCTACATGGCCGTCAGCTTCCTGGCTTCCACTGCGGCTCCCCTGATGGGCGCTCTCTTCACCGCCGTCCAGACCGCCCTCCTGGTCTTCGTCATGCTCCGCTTCGGGCTCGTGTCCCTCATCGCCTCGGCATTTGTCTATGTGTTGATGATCATCTTCCCCCTGACCACGGATTTCTCCGCCTGGTACTCCGGCGCTTCTCTTCTGGCCGCCACCGGCGTCGCGGCCCTGGCGGCCTACGCTTTTCATACCGCGCTGGCCGGACGCCCGTTGTTCGGCGACGACGAGTTGTAGGCTTAACGGCCGCCGAACCGCGTCAGCCGCGGCGGTTGCGCATCCGGCTCCAAAAGCCACGCGGCGCGGTCCGGATAGTAGCGCAGCAGCCTCTGATCTTCCGCATCGCCCAGGTCCCGTGCCCACACGATCCGCGCGCCGTCGATGTCCGCCGCGTTGTAGACCCATTCGTCCTGGAAAATATGCCGGGGCCAATATCGCACGAAAACCAGTTGCTTGCCGGGGACCTGCGCCAGTTGCCGGCCGACCGCTACCCGCCGCTCCGGATTCCGCAGCTCCAGCAACCAGGGGTTGCCGCTCGCGCAGGCGAAGCCGAACTCCAGCCCAAACTGCGCCACGCACAGCAGGTAAATGACCCGCGCCGCCAGCGGGCTGATCCGGGTCAGCCGTTCGAGCCCCACTATGCTGACCAGCACAAACAGGCAGGTGACTCCCGCCACATAGTGATACTGGAAGGCCGGAAAGAAATTGACCCCCAGGGCGAACAGCGCCAGGCAGCCTGCCACCCGCGCGAAGCGCGCCTCGCGCAGCGCCAGCAGGAACAGCGGCAGCACCAGGTACAGCGGCGCCATAAAGAAGAAGCGGTAATACCGTACGCGGTACCACAGCCGCCCCGCATAGCTGCCGAACGTCTCCGGACGTTCGCCACGGAAGGAGAGCTGCATCCTGTAATCCAGCTCCTGCTCGCGAGTCAGCGTACGGTGCGGCGCCGGATTCGCCTGGAACGTCAGCGCCGCGGGCACGCCGTACTGGTATTGGCTCAGGGTGTAGGGCAGCGTGAGCCAGGCGCCGGTGACCTGCTTGTTCTGGATCAGCGTGAGGCCCACCGCCGGCACTACCACTAACGCCGCTGTGGCCAACGGCCGGACCAACTTCTTCCACCCCGGCAGGCAGAAGAGGAGGACACTCGCCAGCAGAAATATCGACTCATACGGACGAGTCAGTAAGTGGATCGCCAGCCCCGCACCGAGCAGGATCCCGTAGCGCCAGCCGCGCCCCAGCCGCGGCAGCGACCCGAATACCAGGCAGCCCGCCACCGCCGTCAGCGATCCGCCCCAATAACCGTTGGTCCATTGATTCAGCGGTCCGAATTCCATGGCCGCCAGCAGCCCGCCCGCCAGCGCCCACTGGGGCGCCACCCAGCCGCACAGCATCCAGTAGCACAGTCCCGCGAACGCGCCCGCCGCCGCCAGCACGCCGGCCCAGGGCGTGCCGAAGAGCGTCCAGCCTAGTTCCAGCAGCAGTCCCTGGCCGACGGGATAAATTGAGCTATAGGTCGGCTCCTGCAGTACGAAAAAAGTCTCGAAGAACTGGTGCAGCGGATGCGCCGGGTTCGCCAGCCGCAGGTGCCGCAGCGTATCGGCAACCAACAGATGGCCGAATTCGTCATAAATATCCGGCACCGGTACGGGATGCCGGGAAAGGAGCGCCAGCCGCAGAATCACCGGCAGCGCCGCCACCAGCAGCATCGACCAACCCGGCCGCTGCGCCAGCCTTTCGGCATACGGCTCGATCCAGCGGCGGCGCGCCAGCGCGAAAACCAGGAACAGCGCCGCCAGCGCCAACTCGATCAGGTCGGCGGCGCCCATGCCGAACGGATTATGGAATGCCAGACGATTACACCATAACAGATCAGGAGCGCATGACGCGGGCCGCCCATTACTTCGCCTGGCAGCGCCGCCTGGTGGTTCCCGAACTCGGCCCGCGGGTGATCGAGGTAGGCTGCGGCATCGGCAACTTCACGGGCGCGCTGCTCGACCGCGAACTCGTCGCCGCCCTGGATATCGAGCCCGCCTGCTGCCGCCGCCTGTGCGAACGGTATCCCGGCCGGCCCAACCTGCATGTGATCGCCGCCGCGCCCGGCAGCCCGGCCTTCGCGGATCTGGCCCGCTGGCGCGCGGACTCCTGCGTCTGCCTGAATGTGCTCGAGCACATCGAGGACGATCGCGCGGCCCTGCGGGCCATGGCGGACGTGCTCGCGCCCCGCGGCGCCGTGGTGCTGCTGGTCCCCGCCTTCCCTTCTCTCTACGGCCCCATCGATCATAACCTCGGCCACCACCGCCGCTACACCCGCCAACAGTTCGCCGCCCTGGCCCGCGCCTCCGGACTGCGCATCGTCAAACTGCACTACGTCAACCTCATCGGATTCTTCGGCTGGTGGATGAATGCCCGCGTCTTCCGCCGGGAAGCCCAATCCGCGCTCCAGATCGCGGTCTTCGACCGCTGGATCGTGCCCTGGCTGTCGCGCCTCGAAACCCTCGCCCCGCCTCCCTTCGGCCAGTCCCTGTTCGCCGTCCTGCGCAAGCCATGAAGGTCTCCATCATCATCCCGGTCTACAACGAGTTCCCCACCCTGGCGCAGGTGCTCGCCCGGGTCCGGCAGGCGCCCCTGCCCGCCGGCTGCGCCAAAGAGATCATCGTGATCGACGACGGTTCCACCGACGGCACCGCCCAGGCTCTCGCCGGTGTCCGCTATCACCGCATTCGTCACTCCGGCAAAGGCTCTGCCATCCGCACCGGAATCGGCCTGGCCACCGGCGGCATCGTCCTGATCCAGGATGGCGACCTCGAATACGATCCGAACGACTACGCCCGTATCCTGGAACCCATCGTCAACGGGCAGGCCGCCATCGTTTACGGTTCGCGCTTCCTGGGCCGGCGCCCCGCCATGGCGCGCCCGAACCGCATCGCCAACCGCATCCTGACCGCCGCCGCCAATCTGCTGTTTGCCGCCCGGATTACCGACGAAGCCACTGCTTATAAGGCCTTCCGCACCGACGTGCTGCGATCCATTCCGTTGGCGTGCCGGCGCTTCGAGTTCTGCCCCGAGGTGACCGCCAAAGCCCGCCGCCTGGGCTTCCGCATCC
The DNA here is from genome assembly GCA_035499555.1 of Bryobacteraceae bacterium. Lineage (GTDB taxonomy): Bacteria > Acidobacteriota > Terriglobia > Bryobacterales > Bryobacteraceae > Bog-159. The sequence continues at coordinate 20,441 of DATJYO010000047.1, forward strand.
ACGAGGTTCCCGTCCGCTACAACGCGCGCGGCATCGCCGAGGGCAAAAAGATCCGCGCGCGGGACGGCTGGCAGGCCCTGTGGACCCTGCTGAAATGGCGCCTGGCCCGCATCCCCGCCGGACCCCGCCCGCCATCCTAAAGTTATTGCCGCAGCGGCCGATGAGGGATTAGGCGGGTCCAGCGCGGACGCGCCGACGATTCCTTCCTCGAGCTAGCCATGCGTCCTTTGCTGATTGTTGGGTTGTTGGCCGCCGGCGGCCTCCTGCGAGCCGCCGATAATACTCCCGATCCGGCCGATCCGGCCGGCGAAGCCGCCCTCTTCGGCGACCTGCCGGTGGTGGAAGCGGCGTCTTTGCATGCCCAGACCCTGGAGCAGGCCCCTGCCAACGTCACCATCGTCACCGCCGGGGATATTCGCAAGTACGGCTACCGGACCCTTTCCGACGTGCTTTCCGCGGTCCGCGGCTTCACCATGATCCGCAATCATGTCTCGTCGTCTTCCGGCGTGCGCGGGCTGGCCGCGCCGGGCGACGTCAACACCTGTTTTCTGGTGATGATCAACGGCCACCCCATGAGCGAGATTATCGGCCAATCCAACAGCCTGTTCGACCAGGACTTCGGTCTGGACCTGGACCTGGTGGCGCGCATCGAGATCATCCGCGGGCCCAGTTCCGCCCTCTACGGCAGCAACGGCATCCTCGCCACCATCAACATCGTCACCCAGTCGCCGGTGGATGCGCCGCATTTTCAGGTGAGCGCGGAGACCGGCGGATTCCAGCCCGGCAAACTGGAGTTTCTGACCTCCCAGGATCTGGGCCGCGGCGCGAACCTGCTCATCGAAGGTTCCGGCTTTATGGGACCCGGCTGGAACCTGTTCCTGCCCGCCTTCGACACGCCGGCGCAGAATAACGGCATCGCCAATCACGTGGAGGCCCAGAACGGATACCACAGTTTCGTCAACCTGCAATGGGGCGCCTGGAACTTCACCGCCTACTGCAACGACTGGCTGGAACGCGGCCCGATCCTCACCGAGGGCACCTGGTACAACGACCAGGGACAGTTTCATCGCATCTCCCGCAACTTCGCCGGCGCGACTTACACGCACGATTTTGCCGGTGGCGGCGAACTGCGCTGGCAGATCGATTACGACCAGTTTCGCTACCAGGATCGCTACGATTATGTGACGGACTTCGGCGCCCTGGACAATCGCGACAGCGCGTTCGGCGACTGGATCGACTCCCAGTTGACCTATAGCCAAAACGTATCCCGGGTGGGCCTGCTGACGGCCGGGCTGAGCGGCAAATTCGAGATCCGCAGCCTGGTCGAGAATGCGGACTATTCTCCGGACCGGGCGCTGAACCTCAGCATCAGCCACCCGGACCGGTCCATCGCCCCGTTCTTGCAGCAGGAATGGGATATCGCCCGCGACTGGAAGGCCTACCTGGGCGTGCGCTGGGATGAATCCGCCAATTATGGCAGTTTCGTTTCGCCGCGGCTGGCGCTGGTCTATCAGCCCGGCAGCCGGACCTCCTACAAGGTCGTCTACGGCCGGCCGTTTCGGGCGCCCAGCGTGTACGAGATGTTTTACCAGGACGGCATCACCCAGGTCGCCAACCCGAAACTGCGCCCGGAGAGCGCCCAGGGCGTGGAAGTCTCGGTCGAGCGCAAAGTCGGCCGTTCGGCCTATGTGCTGGCGAACGCCTTCGACTACGACATGCACGCTGTCATCCAAACGGTCTGGCTGACGAGTTCGGTCAGCCAGTATCAGAATGCCGGCGCGCGCAACTCCCGCGGCATCGAATTCGAATTAGGCGGCCACCTGCGGCCGTGGCTCGAGACCACCGCCAGCCTGACCCTGGACCACGCGGTCGAAACCGATGCCCACGCGGCGCTTCCGAATAGCCCCGGCCGCACGGCCAAGCTGCGCGCCGCCATCCCGGTCTATCGCGACCGGGTGTATTTCAGTTCGGACTTCCAATGCCTCAACGCCCGCGCCACCGTGGACCAGACCTTCACCCGCCCGGTGGCACTTTGGAATGCCACACTTTCGAGCAATCGGCTGCTGCGCGGTTTCGATTTCGTGGCCGGCGTGCGCAACGCGCTCAACTGGAGTTATGGCGATCCCATCACCTGGCCCCTGGACTCCTCCATAGACCAGATTCCGGCCAACGGCCGGTCGGCATTCGTCAAGCTGATCTGGAGGCATGGCGAGTAGGTTTCCATGCTTTCCCGCCGCACCATCCTAACCGGCTTGCCTCTGTTCGCGTGGAGGGCGTGGCCGGCTGTGGCCGCCTTCGCGGCGGCGGGTTCCCGGCGCGTCCTGGTGGTGTTCTCGTCGGCGGTCGAACCCTGCGCCGCGGCGGCGGAGGGCCTGCGCGCGCGGCTCCTCTCCGACGCGATCTTGCTCGACTGGGTGGATCTTTCCCGGGCCGCCTTTGCGGCGGACGTCGCGCAGGAACTCGCCCGCCGGCCGGTCCTGATCGTGGCGGTCGGTTCGGATGCCTTGCGCTATCTCGCCGGCAGGACAGCCGCCGCGAGTACCATCTCCACCATGACGCTGGCCGCCGACCGCGCGCCCGAATCCTCGCCGGCGCCCGTGCACGCTGCCATCTACCTGGATATCCCGGTCCGCCTTCTGGTCGCGGAGCTGCACAATCTCTTTCCCGGCAAGCCGCGCATCGCCGTCATTCGCAACCCCAACCGGCCCGGCCCTTCCGCCGCCCTCCCGCATTGCATCGGCACAGACGCGAGCGCCGTAGAAATTGCCGAATGCGATGCGCCCGACAAGCTGCTCCCCGTCTTCCTGGGATTGCGCAAGAAGGTGGACTTTGTCATCTGCCTGCCCGACGCGGCCCTTTACAACGGCGCCACCGCCCGCCCGCTGATCATGGCGTCTCTCGAAAACCGGTTGCCCATTGTCGGCTTCTCGCCGGCCTTCCTGCGCGCCGGGGCGGCCGTCGCCGTATATCCGGATTACCGCGCCATCGGCTACCAGACGGCCGACCTCGTCCGCCGCTGCCTGGAACCGGGAGGCTGCGCCGGCACTGAAAATCCGCGGAAGATCCAGGTGGCCGTGAATGCCAAGATCCTGCGCATGCTGGGGATGGAATTCTCGGCGGCGGACCATCCCGAAGTGGAGGTTCTGCGATGAACCCGTTCGTCGGCTTCCGGCAATGGTTTTCGCGCAGTCTGCTCACCCAGGGTCTGGCCGCCACCATTGTCCTGCATTCCATCTCGGCCTGCGTTCTGCTGAGCCTGTTCCTGCTGGCGCAGCGCCAGGCTTTGCAGCAGCAGTTGGCGCTGCGCGGCGAATCCATGGCCCAGTTTCTGGCGCAGGAAATCCAGTTCCCGCTGCTGGTGGGGGATCGCGCCGAAATGCAACGGCTCCTGACCGCCATGTCCGCCTCCGCCGATGTGCTCTTCCTCGAAGTCGCCGGCGCCGACGGCCGCCGTATTTGCGCGGCCGGCCGCACGGACCTGATCGCCGCCGGCAGCGCCGCCAAGCAGCCCGGGCGCCGCCCGGACTTCATAGAAATCCGCATGCCGGTGCAGGCGCCCAATCGCGACCGGCTCCTCGACTGGGAGGATAACGGCGGCAGCCGCGGCCGTTTGGGCACCTTGCGGATGGGCATTTCCATGGACCGGGAGCGCTGGCGGCTGCGCCGCATCCTGGCCGGCGGTGTGGGCGTGATCCTGCTGGGCCTGGCGATCATGTGCGGCGCGCAGTATTGGGGCCTGCGCCGGCTGCTGCAGCCTCTGGCGGCGCTGGTCGGCTTCGCGCACCGTGTGGGCGCCGGCGACCTGCGGCAGCGCGCCCCGGTCGCGCGCGCCGACGAGGTCGGGCTGCTGGCCCAGGCTTTCAACCACATGGTGGAACAACTGGGCGAAACCACCGTTTCCCGTGACTATGTCGATAACGTGCTGCGCTCCATGGGCGAGTCCTTGATTGTCGTCGGGCGTAGCGGCCGCGTCGAGCGCGTGAATCCCCGAACGGTGGAACTCCTGGGATGCGCGGAGGGCGGCCTGCTGGGCCGCCCCGCGCTCAGCCTTTTGGCCGAGAGCGAGGCGCCGCCCTGCGGGACCACCCGCGAACGGACCTATCGCACCTGCGGCGGCCAGGCCATCCCGGTGCTACTCTCCTCCGCGGAGCTGCGCGACAGCCGGGGCGCCTCCGCCGGTTTCGTCTGGCTGGCGCAGGATGTGCGCGAGTTGAAACGCACCCAGGCCGAACTGGTAGCCGCGCGCGACGCCGCGCAGGAGGCCAACCGGTCCAAGAGCGTGTTCCTGGCGAACATGAGCCACGAGCTGCGTACCCCGCTGAACGCCATCATCGGCTACAGCCAGATGCTGCGCGAGGACTACATCGGCCCGCAGCAGCAGTCCGTAGCCGGCGACCTCGAAAAGATCGAGCGTTCCGGCCAGCTTCTGCTGAGCATCATCAACGACATTCTGGATATCTCGAAGATCGAAGCCGGGCGCGAAACCGTGCGCGCCCAGACCGTGGAAGTCGCCCCGGTGCTCGCGGATGTGTGCAACGCCGTCGCGCCTTTGGCCCGGCAGCAGGGCAACCGCCTCGAGATCGACTGCCCGGAGGATGCCGGCCAGGCCTACGTGGACCTGCCCAAGTTCCGCCAGAGCATCCTCAACCTGGTCAACAACGCCTGCAAGTTCACCGAAAACGGCCGCGTGTCGGTGGCCGTGAACCGCCTGCGGGATGCGCGCGGCGACTGGACCGAGGTGCACGTCACCGACACCGGCATCGGCATCGCCCCCGAACATCTGGCCCGGCTCTTTCAACCCTTCTCGCAGGTAGATGGCTCCTCCACCCGGAAATACACGGGCACCGGCCTGGGGCTGGCCATCAGCCGGAAATTCTGCCGGATGATGGGCGGCGACATCACCGTGACCACCGCTCCGGGCGCCGGTTCGCGATTTTCCATCCGCGTTCCCGCCGCCCCGCCCATGAGCCCGGCATCGCGGAGGGAGGCCTGATGCGCATTCCGCTCGTCATTCTGCAGCTTCTGGTGTTATTGGCGCCTGCCGCCGCTGTGCGCGCCGCCGCGCCCGAACCGCCGTTGACGCAGATCCACCAGATCCGCCGGCTCACCGCTGCCCAGGCCGGGCGCGGTTATCCGGTCCATGTCCGGGCCGTGGTGACCTATTACGCGCCGCCTTATACCGACCCCCGGATCGACGTGGGTTTCGTGGCGCCGGTCCTGTTCATCCAGGATGACACCGCCGGCATTTTTGTGAACCTGCCGGCCGATGCGCCGCCGTTGCGGGCCGGCCAGGTGGTTGACATGGAAGGCGTAACCGAAGCGCTGGACTTCGCACCCCAGATCGGCCATCCGCGCTACCGGGTGGTGGGCCGGGGACCGCTGCCGGTGGCGCGCCGCGCCTCGCTCGAATCCATGCTCTCGACGGTCGAGGACGGGCAATGGGTCGAAACCGATGGCATCGTGCGGCGGGTGGCGCCGGATGCCCATATATTGGAGCTGGAAGTGGCCGTGGCTGGCGGACGGCTGCGCACCCGGATGCCCCGGCCGAAAGGCGATCCCGGCCGCCTGGTGGATGCCGAAGTGCGTGTGCGCGGCGTCTGCGGGGCCCTGTTCAACCGGGACAATCAACTGATCGGCGCGCTGCTTTACGTGCCGGGCCTGGACCAGGTGGCCGTCCGGCGGGCCGCGCCGCCGGATCCCTTTGCCGCGGCGCCGCAGCCCATCAGCGAGCTGCAGCGTTTCGCGCCGGGGCGCGAATTGGGCCATCGCGTCCGTGTGCAGGGTTTCGTTACTCTGCAGCCCCAAAAGCAGGTCGTGTACATCTACGATGGCCGCAACGGCGTACGCGTGGAGTTGAGCGCGCCGGTCTCCCTGCAGCCGGGCACCCTTCTGGACGTGCTGGGATACCCGAACACTCTGGGGATGGTGCCGGTGCTCGAAGATGCGGTCTGCCGCCGCCGGGGAGGGACGGCGCCGGTAGTGCCCCTGCCGGTCACCGCGCGGCAGATCCTCGAGGCGGAATACGACTCGGTTCCCGTGGCGATCGAGGGACAGGTTCTCGAAAGGTCGCTGACCTCCGGTATGCCGGCGCTGGCGCTGCAAAGCGGCGCCATGGTGTTTGAAGCCGAACTGCCGCGATCGAAGATGGATCTGCTCCCCCCTGCCGGCGCGTATGTGCGGGTGACGGGGATCTGTGCCGCGGCGCGGGACGAGAACGGCGGCATGCGGGCCTTCCGCATCCTGAGTGGGCCCGGCGGCGTCCACGTCCTCCGCTACCCGTCCTGGTGGACCGCGGACCGGGCGCGGGGAGCGCTGGCGCTCGTGTCCTTCATGGTGCTGCTGGCCGGCGCGTGGGTGATCTCCCTGCGCCGCCGCGTACGGGAGCACGTCGCCTTGATCCGGCAGCGCCTGGAACGCGAAGCGGCCCTGGAGCAGCGCTTTCATCACCTGCTCGACAACGCCCACGACATGATCTTCACCGCGGACGCGGACGGCCGGTTGGTCTCCATCAATCGGGCCGGCGAACAGATCTCGGGATACGTCCAGGATCAGTCGGCCGGCACCCCGTTGGCCGCCTTGTTCGAGGCCGGGCAGCCCGCTATCGCGGAAGCTATGGACCGGGTCGCGCACGACGGTTCGTATTGGACGCCGGACTGGGCCGTAACCGACAGGCGTGGGCGGCTCACTCCCGTCGAAGTCAGCCTGCAAGCCATCCGCGAGGGCGGCCGGCTGGCGGGCATCCTGGGCATTGCCCGGGATCTTTCGGACCGCCGCCAGGCCGAGCAGGCCCTGCTGCGCGCCCGCCAGTTGGCCGGCGCCCGCGATACCGCCGAACAGGCCAGCCGCGCCAAGAGCGCCTTCCTGGCCAACATGAGCCACGAGCTCCGCGCCCCGCTGAACGCCATCATCGGCTATAGCCAGTTGCTCCAGGAGGACTGGGCCGCCCCCGATCAGGCCCCCCTGCGCGCCGATCTAAGGAAGATCGAGCGCGCCGGCCAGATCCTGCTCACCCAGATCAACGACGTCCTGGATCTGTCGAAGATCGAGTCCGGCCGCGAAACCGTCCAGCCGCAGGATGTGGATCTCGCCGCGGTTCTGGAGGACGTGCGCAACGCGGTCACGCCCCTGGCCCGCGCGCACGGCAACCGCGTCGAGATCGATTGCCCGGCCCACGCCCGCGCCGTCTATGCGGATCCGGCCAAGTTCCGCCAGAGCCTCCTGAACCTGGTCAACAATGCCTGCAAGTTCACGGAAAACGGGCGCGTCTCCATCGCCGTCAACCGCCGGCGGGACGCGCACGGCGAGTGGACCGAAGTGCATGTTTCCGATACCGGACTGGGCATCGCGCCGGAAGATCTGGATAAACTCTTCCAGCCCTTTTCGCAGGTGGATAATGCGCGCCGCCGGAAGCATGAGGGCACCGGCCTGGGCCTGGCGATCAGCCGGAAGTTCTGCCGCATGATGGGCGGCGACATCACCGTATCGAGTCAGCCGGGCCGTGGCTCACGCTTCTCCATCCGTCTGCCGGCAGCCCGGCGTGAGACGGTCAGCCAGGAAACGGAGGTATCCCGTGTGCAAGATTCTGTTGGTCGAAGATAACGAGTTAAACCGAGACATGCTCAGCCGGCGGCTGCGCCATCGCGGCTACGAGGTGGTCCTGGCGAGCGATGGCCGCCAGAGCCTGGACGCCGCGCGCCGCGAGCAGCCCGACCTCGTGCTCATGGATCTCAGCCTGCCGGAGATCGACGGCTGGCAGGCCACTCGCATCTTGAAAGGGGATGCCGCCACCGCCGCAATCCCGGTGGTGGCCCTGACGGCCCATGCCATGGTCGGGGATCTCGAGAAAGCCCTCGCCGCCGGCTGCGACGATTACGCCACTAAGCCCGTGAATCTGCCGCTGCTGCTGGAGATCATCGAACGGCTTTGCCATCCCCGCGGCCGGCCCGCCCCGTCTTATCCTGAAGTCTGACGATGCGTTCCGGCAAGCCCAGCCGCACGGCCCAGTTCGTAGCGTACAACCGGGCCCTGGGCACCCTGGCGCCCCGGGTGCCGGGCTTCGCGGACCCCTGGGCCGTCGAGTTTCTCCCGGCGGGTTGGCGCCGCAGAGTCGAGCGCGCCCGGCGCGCGCTGGCCGGCTACCCGCAAAAATCGCCGTACCCCTTCTGGACACGCGGTATGGCCATCTTCAACCAGTACCGGACGGTGGTCTTCGATCGCGCCATCGCGGCCGCCCTGCCCGTGCCGCAACTCGTCATTCTGGGCGCCGGTTTCGATACCCGCGCCTGGCGGCTGGATGGCCTGGAGGCGACCACCGTCTTCGAAGTGGACCACCCTGCCACCCAATCCCTCAAACGTGCCCGGGCCGGAACGCTCCCTCCCAAAGCCCGCCAGATCCGCTTCGCGCCGATCGACTTCCGCGATGGCGACCTGCCGGCGGTCCTCGCCGAGGCCGGCTACGACGCGCGCCAACTGGCCTTCTGGTTGTGGGAGGGCGTCGCCATGTACTTGCCGCCCGCCCAGGTCGCCGCCAATCTGGCCTCCTTCGCCGCGCTTTCCGCCCCCGGTAGCCGCCTGGCCCTCACTTACCTGAGCAAGGATCGCGGACGCATGCCCGGCAGCCTGTTCCTGGCCTTGATCGGCGAGCCGGTCCGATCCGCCTATTCCCCAGCGGAGCTGGCGCAAACCGCGGCGGCGGCCGGGTGGACCGTCACCGCCGATTCCGGGATCGCGGACTGGATGCGGGATCTGCCCTCCGCCCAGCGTCTCACCCGCCGGCAGGTGGGGTTGCAGTGGCTCGAGCGCATCGCCGTAGGCGAAAAGTCTTCCTGAACGCGCGCCCGCCACCCTCCCCCGCCGTGCTACCGTGTGAGCGGGAATGCCGCTATCCATCCCCAGGGACCTGCTGCCAGGCCGATTGATCACCGGTTCGAGTGGCGAAGCAAACATTGAACCTATTGGCTTCGTTCGGTAAAAAAATGCTGCCACGGGTTCCCTCCCGTCCAGCCCCGGCACGGCGGCGGGAGCACGCCTGTATAATGGACTTTTTTAAAAAGGAGGCCAAGCATGCCGGCACCACGCGGGATCTCCCGCCGCGGGCTCTTTAAAACCTCGGCTGCACTCATCGGCGGTACGGCCCTCCGCGCACGGGCCAAAGCCGCGCCGGAGCCCACGCCGTTTCAAAACGTCAATACCAATTCGAGCCCTTCCACATTGAGAATCACGGACCTGCGCATTGCCACCGTGCGCAAGCCCGGCCCCAGCCCCTGCACCATCATCCGTCTGGATACCAATCAGGGCGTCTACGGACTCGGCGAAGTCCGCGACGGCGCCAGCGCCACCTACGCGCTGTTCTTGAAGAGCCGCGTCGTCGGCGAAAACCCCCTGCGCATCACTTATATCTTCGAGAAGATCAAGCAGTTTGGCGGGCATTCGCGCCAGGCCGGCGGCGTCGTCGCCGTCGAAGAGGCCCTCTGGGATATCGCCGGCAAGGTCTACGGTGTCCCCATCTACCAGATGCTGGGCGGCAGGTTCCGCGACAAAATCCGTATCTACGCGGACACCGAAGAGAGCCAGGATGTCGCCACCTATGCGAGCCGCCTGAAAGCCCGCAAGGAAGAGATGGGCCTCACCTGGCTCAAAATGGACCTGGGCGTCAACATGGTCGCGCATATCCCCGGCACCGTCACCGGACCCGCCGGGCTCAGCCGCTGGGAGAGCACCATGCTGCCCCACCCGTTTATCGCCAACGAAGTCACCGATAAAGGCATCGAAAAGCTCTGCGAATACGTGGCGGCGGCACGTGAGGCCGTGGGCATGGAGATTCCCCTCTCCATGGATCACCTCGGTCACCTGGGGGTCCAATCCATCATCCGGTTGGGCAAGGCGTACGAAAAGTACAACCTATCCTGGCTGGAGGACGTGGTTCCGTGGCAGTACACCGACTTACTGGAACGGATCACCCTGGAAAGCCCCACGCCGATCCTTACCGGCGAAGATATTTACCTGAAGGAAGCCTTCATCCATCTCTGCGAAAAGCACGCGGTCAGCAAGATCCATCCGGATATCTCCACCTCCGGCGGTATTCTGGAAACGCACAAGATCGGCGATGCCGCCATGGAATATGCCGTTCCCATGGCTTTGCACTATGCCGGCCTGCCGATCGGCGCCCTGGCCAGCGTGCACTGCGCCGCGGCGACCGAGAATTTCCTGGCGTGCGAGAATCATTCGCTGGATGTTCCCTGGTGGCAGGACCTGGTGGAAGGCATCGACAAGCCCATCATCAACAAGGGCTTCATAACGGTCCCGGACAAGCCGGGCCTGGGCATCACGCTCAACGAGGATGTGGTGCGGCAGCACCTGGCGCCGGGCAGCGGATTCTTCGAGCCCACGCCTCAATGGGACAAAGAACGCTCCTGGGACCGGCTCTGGAGCATGGCGCCGCACCGGGCCGCCAACCCGACAGCAACTTAATTGTCGTGCGAAACTACCTGGCCATCCTGGTGCTGTCGGCGGCTGCGGCGCTGCCGGCCGCCGACACGCGCCAGGTCTTCGAGCGCGGCCAGCGGGAGATCGAAGCCGGCGATCTGGCCGCCGCTGAAAAAGACTTTCGCGCGGTACTCGCATCGGATCCCGAAAACGTCGGCGCGCACGGCAACCTGGCCGTCGTCTTCATGCGCCGCAAACAATGGAAGCAGGCGCTCGACGAACTCCAGGTCGCCGAGCGCTTCGCGCCCGGAATGCCCGGCATCCGGCTGAACATCGGACTGGTCTACTATCGCCAGGCCGACTATCAGCGCGCCATCGCGCCTTTCGAATCCGTGGTGCACGATCAGCCGGATTCGCACCAGGCGCGCTACCTGCTGGGCCTTTGCTACTTCTTCAAGGAGCGCTACGCGGACGCCGCCCAAACTCTCGAGCCGTTGTGGCCGCAGGAGTCGGCCAACCTGAATTACCTGTACGTGATGTCTATCGCCGCCAACAAAACCGGCTTGAAGGATCTGGATCGGAAAGCCACCGCGCGCCTGATCGAGGTGGGCCAGGATTCGGCCGAGATGCACCTGCTGATCGGCAAGGCCCACGCCGGCGCGGGAATGTACGACCAGGCCCTGCAGGAGTTCCAGACCGCGGCGCGCCTGGATCCCAAGCTTCCGCTGGTACATTATTTCCTGGGCACCGAATATCGCCGCCAGAATGATCTCGATCACGCCCGGCAGGAATTCCTGAAAGACATCGCCATCTCGCCGGATGTGGCCTACGATTACGACGAGTTGGGCGCGGTCTATTACGCGCTCGATCAATTAGCCGACGCCGAACGGAATTACAAACAGGCCCTGCGCCTGGATCCCTCGCTGGGCACCTCCGACTACGGACTGGCCAAGATCTATAAGGAGCAGCACAAGTACGCGCAGGCGCTGGAGGCGCTGCGGGCGGCGGGCGCCATCGATCCGCAAAGTTCCAGCGTCTGCTATCTGCGCGGCCAGGTGCTGTTCGCCATGGGCCGCCGCGCGGAGGCCAAGACCGCGTTCGACGAATCCGCGCGCCTCAAGCAGGCCGTACGGGACGAACTGGAGCGCAAGATCAGCGGCCAGCACCCGGCCGATCCGCAGTTAGTGCGCGACGGCCCCTGAGGCTACGCCCTCCGCCCGGCGGCCACCGCGGCATTCCACGCCTTCTCGAGCCGGTCCCGCGCCGCCGCGCTGATCGGCCCGGGCATCTCGCTGGCCCGATACTCATGGCACAGCGCCACGGTCTTGCGCAGGCTCTCGGCGAACTCGACGCACGGCGGGCAGCCGGCCAGGTGCGCTTCCATATCACGGCAGGCATCCGGCGGCAGTTGCAGATCGAGATACTCGGAGAGCATGGCAAAAATCTGCCGGCACTCTTCACTTTCGTGAGGCATGCGGGGACTCCTCCATCGACTTCAAATACGCATCCAGTTCCTGGCGGATCGCCAGGCGGCCGCGGTGCAGGCGCGTCTTGATTACGTCCGTGCTCAGGTCCAGCACCTCGGCCGTCTCTTCCGTACTCAGTTCCTCTACATCGCGCAGCAGGACCACCGGGCGGTAGGTCTCCGGCAGACGCGCGATGGCCTGGTCCAGCACATGGCGCAGCTCGGCCTGCAGCAGTTGATCGTCCGGCAGCTTGGACCAGTCCGCGATCTGAAGTTTCATCTCGCCGCCGTCGCGCTCCAGCGCCGGCACGAATTCATCGAGCGACAGTTCGCGGGCGGGCGCGAACTGGCTCTTCCTCCGCTTCATCAGGCAGAAGTTCTTGGCGATCCGGAATACCCAGGACCGCACCCGCTCCGGCTCCCGAAGCTGGCTGAAATTCTCGAAGACCCGCAGCAGCGTGTCCTGCGAAACCTCCTCGGCGTCTTCGCGATGGCCGCACATCAGCCAACTGTATTGGAATACCTTGTTCCGGAAGTGCTCGACAAAGCGTTCGAAGGCCGCGGGTTTACCGGCCATCAGATCGCGCGCCAGTTGGACTTCGTTTTCCTTCTCCAAATACGCTCCCGCTATCCGATTGTAGCGGGAACGCGCGTGTCGAGTGTAATCTCGATGGCGGGCGGGTGCACCAGCGTGTTGTGGATCAGGCAGGCCTTAACCGCGCGGAGAACGCCGGCTTCGTGCTCCGGGTCCAGGCTCGGCACCGTGACCGAGATCTGAAATGAGCTCAGACGCGCCGGAGCTTTGGCCTTCTCGGCCGTGACGCGCACCTCCAGATCCTCCGATGCCAGGCCGCGGGTGCGCAGATACTCAGCGGCATAGAAACCCGCGCAAGTTCCCAGGGATGCCAGCAGAAACTCCGGCGGGGTCATCCCCGCATCGGTGCCGTGATTGTCCGCCGGCTGATCGCAAATGATGCGATGCCCGCGGGCCGCGGCTTCGAACTTCACGCCGCCCAGGTGATGTACTGTAACTTCCATGTTGTTCTTGTCCAATCCTGCAGATGCAGTTTGTCCCGCCGGGTAACACCCCAAGCCATATTATATATTCGGTCCTGATTGGCTGATTTAGACCATCCGGAAGTCTGCCACCTTCTGCGGCTTTCTGCATCTAATCAGGCGAGGAACGGATCAGATGCACCCCGGTTTTGCTAGCCATCATTTCGCACCCTGGCGCGGATTCGGCGCCGTGCTTTGGATTTTGGCCACTGCGGCGGCCGGCGCTTTGGTCGTCTGGCATTACCTGAGTACCTGGATTTCGCTGCCGCTGATGTAAGACACGCCGTGTCACCGGCGCCCCTGGATCGCATCCTGGAGCGTAGAGGCGATCATGGCGGCAAATCACTTTCACAACATACTGATTCCGGTCGATTTCAGCGACTTGTCCGCGCTGGCCCTGCGCTATGCCGCGGCTCTGGCGCAGTGCTCCGGGGCGCGGATGGCTCTGGTCTACGCCCACACATTCTCGCCGCCTCCGTATTTCACCGGCCATAATCTGAACGAACTGGAACGCCAGTTCCGCGCCTCTTTTACCGAGGCGGAACAAGCCCTCCGCCAGTTCGCCGTGTCCACGCTCGGCGCCGCCGCGGGTGTGGAAGCGCAGGTATTGGAAGGCACGCCGGCGGACACCATCCTCAAATACGCGGCGGACCGCCAGATCGACCTCATCGCCATGGGCACGCACGGCCGCAGCGGCGTCAATCGCTGGATGCTGGGCTCGGTCGCGGAGCGCGTGCTGCGCGCCAGCGAGATTCCGGTGTTGACCGTGCGCCCGGCGCCGTCCGCCGCCGGACCGGCCGCCATCCGCCGCATCCTGTGCCCGGTGAACAACACCGCGCCCGCGCGCCGGGCGCTGACCACCGCCATGGACCTGGCATCCTGCATCGGCGCGCGGCTCACCGTGGTGCATGTGAAAGAAGATGCGGCGACGGATTCCATCCAGGATCTCTGCGCCTGGGTAGCCGGAAACCGGCGCGGAACCTGCGAGGTGCGCGAAGTGGTCCGCCAGGGCGATGCGGCCGCCGAGATCATCGCCGCCACAGCGGAGGAGGATTGCGGACTGGCGGTGATCGGCGCGCAGCACCGGGCCTTCTTCGACTCCACCGTGTTGGGGACGACGACGGTTCGCGTGGTGCGGCATGCGCGCTGTCCGGTGTTGACCGTCACCGGCCCGGGATCCCCCAAAGAAGCCTGAGAAGCGCGGCCTACGACCGCCTCTTCTATGAGGAGCGGCCGCCGACCGTTTGTCACCCCCTGGGCGGTTTCGCATCCTGGAAAAACAGAGCTATCGTAATTCAGATCCGATGCTAAAGAATCTATCGTTTCTCTTGATCTTGGCCGTGCCGGTCCGGGCCCAGGAGCCGCTTTCGCTGAACCAGGCCGTGCAACTGGCCGTGACCCACAACCAGACCATCGCCGCCGCGGCGGCGGGTGCGAAGGCGGCGCAGGCCGGCATCCACGAAGCCCGCAGCGGATGGCTGCCGAAGCTGAACTACTCCGAATCGTGGACCCGCAGCGACAATCCCGTATTCGTGTTCAGCTCGCTGCTGACCCAGCACCAGTTCACCATGGACAACTTCCAACTGGGACCTCTGAACCGTCCGGACGCGTTGAACAATTTTCAGTCGCAGCTTAGCGTGGACCAGGTGATCTACGACGGCGGCCGGACTTCCCAGGCTGTGCGTTCCGCCGAACTGATGCACCAGTCCTCGGACGAGCTCGGCCGCCAGGCGCACATGAGCGTGCTGGCCGGGGTGGCGCGCGCGTACTACGGAGCGCTGCTGGCCGAAGCCAGCCTGAAGGCTGCCGCGGAATCCCTGCGCTCGGCGGACGCCGATCTGAAACTCGCCGAGTCGGTGCATGCCGCCGGGATGTCCACCGAAGTGGACGTGCTTTCGATTCGCGTCCATCGCGCACAAGTGGAAGAGCAGCGCATACGCCGCGCGGCCGACCTGGATGTGGCTCGCGCCGCGTTGAACGATGCGCTGGGCCTGCCCCTCGACACGCCGCATCGATTGACCACCGGCCTGGAAGTGGTTCCCCAGGCGAAGCAGCCGCTGGCGGATTACGAAAGCGCCGCCATCGCCGACCGCCCGGAAACGCGCGCATTGAAACTCGCCGCCAACCTGGCGCAGGCGCAGATCCGCACGGCCCACGGCGCGCTGCTGCCGCAGGTGGGCGTGCACGCCGCCTTCGAAGCCGATCGCCAGCGCTTTGTCGATCGGGGCGGCGCCAACTGGCTGGCCGCCGTCTCCCTGCAATGGAACCTGTTCAACGGATTCGGCGACAAGGCCCGCATCGCAGCGGCCGCCGAAGGCCTGCACCGCGCCGAGGCCGAACAGGAACGCGCGCGCTCGGGGATCCAACTGGAAGTGCGGCGCGCCTACGCGGACTTGAGCGCGGCCGCGCAGCGGATTCACGTGGCCGAGTCGGCCATCGCCGAGGCTGAGGAGAGCCGCCGCATCACGCAGAATCGCTACCAGGCCGGTCTGGCGACCGTGACCGATCTGCTGCGCACCGAAACCGCGGTGCTGGAGAGCCAGACCCGCTACCTGGCCGCGGTGCACGATCAGCGGGTGGCGGCGGTGGCGCTGGACCTGGCGGCGGGAACCTTGACGGAAGGATCGGAGGTATTACGTGGCAATTAAGGTGGCGGGTGGCGGGTGGCTGCTGGCGGCCGGTTTGCTGGTCCTGGCCGGCTGCGGCAGTGAGCCGCGCAGGAGTGAAGCGCCGGCATCGGCGCCCGTAACGGTACAGACGGTGGCGGCCGCGGCCGAGCAGTGGCCGGCCGGATACGAGGCCGTGGGCACCGTGCGCGCGCGTACCGCGGCAGCCCTATCGAGCAAAGTGATGACGTATGTGCGCGAGGTGCGCGTGCAGGCCGGCGACCGCGTGCGTGAGGGGGATCTGCTGGTGACGCTGGACGCCCGCGATCTGGATGCCAACTACCAGCGCGCCGAAGCCGGACGCGACGAGGCCCGCAGCGCGCAGGCCGAAGCCGACCAGGGATTGGCCGCCGCCAAGGCGCAACTGGACCTGGCCAAGGTCACCTTCAGCCGCATGCAGGAGCTGTACGACAAGAAATCCATCTCCAACCAGGAATACGATGAAGCCACCGCCCGGCGGAAGTCCGCGGAAGCGGCGTACGAGATGGCCGCGG
Organism: Bryobacteraceae bacterium; assembly: GCA_035499555.1. Lineage (GTDB taxonomy): Bacteria > Acidobacteriota > Terriglobia > Bryobacterales > Bryobacteraceae > Bog-159. The sequence continues at coordinate 36,547 of DATJYO010000047.1, forward strand.
CCAAGGGCGCGCAGGTGCGTGCCAGAATCGCGCAGGCCGAACAAGAAGTGCGGGCGGCGGGGGTCATGCGCGGCTACGCCGAGATACGCGCGCCGTTCGCGGGCGTGGTGACCGCCAAGACGGCCGAGCCTGGCAGTATGGCCACTCCCGGCATGCCGCTGCTGACACTGGAGCGCGACGGCGCTTACCGGCTGGAAGCCGCCGTGGAGGAATCGCGGGTCAAGTCCATTCACACCGGACAGCCCGTTTCGGTGAACCTGGAAGCGCTCGACCGTACTCTCGACGCGCGCGTGACGGAAATCGTGCCGGCGGTGGACGCGGCGTCGCGCGCCTACACGGTGAAGATCGACCTGCCGGCCGTCGCGCAGTTGCGGTCCGGCATGTTCGGACGAGCCGTCTTCGCCGCCGGCACGCGCGACGTGGTGGCCGTGCCGTCCGCCGCCGTGGCTGTGCGCGGGCAACTCCAATCCGTCATGGTGGTGGATGGCGGCATGGCTCACACCCGGCTCATCACCGTCGGGCAGAAGTCCGGCGACCGGCTGGAAGTGCTGTCGGGCCTGAGCGCCGGCGAACATGTGGTCAGCCCCCTGCCGCCGGGCCTGGCGGATGGCGCGCGCGTGGAGGCCCGGCCGTGAACGGGAGCCACCTGGGACCGGCGGGCCGTTTCGCGCACGCCTGGATCGATTCCAAGCTGACGCCGCTGATCATCGCCGGATCGCTGGTGATGGGCGCCTTCGCCGTCTGGAAGCTGCCGCGCGAAGAGGAACCGCAGATCATCGTGCCCATGATCGACGTGTTCGTCTCCATGCCCGGCGCCAGCGCGCACGAGGTGGAAGAGCGCGTCACCAAGCCCATGGAGAAGCTGATCTGGGAAGTGCCCGGCGTCGAATACGTCTATTCCACCTCCAGCCCGGGCCAGTCCATGGTGGTGGTGCGATTCCTGGTGGGCCAGGACGAAGAGAAGAGCATCGTCCGGCTCAATCAGAAGCTGTACGCCAATTTCGACCTGATCCCGCCCGGCGCGTCGCCGCCGCTGGTGAAGCCGCGTTCCATCGACGACGTGCCCATCCTGGCCCTGACCTTGACCAGCAAGCGGTACGGCGATTTCGAGCTGCGGCGCATCGCCGCCCAGTTGCACGACGCCATCAAACAGGTGCCGGATGTGTCGGCGGTGAGCCTGATCGGCGGCCAGCGGCGCGAGATCCGCGTGGAACTGGACGAGGCCCGCCTGGCGGCTTACGGGCTCACGCCCCTGCAGGTGATCGGCGCGCTGGGCGCTTCCAATCGCCGCCTGGACTCGGGCGGCTACGCCAGCGGCAATCGCGAGCTATTGCTCGAAACCGGCGAGTTTCTGCGTTCGGCGGACGACGTCCGCAGCGTGGTGGCCGGCGTGGCCAACGGCAAGCCCGTCTTGGTGCGCGACGTGGCCGCGGTCAGCGACGGCGGCGAAGAGCCGGCCCAGTACGTGCGCTATTCCGACGGGCACGGCTTCGAGCCCGCGGTGACCATCGCGGTTTCCAAGCGCAAGGGCACCAACGCGGTGGTGGTCGCCGACAACGTGCTCCAACGGATCGAGCCCCTGAAGGGCAGCGTCATTCCGGCGGACGTGCAGGTGGCCGTCACCCGCCATTACGGCGAAACTGCCGCCGAGAAATCCAACGAGCTGCTGTGGCACATGCTCATCGCCGTGGTTTCCGTGAGCCTGCTGATCGCGTTCACGCTAGGCATCCGCGAGTCGCTCATCGTGTTCATCGCCATCCCGGTGACGCTGGCCCTGACCCTGGCGGTCTTCTACTTATACGGCTACACGCTGAACCGCATCACGCTGTTCGCCCTGATCTTCTCCATCGGCCTGCTGGTTGACGACGCCATCGTGGTGGTGGAGAATATCGTGCGGCACTGGCGCATGCCCGCCAATCGCGCGCGCCCGCCCTTCGAGGTGGCGGTGGAGGCGGTGAACGAGGTCGGCAATCCCACCATCCTGGCCACATTGACCGTCGTGGCGGCCATCCTGCCGATGGCCTTCGTGGGCGGCCTGATGGGTCCTTACATGCGGCCCATCCCCATCGGCGCCAGCGCGGCCATGATGTTCTCGCTGGTGGTCGCCTTCATGGTGACGCCCTGGGCCGCCGTGCGGATTCTGAAGCCGGGCGCGGCCCACGAGCACGGCGAGCGCGAGGATTTCCTGACCCACCTGTACCGCCGGGTCATGGGAACGCTGCTCGACCGCCCCCTGCTGCGCTACGGCTTCCTGGTGATGGTGGTGGTGCTGCTGCTGGGCTCCATGTCGTTGGTCTACATCGGCTTCGTCAAGGTGAAGATGCTGCCCTTCGACAACAAGAGCGAGTTCCAGGTGATCGTGGATATGCCCAAGGGAACCACCCTGGAGCAGACCGCGCGGGTGACCGAAGCCCTGGCGCGCGAGGCGGAGAAGCAGCCGGAGGTCATCAACCTGCAGACGTACGTCGGCACCGCCGCGCCCTACAACTTCAACGGCCTGGTGCGGCATTACTATTTGCGGCGCGGGGCCAACATGGCGGACATCCAGGTGAACCTGCTGCCCAAGGGCGACCGCAAGCTGCAGAGCCACGAGATCGCCAAGCAGGTCCGCCAGCGGCTGCAGCCGTTGGCCGATCGCTTCGGCGCGCGCATGAAGGTGGCCGAAGTCCCGCCTGGCCCGCCGGTGCTCGAAACGCTGGTCGCGGAAATCTACGGACCGGATGCGGATGGCCGCCTGGAACGCGCGCGCCAGGTGCGCGACCTGTTCCGGCGCACCAAAGGCGTGGTGGACGTGGACTGGTACGTGGACGACGATCAGACCAAGTACGAGCTGAAGGTGGATAAAGAAAAAGCGGCGCTCAACGGCATCTCCGAGGACGATATCGCGCGCGCCGTGCAGGCGGCTTCCGCCGGGTACGAAGCGGGCCTGCTGCATGTGGACACGGAAAAAGAAGACGTGCCCATCACCGTGCGGCTGGACCGCGCCACGCGTTCGGACCTGGATCGCATGCTGTCGCTGAAGGTCCACGGCGTGGCCTTGAGCGAACTGGTGCACGAGACTCCGGTCATCGCGGACAAGGCCATCTATCACAAGAACCTGATGCCCGTGATCTACGTGACGGCGGACGTCGCCGGGTCGATCGAAAGTCCGGTTTACGCCATTCTCAAGCTATCGCCCGAAATCAAGATGGAGCAACTGACGTCGCATCAGCCGACCGACGACAGCCGGTACGCCATGAAGTGGGACGGCGAATGGCACATCACCTATGAAGTCTTTCGCGATCTGGGCCTGGCCTTCGCCGCGGTCCTGATCCTCATCTACGGGCTGGTGGTGGGCTGGTTCCAGTCGTTCTCCACGCCACTGGTGATCATGGCTGCCATCCCCTTTTCGCTGGTGGGCATCCTGCCCGCGCACGGCCTGCTGCACGCGTTCTTCACCGCCACCTCCATGATCGGCTTCATCGCCGGGGCCGGCATCGTGGTGCGCAATTCCATCATCCTGGTGGATTTCGTCGAGCTGCGCCTGAAGGAAGGCATGCCGCTGGGCGCGGCCGTGATCGACGCGGGCGCGGTGCGCTTCCGGCCCATGGTGTTGACCGCAGCGGCCGTGGTGGTGGGCGCCACCGTCATCCTGTTCGATCCCATCTTCCAAGGCCTGGCCATCGCGCTGATGGCGGGCGAAATCGCCTCCCTGGCCCTGTCGCGCATGACCGTTCCCATCGTCTATTTCATCCTGCACCGAAGGAGGACTGTATGACTATCGACCGCTACCTGCGCCTGATCGCAGGCTTTTTCGTAATGCTCAGCCTGGCGCTGGGCCACTGGGTGAATCCCGCCTGGTATTGGTTCACGGCGTTTGTGGGACTCAACCTGTTCCAGTCCGCATTTACTAACTGGTGTCCCATGATGTGGTTCCTGAGTAAGTTGGGGGTAAGAGCGTAACCGCGGCGTCACAGGTTCGCGCCGGCAGCCCCTACGGCCGCAGCGCCGTGAGCCCCGCGGCCCCGGTCTGCGCCAATCCCCCGGAAGAACGCAGCCGCTGCTCCAGTTTCTCCAGGTGCTGGCGCAGCGCGCCATCGTCCGGCGCCAGTTGCAGAGCGCGCTCGAAGTCGCCGGCCGCCGCGGCCAACCGATCGGCGGACTCGTACCACTCCCCGCGCAGCACATAAGCCGCCTTCGAAGACGGATCCAACTCGATGGCGCGCGCGAAAGCGTCCAGCGCCTCCGGCAGCTTGCCCTGCCGGGTGCGAATGATCCCGATCCTTATATACAGCGAAGCCCGCGGCAACAGCCGCGCCGCGGCAGCCAGCACGTGGACCGCGTCCTCGAACTTGGCCAGACACTCCTCGGTCCGGCCGCGCAGCGTCATCATGGGGATGTCGCGGTCGAAGCGCGCGGGCACCTGGTGCAGGAAATCCTCCGCCTCGCCGCAGCGGCGCTGGTTGATGTAAGCGATCGCCACGTTGTAATAGGGAATCGGGCTGTCGGGCGCTTTCACCAGGGCATCCTTCCACAGCAGCACTTCGTCCCCCCAAATCCGGCTGCGGGCGTAACAAAGTCCGCCCAGTATCACGGCGATCGAAACGCAGAGGGCCGCCAGGCGCGGCTGCGGCATGCGCGCCCGCAGCAGAAACTCCAACAGCACCAGGATCAGCGCCAGCGCCGGCAGATACAGGCGGTGTTCCACCTGCGGATCGAGAAGCGGCACAACGGATGACGTCGGCGCCAGCAGCACAACGAAGAGTAAGATGCCGAAGCTGGCCAGCCGATAGCGCCGCCGGAAGTATATCGCCGCACTAAGTATGACGGCAATGCCGATCAGTCCGAAGATACTGCCGTGATCGAGGATGGTCCGGGAAATCGGAACATTGGGTCTCAGCGTCTGGCCTACGGGCAGGATCAGCAGACGGATGTAAGTGAAGAAGACGCGGCACTCGGTAAAGAAGTACTGCGCCCAGGTGAATTCGTGCAGCCGGAAGCCCGCGCTCGGCGATTGCGCCACGATGCGCCACACCGCGATCCCCGCCATTAGCCCGCAAACGGCCAGCGGCAGATAAAGCCGCCAGTTCCGGCGCAGGTCCGCCAGCGAGAAGTCCGCATTCCAGTAAAGGTCCGTCAGCAGCAGCACCGGGATCAGCACCACGGCCTGTTCCTTGCTGGCGGAGGCCGCGGCGAGCAGAAGCAACACCGCCGCCGACGCCGGCCAGCTCAGCCGGCCGGGCAAGCGATACAAAAACAGGGCCAGCGCGGCCAGTATGAAGAAGGCGCAAAGCGTTTCCGAGCGGCTGGCGATGTAAGCTACCGATTCGGTCTGAATCGGATGCAGCAGAAACACGCCCGCGGCGAATGCCGTCAGCAAGTCCTGTTTCCATCCCGCCGCCGAGGTGCGATATAGAATCAATAACTTCCGTACCACCAGAAAAACCAACGCGGTGTTCAGGACATGGATGGCTATATTGACCAGGTGATATCCCAGGGGGCGGTCGCCGAAAGCCAAGTGATTGAGCCAGAAGCTGAGATAGAGCATGGGCCGGAGCCCACTTATCCAGAAGATCAGAGGTTGTGCAGCTTCGGCCGGTTTGGCATAGCGCTGGATGGTATCGTCATATACAAATGGGCCGGTAAGTGCCGGACCATAAGCGGCCAGGGCCAACGCCCAAACCACGCCAAAATATACCCAGGGTCGCCGGGGCCGCTCCGCCATGGAGTAGAAACGGCGATCGCACTTAGAAGTTGCGCGACGTCCGGGAGTGCCGGGCTATCGGACGTGTTAAAGATAACAGCTTCGCGCGGAACCGTCCGTTAGCTCACGGAGTCCGCCGCTTTCCCGCTGCCCGTTGCCGCGTGCGAATATGAGAAGAGGGCAACCTCCGAAATCATGGACGCACTGACGATTCACCGCCTGCACTTCGCCTTCACCGTCACCTTCCACTACATATTTCCGCAGCTCACCATGGGACTGGCGCTGTTGCTGGTCATACTCAAGACCATGGCCCTGCGCACCGGCGACGAACATTACAACCGCGCCGCGCGATTCTGGGCGCGCATCTTCGGCGTCAGCTTCGCCATGGGCGTGGTCACCGGCATCCCCATGGAGTTTCAGTTCGGCACCAACTGGTCGCGCTTCTCCCGCGCCGCCGGCGGTGTGATCGGCCAGACGCTGGCCATGGAAGGCGTGTTCTCGTTTTTTCTGGAGTCGAGTTTCCTGGGCCTGTTCCTGTTCGGCGAAAAGAAGCTGGGGCCCAAGGCCCACTGGTTCGCCGGACTCCTGGTCTTCGCCGGATCGTGGCTCTCCGGATTCTTCATCGTGGCCACCGACGCCTGGATGCAGCATCCCGTGGGCTACATATTGGGACCGCACGGCGAGATCCTGCTCTCCAGCTTCTGGGGACTGCTGCTGAACCCGTGGCTGTTCTGGCAGTATCTGCACAACATGACCGGCGCGGTGGTGACGGGCAGTTTCGTGATGGCGGCGGTCGGCGCCTTCTATCTGCTGGTGAAACGCCAGGAGCCGTACGGGCGCACCTTCGTACGGCTGGGCGTGATCGCCGGCATCGTGGCATCGGCCATGATGTTGTTTCCCACCGGCGATCAGCAGGGCAAGAATGTGGCCTTCAACCAACCCGCGACTCTGGCCGCCATGGAAGCGTTGTTCGGCACCGAGGAAGGCGCGCCGCTCGCTTTGATCGGACAGCCCGACGTGCAGAACAGGCGTCTCGATAATCCGCTGACGATTCCGCGCGCGCTCAGCTTCCTCACCTATCAGCGCTGGAAGGCGCAGGTGCGCGGCCTGGAAGCCTTTCCACCGGACAACTGGCCGGACAACATCCCGCTGCTGTATTTCAGCTATCACATCATGGTGGGGCTGGGGACCATCTTCATCGCCGTGATGGCCCTGGCCGCCTTGCAGCTCTGGCGCGGCCGGCTGTTTGGCGAACGCTGGCTGCTATGGCTGTTGATGCTGGCCGCGCCGTTTCCGTTCATCGCCAACACGGCCGGATGGGTCACCGCGGAGCTCGGCCGGCAGCCCTGGATCATCTACGGGCTGATGCGCACGTCGGCGGGCGTATCGGCCCAGGTTTCGGGAGGCAATGCGCTGTTTACGCTGATCGGCTTCATGGGCATGTATACCGTGCTGGCGATGCTGTTCCTGCTGCTGGTCTATCGCGAGATCGAGCACGGGCCGGAGGGTGTGTGATGCAGACCGTCTGGTTCATGCTGGTGGCAGTGATGATCGCGCTGTACGTGGTGCTGGACGGCTTCGATCTGGGCGCAGGCATCGTGCAACTCCTGGTCTCCCGCACCGAGGCCGAACGGGCCCTGGTGCTGCGCTCCATCGGGCCGGTTTGGGACGGCAACGAAGTCTGGCTGCTGGCCGGCGGCGGCACGCTGTATTTCGCCTTCCCGGCGCTGTACGCTTCCAGCTTCAGCGGATTCTATCTGCCGCTGATGATGGTGCTGTGGCTGCTGATCCTGCGCGGCATCTCCATCGAGTTCCGGAACCACATCGACAGCCTGGTGTGGAAACCGTTCTGGGATGCCGTCTTCGGCGGCGCCAGCGCGCTGCTGGCCATCTTCTTCGGCGCGGCCCTGGGCAACGTGGTGCGCGGCGTACCCCTGGACCAGGCCGATGAATTTTTCCTGCCGCTGTGGACCAACTTCGGGTTGGGTAAGAACGTGGGCATTCTGGACTGGTACACGGTGCTGGTGGCGGTGACCGCATTCGCCACCCTGTTGGTGCACGGCGCACTGTGGGTGGCCTTGAAGACGGATGGCGCCCTCGCGGCGCGGGCGCGGGCCGCCGCGCGCTTCGCCTGGTGGGCCCTGGCGTCGCTGACCGTGCTCATCACCTGGGCCAGCTTCGCCATCCAGCCGCGGCTCCAGGAAAGCTTTGCCGCGCGGCCGTGGGGCTACGTATTTCCGCTGCTGGCCATCGTGGGATTGCTGGGAATGCGCGCGATGATGCGCCGCGAGATGCCGGCGTTCCTCTGCTCGGCGGTCTACATCGTGGGCATGCTCACCAGCGCCGCCTTCGGCTTATATCCGTATGTGCTGCCGTCCAACGCCGATCCCCGCGCGGGGCTGACCGTGTATAACGCCGCCGCCGCGCCCTACGGTTTGAAAGTCGGCCTGGCGTGGTTCATCCCGGGGATGCTCCTGGCCACGGCGTACTTTGTGTATACCTATCGGAACTTTGCAGGCAAAGTGACGGCCGAAGATCACGGGACGTACAGCGGCGGCTCACGCTAGCGCGGCGATCTGCTCAATCACGTCCTGCGCATGTACCGGGCCGGGCGTGATGACCCGCGCATAGAAGCCGCTCATCCCCCAGCGCGGCGACGCCGGATCGCCCGACTTCACCTGCGGATCGTAAATCTCCTCTTTGATCGACGGACCGTAGACATCGAGTGCCGTGCAGGGGCCGCGCACCTTGGTGATTTCGAGCACGGCGGCGCCGGCGCGAAGCTGGTCCCCGATCCGTAACTGGCGGCGGTCAAGCCCGCGCGTGGTGAGGTTTTCGCCCAGGGCGCCGTAGAAGACCGGATACCCGCGGGCCTTCAATTCATCGATGGCTTCGGCGGCGATCAGCAACACCGCCTGCCGGGGGCCGCCATGGATCAGCGGATGCGCCCAGGAATCGCCCAGGATCCCCTGCGGCGTGATCCTGGCGTATGCGACCGGGCGTTTGGGCAGCCCGCCGGCAGATGTGTTGATCTGAACGATGACGCCCGCGAGGGCCACCCTACACGTCGTAGTACAGCGCGAACTCGTACGGATGCGGGCGCAACCGCACGGCGTCGGCTTCGTTCTTGCGCTTGTAGTCGATGAAGGTTTCGATCAGTTCCTCGGTGAACACGTCGCCCTTCATCATGAAGCCGTGATCGTCTTCGAGACAGCTCAAGGCCTCTTCGAGCGACGCCGGCATGGAGGGAACGTTGCGCATCTCTTCGGGCGAGAGATCGTAGATGTCCTTATCCAGCGGTTCGCCCGGGTCGATCTTGTTGGCCACGCCGTCCAGGCCGGCCATGAGCATCGCGGCGAATGCCAGGTAGGGGTTGGCAGCCGGATCGGGCGGGCGGAACTCCACGCGCTTGGCCTTCGGGCTGGCTGAGTACATCGGAATGCGGCAGGCCGCCGAACGGTTGCGGCGCGAGTAGGCCAGGTTGACGGGAGCCTCGTATCCGGGCACCAGCCGCTTGTAGCTGTTGGTGGTCGGCGCGATGATCGCCGAAAGCGCGCGCGCGTGCTTCAGCAGGCCGCCGATGTACCACAGGCCCAACTGGCTGAATCCCGCGTAACAGTCGCCGGCGAACAGCGGCTTGCCTTCCTTCCAGATGCTCTGGTGCGTGTGCATGCCGCTGCCGTTGTCCGCGAACAGCGGCTTGGGCATGAAGGTGACGGTCTTGCCGTACTGGTTCGCCACGTTGCGGATGATGTACTTGTACAACATCATGTTGTCCGCCGACTTCACCAGCGTGTCGAAGCGCTGATCGATCTCGCATTGGCCGCCGGTGGCGACTTCGTGGTGATGGCACTCGATGCGCAGGCCGCACTTGAGCATGGTCTGCACCATCTCGCTCCGCAGGTCCTGGTAATGATCGGTGGGCGGCACCGGGAAGTAGCCTTCCTTGTAGCGCGGCCGGTAGCCCAGGTTGTCCTTCTCCCGGCCCGAGTTCCAGCGGCCCTCTTCGGCATCGATGAAATAGAAGCCGGAATGCTGATTCTGGTCGAAGCGGATGTTGTCGAAGATGAAGAACTCGGCTTCGGCGCCGAAATAGGCGGTGTCGCCGACCCCGCTGTTCTTCAGAAACATCTCGGCCTTCTTGGCGATCCACCGCGGATCGCGCTCGTAGTGCTGCTTGGTGATCGGGTCGATGACGTCGCCGTACATCACCAGGGTGGGGGTTTCGGCGAAGGGATCCATGAACGCCGTCGAGGGATCCGGAATCAGCAGCATGTCGCTTTCGTGGATGGCGGCCCAGCCGCGAATGCTGGAGCCGTCCATGCCGAAGCCATCTTCGAAACTGCTCTCGTCCAGCTCGCTGATAGGGTAGGAAACGTGGTGCTGCAGGCTCGGAATGTCGGTGAATCTGAGATCCAACTGCCTGGCTTCATTATTCTTTGCGTAATCCAATACTTCTTGCGGATTCATCCGTCCTCCAATGGGGGGTTTATTGCGTGGGAATGGCTTAAGCTGCGCAGATGGAGTTTAGCATAGCGAACGGCATGGCACCGGTCAAGCGCTCCGGGAGGCACACCCGGCCGGCGGCCGGCGCCGAAACTCCCCCGGCCCGGATGACGTCTGTTATGCTGTCAATCGAGACGTCCGGGAAAGAACAGTATGGGCCTTCGATGTCTTTTACTTATTCTTTTACTGGGAAGCTTGCTGGTCGCCCCCCTGGCGGCGAATGACCCTACCGGCACCATCACGGGTACGGTCACTGATGTGAGTGGCGGCGTGATTCCCAAGGTCAAAGTGACGGTCACCAGCGAAGCCACCAACGCGGCGCGCGACGCGGAGACCAACGATGACGGCGATTTCACCGTCCCGCTCCTGCCGCCCGGCTCCTACCGCGTGGCTGTCGAAAAGCAAGGATTCCGGCGCGCTTTCGCCAGCCAGGTGCGGCTCGACGTGGACCAGACGGCGCGCGTCGATTTCGTGCTGCAGGTGGGCATGTTGACCGAAGAGGTCAAAGTCACTGACACGCCTCCCATCGTGCAGACGGATACCTCCACGCTGGGGCAGGTGATCGACGGCCGGCTGGTCCACGACCTGCCGCTTAACGAGCGCAATTTTCTGGCGTTCTCGCTGCTGGCCCCGGGGAGTCAGTTGCCCGTCGAGGGATCGCAGAACTCCACCCAGGGCGGGTCGGTCAGCGTCAACGGCGCGCGCGAACAGTCGAATAACTTCCTCCTGGAGGGCGTGGATAACAACGATCCGTACATCAACCAATATGTCGCCCTGCCTTCCATCGATGCGATCCAGGAGTTCAAAGTGCAGTCGAGTGACTACTCGGCGGAGTTCGGGCGCAGCGGCGGCGCGCAGGTCAACGTCATCCTCAAGAGCGGATCCAACGAGTTTCACGGCGGCCTGTTCGAGTTCCTGCGCAACCGCAATATGGACGCCAAGAACTACTTCGATCTTCCCTACTGCGCGGCGCAGTCCCTGCCGGGCACCTGCGGACCGATTCCCGCCCTGGATCGCGATCAGTTCGGCGCCATCTTCGGCGGGCCGATTCGCAAGGATAAGACTTTCTTCTTCGTGTCCTACGAAGGCTTGCATCTGCGCCAGGCCACGACGCGCGGGGCCACGGTCCCTTCGCAACTGGAGCACCAGGGGATCGGCGAGTTACTGACGGGCGTGGGAATCCCGATCAATCCCGCCGGGCAAGCCATTCTGGATCTATACCCGGCCGCCAACGTGGGATCCAACCTGAAAACATCCAACACCTTCGTCTCCGCGCCCGTGATCCGCAACACCGAGCACCTGGGACTGATCAAGATCGATCATCATGCGGGACCGTTCAATAGCTTCTCCGCGCATTGGTCGATTTTTGACGAGAACCGCTTCAATCCGTTCGACCCCGTCAATTCCTTCACCAACCTGCCCGGGTACGGCAGTTTCACGCTGAACGACGGCCAGAACGGCGGGCTGTCCTGGACGCACATCTTCACTTCCTCCGCCGTCAACGAACTCAGCCTGGGTTATAACCGCATGCGGGCGGGCGCCTTCCAGCAAAGCTACGGAACCAATGTCAGCTCCCAGCTCGGATTCCCGGATATTCTGACCCGCTCCGTGGACCTGGGTTATCCGGAGGTCAACATACTCGGCTTCGACGGTATCGGCGAACCTTTGAATTATCCGCAAGACCGCCACGATACTACCGTGCACTTATCCGATAACTTATCCATCGTGACCGGCCGCAACCAATTCAAGTTCGGGGCGGACATCCGCGACATACAGATCGATAACTATCTGGATTTCGTGGCGCGCGGCGACTGGTTCTTCGAGGCCGGCGCGGAAGCGGGCATGGCCGCCACGCCGCTGGAGGCCCTGGCGCAGACCGTCGCCGGCATCCCGGACTACGCGGTGGCGGTGCAGGGCGACACCTCCAACACCGTGCGCAGCATAGGGATGAATTACTACATCCAGGACGACATCCACGTGGTGCCGCGCCTGCTCCTGAACGTCGGCTTGCGCTACGAGTACAACCAGCCTCCGGTGGAGGACCACAATCGCTTCAGCGTCCCGGACTTGAGCGCCGCTTCGGTCACCTGCACGCCGGTTCCGGATTGCCAGTTCATCCGGGCCGGAACCAACGGCGTTCCGCGCGCGACCTATACTCCGACGCTTACCGATTTCGCGCCGCGTATCGGTGTCGCCTGGCGTCCCATGCGCACCGAGCGATGGGTGGTGCGCTCGGCCTACGGCATCTTCTACGATGCCAGTATCTTCAACATCAACGTATTCCCGCGGTTCAATCCGCCCTTTTACGATCTGTTCTACTTTGCCAACAGCGGTTCGAATACCATCCAGGACATTCTGAACCAGCCGGCCACCGCCATCGTCGAGCCCAACATGATCGCGCGCAACTTTCGCGACGGCTACATGCAGCAGTGGAACGTGGACCTGCAGTATGAGATGAAGCCTTACTGGATGCTGGATGTGGCCTATGTCGGATCCAAAGGCACGCACTTATCCGACGTACGGGATTTGAATCAAACCAATCCGGCCACCAATCTGGCGCCGTTTCCCCAGTTCTCCTCCATCTTATTTGTGGAGTCGGGCGCATCCAGTTCCTATCACTCACTCCAGGTCCGGTCGGAGCGGCGGGTGGCGCAGGGACTGACGTTCCTGGCGGCATACACATTTTCCAAATCCATCGACGATGTCTCGGCGGTATTCGGCGGCAGCGTGGGATCGGGCCTGCCGCAGAATTCCCAGGCCCTCCAGGCCGACCGCGGGCTCTCCGATTTCAACGCCAAGCATCGCCTGGTAGCCAGCTCCGTGTACGATCTGCCCTTCGGCCGCAAATGGCTCACGCAGTCGGGATGGCGGCGGAGCCTGCTGGGCGATTGGCAGGCCGCCGGCATCCTGACCGTACAGACCGGATCGCCTTTCACGGTTAACTTGCCGGCATCGCAGTCCGGGTCGGCCATTGCGGCGTTTGGCAACCCTTACCGTCCGGATCTGATTGCGAATCCCTACCTGCCCGGCCCGGTGATGGCCAATCCCAACGCGGCTTGTCACACCACCATCTCGCACGGCGGGATGGCGGCGGACGCCGTCAATCAGCCGTCAAGCTGGTTCAATACCTGCGCCTTCATAGCGCCGCCCGCCGGACAGTTCGGCAATGCCGGCCGTAATATCATGACCGGTCCGGGATTGTCCAACCTGGATCTTTCGATGTACAAGAACATCCGGCTGGGCAAGGAGGCGCGCCGGCTGCAACTGCGCGGCGAGGTCTTCAACCTGTTCAACCATCCGAACTTCGATATCCCCAATCACACGTTTGAAGATCCGAACTTCGGACAGATTCTTTCGGCCAACGCGTACGGCAATCGGCCCCCCCGGCAGATCCAGGTGGGGGTCAAGTATATGTTCTGAGCGGGCTAGGCCTGGGCCGCGCCGTACTGCTCGAAGAAGTGGGCCACCGTCTTGATGCCCTGGTAGTAATTCTCCAGGCAGTACTTCTCGTTGGGCGAATGCAGGCCGTCGTCCGGCAGGCCGAAGCCCATCATCACGGTGGGAATGCCCAGGTGATTGGCGAAGTCGCCCACGATCGGAATCGAGCCGCCGGAGCGAATGAAGACAGTTTTCTTGCCCAGCACATCGCCGAAAGCTTTGGCGGCCACATGAATCGCGGGATGATCCGGATTGACCACCAGGCCGGGACTGGCGCTCAACACTCGTAACTCGAACTGGATGCCTTTGGGTGTATGGGCGGCGATAAACTCCCGGAACGACGCCACAATCTTATCCGGATTCTGATTCGGCACCAGGCGGAAGCTGATCTTGGCCGTGGCTTTGGCCGGGATCACGGTCTTCGCGCCGGCGCCCGTGAAGCCGCCCGCGATGCCGTGTACTTCGAAGGTGGGACGGGCCCAGATGCGCTCCAGCACGGTTTTGCGCTCGCCGGTCAGCGTGCTGGCCCCGACTTCGTTCTTGAGGAACTCCTCTTCGCTGAACGGCAGCCGCTTCCAGCTTCTCTTTTCCGCCGGCGCGGGCGGCAGCACGTCGTCGTAAACGCCAGGAACCTGGATGACGCCATTGGCGTTCTTCACCTTGGACAGCAACTCCACCAGCCCGAACACAGGGTTCGGTGAAGCGCCGCCGTATAGGCCCGAGTGCAGGTCGCGGCTGGGACCGGTGGCTTCCAACTCCATGTAAACCAGCCCGCGCAGCCCGATGCACAAGGTGGGTATGCCGGCGGCGAAAAGCTCGGTGTCGGAGACCAGCGCCACATCCGCCTTCAGCTTCTCCGGATTCTCGGCTACGTACTGGGCAATAGACTCGCCCCCCACTTCCTCTTCGCCCTCCACCAGGAACTTCAGGTTCAGCGGCAGCGTCCCACTCGCCGCGCGCAGCGCTTCGATGGCTTTCAGGTGGCTGTACATCTGGCCCTTGTCGTCCGCCGTACCGCGCCCGTAGATGTTGCCGTTGCGCACGGTCGGTTCGAACGGCGGACTTTCCCACAGTTCCAGGGGATCGGCGGGCTGCACATCGTAGTGGCCGTAGCACAGCACGGTGGGCTTGCCGGGAGCGTGCATCCAGTCGGCGTAGACCAGCGGATGCTTGTCCGTCTGGATCACCTCCACATTCTCCATCCCGACGTGGCGCAGGCCGTCGGCCACGAACTGCGCCGCGCGGTCGATATCGCCGCGATGCTCGGGCAGCGTGCTGATGCTGGGAATGCGCAGGAACGTCTTCAGTTCTTCCAGAAGGCGCTCGCGATTCTGTTCCACAAACGTATCGGTAGTAGTAGACATGATTTCTCCGTAATGGTGAACCACCATTATAGAACCGGGCATATTTCGGCAACCGGTGGCACGAGGTGCGAGCGGGCGGAGCGGCGGGCTGAATGTTTAACCAACACAACCCGGGATCATTGCCGCCGCGGTAGTGGGGGAAGGTTGTGTGGTTCGCTCATGACTTGTCGCGCCGGTCTTGGAGGATCTCCAGGATTTTGTGGAGGTCCTCGCTTATCTGGACGGTGCGCTTAAAGTGTTTGTAGAGATGGTCCAATACGTTTAGGCCAAGAAGAACACAGACCACCACGGAACCCACCCTGATTGCGTAACGGATGAATGATTCAGGCACCACGCCTTATTCCAAAGTGGTCTCCAGGTAGTCTAGATACTTCTTGAGGCTGGTGACGAACTCCTTACGGAGGCCAGCGTCGAAGCGCACCACAGCAAAGACCACGCGGTCGCCATCCTTGCCTACCGGCGTGGATATCTCCTCGGGACGCAGACGCCCGCAGTAGCGGCGGGGATCACCGATCACGTTTGGAGTCTGAGAGAATTGCTATCGGCATGAACACTACTTCGCTTCCCGATTTACTTGTGAACGTCTGCGCCGTCCTGCGGACGCATGAGATGCTGATTTTCGAGCTTGACGCTTCGGCGGCTGCTCTGGCTCAGTTGCTAAAGGAGAATCCGCAGTTGGATAAACGCTTCCGCCAACTGAAGGATTCAAAAGCTGCCGAACTGTCTCAAGGTAACGCTGACCAACTTCGATTGATTGACCGTATAGCCGAACAATTCCGTCGTGGCTCTTATTAGCGGCACGCATTCAGGCACACTCCGATCTGCTAAACTGTAAGTGCGCCTGAAGTTGTATAGCCCCGGTTCCAGCCGGGGCTTTTGCTTTATGGTAGCATCTCCCGTAAACACGGGGCATGCCCATGACCAAAGCTGAACGGGAATCGAAGATTCGCCATATCCATCAGTGCTTGAATATCGCCGAGCGAGATTATCCCGAAGCCACTTCGCGGGAACTCCAATCGGCCATCGAAGACTTGGAGGACGTATACCTGGATCTGCTGGTGTCTGCCATCTGGAAACGCATAGACCGCTCCCTTGGGGCCGTTTTGTATACCATTTTAGCCGTCTTTGCGGCGATGGTTTTCCTTAGTTTGGCGGGCGGCCTAGCGCTATACGTTTGGGATTTCATCAAGTGGGTGTGGCACGTTCTTTAAGTGAGTAAGTCAAGAGTTTTTCTGGGCTATTAGTTGAGGTATGATCGTGTCTTGGGGCTTAAAAGACATGAGCGCCGAAGAACAAGACTACATCCTCTGGAAGCTGCAACGGCAGCGTGACGGGTCGTGGAGTGCCGTAAACGCAATGGCCGCCAAGATCCAGGATTCTGGTGCTGCCATGGCGGAGGCTTCTAAGAAACTCCGCAGCCATGATCTACTTGGGCCGGATGGCGTAAAGGCCATACACACGGCCATGGAAGCGGTCGGACAGATTCCAGACCGGCAAGCCGTGATTGACTCGCTTAAAGAGCTGAAGGCAGAATTGGAACGATGCCGCGATCTTCAAGCGCAAGTCGCCCGGTTCCACAACCCCCCAGATCCCCCCTGAATATTTTAACCAACACAACCTCGACCCACTACCACCGCCGCAACGTGGTATATTTATTCATAAGACTGAATAATCTTCCATGAGCTGGGTGGCTGCCATCGTCGGATATCGTGGGTATAGCGGCGCGGAACTCGTCCGCCTGCTCGGACGCCACCCGCACGTCACTCCGGTTCTGCTCGATCATCGGGAGGACGCCGCCGCCCGGCCGCACGCGGGGACCCTGCGGCACGCGCCCTGCACGCCGGACGCGGTGCGCGCGGAAGGCATCTCCATCGTGTTCCTGGCTACGCCGGCGGAGATCTCCCTGGAACTGGCGCCCACCATGCTGAGCGCCGGCGCGCGCGTCATCGATCTGAGCGGCGCCTTCCGGCTGCGGACCCCGGCCGCTTACAGCGCCTGGTACAAGGATGCTCACACCCAGCCTGACTTGCTGGCGGAAGCGGCTTACGGCCTGCCCGAGTTCTGCCGCGAACGCATCCCGGCGGCCCGCCTGGTGGCCAATCCGGGCTGCTACCCGACGGCGGCCAACCTGGCGATACGGCCGCTGGTGGAGGCCGGCGTGATCGATCGCGCGGCAGGTGTCGTGTGCGATGCCAAGTCCGGGGTCAGCGGCGCGGGGCGCAAACCGTCGCTCAAGACCAGTTTCTGCGAGGTCACCGAGAACTTCTCGGCTTATGCGGTGCTGCATCACCGGCACGTGCCGGAAGTGCTGATGATTTCCGGGCTGGAGGAGCGCGAGTTCAGTTTCACCGCGCAGCTTGTGCCGGTGGCGCGCGGCATCCTCGAGACCATCTACTTCCGCACCGCCACGCCCGCCGGCGCAGACGACCTGCTGGCGATCTACGCCCGGCGCTACGCCGGCGAGGCCTTCATACGGCTCTATCCCGCCGGCCACCTGCCCGACCTGCACGCGGTGGCGCACACCAATTATTGCGACATCGGCGTCACGGCCGACCAGGCCACGGGGCGCGCGGTGGTGGTGAGCGCGATCGACAACCTGGTGAAGGGCGCGGCCGGGCAAGCGGTTCAGAATATGAACCTGCTGCTGGGCCGGCCCGAGGCGGAGGGGCTGCTGTGAAGTTGCTGGTCAAACTGGGCGGCACGCTGCTGGACGCCGATGCGCCGCGGGAAAGCCTGGCGGCGCAGATCGCCGCGGCGGCGCGCACCGCGCGGATGGCCGTGGTGCACGGCGGCGGCAAGCAGATGACCCGCTTCCTGGCCGAGCGCGGGGTGGAGAGCCAGTTCGTCGGCGGCCTGCGCGTCACTACGCCCGCGGTACTGGATGCGGTCATCAAAGTGGTGGCGGGCAGCGTGAACCGGCAGTTGGTGGCGGCGCTCCATCGCGCGGGCGCGCGGGCGGTGGGCATTTCCGGCATTGATGGTTGCCTGGCGGAGGCGGAGCCGATGAACCCGGCGCTGGGCAGCGTCGGCCGCGTGACGCGCGTCGATCCGGCGCTGCTCGATGCGCTGCTGGACGGCGGATTCCTGCCGGTGGTGGCATGCGTGGCGGGGGACCGGGCGGGGCGCTTATATAATGTCAATGCCGATCAGATGGCGGCGGCCTGCGCGGCGGCGTTCGGCGCGGACCAGTTGGTGTTTCTCACGGACGTCGATGGAGTTTTGGATGCCGACCGGCGTATCCTCACGCATCTCACGGCCGCGGATTGCGCGGCGCTGATGGCGCGCGGGATTGCCACCGGCGGTATGCAGGCCAAGCTGAATGCCGCCCGGCACGCGCTGCAGTCGGGTGTGCCGCAGGTGCGTATCGCGGCGGGCGCGGCCGATCGGGTGCTGGCCCGGATTCTGGCCGGTGAGGAAGTCGGCACGCGCTTAGCCGGCGAAGAGGTGGCGGCCCGATGATCAGCGCTCTTACCGGCGACAGCATCGCCGAGTACGGCGGCCGCCGTGAATTCACCGTGCGCAAGGCGGGCATGCACGATATCGCGCCTATTCTGGATCTGATCAACGCCTACGCGGCCAAGGGCATCATGCTGCCGCGCACCGAGTTCGAGGTCTCCGAAGATATACGCGATTTCTTGGTGATTCTGGCCGATGGCCGCATGGTGGGATGCGGCGCGCTGCACTTCTACACACCGTCGATCGGGGAGATCCGGTCGCTGGCCGTGGCCGAGGAGCACAAGACGCACGGCATCGGGCGGCGGCTGATCGAGTCGCTGGTCGCCGAAGCCGCCGGTTTCGCACTGCATGCCGTTTTTGCGTTCACATACGTGCCGGGCTTTTTCAGCAAGATGGGCTTTCAGGAAGTGGAGCGCGGCGAGCTTCCCCTAAAGGCCTGGAAAGATTGCCTGCGTTGTCCCAAGTTCCAATGCTGCGACGAAATCGCGGTTTTGCGAGTTCTCGACTCCGCATACTGTAGAGATTTTCAACATCACGATCCTGAGCACTCGGGACTCGTGCAGTTGCCGGTAGTGGGCATCAAGTAACCGCTCCTGACCCCTGCCCCCGTATACCCGCATTTGCGGGTGCCTCGCGAGGATTCATGCAACTAATTGTGAAAACGGTGTGAAATCCTACGTTCCCTGTATTATACTTTTAAACAGGACAAACGCGTATTTAACTATTTAGCGAGGAATCATGCGTGCCCAAACGGTTGATGTGAAATCATCGAATGGAAGGGTGCTGTGCTGCACCGTCTTTCGTCCCGGCGGCAAAAAACTGCTGGCGAAAGGTCATGTAATCAGTGACGACGACATACGGGTGTTGGAATCCGAAGGTCTGGAATCCATTTGGGTTACGGAACTGGAGGAAGGCGAGGTCGGCGAAGACGATGCGGTCTGCGCCGTGGCCAGCGAGATGGGCTGCGGCAGCTTTGAGATCCGCCTGGCCGCCGGCGGCCGCGCCAATCTGCAGGCCACGGAGAACTGTTGCGTCCTGGTAGACGATGAGCTGTTGAAGCAGATCAACTGCACGGCCAGCGTGGTGATCGCCACCGCGCTGAATTTCAGTTTCGCCACTCCCGGGCAGCGCATCGCCACGGTGAAGAGCGCGCCGTTTGCGGTATCGCGCGCGCAACTGGATGCGGTGGTCAGCATCGTGAAAGAGCGGGGTCCGATCCTGCAGGCGCGGCCGATGCGCAACCCGGCTGTAGGGGTTTTGTACACCGATCCGCTGAACGGCGACCGGGCGCGGCAGTTGTTTGAGAATATTATGCGCCAGCGCCTGGAGCGTTTCGGCGTGTTGCCGACGTTCCTGCTCTCCTGCACCGAAGATGAGGCCTCCGTGAGCCGGGCCCTGCAGCAACTGCTGCGGTCGAAGCCCGCGGTGATTCTGATCGCGTCCACGACGGCGCCAGCCGGTCCCGAGGACGTGGTGGGCCGGGCGATGGAAAAAGTCGGCGGGCGCACGGAGCGTTTCCTGGCGCCGGTCGAGCCGGGAAATCTGCTGCTGCTGGCTTACAAAGACGATGTGCCCATGATTTCGGCTCCCGGCTGTTTCCGTTCGGCGAAACCGAACGTGGTAGACTTGGTGCTTCCCCCGCTATTGGCGCGTTACCGTGTTTCAGGCTGGGAGGTGGGCTGCCTGGGACACGGCGGACTTTTAGGATAGATCGCGGTCTCCTCCACCCCTGTGGGCTTGCAACCTCCGAGCGGCCCGCAGGCGCTCCTCAACCGGGCGCTGTCACAAGCGCCCGGTTTTTTTGTCTTCTAATGGCACCCCAGGCAGCGGAACTGCCGGCCGTGACACACGGCACAGGTGGTTTTATCGAGGCCGAGCTTTCCGCTGGTGTGGGAGTCCAGAAAATCGGGTGTGTGGCTGGCGGGCTTCAGGCGCGCGTCTTTGCCATGGCAGAACTCACAACTAAACGGCAGATCGATCTGATTGTGGCAGACCAGGCAATCCGCCATTTGCGGCAAGGCGGCGCGATCCGGCCGGTCGGAGGTCTCCAGGCCGCGGTGGCACGCTTCGCACGGATTTGCCGAGTTCAATTGCGCCCGCAGATCCGGCGCCGGAGTCGAAAGGTACGTGTGCCGGTCGATCGCGGCCGCAATCACCGGCGCGAGGTTTCCGGATCTGAGGTGCAACTGGTGGCTGAACTTTGCCAGCCGTGTAGGCGGCGGAGTTCCAACGTCGGCCTTCTGATGGCACCGCAGACACACGGCGGCCTTCGGCAGCAGGTTATCGCCCGGCGACTCACTGGTGAACGCCGCGGCGTGGCAGGTGCGGCATTCGATCTTGGCCGCGATATGCACCCGGTGCGAGAACGGCTGCGCGGCAGCCGCGGCGGTAAGGGCGAGGGCCAGAGCCAGGGTTCGCACTCAGTGTTTGTAAGTGACCCGCCATAGCTTACGGCCGCCGTCGTCGGAGACCAACAGGCTGCCGTCGGGCAGAATCATGACGGCCACGGGACGGCCCCACACGTCGCGATTGTCGGGCGCGATCATCCAGCCGGTCAGAAACTCGCGCTCCGGACCGGACGGCTTGCCGTCCCGGAACGGGATGAACGCCACGTCGTAGCCTACGCGTTGGGAACGGTTCCAGGAGCCGTGCATCGCCAGGAAGGCTCCCCCGCGATATTCGGCGGGGAACTGCCTGGCCGTATAGAATGCGAAATCGAGCACCGCCTGGTGGGCGGGCATCAGCGGCATATCGGGCACGATCGTTTTGCTCACCAGGTTATCCGGGGCCTTTCCTTTATTGCGCGGGTCCTCGTGGGGGCCGATGTAGGCATAGGGCCAGCCGTAGAATCCACCCTCCTGGATGTGCGTGAAATAATCGGGCACCAGGTCATCGCCCAGGGCGTCGCGTTCCTGCACGGCGGCCCACAAGGTATCCGTGCCGGGATACCAGTGCAGCCCGATCGGATTTCGCGTGCCCGAGGCAAAGGTCTCGTGGCCGGTGCCATCCGGATTGTAGCGGTTGATGGCCGCCCGCAAGGGATTCTCGCCGGTCGACACGTTGGAAGCCGAGCCGACGCCCACATACAGCTTTTTGCCGGCGCGATCAAACAGCAGGCTGCGCGTCCAGTGACCCTGGCTGAAGCCTTTGAGCGAGACGACCTCCTCGCCGGGACCGGCTGTCATCGCCTTGGCGTCATATTTATACCGCTTGACCGATTGCCGCTCGCCCACATACAGATACTCATGCCAGAACGCCAGGCCATAAGGACGATCCAGCCCGGTGATCAGCTTCCGGCGTTCGCCGGGCTTGTACCCGTCGGCCTTGCGGAGCGGCATGACGTACACGGTACCGTCGGGGCTGTCCGCCGCATCGCTGAGCAGGAGTTCGCCGCCGGGGCCCAGCAGCATGTAGCGCGGGCGCGCGAAGCCCTCGGCATAAACATCCACCGAGAAACCTGCCGGCACGTGCAACTGCGCGCCAGCGGGCTGTGGAATGACGTGCGGACCGTTGTTGGCCGATGGAGTGGCATAGGGCGGCGGCAGCTTCACGTCCGCGGCGAAGAATACCGCCCCGGCGGACAGGGACAGGACAGTCAGCGTTAGAATTCCCCTCGGGTGCATGCCTCATTCTAACGCGCGCTTCCCACGAACCGCGAGAATTGCGCCAATGCGGCGTTCTCCGGATCAGTGCGCCGTGAGGCGCCGGAGCGCCGCCGGAGCCTGGGGAGGCATCGCGATGCCATGCCGCTCGGCGTATTGTTGGGCATGCTTCGGGCAGCAATACAGCCACCAGTCATCGCCCTCCATCACCAGAAATGCGGAACGGGTGGTGCAGCCTTTTGCCTGGCAGGCCACAGTGCCCCAGTCCCGCTTGGCCTGGATCTCCTCCGGCGTCATGGAACGAATGCTTCGCGCGACGCTCATAATCTATCGTTTCTCCCCCGCCTGGTCCTGTTTCAAAAACCGTTGCCTGCCGGCATCCGCCTGGCTCGTGGCCGAACTGAACATCAGTCCAATGGCATGGCCCAGTCCCAGGCGATGGCAGTAGCGTACCGTGGCGTTGCCCATCAAGCCATAGGCCGGCGCCTTCACGAAGACATTCGTTCGCAACTCGATCGGTTGCTCGGAGACGATGCGCACCCCCTGGTCCGACATATCCAGACACCTGGCCTGGATCATCCGCGTCTGTCCCGACCGGTTCTGCCAGGAGACCTGCACGGCGCCCAGGAAGGGATGCCGCTCGCCTCTTCGAATATCTTTCTTGTTGTCGAGCTCCATTTAGTCACCTGCTCACTGAGCCGGTTGCCGGATTCACTAACCCGAGTGACCCGACTCCATAGCGCCGAAGAATAACTCTACGGCGCGCTCCAGGTCGACCAGTCCCACGCGCAAAGGCTCCTCTTCGTAAGTCTTCAACGCTTGAATGATCCGGCACATATCCCGCGGGTAAGACGGCCGGAGATCACCGCCGCGCGACAGACAAAGCTTGCGGAGATAATCGTAGGCGCCGGGGTCGCACGGCATATTAAACTTCACCATCACCCGGCGGAAGATCTCG
Source organism: Bryobacteraceae bacterium (assembly GCA_035499555.1). Taxonomy (GTDB): domain Bacteria; phylum Acidobacteriota; class Terriglobia; order Bryobacterales; family Bryobacteraceae; genus Bog-159. Next base: position 59,554 of record DATJYO010000047.1, read on the forward strand.
TCAAAGACCTCCGGCGCCACCGCATCCACCAAAATCTTGTTCGGGATGCGCCGCAGGAAGGCCTCGTCGGCAAGCTCGCTGGGCTCCAGGTTAGTGGCGAAGACGATCATGACCTCGAACGGGATATGAAACCGAACGCCATAGTTGAGAGACAGATAGTCGATGCGCCGGTCCAGGGGCACGATCCAGCGGTTCAGCAGGTCGCGCGGCGAAATCAACTGCCGGCCGAAGTCGTCGATCACCAGCATGCCGCCGTTGGCTTTCATCTGCACGGGCGGGGCATAAGTTCCGGACGAGTCATCCAGCCGCAGCTCCAGCATGCTGGGCACCAGCTCGCCGCCCACGATGACGCAGGGCCGGTGGCAAACCACCCAGCGCGGATCGGCATCCTCCACCCGGATGTCCACGCGCTCGTGGATCGCCGGATCGTACAGCACGATGATCTGGCTGTCCACCTCCACGGCGTACGGCATCACCAGTTGATCGCCATAGACCCGGAGCAGCCGCTCCGCCAGGCTGGTTTTGCCGGTACCCGCCGGTCCGTAGAGGAATATGGAGCTCTGCGCCACCAGAGCCGGGCCTAACTGGTCCAACAGCCGGTCGGTGACCACTAAGTCGGCGAAGGCCAGGCGCAGGGACGACTGGTTCACGCTCACGTGGGGACGCTGCGCCACCATGGACTGCTGATAGTCGCGCAGGCTGACCGGAGCCGGACCGGCATACTGGCACATACGGCAGCGCTCGGCGGCCACGGTTCGGCCCGCGGTGGTGAGAGAGTAGATGTAATCGTCGCCGATCATGCCGCTGACTTCCAGCATGCGCTGATGGCGCAACTCGCGGAAGATGCGCTCCACGATCGGGTAGGCCAGGGCCATCGATTCGCTGGTGGCGCCGATGGTGTTGCACCTCTTCAGGTGCACGTGCCGCAGAAACAGGTCTTCCACAAGTCCGGAGGAAAGCCCGGTTGCCTCCAGCGTCGCGGGAATCTTCGGAATGAATTTCGTAATCTTTTCCCGCTCGCCGGCAGCGGCCCTATCGTCCGATGGCAGTGGAAAGTGGGCAGCCATCTGCGAATCAGCCGCGCCCGCAGTGAACCCCGTCGACATGCTTTGGATCTCCTTAGAAGAAAGGCGCCCGGAACGGGCATATTATCGACCGAAGACTAAGATAACGGTTAACTTTGGATAACTCTAACTCGCTATCGATCGCGGACCTTTCGGTCTTAAGGCTCCGTTGTTGGTACTTTAAGTACTTCATACAAGGCCAGTAGATATTGAATCACAGCCGCTTGCAACTCATTATAACTATATGGCAGGCAAGGTCTGCACGCAATACATTTCTTATTCATATACGATGACTTTGGTTCATGCGCCAGGATATCCAAAAGCTAACATGGCGATAGTGCCACGCGGCTGCGCCGCGATCCGTCCGGGCCCGTCCGGGCCCGCGGAGTGAGATCACGATGTCCGGCAGATCTCGATTCTATGTAATCGCTTGGACGCTCCTCGGTGGCGCGGTGGCGGCCCATGCCGTACACCCCTGGCGCGCCGGCGACATGGCTCCCTTCGTCTTCTACCTGGCTGTCACCACCCTGACGTCCGGCATGAAAGTGAACCTGCCCGGTCTGACCCAGACCATGTCGGTCGGGTTCCTGTTCACCCTGATCGGCATAGCGGAGATGACCGTCAGCGAAACGCTGGCCCTCAGCATGGCCGGCACTCTGGTGCAATGCCTGTGGAGACCGAAGCAACGGCCGCGGGTGAGCCAGGTGGCATTCAGCGTCGCCAATGCCGCGATTGCGGCGTTTCTGGCTCACCGTTTTTACCACTGGCCGGCGGTCCATCCCTTCGGGGACGCCGGTCCGTTTCTGCTAGCCGTAGCCGCGCTGGTCTATTTCGCGGCCGGAACCATGCCGGTGGCCGGAGCTGTAGCTCTCACGCAACGCGCCACCTTAATAAGCACCTGGAAGGCAACTTACTTCTGGACCTTTCCCTTTTACATATTCGGCTCATCGATCGCCTGGATGATTACCCTTTTCACCCGGCAGGTGCACTGGGAGGGATCGGTGCTCCTGCTGCCCATCATTTACTTCATCCACCGCTCCTACCGGACCTACCTCGATCGCCTGGGCGATGAAAAGCGGCATGTCGAAGAGATGGCTGGATTGCATCTGCGCACTATCGAAGCCCTGGCGCTGGCGATCGAGGCCAAGGACCATACCACGCACGCACACCTGCGGCGTGTGCGCACCTATGCCGTCGAGATCGGCAAGGAGTTGGGACTCGCGGGAGCGGACCTGGAGGCGCTACGCGCCGCGGCGTTGTTGCACGACATCGGCAAGCTGGCGGTACCCGAGCACATCATTTCGAAGCCCGGCCGGCTGACACCGGAGGAGTTCGAAAAGATGAAAATCCACCCGGTGGTGGGCGCCGAAATCCTGGAGCGGGTTTCGTTTCCGTATCCGGTCGCGGCGCTGGTGCGCGCCCACCATGAACGATGGGACGGTTCCGGTTATCCCTTGGGTCTGAAAGGGGAAGATATCCCCCTCGGCGCCCGGATTCTGGCAGCCGTGGATTGCCTGGATGCCATGGCGGCGGACCGCCAGTACCGCAGAGCCCTGCCGCTGGATGAAGCCATCGCGTCCGTGGACGAGCAGGGCGGCAAGACTCTGGATCCGGCCGTGGTGGCGATTCTGACGCGGCGCTACCGCGAACTGGAACGATTGACGGAGGAACAGCCAGTTCCGGGCGCACGCCTGTCCACCGGTCTCAAGATCGTGAATGGCCGCGAGCCCGGCGCGGGCCTGGAGACGGCCGCCGGCGACGGCGCCAGCCGGAACAACGACTTCCTGGCCTCCATCGCGGCAGCCCGCCAGGAAGTCCAACTCCTGTTCGAACTCACTCAGGACCTGGGCAATTCGCTGAGCCTGGACGAAACTCTGTCGGTGGTCAGCATGCGGCTGAAACGGATGGTGCCGTACGATGCCATTGCCGTGTACATCTGCCGGGGCAAGACGCTGGTTCCGCATTACGTGAACGGTGAGAATTACCGCTTATTCTCATCGCTCGAAATCCCCGTCGGCGAAGGCCTCTCGGGATGGGTGGCCGAAAACCGGAAGAGCATTCTGAACGGCAACCCTTCGGTGGAGTCGGGCTATACCAACGATCCGGCAAAGTTCAGCACGCTGCGCTCGGCCCTTGCCGTTCCGCTCGAAGGCGTCAGCGGAGTGATCGGCGTATTGACGCTCTATCGCGCCGAACGTGACGCGTTTTCGCGCGATCACCTGCGCATCCTGCTGGCCATCAGCTCCAAGGTGTCCATCGCTATTGAAAACGCGCTGCGCTTTCAACTGGCGGAGGACTCCGCCACCACGGACTATCTCACGCTGCTGCCCAATGCGCGTTCCCTGTTCCTGAGGCTCGATGGCGAGCTGTCGCGATCCAAGCGCACACTCGAACCGTTGGCCGTGCTGGTGTGCGACGTGGATGGCTTCAAGCAGATCAACGACCGCTACGGCCACCTGGAAGGCAATAAGGTGCTGCGCTACGTGGCCGACGTGCTGCGCGCCAACTGCCGCGAATACGACTACGTGGCGCGCATGGGCGGCGATGAATTCGTCATCCTGCTGGCCGGCGGCAATCGCGAGGACGTCTATCACCGCCTCTCGGAGTTCCAGTTCATCTCCTGCGACGCTCTGGAATCGGCCCGGGGCCTGGGTGTCATCCGGCTGAGCATAGGCGAAGCCTTCTATCCGGACGATGGCACCGATGCCGAACAGTTACTGGCCGAAGCCGATCGGCGCATGTACAAGTCAAAGATTCTGAGTAAGGCCGAACGCGCCCGCGGCATTCACCTGATTTCCGCGAAAGACGGGAGCGCCCGACTCGACCAGGTGGGCTGATGCGCTTCTTACACCAGGCCGCGCGCTTGTTCGTTTCGCTGATCGTCACGGTGATCATCGGTGGCGTCCTCACCGCCGCCCTGGTCCGGCTGAGTCCCGGCTTCGGCGTGGACGAACACACGCTCGATCCGGCGCGGGACGCGTCGGCTCTGCGGGCGCGCGAAGCAGCCCTGCCCGAATCCGGCAACTTCTTCGCGTACTGCGCGCGGCACACGGCGGCCATGCTGCGCGGCGATCTGGGAGTATCGCGCACCTGGAACCGGCCCATTGCCGGCCTGCTGAAGGAGCGCTGGCCGATCACCGCCCAGTTGATGGCGGTCGGCATGCTCGGCGGCTGGGCGCTGGCGATTGCTTTCGTGTTTCCGGGACTGCTCCGGCCGGCGCGCGTCTGGAAAGCCATGGCCGCCACCAGCAGCGGCCTGCTGCTGTGCGTGCCGTCGGCCGCGCTGGCGTTGCTGATCTTCGTGTACGCCGGTCCGGTGCGCGCCGTCATGGCGCTCGCCGTATTTCCGCGCGTGTATCAGTATCTCGAAAACGTACTGGCGGAAGCCGCCTCCCGGCCGCACGTGATGGCGGCGCGGGCCCGCGGCATCCCTTCCCGGCGCATCCTGCTGTGGCACGTTCTGCCCATCGCCGCTCCGCAAGTCCTGGCGCTGGCGGGCGTATCGGTCAGCATCGCATTCGGCGCGGCGGTGGCGGTGGAAGTGATCTGCGATCTGCCGGGCATCGGACAATTAGCCTGGAAGGCCGCCCTTGCCCGCGATCTGCCGCTCTTAGTAACCTTGACGATGCTGGTCACTCTAGCCACCCAGTTAGCCAACTCGGCCGGCGACTTACTGACTCCCCGGCGTGGCGAGGTGCGCCCGTGATCCGCCGGCTGGCCTGGGGTTTCCTGGCGGTGCTCTTCGCGGCCGCGCTGCTGGCGGATTCCCTCACCGGCGGTTCCTACGCGCATCAGTTCCGCGACTTGCCCGGCGCGGCGATGTCCTGGCGGTTTCCGCTGGGCACCGACGCCCTGGGCCGCGATCGCCTGTTGCGCCTGCTGGTGGCCACGCGCATCTCTCTGCTACTAGCGCCGGCGGCGGCGATCCTGTCCACGGCCCTCGCCTTGCTGGTCGGCGGACTGGCTGGATATTGCGGTGGGGTGCTCGATCGCATCACGCGCCGCGCGATCGATCTGATGCTGTCGCTGCCCTGGATCTTCCTGCTGATCGCCGCGCGCGCCCTGCTGCCCTTAAACGTATCGCCATCCGCCTCGCTGTTGATCACCTTCGCGCTACTGGCCGCGCTCGGTTGGGCGGCGCCCGCGCGCGTCATCCGCGCCGGTATCCGCGATCTGCGCGACTCGGACTTCCTGCTGCAGGCGCGCGCGTGCGGATGCCGCGGCTTTCGCCTCTTCATCCGGCAACTGGCGCCCAATCTGAAGCCGGTGTTGCTGGCTCAGTTCCTCACCTCGATCCCGCTGTTCATTCTCAGTGAAGCGAACCTGGGGCTGTTGGGTCTGGGCGTGGCCGATCCGCTGCCGTCGTGGGGTAACCTGCTGCACGAGCTCGAAACCGATCTCACATTCAATCCCGGAGTGGTGGCCTGCCTGGCGCTGATGCTGGCCGTAATGGCATGTTTCAGGCTACTGCTGCCGGAAGGACACGTCTCCAATTCCTGAACGCGATGTGGGCGATCAGGCTCCCATTTCGAGCACCACGCGGAAGCGCGCCTTGCCGCTCATCATGCGCGCATAGGCATCCGCGGCATTCGCCAGGGGGTACGTTTCGATCATGGGCAATACACCGCTGGCCTCGCTGAACTTCAGCGTGTCCTCGGAGTCGATGGAGGTGCCGCTGGGCCATCCGTGGATGGATTGGCGCTGCATCACCAGCCCCGGAACCGGGACCTGAACCGGCTGTGCGGGAACGCCCAGGATCACAAACTCGCCGCGGTATCCCAAGCCGCCGATGGCGGCGGACATCGCACCGGCATCGGTCACGGTGGCCAGGATCACGCGCGCGCCGCCGAGCTTTCGCAGCGATGCGGACACATCCTCGCGCGTGCTGTCGATGTAGTGCCGGGCGCCCAGATCGTGGGCGAACTTTTCCTTGTCGGCGCCGCGCGCGATCGCGATGGTACGGAATCCCATCTTCGCCGCGAACTGCACTCCGAGGTGCCCCAATCCTCCCATGCCCAGGATGGCCACCGTATCCGGAGGCTTTGCACCGGTGTTGCGCAGCGCATTGAACGTGGTGATTCCGGCGCAGAGCAGGGGAGCCGCCTCCACGCTCTTCAGCGAATCGGGCACCGCCGCCAGCGCTTCCGCGGGGGCAACGACGAATTCCGCGTAGCCGCCGTCATAAACGATTCCGGGAATCAGCGGATTCTGACAGGCGACCAGGTCGCCGCGCCGGCACGGTTCACAACGCCGGCAGTGACCGCCGTACCAGCCGATGCCGACCCGCTGGCCGCTCTTCCATTGCGGCACATTCGCGCCGACCGAATCTACCCGGCCGATGATCTCGTGACCGGGCACGCGGGGATAAGTGACCAGAGGCCACAGGCCGGCAACCGTTAGTGAATCGCTATGGCACACGCCACAGGCCTCCACGCGCACCCTGACCTCGCCTGCTTTTGGCTCGGGAACCTCGCGCGAAATCGCTTTCAGCGGCGCACCCGCGGCTTCTACTTGCACGTATTTGGCAGTCATGCCCCAGATCCTTTCGATTGCAATACAGTCTTGGATGCGTGCGCCGTGGAATTTGTCGCACCGATTCGCCGCGGCATGCTGTCCCGTACCGCAGTACACCAACCGTCGTTACTAGCCAAGCGATATTGGCAGTTGGTGGATTGGCAGCGGTTAGCGGCGTCCCCGCCATGCCGCCTGTTAGATTTGAAGCGATGGATGTATTCGTCGCGCGCCAGCCCATCTTCGACCGGCAAAAGCAAGTCTTTGCTTACCAGTTGCTCTACCGTTCGGAAGATTTCCAGACGGCGTTCAACGCTAAGAACGACATGATCGCCAGCGCCGAGGTCATCGGCAACACGCTGCTCACCATCGGGATCGACAATCTGCTGTGCGGCAAGAAGGCCTTCATCAATTTCGATCGCAGCCTGCTCCTCGGGGGGTTACCCTCCGTTCTTCCCCCTGACATTCTGGTGATCGAGCTGATGCCGACGGTGGAGCCGGATCCGGAGGTCCTGGACGCCGGCCAGCGTCTGCGCGAGCAGGGTTATGCCCTGGCGCTGGACGATTTCGCCTCCAACACCACGCGGGAGCCACTGGTCGGTATGGCCAAGTTCCTCAAGGTGGACGTGGCAGCCACCTCGCGGCCCGATCAGCAGCGCCTGTTGCGCGCCTACCGGTCGCGGGGAGTTGCCATCCTGGCCGAGAAGGTCGAGACCCAGGAAGACTTCGCGTGGGCCCGCGACGCGGGTTACGACTACTTTCAGGGCTACTTCTTCGCGCGCCCGGTCACGCTGCGAGGACGGCGCATACCGGCGACCAAGTTCACCTGCCTGCTCCTGCTGGCGGAAGCCCAAAAGCCGGAGCCTGACTTCGCGCGTTTGGAGACGCTCATCTCGCGGGATGTGTGGCTATCGTACAGTCTGTTGCTGTACGTGAATTCCGCGCTGTTCGCTCTCACCGCCGAAATCCACTCGATCAGCCATGCCATGGCCGTGCTCGGGGAATCCGGCATCCGGCACTGGGCCATACTGGCGGCCCTGCCGGAGTTGGCCAAAGATAAACCGGGTGAGCTGGTGACGATGTCGTTGGTGCGCGCGCGCTTCTGCGAAAGCCTGGCCTGTTTCACGCCGGCTCGGCCTAACCAGGCACTCCTGATGGGACTCTTCTCTCTGCTCGACGCCCTGACCGATCTCCCGATGGAAGAGGCTCTGGCCAAGGTACACGCCGCGCCGGAGATCAAGGCCGCGTTGACCGACACCGCGGCGCCCGGCGATCCATACCGGGATATCATCGAGCTCGTCCGCCACTACGAGACGGGCGGCTGGAATACGGTGAAGACGCTCGCCGGCGCTTTGGGCATCGAAATCGCGCGTATTCCGGAGACCTATGCCGATTCCATGCTTTGGGCGCAACAGGCTCTGCACGCCACGTTTCGGAAGTTCAACACGCGGCGTCACGTGCGGTACGCCCTCACGGGCGAACTGCGCATTCTATGGGAGGACCGGGCCGGAAAGGAGGCGGTGATTCAGGCCACCTTGATGAACGTTTCGGTGCAGGGGCTGCAATTGCTGGTGGCGGAGAAGATACCGGTTCTTTCCTATATCCGCTGCAATGAGCCCAGGTTCGGGATCTGCGCCCGCGGACGCGTCCGCTACTGCAATTACGTGAAGGGGAAATATCTCATCGGCGTGGAGTGCCGCGGCGGCACCGGGTGGCATCCCCCCGCGGCCCTGGGCTGAAGCGGCAGCCGCGCGGGGCCGGTCCTTATACCGAGACGGTATGTTCGGCTTCGGCCACGGTTCGATACCGCGTGAAGACGTCCGCGATCTTGCAGATCCGAAACAGCTCCCAGATGCGGTCGTTGAGTCCGGCCAGCAGCAGGCGGCGGCAGGTCCGTTCGCACGAGACGTACATCCCGATCAAAACTCCCAAGCCGCTGGAGTCCACGGAGCGGACACGGCTCATATCGATCACCAGGATGGCAGGCTCATCGCGGCGCGCGAAATCGCGGAGCCGAAACGCGGTCTCGGCGTTGAGCACGCCTTCCAGCACCATAACCTTCTCGGCCGGGTGCGGTCCGTCGAACACGCTCATTTGGAGTTTATCCTCGGTCATAGACACACCGGAGTGTATCACCAAGAACGATGAAAAGGCGATGATGCGGCAGAATTCCGCTGGATCGTCCTGTTACTTACGCTGTCCGTTTGCGGCGTCATGGCTAAGGGGTGAGAATGAAGATGCACTTCAAATAAGTAAGCCCAAGGGAGGGTATCATGCCGGGTGTAAAAGCTGCCGCCGCACCCATGAGGGTGGCGCAAATTCTCCGCGCCGGAGGGGATTTCCAGATCGTCGACCGCGAGATTCCCAAGCCCGCCGCCGGGCAGGTGCGCATCAGGGTACAGGCATGCGGCATCTGTCACAGCGATGAGCTGACCAAAGAGGGAAAATGGCCCGGAATTCAGTATCCGCGTGTTCCGGGCCATGAAGTGGCGGGTATCATCGACGAGCTCGGCGCGGGCGTTTCGGCATGGAAGGTGGGACAGCGCGCCGGGGTCGGCTGGCACGGCGGCCAGGACAATACGTGTCCCTCGTGCCGGCGCGGCGATTTTCGCAATTGCCGGAATCTGCAGGTCCCAGGCATCAGCTATGACGGGGGATACGGGGAGTACCTGCTGGCTCCCGTGGAGGCGCTGGTGGCCATACCCGAGACTCTGAACGCCGCGGAAGCAGCACCGCTGCTTTGCGCCGGAATCACCACATACAACGCGCTGCGGCACAGCGGCGCGATGCCTGGCGACCTGGTTGCGGTGGTCGGGGTCGGCGGCCTGGGTCACTTAGGCATACAATTCGCGCAGAAGTTCGGCTACAAGGTCGCGGCGATCGGGCGCGGCCCGGCGAATGCGGCTCTCGCCAAGAAACTCGGCGCCAGCGTGTACATCGACAGCAAGGCCGGGCACGCCGCGGAAGCGCTGCAGGACCTCGGCGGCGCCCAGGCGATTCTGGCGACCGCTCCCAGTTCCAAGTCGATGACCGAATTGATCGATGGCCTGGCGCCCAACGGCAAGCTATTGGTGGTCGGCGTGGCGTTCGATCCGATTGCAGTCACGCCCCTGCAGCTTATCGCCGGGACCAAAACCATTCAGGGCTGGGCCGCGGGCACGCCGGCCGATTCCGAGGACACGCTGCGCTTCGCCGAATTGACCGGAGTGCGTCCCCTCATCGAAACCTATCCGCTGGAGAGAGCCGGCGAGGCTTACGCGCGCATGATGAGCGGCGACGCCCAGTTCCGCGTCGTGCTGACGATGTGAGCTCGCGGCTATGAAGAGGCGCTCATGCGGCGCCGGTTACTGCTTGTCCCAAACCATCGTCGCCCGGTACGGCTTGCCTTCGGTGTCCGTACCTTTAATGGTGTTGGTCATGGTCTTGCCATCCTTCGAGACGACGCTCCGCCCGGTGACGCTGTACTTTCCATCCTTCTTCTTCGCGCTGTAGGTGAACGTATTGGCATTCACCTGTTTGATGGCGATGGTGTCATAGGGCGCCCCGGTCACGGGCGATTCGCTGCCGTCGTACTTCGCGACGTAGCTGGAATTGATCGGAGTGCCATCCGCCCGCTCGCCGGTGGTGGTCACTTTGATCGCGCCGTCGGATGCTTCCCTGGTGGCGGTGAGACTCTTGACCGGAGTGGATGGGCTGAACCTGGACTTCTCCATATTCAGCTTCCAGGTCCCCAGCGAGTTATCCGCCGCAAACGCTCCGATGGCGGCAACGAGCACACCGATCGTAATGTGAGTCAGTGCTTTTCGCATGCGTATTTCCTTTCAGCCACAGATTCCATTCTAAGCAGGACAGTATACATCCAACCGCCTCCGCTTTGTGGCAGGGGCCGAAGCGCGCGATGAATCCGTCACATCGTGTTATCCGTCCCCACCACCTTCTGGCATCTCGTTGCGGTCATACAGGCCCGCGTCGAAGGCAGTCTTCGACATCCGGTCCAAGGCTCTCTGCACTTCCGATTCAGCAAGGCGCTCCCAGAACGCTCTAACCATCTCGAATGCATCGCTCATGCTGGCGCCAGCGAGGCAACTTTCCGATAATTCTGCAAACTGACTGAGCCACTCCGCGGGAGGCGGGTCAAGCTGTCGAGGAACAATGTGAGTTCCGCGTCTTCCGAAAGTGCCATTGATCGCCGAACTGGTTCTTGAAGGCTCCAAACCCGCCGGCGTGAACACGCAATGCAAGATCAACCAAATCCTTGACGCGGCTGTTGGGAATCCTTCTCGGAAGCGTGTATGCGTGGAACTTCTCTGCGAACTGCTGTTCTCGCGGAATGATCCGCACGGAGGGCCGCGCGATTCCGGCAAAGGTCAGCCAGTCTCTGCACTCCACCACGTCCATCGGTTGCATGACAACGTCGCCGACCCCAATATCCACGTGGAATCGCGCGAAGACTCGGGCATCCATCTTGGCCTCTACTGGAAATCTCGCACCGCCGTATGGCGCGGCGTCCATGTCCATGATCGGCGCCGCGATTACGAACTCGAACCAATCGTCGAGCGACGCTCCGGCGGCCTCCTGAAGCATTTCGCGAATCACGTCGTTCGGTTGCCCGCTGACAATGTCCAGTTCGGGGAGTGTGAGGTCGATATCGATCGTCGCGCGCGCCGTGTCAAACAGCAGGTCCAGAGCGTAACCGCCCTTCAAAACCCAAGTTGGCTGGTCCGGCATGAAGAGCCTTGCCAAGAGGCGATCAAATGCGACCTGACGCCGCAAGCGATTCACATCGACTTTTCTTTATGGGCGATTCGCTTGAGGCGGTCTTCGAGCGCCCTTCTGAAAGCGCCGGCGGTAGCGTATACCTTGGGACTCGACATCTATGCCACTCGCCTGAGGACTTCCTCGAATAGCTTTTTCACGGGATCGGTGAGATTGGTCTTCCTCAGATCTGACCGCTTGATAAGCCCCCGGTCGAATGCCTGCTGAACGGCCTGCCGCACGAAGGCGCGTTCTACGACGCCCGTCTCCACCACATCCACGATCGTTCGAAGTGGCCGGGTGAACCGGAATCCCTCCGCCGTTTGGACGTCCTGGGGTGGCACGATGCCGTGATGCAGAATGAGGATGCTCGGAATCTCGCTGTTCCTCCGGAATCTTGGTGGAACGGTCATGTGCAGCTTCGCTGGATTGACGTCGGAGAGTTCATGGAGACTGAGCGCAGTCTGATGGCTGTATACTCCCTCGGCCTCTTCGCGCCGGTTCCGGGACCAGAGCGACCAGATTGCAAGGTCAGGGTGGTCGGTCGGGGGAAAGAGAGCGAGGCGGTAAATACCGCGGTGCTCACGGAGCCAGTTCCCTGCCTGAACATGGTAGGAATGAGTGTTTTCCGCAAACCCCGCAGCCTTCGCCTGCTTGGTCGTGAAGAAGCCCTGTTGCACCTCGGCGGTCTCGTAGAGGCGCCGGTACGAATCTTTACGAGATTGCCCCATGACACAATACTACAACTGAATTGATGTTTTGTGCAAAGAGGGCGATCTGTCCGAAGGTTCCGCCGATGCGTGAAAAGGGCAAGAAAAAGGGCAAAGTTTCAGCCTACTTTGCGAACGGCCGGCCAACTTATAGAAATATTAGCCCGGCCCCTTCCGACCCTCTCGTGGGAGACCAGGAGGTCCGGCGGAAGACGCGCAAGCTGACGGCTCGACTAATATTTTCAAGATTCTCTAATCTGTTCATTTTGAATAAATTGGGAAGGAAGGGAAGAAGTTTGGTCGGGGCGAGTGGATTCGAACCACCGACCTCCTGGTCCCGAACCAGGGGCCCACGAACTTTCAATGACTTAGCGACATTGCCCACGATTGCTAAGAGTTGCGCCAAGTTGCTAGTTTTCAAAGACTTCCAGGCGTTTCCCAAGAGGGCGATAACAACAGCGGGCAACGCTTCTATGCGTGGGGTAGGCACAAAAATTGGCACAGTTTTGTCGCGCGATTTTCAGAGCCTATGCCGAGCGTACATTAGGGACTTCCGGCCAAAATGGCAGCTACACCACCTACAAAACCAACCCTTACGCGGGAGCATTGAACTGCGGGACGGGTTCAGGACCTGGCTACCGCTGGGGGCCGGTGGCGCCGCCACAGTTTGCACAATTCCGTAGCCGCTAAACACGCAGAAGTTGGGCTGGCAACGTTTCGCGGAAAAGCGTGCAACGTTTCGCGCAACCCCTCAGCCTGGTACGACGAGCCATCCGACGCGCTTGGGCGCAACGTAAGCCAAACCTGCGCGAAGGGCGGCTACTTCCGCCACGGCTGGGCCTGGGCGCGGCCGACAGGATAGCCCGCCTCGGCCGACGGCCGGTATTGGGGCGATCTCGCATTTGACATAGACACCCGGCCCGGTGGGTAATGTGGCCGCCTACCTGTCACCCAGCCAGCTAGTCACCCTTCCAGGTCACTTGCGACGTGCGATGGCGCGCCACTTTAGAGGCGCGCCGGTCATCGTGTATGGACAGCCGCGGCCTCGGGGTCAATTGCACTGTTATCGCTAACGCATCTCGAGGTCCTCGAGGCCGACCCGCGACGCGGCAGATGGGGCTGCATAGTTTAACTCAGATCGCGTCCCACTGCCGTCGTAGCATAGGACCTCGAAGTGCGGCGAATAGCCCAAGTGCGGCTCGGTTTACGTCGACGATGTCGTGGAAATCTCTCAATTGACCGCTGACATTTGACGCACGAAGCCGCCGAAGAAGACTTTCAGCAGCGTCGAGCCCATTTTGGCAGTCCTGCATCACAGCGTCGAAACTGTCCTGTTCAGCCGACTCTGCTTGCGCCCTAAGCGCATGGAGGTAGTGACGGAAAGCCGATTGTTCCGAGAAGTTCACTGCTGACGGCTGCACGCCGCTGAACAGAGAGGAGGCATACCCTCCGTCGAGGTTCGGTGGTGAGGCCATCAAACTGAGTACACCGAGCCGGTGAGCAATGTCGAGGAAAGGGATCTTGTACTCCGACAGTGCCTGCGGGCAGTAGTACCACGTCGCTCGTTGTCTGATCTCGTCTTCATACGCGGCCTTGAATTTCTCTGGCGGAAACGACCTCACGTTCATCCACGTTCCCGAAGCGATCGCATTCACCTTTGCAGCAACAGCAACCAACATTTGGTGGGTGCAGTAGCCAAGAGTCACATCAGCTCCGAGTAGGCGAAGACCGACTGCAAGATCGAGGACGTTGGCCAGCCAATTAGGGTCGTCGACAAGGTAGTTACCTTTAGGGTGCTCGCAAACGATGTAATAAGCGCTAGCCTTCCAGCGCTCTGCGTTCTCCAAGAGCTGACTAACTTGGTCGGCGTCCTGAACAGCTTCGGCACTGAGTGCAATAGTTGCGATCAGATCGCGCTCTGTCTCAATCGACCGCGCTTCATCAAGAATCGCTCGTTGGGTTTCCAACCAGTCATCATCTACGGAAGATGCGAATAATCCGGGCAAAATCATCCTGGTACACCCGGTGTCCCTGTTTAACTGTGAAAGCGCCTTGAGCAGGGCAGAAAGCGCCGGACCCTGCCAAAACATTGTCGTTTCGTACCCCTTCGGCCAATAGCTGTGCTCGCACAGCTTCTTGTGGTCGGCATGAGGCAGGTAGAACTGAGGGTCGATCAGACACTGCGCCTGTGAAATCTTCGAAATATCTGCTCCGAGGTTCCTAAGCTGCGTCGCCGTCAGGTCGCGTGGACTCAGGATCGCGGTCCCACCGCCCCATGAGGATAGGAGCACCCTGCAGTGGTCCATCATTCCGTAGCCAAATTGCAGATATAGTTCCATGGTCGTGTAGCGCTTGCTAAGATACTCCCTCCCTCAGGCAGATCTCTCTCAACCACGCGAGCGTGTCGCGTACGGTACGGGGCCTATGAACACGGTTCTTTTGGGTCATGGCTTGAACGAGATCGCGGAAACTCGCCTTCTCTGCAATCGGGAGGTCTATCGGGCTCAGCACCCATCTCTCGACACGCCTCAACAACTCAAGGTGGTCACGCGGAGGCGGATCGAGGAATCCGTTCTTGCCCGTTCCGCATTCATGAAGAGTCACTCCCAATGCGAATAGGTCCGCACGTGAGTCGATATCAGCTTTCAAGTTGCGGCACTGTTCAGGCGGAGCGTAGCCCATAGTCATCTTCCCGAACGGAAGACCGCTTGCAGTAAGGGATGACAGGTCAAGATGTCTGGCAATCCCGAAATCGAGCAACCAAAACGATCCTTTCAGGTCGCATATAATATTGTCAGGTTTCACGTCACGATGCACAATCTGCACGTTCTCAGCCCGCTCCAACGCTTCCAACACATGGAGACCGAGGCGGAGGACGGCTAGCGCTGGCAGAGAACCGCTGGCCAGCATTTGTCGTACGCTGTGGCCACTTATTAGCTCTTCCCAAAGCCATACGCACGGGCCGGTTTGGGTCGTCACACTGCCATGCTGCAGAATTTTTGGAACCCTAGGAGATCTAACTTCTTGGACTGCGAGCATCTCCCGGCGAACCGTTTCCACGTTGGTGCACGGATGAATGAGCTTCAGAACTACGTCGCCGTCGGTACAGTGCTTCGCGCGCATCACGAGCTTCTGCCCACCTTGACCCAACAACTGAAAGTCACTGAGTTCCGGGAAGTTAGCCTTGAGCCAAACGGGATCAGGAAAATTCACCTGCTTCAACCCTCCCGTTGCAAAGCCATCTTCCAGGCCCAATCGTTAAACAACCAGGAGACGTATGAGCGGGGCTGATACTGGTCAGATGGTTTGAGGTCCCAACTCACATCATCCTGAGTGATCACAGTTACTCCTAGGTCGCGCGCATCTTGAGGCATGGTACTGTTGCGGGGAATCTTGGGCACGAGAATACAGGAGTGAGATGTAAACCAAGTATTCAAATACGCCTGATTAAGTGCGTGGCGCCATTCACTTACCTTGGCTTCTACAGCGATGATCTGGGTAGCTGCGAAGACCACACTTAGAGGGCAAGGCTTCCAGCGGGTTTGTTCTCTGCGGATCATAAAGGCGTCGACCAATCGAGTCAAGCTATCCGCCATCTTGTTACTTGATAGTGCGGAATGCAGCTCACATTCCGTTTGCGGGCCGACAGTAGTCAGTGCGTGCATTAGCCGCAGATCCGAAGCGTTCACGTCGGCACGGGCAGGCGCCCACCGCTCCGCTACCGACGCGTTCCAGATGACGATTACGAGGTCGGGGAATCCGGATGGAAGCCGAGGCTCTCGGAAGATTGTCGCCCGGTGCCCAGGAGGGAGTCGAAGAGGCCGATCAAGGAACCACTCGACCAAATCCGTCTCCGGCCCTAGCAGGCGCCGTCTGAAAGAAAGGCCGGAGGGTTTGTGTGAAACCCCAGCATCTACTATCTGCACTATCGATGAGCCTCTCGCGCTCGGTAATTCATACCCCCCTTTATACCGCAATTGCGTTCCGGCCTCCAACGGCGCCTGCAGGGCCCCATCCAGTACCCGACCGACTTGTTCACGGTTCACCATCGCCCCCGGTCTGGCACATTCATCTCATGCACACAATAGCTCGCGAAAGCGCGGCGTCAGCGCCAGCCCCAACGCCTCTTTAATCGAACGATTCGGGCGCTTGGTCGTGGAATCCTTCCCGCGACCGGTCGTGCGCCCCAGCACCTTCCAGTTGGCTGCGCGGTAACAGGTCCCGCGGAATCGCTCCGGGTCCACAAATGTTTCCAGGAAGTAGAGCGGATGCTCGTAGATCTGCTCCCAATCCGCACTCAGTCGTCCGGCCATACTACCCAAGAGGTGCGATGCCAAGTGCTCGACCCGCACCCACGGCAAGATCAAAAAGCGTGTGTTATACGCGAGGAAGCGGATGTTCCGGCGGCGGGCCTGTGCATTCCAACCGATGAAGCCGTCACGGCACTTCAAGTGGCGCGGCGCCGAACCCCACGCAGCACAGGCGATCGGTCGCCCCTGCGCCCAAGCCATATACTTCAGGTGCTCGCCCACAGGTTGCTGGTACCCGAGGTAATGATGCTGTTGCACGAGGCTGTTGAACAGCGGCTCGTCTGCCGTCCGCCGTACCTGCCTGAGTTCAATAGGCAGAATCTGGCTGAGGGAGACGTGAATGGGTGCTGTGTCGATCAGCAGGCGGGCGGGGCGAACTCGGTTCGCCAGCGGGTTCGGTGGATGGTAACGCACCGGCGGCAACTGGATCTGGCCAGCACGGTCGAGCATCAACATTAGCCCGCGGCAGACCATGTCGCGCGGTGCGCCGTTGGCCTGTTTCCACTCCCAGGCCGAGCACAGTTTCTCAGACAGTGCGCGCCTGCTGGCACCGGGATCACTGGCGATTAACCGGCGGATGAAAACGATGTCCTCGGCATAAATCTCTCGGCCCCGGTACCTCCACTCGGTGGGCATGTCCTGAGTGTGACAGAGCCAAGAATGGAACGCAAGTCCCAAGCGCGATTCTCTTGCACGCTCCCTCGTCGCTACACGGCTGCAACTTTCGCCTTTCATGTTGCAAAGCGGCCGCCCAAGATATGAAATCCGCGTAACGTCGACGATGTTGGGTCGCGTGGACGGCTACCGATAAGGGGGATCGTCGGGCCGCCGCCGTTTGGCTACCGGAGGTCATCGGTCCTGCATGCGCCTGGCGGACAAAGATGTTCACCCGCAAATTGCCGCGACCCCGCCGCGGGCGTACACTGGAGTATCTCAACCGCCATGAGCCTGCCAACGATATTCTCAACCTGCCGCCCCCGCGCCGACGTGCTTGGCGGGACCGTTCGCGACGACGAATTCATGGCCGACCTCTCGCGCGTCGTGAACGGCACCGCCCCAACGGACTACCTCGACCCTGCTGCTTTCTTCGCCAAGAGTTATCCAACGCGCGGCATAAAGGAGTTGCTGAAGGCGGTCTGCCTGCGCCTTTCGGGCAAGGGTGGCGAAGTTTCGTCGATTATCCGGCTCGGTACCCAGTATGGCGGCGGCAAGACGCACGCACTAATCGCCCTCGTTCATGCGGTGCGCGGCGCAAAGGGCGTTACCAACCTCTCAGACTTCGTCGATCCTGCGATTCTACCAACGGGCACCGTCCGCATCGCCGCGCTCGACGGGGAGAACGCCGACCCCGCCAACGGACTGACGCTCGAACCGGGACTGCTCGCCCGCTCTCTTTGGGGCGAGATGGCATACCGCCTGGCTGGCCGCAACGGATACGAGCGTGTACGTGAAAGCGACGAAAAGCATATTGCACCGGGTGCGCCCACCATTCGCGAGCTATTCGGCGGCCAACCCACGCTGATTCTGCTCGACGAGATCTCCGTATATCTGCGCAAAGTGGAGCGCGCGTTTCCAGACGCCTCCAAGCAATTTGCCGCTTTCGTCCACGACCTGTTCAAGGCCGTCGCATCGACGCCCCAGGTCGCTCTTGTTTACACCCTGGCAGTGGGAAAGGATGACAAGGCGGGCGACGCCTATAGAGAAGAGAATGAACGCGCAGCGGCAGCGATGTCCGAAGCGGAAAGCGTTGCCGTGCGAAGCACCACGCCGCTAAACCCGACCGAGGAGGACGAGACGCCCAACGTTCTGCGCGCGCGTCTCTTCGAGCATGTTGACTTGAATGCCGCACAGTCGGTGATCGCGGCATATTCGCAGGTCTGGAACGCGAACCGCGAAGCTCTACCGGCCGACGCCGCCGATCCAGAACTCCGCGACCAGTTCGCGCGTAGCTACCCACTCCATCCCAAGCTGCTTGAGATGCTGACGGAGAAGACCGCGTCGCTCAGCACCTTCCATCGCACGCGCGGCATGTTGCGGTTGCTGGCCCGCACTGTTCATCACCTCTGGCGTATCCAGCCACTGGACGCATCTTCGATCCACTCGCACCACATGGACCCTGCCTTCGAGCCGATCCGCACGGAAATTAATGTCAAGCTGGGCCAAGGCCAATACGCACCCGCCGTCAAATCTGATGTTGCCGCCGTGGCGGGTCAGGAGCCGGCGCTTGCGCAGCGCATCGATGCCCAGAAATATCCCGGCCTGCCGCCGGTTACGGCCTATGTCGCGTGCACGATCTTCTGGCACACGCTGGCCTATGGGGACCCGGCGAGGGGAATTACGCCCGAGCAGTTGAAACTGTCGGTATGCTCGCCCGCCCTGGAGCCTTCATTCATCGAGCAGGCCCGCTTGCAGTTCGTCACCGATTCCATCTATCTCGATGACCGTCCAGGCGCCCCGCTCCGCTTCATGGCTGAGCCTAACCTCACCATGATCGTCCGGCGAATCATGCGCGACATCGACGCTGCCGACGTGCGCACCGAACTCGCTGAGCGCATTCGCGCGCTCTTCACCCTGCCTCGCGGCGAATTCAACGCCGTGCTTTCTCCAGCGGGTCCGTATGAAGTGCCCGACGAGGTCGGGGACGGTCGCCCGCTGCTCGTGGTGATGAACCATGAGTCAACCGCGGTGCCCGCCGACCTGCGCCAGCCGCCGCCCGATATTGCAGAGATCTTTGAATACAAGGGGATCGATCGCAAAATCCGCGAACTCAAAAACAACATGGTGTTCGTGGCGGCCGACGAACGCACGATTCCGAATATGTGCGACCTAGTGCGCCGCCGCCTCGCCCACGGCCTTCTGCAAAAACCGGACGAACACCACATCACACTAGCCGATTACCAGCAGAGCAAGGTGAAAGCCGACTACGAGAAGCTGAAGCTCGATGTGGCGATGGCCATTCTCCAGTGCTATCGTCACCTATTCTACCCGTCCAGTTCTCGCATGACCGGAGCGCAGCTCGACCTGGGACACACCGTCATTGAGCTTTCCGGCGCAGGAGACTCGCCGGGCAACGGACAGCACCAGGTGGAGCGTGTGCTGCATGAACAGAAGAAGTTACTCGAAGGGCGGGACATCCCTGACGCGCCGGGGTTTGTGCGCGACCAGACTGGACTACGCGTGAAGGGAGAGATGACCACCGCACAGATGCGGACCGAGTATCGGCGCGCGCCCAAGCTTTCTATCCTGCTGCACGATACACCGCTGCTCGAATGCATTCGCAATGGCATCGACCAGGGGTTGTTCATTTATCGCGAAGGCACGCAGGTGTGGGGTCCGGGCGATCCTCACCCTGTTATCCACATCAGTGACAACCACTTCGTACACACCATCAATGACGCTAAAGAGAAGAAACTGTGGCCGCGGGCGGCACCGCTGGAACTCCGCTTCCAGGCCAATCCCACCACCATCGAGCGCGGCGGATCGTCCGAACTGCTGGTCAGCGTCAAAGGCGGCGTCCCGCCGTACACGTACACATCGAATGAACCGCAGCTTGCGGCCACGGGAACCGATCAAACAACGCAGCAGCTTCGCGTCCGGCCGGAACAGTCGATGACCTACACCATCGAGCTTACCGACAGCCGCTGCCAGCGGCAGCAGGCGATGGCGGTGGTGACCATCCGTGAGAAATCGTGTGAGATACAGCCGCCATTGTTGCCGGGGTTCAAACCCGCGGAACCGCCGCCGCCCGAACTGTCCGCGCAGGGGCCACTCGCCCAAGCGCTGGCCGATCTGTGGGACAAGGCCCGCAAGGCCAGCGTGGCGAGCATCGCCACGCTTCGCGTGCGCTTGTTCGAAGCCGGCGCCACTTGGAAGGTGCATCAGGCCATGGCAACGCTTCAGGAGGCGGATGTCGCCTGCCACTTTGAAGTGGGCATCGAAGCTGAGGGGATCGACGAGTTCGCAGTGACCTTCACCGGTAGGGTGGACAAAGCGAACGCTGTGAAATCGTTCCTTGATCCACAGATCCGGGCCGCGGTTGAGACTGATTTCAAGGCCACCTACAACCTGGCTTTCAAGCAGCCGTTATCACTGAAGGACGGAGCTGCCGACGCTTTCTCCAAACGTTTGACGCAATATGGGGGTGGCGAGGCCTTCGTGGAGGCGGTCGCCGGAAAGGTGTAGATGAAGCCCCAATACGAATTGCGCATGATCGTCGAATCGACAAGTGTATGGCGCCTGGAGATCTGGCAGGCTCCCTCGTCCGCTACGCCACGGCTAAAGGCGCCGGAGCACGTGGCCTCCATTCAGGGGCCGGGTTTGCGCATCGCCGAGAACCGCTTGTTGAAGCGGTTAGCTCGCGAAAAGATCGTGCTCGGCTCGCTGAGACCGGGAAAGACAAAGCGTTGGCCACTCGATGAAGAGTTAGCACTCACGCTAGGGTTGCTGTTCCGCGCTCTGGCGCCCATGAAGAATCTGGACCGCATCCGCCAGGTGGCCGAGGGAGTAGAGAAGATGTCGCGCGAGGAGGCAGGTTACTGGCTCGGCATGGTCATGCACCGGGAGTATCCGCGACGGGTGGTCGCTGCGCTGAGGGTCCTATTGACGACGCCATGAGTAGCCGTAGACTGATTGAGGAGTGGCTGCCAATTGCGGCGTTGAGCGCCGAGGCAACCCGTGAGCGGAAGATAGCGATGGCTGGCAACGTCCTGCCGCCGACTACTTACCTGCATGTATGGTTCGCTCGTCGGCCTTTGGTCGCCAGCCGCGCGGCGGTGCTGGGAAGCCTCCTTGAATCCTCCGCGGACCACCAGGAGTTTCTGCATACGCTCGGAATTCACGGTGACCCAGTCGCTGCTATCGAGAACATGCACGCCGCTACGGTACGAGGCATCCGGCTTGCGGGGACGTATGGTTATCCGAGGGCGTGGCGATTCACGCCGGAGCCGCAAGCACTTGGATTGGTTCTTGATCCCTCTGCCGGCGGGGGCAGTATTCCGCTGGAAACTGTGAGGCTCGGATGCGAGGCCATCGCAAATGATCTGAATCCCGTCGCAGCCCTGTTGCTCAAGGCGACCGTAGAGTTGCCGCTGAAGTTCGGTTCGGCTCTCGCAGCCCGTTACGAAGAACTCGCGGCTGAATTCATGCGGCGCGTGCGCCCGCACTTCGAGGGCGTTTTCCCGGCAGAGCCGAAGGGCGTACTGACCGTCGATGGCTATCTCTGGACACGGACGGTGACCTGTCCGTACTGCGGCGGCGGCGTGCCACTGTCGCCAAATTGGAGGCTGGATAGTTCGGGGCACGGCGTGCGACTGGCTCCTGAAGACGGCCATGTGCGATTTGAGATTGTGGATCGGGAAGTCGATCACTCGCCCGGCACCGTGAAGGGTGGGGATGGCACGTGCCCGTTCCAGGACTGCCGCCGCAGCATCGACGGCGATGAGATCAAGGCGCAGGCCAAGGCGGGACGCATGGGCCACCAGCTTTACTGCGTGGTCTACAAAGAGGAACGCATCAAGGGCTACACTAAGACCGGCAAGCCCAAGATGGAAAGGGTCCGGGGCTTTCGCGCCCCCAGGCCCGAGGACGATGTGGAGGCGCTGGTTCGACAGAAGCTAGCGGAAAAGATGCCGCTGTGGCAGGCGCGGAACATCGTGCCAGACGAAGAGATTGATGCACTCTCAAATTACGACCGCGGTCATCGCATGTACGGGATGTTCCGGTGGGTAGACTTGTTTTCTCCACGCCAGCTTTACGGCCACTGTGTTAGTGTCGAGGTGCTGCAGGATTTGATCTTGAGCGCGTCTACGGATCTTGATCGCGCTGCTCTGACATATCTTGCTCTAGCAATCGACAAGGTGATCAACTACAATTCCGTCGCGTCCCGCTGGGACACCGTTCGCGTGGCAATTCGCGGGAAGTTCGACCAACACAACTACACAATGCAGTGGAGCTACGGCGAGATGGCCCCCACAATCACAGGTCTCGGTTACGACTGGGCGGTCGAGCAGACGAGCAAAGCCCTCGGCGAATTGATCGGCCTTTTGGGCCACTCCTCTGACGACAAACTCGAGTTCTCCCCGCCGCGACCCAAGCCACCAGTTCGCATCACGTGCGGTTCTGCCGACTCACTCCCTCTTGAAGATGCGTCCGTAGACTGCGTGGTGATGGACCCTCCTTACTACGACAACGTGATGTACGCGGAGCTCTCCGACTTCTTCTACGTCTGGCTCAAGCGCACGGCTGGAATGCTGTACCCGCGGTTATTTACCGGTCATCTGACTGACAAGGACCGTGAAGCCGTCGCGAACGCTGCGAAGTTTGCTGGAGAGAAGGGCGGCGCCAAGAATCTAGCTGGACGTGACTATCAGCGCCGCATGGCATCCATTTTCAAGGAGCAGCGCCGGGTTCTCAAGCCGGACGGCATCATGACCGTGATGTTCACGCACAAAGCGGCGGGTGCTTGGGACGCACTGGCTAGCGGTCTGATCGAGGCTGGCTTCACGATCACGGCGTCATGGCCCATAAATACCGAGGCGGAAAGCAGTTTGCATATCCGCGAGAAGTCCGCAGCGCGGTCCACCATCTTCTTGGTCTGCCGTGTCCGCGAAACCGTTCCGGAGAACGCCGAAACTCGCTACTGGGAAGAAGTGGAGCCGACGGTCCGGCAAGCCGTCCGTGCCAAGGTGAAGGCGTTTCAGGAAGCCGGCGTTGGCGGCATCGACTTGTATCTCGCGTGTTTCGGTCCAGCCCTTCAGGTGTTCACCGAAGCATGGCCGCTCACGCGCGGTACGGCACGGCCGCAGCCGAAGGCGAAACAGAGAGACCTGTTCGAAGAATTCGATCCTTACTCGGTCCGACCTGAAGACGCGCTTGAAGCAGCACGGCGCGAGGTGAAGCAGTGGCGCATGGAGCAACTCGCGACCGTGAAGCGCCAACACCACCTAGACGCGCTAACTGAGTGGTACGTGCTGGCCTGGGATGCCTTCCGCGCGCCACGGTTTCCAGCGGACGAGGCGCTCAAGCTGGCGCGCGTGGTCGGCCTCGATTTCGACCAGGACGTGAAGAAGCAAGTCTGCGAGGTGAAGGGCGACGATGTGATCCTATGGGACAGCGTTACGCGTCACCGCAACGGCAGCCTGCGGCACGTCAGCGCGGAGTGTATGCTCGACACACTGCATTGGGCGGCGAAGACCGGACGCGAACAGAACACCGGCGCCGCGCGGAACCTGATCGAGGAAGCGCATCTGACCGGCGACTCGACGCTGCTGACCGCGTTGGAAGCGCTGCTGAACGTGTTGCCGCCGGGAGTTCCCTTGGCGGGCAATAAGAAACCTGACGCCAACCTCACTGGCGCGGCGAACGACCTTGAAGCGCTGGAGCGCCTGCGCAAGCTGGCCTTCGCCGAAACGGTCCCGGCGCCGAAGATTCCGGAGCAGATCCCACTGGCGCTCGGACAGGGCGAACGGGAAGATGAAGAGGGCGAATGAAATGCGTGGGGACTATTCCAATCTTCTCAATCGCGAAAAAGCGCTCATATTTCGGATCACGCACCGTGACAACGTACCCTGGATTCTGGAGAACGGATTACACGCCAGGAACGGCGAGCTGTCAGACCCGAACTTTCGCCCCATCGGAAACCGCGACCTCATCCAAAAGCGGACATACCACCCGGTTTCGGCCGGTCCAGGCGGAACACTGGCTGATTACATACCGTTTTACTTCACGCCATTCTCTATGATGCTGATGAACATCAGGACAGGTTACAACGGGGTTCCCAGGGTGCCAAATGAAGAGATTGTCATGCTGGTCTCGTCCCTGAGACACGTGGCAACGATGGGTATCGAGTTTGTCTTCACCGATCAGCATGCCTATCTCAGGATGGCAGAGCACTTCTCCAGTCTCGATGACCTCGATCGGATCGATTGGCCGATTTTGCAGAACAGGGACTTCAAGCGCGATAACAACGACCTCGGAAAGACGGACCGTTATCAAGCGGAGGGCCTGGTGTGGAAATACCTCCCTGTTGAAGGTATTCTGGGTATTTGCTGCTACACGGAAGGAGTGCGGAACGGTCTTAAGGAGCGGGCTGATGGTCTCAGTTTGTCGGTGAGCATTTTCAAGAGATCTGAGTGGTACTTCTGATGATTAAATTTCACAAGGGGAATGTTCTGGACGCACCGGTGGAGGCACTGGTGAACACCGTTAACACGGTTGGTGTGATGGGCAAGGGAATCGCGCTGATGTTCAAGGAGGCGTTCCCGGAGAACTTCCGCGCTTACGAGGAAGCGTGTAAACGGGGAGATGTCAGGATCGGCCGCATGTTCGTCACCGAGAGTTCGCGGCTTGACGGACCCAGGTGGATCATCAATTTTCCCAGCAAGCAGCACTGGCGTCAACCGTCCAAGCTGGAGTGGATCAGGGAAGGTTTGGCCGACCTACGGCGAGTGGTTGTCGAGAAGGGTATCCGGAGCCTTGCGCTTCCACCGCTGGGTTGTGGAAACGGCGGATTAGATTGGGCGGAGGTACGGCCGGAAATCGAGCGTGTACTGGCTTCCCTGAACGATGTGGAAGTGCTGGTTTTCGAGCCGACACAGAAGTACCAGAATGTAGCAAAGCCTGCCGGAGTTCAGAAGCTCACGCCTGCTCGCGCGATGATCGCCGAAATGGTGTGGAGGTATTGGGTGGTTGGTAGCGGCTGCACGTACCTCGAAGTCCAGAAGCTGGGCTGGTTTCTGGAAAGGACGATCAACAGACTCACCCTTCCGAACCCCTTCAAGCTTCAGTTCACCGCCGACAAGTATGGTCCGTACTCGGACCGTCTGCGACACTTGTTGAATGGTCTGGACGGCAGCTACCTGCACTGCGACAAGCGGTTGAGCGACGCGGAACCGTCGGACACGATCTGGTTTGACGAGGGACGGCGCGCGTTTCTCGAACTATATCTGAAACAGGACGAGCAGCGCGCGCTATCGCCGGTGCTAGATCGGACGGCCGCGTTGATCGACGGCTTCGAGTCGCCAATGGGGATGGAGCTGCTGGCTACGGTGGATTGGCTCATCGACAGGGAGCAGTGCGAGGCCAGCGTGACGGCGATCCGGGCCGGGTTGGCCCGGTGGCCTGCGGGTGCTGAGTCGGCCGAACGGAAGTTGAAGCTGTTCAACGACCGCTTGATTGGGCTAGCGCTGAATCGGCTCGCCACCGCATCGTGACACCGCTTACCGGCCGCGAGTGGCGCACCAGCTATCGCCACGAGGATGGCGACCTGATCGAGTTGTTCTACAACCCGGCCCTCACCTGCGCCGTCCAGTACGACCGCATGACGGGCTACTTCTCCGCCGACGCGCTTGCCCTCGCCTCACGCGGGATCGCCGCGCTCATCACCAACGACGGCCGCATGCGCCTGATCGTCGGCTGCACACTCCAGCAACCCGAGCAGGTCGCCATCGGCGAGGGATACGACTGGCGAGCGCGCCTCGAATCGCATCTGCTGGCCGCCGATTTGATGCCCCCGGACGAGGAGGCAGGCCGTGGTTTGGAGATGCTCGCATGGATGGTGGCGCAGGGTCATCTGGACGTGAAGGTGGCCGTACCGGTCGATCCCGATGGACGGCCGGCGCACGCGCCTGGGCTTTACCACGAGAAAGTTGGGATTCTGACCGACGCCGATGGGAACCGCCTGAGCTTTTCCGGCTCGATCAATGAAACGGCGGGAGGCTGGGTCAACAACCGGGAAAGCTTCCACGTTCACTGCAGCTGGTTCGGCGGTCGGGAGACGGCGCATCTCGAAGACGAGGTGGACGCATTCGCACGCCTTTGGGAAGGACGCGCGCGTTCGGTGAAGGTGTTCGACTTCCCCGAAGCGGCGAAGAAGAGGTTGCTGGAGTTCCTGCCCAGCGATGACCATTTCGTGACGCCGCCGGCTCGCAGGGCTGTCCAGGAACCGGAGACTCACAAGCTGCTGGCCGATGAGTTCCGGCGCGTTGTTTGGACTTTCATCCGCGAGGCACCACGCCTGGCGCACGGACTGCGCGTGGGCGAGATGACGGGTGCCGTCACGCCCTGGCGACACCAGGTTCGCACCTACACGCGGTTCCTGAGCGCGTGGCCGAGCTGCCTGCTGATCGCCGATGAAGTGGGACTCGGAAAGACGATTTCCGCGGGCCTCATTCTCCGTCAGGCTATCCTGAGCGGCTTGGCGAAGCGGACCCTGATTCTGACTCCCAAGAGCGTCCAGATCCAGTGGCAAAACGAGTTGTACGAGAAGTTCAATCTGAACGTCCCGATCTACGACGGGTCATCGCTCGTCTGGAAGCCGGTGCATGGCGCGCACGGAACTGCCGAGAAGCCCGTGGCCCGCGACGAGTGGCAGGCCGAGCCGGTGGTACTTGTGTCCAGTTTCCTGATGCGGCGGGCCGACCGTCAGAGAGAACTGCTCGATGCCGCTGATTGGGATCTCATCATTCTTGACGAAGCACACCACGCCCGCCGGCGCGGGGCCGGGAGTACGCAGGAGAAGGGGCCGAACGCGCTACTTGGCCTGATGCGGAAGTTGCGGGCGAAATGCCGGTCGCTGCTTCTGCTGACCGCGACACCGATGCAGGTGCATCCTGTCGAATTGTGGGATCTGATGGATCTGCTTGGGTTGCCAGATGAGTGGCACCGGGACGACGGTGTCTTCCTGCAGTATTTCCAACGCGCGTCGGGCAATCCCTCTCCCGAGGATCTGGAGTACATGGCGTCGCTATTCCGCTCGACCGAGGCCACCTTCGGGGAGATGGCGGACAGCGAGGCGGCTCAGATCCTGCCGGGAGTTTCCAGTCTGAAGCGCAAAAAGGTGCTGCGAGCCCTGCGGGATGTGAGCGCTATACCGCGCAAGACGATGGATGCGGAGACTCGGCGCGCCACCACGCGCTTGCTGCAAGCGTCGAGCCCGTTGCGTTACCGCATGGTAAGGAACACCCGCGAATTGCTACGGCGTTACCAGCTTCCCGTCCCCAAACGCGATCCGCGCGAAGTCGTGGTGGAGATGACTGCTGCAGAGAGCGCGCTCTACACCGCGGTAGAGGATTTCATAGGCGATGTGTACCGGGCGGCACCGCCCGAGAAGCGTTCTGCGGTGGGCTTCGTTATGACTGTGTACCGGCGCCGGCTGGCATCGAGTTTCGAAGCCCTGAAGCGGACGCTGACCGGGCGACTGATGCGAACGGGAGGCATAACGGAGGAAGATGCGTCGCAGGATGAAACGTCCGACGAGGTGATGTCCGGCGAGGAAGCGGCGCGTCTTGCAGCGGAGGCACCCGAAATCGGGGCGATTAACGAGCTCGAACGAATTCACGATCTTCTTCGGCGGATTGCGCAATTGGGTACAGATAGCAAGGCGCGCCGGCTCAAGATCGAGCTGGATGGGTGTCTCGCAGATGGGTTCGATTCGGTGATCGTGTTCACCCAATACGCCGACACGATGGAGTACCTCCGGGATTATCTGGCTGACCAGATGTCCGGAATGCCCGTGGCCTGCTACTCCGGCAGGGGCGGCGCTTGGCGCGATGCCAGTGGCCAATGGGTGCCGTGCTCGAAGGAGGAAATCAAACGCCGGCTGCGGGACCGGCAAGTCCGTCTGCTGGTGTGTACGGATGCCGCGGGGGAGGGCCTTAACCTCCAGTTCGCCGGCGTGCTGGTGAACTACGATCTGCCGTGGAATCCCATGAAGGTAGAGCAGCGGATCGGACGTATTGACCGTCTCGGCCAGGAGCGTCCGGTGATTCGCGTTTTGAGCTTCGCTTACAAGGACACGGTGGAGCAGGACGTGTTCTTCACGATAGGGAGCCGCATCAATCTGTTTCAGGGCATCGTGGGGCGGCTGCAGCCGATTCTGTCCCGACTGCCACGCAGCTTCGAAGAGTTGGCGCTGCTTGATAAGGACGCGAGAGAGGCGGCGCGACACCGCTTCCTTGCGGACCTCGAACAGCAGTTTCGTGATGCCGATGAACGCGGTTTCGATATCGATGCAACGGTTGAGGACTCGCTGGATCTGCCTTCGCTTCCGGAACCCGCCCTGACGCTGCGCGACCTGGATAGTGCGATTCAGATTGCGCGCGCGCGGCCGCCCGAGGTGGACTTCCGACCACTCGATCCAGGATCGTACGGGATTGGGCTGCCGGGCGGCCCGTCGATCCGGGTTACGACCGATCCGTGTGTCTTCGAGTTTTCATCCGACAACTTCCAGTTGTTCTCGCCCGGTGGCGATGCGTTCGGCTCCTTCTATGTGGATGGCGCTGGCGGAGGCGCTGATGGCCGGGGCATCGCATGGATGGTCCAGCGTCCTGGCGCGGAACTGGAGTTCGTAGTGGCGACGCGGTATGGACCCCGCAGGGTGGAGAGTTTCGCGGAACTCCTGGCGGCGCTCGATGTTGTCGGGGAGCCTTGCGAGTTTCCGCTGGCGGACTGGCCGGGAGTAACCGCGTCGGTTATCGCATAAGGATTCTTAGACCGCCACCTTCAGCTTAAGGAAGTCGTTTGGCGCATGTACCAGATCCTGCTTCGTGCCAAGGTACCGCTCGGTCGTCTGGACCGAGGCATGGCCCAGCAACAACTGGATCTGCTCAAGCTCGCCGCCGGCGGTCCGGCACAGCTTCGCGGTCGTGCGGCGCAGGTCATGCGGAGCGATGCCTGCAACGCCCGCGGTCACCGCGTACGGCCGCAGGAGTTGCCAGACCACTTTTTCGGACATCCGGTCGCCCTGCAACTGGTCGCCGCGGTGCACGGGCCGGAACACGAAGCCGTCCGTTATACCGGCGCGGGCCGTCCAGGCATCGACGGCAACCTTCACCCATGTCGGCATGGGAACCGTCCGAACGCGCCTGTGCTTCGAAACGAGGTCGAGGATCACCCACCGCCCGTCGCGCTGCTGCACGTGCGCCATCGTGAGCGCGGCCACTTCCGACCGGCGCAGCCCGCAGCCCAGCAGCACGGCGATGACGGCGCGGTCGCGCAGGCCCTTGAGCGTAGTGATATCCGGCGTGTTCAGCAGCGTCTGGGCCTGCTTCTGGGACAGCCAGTTCCCCATGCGGACGCCGATCGATTTGGCGCTCTTCACCCGCTGGATGCCGGCGGCCAGGTCGGGCGCCAGCAGGCCGTTGTCCATCGCCTCCACTGCCAGCTTGCGGATGGCCGACATGCGGACGATTATCGATGACGACCCCAGCTTGCGCTCCTCCAGGGAAACTCGCCAGGCGCTCACTGTGGCTTTGGTGAAGCCGGGCCGCGGCTCGGCGTCGTACCAGGCAAAGAACTCGTCCAGGGCCATGTTGTAGACCCGCTTCGTGATGGGGGAACTGACAGAATCCAGCACCAGAGGCTTCAATCGCTGCCACTCCGCCGTCCTTCTAGCTATCGTTAACTCGTTCATTCCACACCTCTTAATGGTCAATATCGGACATGAAGACCTTACCTCGTGACGGCAGGGACAGCAAGCGCTATCGAATGGCCCCATGAGCGATTCGCCGGCGCCCGAATTGCGATAATCATAAATTGCGCCGATCACGAAGGTGAGTTTGCCGTATGAAAATTGCATTGACTGAAGAGTTCCTTGACGAGATGGCAGAACTGCCAGTGGCGGTGGGTAAAGGCTGCCGCGAGTTGATCAAAGAACTGCTGCGATCCCATAGAGAGACTTTTAGACGTGGGATGAGCCTGGAAAAGCTGAAAAACTCCAGCTTTCACACTACCCGGATCAATAAGCAGTATAGAATATTGATAAAGGTTGACGGCGAGTCGTACCTTTTGTGTAGGGTGGGTGATCATGATTTTGTCTATTCACCGTACATGGACAAGAGTTACTCGGCAGCCGCGAACTGCCAAGTGGTGCGCAACGTCGGGATAACGCAAGCAGGAACCGGACCCTCTGGTCCCGGCCTCGATGAAATCATCGCCCGGCTCAACGAGCAAAGGCAACGCGCCTCGTACGGTGCAATCGCGGGTTTTCTTGGAGCCGGGGTGACACCGAGGTCGCTCATGGCGGACCGCCCCAAGAACCAGATGAACTCGTGGGTGGTGGCTGCGACTGGGCTGGGGTATGGCCGGCCAACGAAATACGAAGACAAGGACATCCATCCCGAATGCCTCCGCCAGATCCGTGAGCGCCGAAACGACTTTATCCAAGACCCGGAGATCCTAGCGGGATGGCTGCGGGCTAAGCGGTGGTCACGGTAAAGGATCAATACTCCGGCCGAAGTTAACGACTCGCAAGTACGGCTGCTCCAATGGCTGGTTCTTTATGGCGGTGCTTATGGGGATATTCCTCGTTAAAAAAGCCGGCGTCAAGGCGACCATGCCGGCGGGCGATTCTACTCCATTTGGTATCATCGATTCGGTGAGGCAAGCCGCGGTATGAACGGCACACCATCCTTTCGTCGCTACGTCGGAATCGACTATTCCGGCGCGCAGACGCCGACTTCGAGCCTTAAGGGCTTACGCGTCTACATGGCGGATAGGGTGTCGCCGCCTTCCGAGATAGGACCTCCGCCGAGTCCCCGCAAATACTGGACCCGCCGTGGAATCGCAGAATGGCTTGAAGAGAGACTTCTTGAAGACTCGCCAACGCTGGTCGGTATCGATCATGGCTTCTCCTTTCCGCGACAGTATTTTGAAAGGCATCAGCTACAATTCGATTGGATGGTGTTTCTTGAAGATTTCCAACGCCATTGGCCCACGGATCAGGACAACACCTACGTCGATTTCGTGCGCGCGGGCAAGTGCGGCAATGGCGCAGCGCGCTCCGGTAATTCACGCTGGCGGCGTCTCACCGAAGTGCGAACTGGTGCCGCCAAGTCGGTCTTCCATTTCGACGTGCAGGGCTCGGTAGCCAAATCAACCCATGCGGGCTTGCCTTGGCTACTCTATCTGCGACGGCAAGTGACGAACGGAGTCCATTTCTGGCCGTTCGATGGCTGGCAAATTCCCGTTGGCGCATCTGTTGTGGCGGAGGTGTATCCGTCACTCTGGAACAGTGGCTTCGAACGTGGAAGTCGTACTGCCGACCAACACGATGCCTATTCCATTGCGGCGTGGATGCGCGGCGCAGACAGTAACGGTTTGCTCTCGGGGTTCTTTGATCCCGGTGTCAAGCAAGACGAACGTAAGATAGCGGAGATTGAGGGCTGGATACTTGGTGTTGCGTAGTTCGTCTCTCCGCATCATGCGTGGCCGGCGGGGGAAGCGCGGTGACCGAACTTGCGAACAAGGGCGTTGTGCGGCCTCATCGGAGCCTATCCTTTCGTCGTTTTCGAGGTACTCTGCCGACTCGCCGTGAACGGCCTTGGCGCGGGCCGGATGCCAATTGGAGTTCTTCAGGCAAGGGTCATCCGGGAAGCGCTCCGCGAGAATCTTACGCTAGTGATCGAATCGTGCTGAGTCATGGGATAGAGCGATGGGGTCTTAACTGTTTGTCTCATCAGACGGTACAAGCGCACTCCGCATTTAGTTCTTAGCATGATCCAGGCTGTCCACAAGCGTCAAAATGGTCGGACCAAGGACGCCATCCGTGTGGCCTGAGCCGGTGAGAGCGGAATCTGAAGGAGCTTACGCACGAAGCCCGGGCTCCGGAGTTTTCGAAGGGCTTTCGCTTCGATTTGCTTAATTTCAAGCTCCGATACGTCGAACCGTTCCGCAATTTCCTTGCGATCCATAGAAGGGGAACTGATTCCAAAGCGCAGTCTGACGACCTTTTCTTGTCTAACCGGTAAGAACTTAAGAACTGTCTGAATGCTTTCAAAATGTTCTTCGGCGAAGGGGGCACGGAACGAATCGCTATATGTCGCTACCGCCCATGCCGCCATCGCGTCGGAGATTGTAGTCCGGTCAGAAGGAGGTGGGGTCCCATGAAGGATTGCGTTTAGATATCCGTCAACGAGGCGCGAAGCCGTAAAGCTCTCTTTCTCCTGCCCCTTGCCGAAAATTGTGTCAATCAATTTCCGACATCCACGATACTCCTCAGGGTCCTCCGGAAAGACCCAGCATCGCACCGCACCCGCAATGCCCTCGGCGACGCGGAAGATGTGGTCGATCTCGAGGTAGGTTTTGAGAGCCTGATAGGTGCCAATCACTACGGGGTCGATCTTCTCCGAAGGATTCCAGGATATCTGAAAGTAGTGCTGTGCGAACGCTTCGAATGCCTTCGCATATACGCGTCTGCGATCTTCGCGGCCATGCGTTTCCGGGCAACAGGACAGGCTCTTGTTAACAGCGTTCAGAAGAAAGTCGTCGGAACCAGAACGCCCCGCGACCTTCATGGCTCTAGCCACCTCTTCGTCGCTCAATCCGAGAGCAGAGATCTGGCGTCGAATTTCACCTCGGGTTTTAGTCTCAGACGTATCGCTCGCCTCCAACGGGGGTTTACTCGGGCGGATCATATTTCTTCCTTTTACCACTCCACGGCCCGGCGCTGGGGCGGACTCTCAGGGGCTTCGTGGGCGGCTATTATTCCGAGAGCGGCCTCGATCACGGCTTTTTCCGAGCACCCAGCGGTGCCCATCACCGCCTTCGATCCTCCAGGATGTGCCTCCACAATCGTCCTCGCCATCAATTCGAATGCGGATATCGCAGGTTTCGGACGCCGCCCGAAGGCGGATCAATCCGAAAGGCTTTGTGGTCGGCTACGCGGGCAACGAATATCAAGCCACACCAGGATTCATCCGTTCACCCGGCGGCCACATTTCCACGTTCCAAGCACCGGGTGGAGGCGATATCTCCGGTGGCACAACAGGCGAATCCATCAACCCCAGTGGCGTGATCGCTGGATACTTTATCGACACGAGCACATTTTCCACGGCTACATTCTGCCACCGTAATCCGGTGCGCTCCACTTGTCGTTAACGGCCTCATGTGACGTGACATCACCACCTAACCGAGATCCATCCTACGCCCGTGCCGCATATCGTTATACTACGATCCCTGCAGCCGCGTACCGCGCCCAGCCACTGACGGAAACGGCCGTAAGGCGACGATGCTCTTTTTCCGTGACAACGCAGCAACACTGCGCGCGGTCAATGATGGAATCCAAATTCGGCGAGGGTCCGAGCATTTCCGCCAGTAGTGCGGCGCGGGGGAAGGCGTGATCACGCTGGATCTTGAGCCCGACCTGCGTGATCACCACTTCGCTGCGATATGGCCCCATAAATTTACTCTGGGTGTTGCCTGTCGCGAAAGCCACCTGCCATAGGGCCGAGTCCAGCATCTCTTTTTTGAGAGGAGTTGCAATAGGAAGTAGTCGTAGCGTTTCGAGTACAGTCTCGATATCGGCGAGCTGCTGTATGAGATGTTCGCCGGCGTGTTTAGCGCTCCCTGTGCTTAATGCTCGATAAGAATGGCATAGTCCGATTCTGGCCGACAGGAAGCCCATGCGCAACCCAAAATGGGCCGCGATTCACTCTATTGCTCCACCGCCGTTGGGGACGCGATGTTCCCACCATTTAGCTAATGTGCTATTCGAAGAGCCTGTTTCCGCTCCACATACAGCGACAATTCCGTTTCAGCCGGCGGCCCGCGACGCGACACACGTCCACGTCGCGGAACGAAGGCGCCGCGGCGCGACCTCTCGTGGTAGCGTACATTTGAAGGGGGCATTTCATGGCAAAGCCGAGAGTCTACTTGGCTGGACCAATCTCCAACTGTAACCAAAAGCAAAGGAACGAGTGGCGCAAGCAATTAAAGAGCGAGTTGAAGAAGCTTGGCTACGAGTGGATCGACCCGGCCGACTACACGACTGATACGAGGGATGACTGGACGCCGCTGCGCGAAATGGTAGACATCGACCGAGTGATCTGCCCCCGTTTTCTCTACCAAACGTAGTTGA
>DATJYO010000048.1:0-6059 GCA_035499555.1 Bryobacteraceae bacterium
AGCGTGGCGTCGCGCCGGGGCAGCATCCACACGG
Source organism: Bryobacteraceae bacterium (assembly GCA_035499555.1). Lineage (GTDB taxonomy): Bacteria > Acidobacteriota > Terriglobia > Bryobacterales > Bryobacteraceae > Bog-159. The sequence continues at coordinate 35 of DATJYO010000048.1, forward strand.
CACCGGTTTCGAAGCGGTTGCGCGGCTGCGCCACCAGCGCCGTCCAGCGCTGGTCGAAGTCATAGCTGACGCCGGTTTGTCCGGTGGACGGCGCCTGCCCCGTGACCAGCGCCTTGCCGCCGAAGCGCAGCATGGGAAGAAACTCCGGGTCTGGCTCGAGCGCCCAGGATGCGTCCGCGGTGCTGTAATCGAAAGCGAACGTCTGCGCGCCCTTGGCGTCCGCGACATACAGGACCCCCACGGCATAGGCCAGATCCTGCCCGAGTAACTGGTACGGCGAGTCTTCTCCGACATCCACCTGGTTCAAGGCCACCGGAGGCGCGGTCAGGTTCGCCAACTGGTATCGGTAGACTTGCGAGTAGCCGAGGGCTCGCTGGCTGTCGAGGATCAGGACGGTGCCGTCCGGGAGCGCTTCGATGCCGATGGGCTCGGGAGCCGCGATGAGCATCGCCTGCGCGGCCGAAATTGCCTCTGCGGTGTCACAAGCCGCGCGATACACGGTGGGGCTTCCGACCGGCTGAAAGTCCTCAGGGACCGGCGGCCGTCCCGCTGCGGCCGACGGAGCGATCACACGGAATAACGAGTCAAGGCCCCAATAGCGGCGGTTGGCGCGATCCAGAATCCATACGCCTCCACCCGGGGCCGCCGCCAGGTCGAACGGAACGAACGCCACGCCCGCGGGCCAGCGATAGTGCAGCGGCGGCCCCTGGGTGTGCAGATCGAACACCAGCAGGCCCGCGGGATCGACCAGGCCCACTACCAGGTAATGGTCCGTGGTGACCGCGAGGCCTCCCATTTGGAAAACCGCGGGAGCCTTTGGATTGACCGGCGAGAAGCCGCCCGAGGCTGCGTTGGCGCACGCCGCGCTGAGATCGGCCGCGGACCAGAAATGCTGCGCCTGCTGCGTGGCGGGGCCTGCGAACAGGATCTCGTCCTCACCCGGCGCGATCCAATAATAGTTGCCATAGCGGTCCTGAGCCGCGCCACGGCGCTCCGCGGCCGACAGCGCCGCATCGTTCGCAACCGCGAACACGAAAACCCTCCGGGGCAGCGCCACCGTGGCATCCGAGTCGCGATACTCCAGGACCGGAAGCGGCGGCGAGCCGGCGGGCGCGCCGCCCAGCCAGTCCTCTCTGCCGAAGACCAGGTGGAATCGGGTTTGATTGGCGTCCATCCGTTCTCCTCAACAGCCCACGGGCAGCACCGGTACCGGCACCAGCGACGGCCCGCCCGCCGGCGGCGTTCCGGCCTGCGTAATGTCTTCGGGATCGCCCAGGTTGGCTCCCACCTGAACGAGCCGCGGTAGTTGAAGGTTGTTGATGGACAGCGTGGTGATCGCGGCGCCGCTCTTGTCCCACATCGACACGTTGCGAATGTCCGAGACGCCATCCACCCGCGCCGCCTGCGCCAGCAGCTCGCGATCGACTACCGGCTTTTGCAGGGGCCAACCGGTTCCGGCCGGCCCGCCCGTCAGGGGCGAAAGAAAGCTGCGGACGGCGGCCTTCACCGCCTCGCGCACCACCGCTACGTCCTGGCCGGGCACGAGATCGAAGCCCACCGAAACGCTCAGATCCTGATAGTCGGGGCCAATTACGTGAACCTCCGTGGTCACCAGCCGACGCGGGTCCAGATAGGAGCACACGCTCTGCAGAAACTGACGGTCCGGCACCGGGCCCTGCGGCGTGGACGGATCGTTCGGGATCACCATCACGGTCACCACACCGGGGGCCGAGACGCCAGTGTCGGGCTGAAACAGGGGAATAATTTCCACGCGCCCCAGGTCGATGCCGGGAGTGCTTTCGACGATGTCCTTGAAGTCGTCGGCTGAAACGGCGCGCCCGGCATTCTGCAGAAACTGCGGAATACGAAGCTCGGCGTCGTCGATCGATTCACCAGCCGTGCCGCCGGTTGTAGGCAGGGGATTGGAGACCTTGAAGCCGGCTGGAAGCTGCGGGCTGGAATTGATGGCGCCAATTCCCACGTTGCCGCCAGCACCGCCGCCGTAGGAATATGCGGCGAAAATCTTGGATTGTGCGGCCGGCCTCGCACCGTGTACCCCCGTCCCGAAGGTCACGGTACCCGATGCGCTGTCGGCGATATAAAGGCGCGATGCGGCGCCGCCCGTGACTTCCGAAGGCGCGGCAAACAGATCGTCGGTCTGCTGCCACAGGACTCCGTCGATCGTGATCTGGAGCGTGGACGTAAGCACCGGCGTATTCCGCAAGGTGAAGGATTGATCCGGCTCGCCCGTTCCCGACCCGAGGAGTTCCACCGGGACCGGGATCTCCTGAGTCACCTTAGTGCTGTTGATGCCGGCCCAGTTGAACTTGGCGACCGCCGCGGCGGGTGCTTGAGGATCTGAGGGAAGGGGCAAACGCACGCGAATCCAGGTGACCAGCCGGCTCTCGACGTTCGGGTCCTGGAGAGCGGGCGGGAAGTCTCCGACGCCTTCTTCCAGCGGTCCGAGCGACCAGTTTCCGATGGAATCGCGGGCGGGCAGGTTCAATTGCACCAGGGTTGGTACCGTGAGCGGGTCGCCGTCGGGAATGCTGTCGAGGCGCTGGTAGACTGGCGCCGCGCCGTTCAGCTTCCCGGTAGCGATCTCGTACACCAGCGGCGAAGGCGGCTGCGTCCCTGCCGGCGCCGCCGGCGGCAGCACCAACTCGTTGACATCGGACGCGGGCATGATTCCCAGAGTCAGCGTTTTCCCGGCGATCTCATCGAGCACCGCGCTGTTGGCTCCTGCATCCACAGCGCGTGTGAGAATCGCGATCCATAGCGCGCGATCCACGATGCTGCCATCGCTCAGGTTGGCGACCGGCAGATTCGCCGCGGATGCCGGCGGGTCGAAGGATTGTGTCTGATAGAACTGCAGAGCCGTGGCCGGACCTGCAAATGCGGCGTAGAGCTGCGTGTAGGTCTGCTGCGCCTGCGCCAGGTCCGCCTGGGAGAGCGCCGCACGGATGTAGATCCGCGCTTCGATCGGGAGAACGTCCAATCCGTCGCTGGTGACAAAACCGGTGGTTCCGGCGAGAACCGGCAGGCCGCCCGGCAGGGTCACGGTCTGCAGCGGACCGCGATCGTTGCTGAACGTCACCATTCCCGAGGCCGCGGCCGGAGGCAGCATCGGAATACCCAGCAGGTTAAGGAATTTGATGCGGTTCTGGTCGGGCACCTGGTTGGCGATGAAGGACAGGTTGTCCGCCATGAAGGCGAACAACTGCAGGATGGTTACGCCGGGATCGGTGTTGTTCTGATAGTTGGTGTACTCCGGGTTGTGAACCGGAATCCGAACCAGTGCCTCGCTGAGGATCTGGTCGAACGGCTGCGGTTGAATGGGGGGCGCGGTGAGTAGCATCGATCAACCTTGTAGTTGCAGTGTCAGCGTCACCTGGTTCGGAAGCTGATTCGCCACCAGGCGGTATTGAATGGTGGCGATGGCCGCCTGGCCGTCCGAGGGGTCGGGATCAACCAGGATGGAGTCCACGACGATCCGCGGCTCCCAAATCTGCAGCGCCCGCGTGATCTCGTCCTGCACAGATTTCCGCGTGGCGGCGTTATTCGGCGCGAACAGATAGGTGCGCAGCGCGGAGCCGTAATTCGGGTACATGAGCCTTTCTCCGAAGCGCGTCAACAGAAGAATCTGGATCGATTCGCGGACGTTTTGGCCGGCGACCGATGTGGCCCATTGGCCGGTGGAATCCAGGTGCGGCGGAAAAGCCACTCCGCGTCCGTAGATCTGGCCTTCATCGATCGCCATGCTCATTTTCCTTTCAGCGTCGGAACCGGGAGACAGATTTTGAAAAACGGAATCCAAAAGAAAACCAGGTTCAACGCAATCACGATCACCAGCAGAAGGATCAGCGCGCAGATGGTAATGATCGGAATCGAAAACGAACAGATCATCCCGAAATCCACTCCCGGCGCCGGCGGGCTGATATCGCCGTCCGACAGAGCCTTGAGACTGGCCACCCGCGCCATCTGCTTTTTCAACTCGTCCGAGATGAGGAACGCCACCCCCTTGTCGTACTTGCGCAAGGCCGCGGGGGAAGTGTCTACCGGCAGCGCCACTTGAATGCGGCGCGCCGGAGCATCCGCGTCGAAGAACGAGGCCAGTTGAAATGGCTGGCTGGGAGGACTTACCACGGCGCTCCCGCACTGTGGCCGCAGATACGCGCAGCGCACGATGAAATAGAAATCGCCCTGAGCATTGGCCGGCTTCTGCGGTACCGGCGGCGCGATAGAATCCGGGTCGGGCGCCGGCTCCGGCGGCAAAGCCGCGCTGAAGGGCGCAATCAGGGTGCAGGGATCGGTTGCGTCGACCGCCAGCGAATACGGCACATAGTCCGCGGGTAGAGGCGGGTCTGCGAGTCCGGCGGTTTCCAACTGTCCCTCGAACTGCTTGGCGTTGACCAGCGCCACCCGCAGTCCGGGGTCGAGGCTGTTGTACAGCGCCGCGTCGGCGCCCGTCAGCACGCCGGCTCTAGAGCTGTCGCCCACGGCCGCCCAGACCTTCGGAAAGCCGGTCAGGATGTTAGCGAAATCCAGCAGGATCAGCGCGGAAGAAAGCTTCGCGCTGGTCTGGTTCCGGGAATCCGCCTGATCGGCGGCACTCAAACCGGTCCACCAAAGTCTCAGGTTGGCCCACGGCTGCACTACCTGGCGATTGAACATGTCGGCGCGCGGATCCGTGGCGGGTGCGCCGCACAGACCGTTGACGGTCGTGTTGCTGTTGCCGCTGCCGTTCCCGTTGGCCGTTCCGGCGCCGTTGGAGAGAGTACGCCCGGCCACGTATTGCTGCCGCCGCGATGCGGGAATCAGCCCTGCAAGAACGCGCCGCGCCGCCGCGGTCTTCACCGTGGTCTGCGACGCCTGCATGGGCGAGAGCGGAATCTGCTCCTCTCCAGTCACCAGGCCCGCGCCCGAGACTTTGGTCCATCCCGGCTGGTCTCCCGGCATCCACGCGTACTCCGTGCATTTCACCGGATCGTAGACAGCGCAGTCGGCGGCGGAAAAGCCGGGATTCGGCCGAAGCTGCCGCACCACAAAAATCGCGTTCTCTCCCTGGGTCCGATTGATGGCGTGGTCGGGAAGGCCCGGCTGCCGGCAGGTGAGCGAGGAAGCCACCATGTAGAACCGCGCTTGCGCGGGCTGGTAGAGCTTCAGCGGGAGGCTGCCCGCGGCGCTATCCAAACCTGCGGCCGGAGACTGCCAGTTCTCGCCCTGCGCCACGTAGCTGCGCAGATTCTGCGGCGTCTGTTGCAGAACATCCTGCAATTCCGGCACGAAATCGTCGGTGGTGAAGCGCAGGATCGCCGGCCGGCGGAAGGGAGTGAGATCCGTCCGCCCGCTCAGTTCCGTCCACAGCGGAGACGGCGTCAACCATTGGACCTGCGTGCTCATAGGTTCACCAGATATTCCCTGCGCCGGGCGTATAACTGCTGCTCACCACGCTGTTGGTGATCACCGTATCCGAGTTGACCACGCCGCTGAATTTGCTCATGCCCGCGTTCACGCTCACCATTCCCGCCGTGGCTTCCGCCTGCGAAGCGGAGATCGATACCTTGGCCGAGGCGGTGAGGGTGATTCCGCTCGAGTCGAGCTTGATGGAGTTGCCGTTGCTGTCCTGAATCAGGATGGAGCCCGGGCCGTCCTGCAAAGCGATCTTCTGGCCGCCCGGCGTTTCGAGCGTCAGGCTCTCGCTCCCCTGCGTGTCGTCGAGGGTAATCGCCACTCCGTTCCGGGAGCGGATCTTCTTAATGTTGTTATTGCCCGCGCCATCCATGGATTGCGGAGGTGCATCCTGGCCGTTCCACAATGCTCCGATCACGCAGGGATTCCGCGGATCGCCTCCCAGGAAGATCACCAGTACTTCCACGTTGGTATCTGGAATGAACCAGGTGCCCTGATTGTTGCCGGCCATCAGGGTGGAGACGCGCGCCCATGTTTCGTACGAAGCGCCGCTGGAATCGGGCGACCACGGCAGCGCAACCTTGACGCGGCCCTGGTTGTCAGGGTCGCGCAC
>DATJYO010000049.1:0-147711 GCA_035499555.1 Bryobacteraceae bacterium
GACGGTCACGCGGATCTCTGGGCACTGGCCGCGATCCTCGGCCGGGAAACTGCTGGAGTCAAGCCATCGAAGGAAAAAGTAGCTTAAGATGAATCGACCGCCCTTGCCGACCTTCAACTACGGCCGGGACACCCTCCAAGGGAACCTACGTCCCCCAACCTTAGGCAGCCGCCAGGATACTGCGCACCACCGCGGTGTTTTCGGCGATCTCGTCCTTGAAGCGCGGGAACATGCCGACGATCACGGCATCGGTCGGCTTGATATGCGAGAGCGCGAACCGGAAGGAGCGCTCCACATCCTCGCGCGAGGCGCTGGTGCGCCCGGCACCGAAGACCTTGAACGCCAGGCACGGCTTCTTGGTCTGGCGGATCATCTTGCACATGCGCTCCGGGTCCTTTTCCATGAAGGTCTCGCCGATGGGCGACTCGCCGAACTCGGCGCGCGCCTCTTCCGCCGTGCGCGACACGCGGTACAGGCAGCACTGGTAGTAGTCCACATCCCAGTTCTCGCCCTCCGCGGTATCGATCACCGCCGGGTTGTGGGTGGATAGTCCCACCATCACGCCCGTATCGCGCACCGCTTTGAGGAAGTCCTTGATCTTGTCTTTTTCGCCGTTGCGGAAGCGCTCGTCGGTGCGATTGCCATGGTGCCCGATGCCCAACGGCTCGAGCCGGGCGACCTCCGGCAGCAGTTTGGGATCTTTCATCAGGGCGAAATCCGCCAGCAGGATCAGGTTCATCTTGCCGCCCTCGGCACGGTACCGTTTGAAGTCCGCGACGGGCTGGTCGTTGTAGTGTAACTGCCAGGTGCCGATGCCTTGCCGCTCACAGGCATGCAGCACTTCCATCTTGCGGTCCTGGGTGTACCACTCGCGCATCAACTGGTCGAGCGTACGGTTGAAGTGCGAGTAGCCGTAAAAAGGATTCGAGCCGATGATCAGTCGCGTGATCTCATGCTTGCCGAACCTGACGGTCGGCAGCCGCGGCGCGGCGGGCTGGTCCGCGGCTTGGGAGGCGGCCGGGGCCAGCGCGCCCAGTGCGGCCAGTTGCAGGAAGGAACGGCGGGAGTTGGGTTCCATGGATATTAAGTCTTTCAGAACCTATTATATAGTTTCATGTGGCGCCTTGCCGCGGAATTTTGTTGGCGGCCGGTCCACAAAACGGGTCGGGCGGGCGTTTCCGAAGTGAGAAACATCCTGGCGGCTTCTAAGCAATACGCGCAAAACGGGGCGGCCCGCGCCGCTCGACACTGCGGTTTCTGTCCTTTATGGCGGCGCGGGCAGACGCGCTCCTTTGCGCTTTGGAGAGGCTTCCAGGAAGAAAGGAATGCATGAACGATCGACAGCGGGAATATGAGCGGCTGATTGCGCCCATAGAGGACCGCATGATGCGAGCGGTCTGGCGCGTCAGCCGGGATCCCCACGATGCCGAGGATGCCTTTCAGGAAGCCTTGCTCACGTTATGGAAACGCTGGGAACGCATCGTACAACACCCAAATCCGGAGGCGCTGATCCTGCATATCTGCGTCAATGCGGCGCACGACGTACTCCGCCGCAGATTGCGCCAGCGGAAATGGCACCAGGAGGGGATCGCGGCTCACGCTACCGCGAGCGCTCCGGCATCCGCCATCGAGAACATCGCCGCCGCGGAAGAACGCGGCCAGGTCCTCGATGCCATCGGGCGCTTGCCGAAGGTCCAGGCACGGGCCATCCTGATGCACGCGGTCGAGGATGTCCCCTACGGCGATATCGCCACGGCGCTCGGCTGCCGGGAGGCCACCGTCCGCAAGCACGTCTGGCGGGCCCGCCACAAGCTGCGCGTATGGCTCTCGCATTTGATCCCGGAAACACAGAAGGAGGAACCCAGCCATGCCTGAAGAAATTCATGAACCAGTCGACGAGTTGATCGAAAGGAGCGTCCACGTGGAGATCCCAGCCGAAGTCGAAGATCGCCTGCGGCGGCAGCTCACCGAATTCCGGACCCTGGTGGCGCAACGGCCGGTGAGCCGTTGGAGAAGCCTGGCGGACTCCCTGATCCACCCCGCGCCCGTGCGCATCCTGCCCATGACCGCCGTGTTGCTGGTGGCCCTGGCCCTGGGGCTGGTGTTCATTCCGCGGGAATCCCGCGCCAGCCAGTTGTTCGCGGCGGCGGCGGCGCAACTGCGCAGCTCCCAGTCGCTCCAATATACGATCGTCCTGAACCCGGAACCTTACGTGGCGGTGGATTTCAGCTACCTGGCTCCGGGGTATCGGCGTATCAATTGTTCGTGGGGCATCGAGGTGCGGACCGACGGCACCACCGGCAACCAAATTGTCCTGATGCACGGTGCTCACACCTACCTGGCGGAGAGCGGCAAGCGTGTCGAGAGCCAAGCCGACATCGACGATTTTTCCGCGCAGCTCCGGTCGATGCCGCTGAAGGCGGACAAGGTCTTGGGCGAGCGGCGGATCGCTGGAAAGACACTGATCGGTTATCGCTTACACAATGCCCCGCCCAACGGTTCGATTCCGGGCCTCCAAACCCTCGACGTGTGGATCGATCCCGCCACGCGCGAGGCTGATCGCGTCGATGTCACGGTCAGGGAACAAGGCCGGCCCCCCTACCAGATGCACATCCAGAACATCCGCGCGGGCGCCGCAGTGGATCGCGCCTTATTCGATCTGGCGCCGCCGGCAGGATACACGCCAATGCCTGTACCCGGCAGCCAACCGGGCACGGGTGAACCGGATGCTTCCTCCCCGGTTCCGGCCCTGCACGCGCAGATCGCGTACGGCGCTCCCCTGACAGCCGCGGTTTTGCCCATGCAGGGGCCGTACGCCCAGACCCGATTCGCGCTCCAGGCGGTGGGGGATCATCTGAAAACCCTCGACGTGACTCCGGACGGCCCCCCGTTCGGACGGTACGAGTCCGACCAGCATTGGGAGGTCGGATATCCGGTGCCGCCGGGAACTCGAGTCACGGCCCCGTTCCGGCTGATTTCCTTGCCCGCAAGCTGGACGGCGTCCGTAGTCGTGAACGGCGCCTGGGGCCAGGATTCGGCCTCTCGCTGGACCGCGTTCCTGAAATCGGTGGTAGAGCAGGGTTACCTGCCGGCCGGGCCGGCCATGGAGATCTGGTCAGGCGAGGATGCCCAACCATCGGGTCAATCCACCGAAATGCGCATCCCGGTGACGAAGGCGAAGTGATGTGCTCGCCGCGAACTAATTCAAGTACATCCGCGCCAACTCCTCGAACTCGGTTGGCGTAACCAGGTGAAAGCGCATTTCCAGCTTGGAGAATCGCCGCAATTCCTGGGCCATCTCCTCGCATGGCAACTCCGAACCGGCCACGAACAATTGCCCCTCGACCACTCGAAAGGGCAAGACCCGCCAGCGCCGCGACACCTCCGCCGGCAGCGTGCGCGTGGCTGGTTCGGAGATCTCCGACTGGCGCGGTTTTCCCAAGGGCAGGTTGCGTTGCAGGCTCAGAGCGAGGTACAGGTCCGCCTCGCTGATCTTGCCGGCGCGCACCAGGTATTCGCCAATTCGCTCGCCGGCCGGCTTGAACGCCAGGGCCTCCTCCACATCCGCCTGCATCACGAACTGGGATCCCACCAGAATTTGTCCCAGCGGCCGGATCTCGGCCGCCAGTGCCGCCGCGCTCGGATAGGCATGCTCAGTCTTGATCCAAACCAACGGCCGGCGGCGTAGTTTCGCGACTCCGAAGAGCCACAGCGCTCTCAGGGTGGCGGCGCAGTTCAGCCAGTTCCCGATCAGGGCCCGCACCGGTACGCCCATGGCGAAGCGCCAGCCGTAAATCCGCCGCGAACACAGCGCGCGCACACCCATTTGAAACGCCGACAGCACGAACGTCGTCGAGAATAGTGCGGTGAGGGCCGGATGCTTGAACCCGAACACCCACGCGTGGCCGGTCAGGCGGCTCTCACCCCAAGTCGCCGCGCCGTACACAAACAGCAGGTTCAGCACCGGCGTCAGAAGATTGCCGATGATGCCTTTGCGGTCGCGCCACAGCCAGTACAGTTGACGGGCCGGGGCGCGCCAGCCGCGCCGCTCCCAGGATTGCAGCACGATGCCCATGACCCAGCGCGCCCGCTGCCGGACGGCGGTTCGGAAACTGTGCGGGAAGTACTCACGGGTGGCCAGCAGACCGTCCCCTTCGCGGCGCAGCGGCACGAACACCTGCGGGCAGCCCATGGCATGGATGCGCCAACCGTTCTCGTAATCTTCAGTCAGGCACTCGGGGTCAAATACGCGGTTCGAATATGCCGCGGCCAGTTTTTCCAGGACACAGCGCGAAAAGCCGGTCCCCACGCCGTTGCCGGGCAGAAAGCTGCCCCACATCTGCCGTACGGGAATGTCCTTGGTCTGAAATTCGGCGAACTCGTCGCAGTACAGCCCGTGCACCCACTGCCGCAGCGGCGTGGCCATGGGCAGCACCGGCACCTGCACCATGTCGAACCTGCCGGTGAAGTAATTGATCCAGCGCAGCGCCGCGGGGTGGATCACGTCTTCGGCGTCGTGCGTGACTACCACGTCGAACCGCACGCCGTGGCGTTCCTCGTAGGCCAGCATGTTCTGGTAGACCCAGTTCAGACAATCGGCCTTGGAGGTCGGCCCGTCGTGCGGGCACAGCGCCAGGTGGACGCGCGGGAACCGCCGCACCGCTTCCCGCACCACGGCGACCGTTTCCGGATCGTTGGGATACGCGCCAACGAAGAACTCGGCGGCATGATATACCGTCGCCGGGATATTGCGTTCCAGCATGCTGGCAATGACGCCGTGCTCCCGCCAGAGGGGGACAAACACGGCTATACGCTGCCGCGGCGCCGCGTCTACCTCACTGGGTTTGGGCCAGGGAAACCAGGGTCTCCCGAACAGGTGCAGAACCAGCCACCGGTACACGAAGGCGGCGTCCAGAAACAGGTCGTCCAACCCGCTGACCAGGACGTACACCGCCAGCGGGACAAGCCACGCCGCGATCCAGGAATCCAGCACATACATCCGATAAGGAAGTAGTGCCGGGATACCGGAAAAATCGCCAGAAAACGACGGCTGGTTATTTTCCTTGGCGCCACGCAGATCCGCGCGCCGGTTGAAAAATGGGCCGGGCCGGCAAGGCGTTCGGCACAGCGGGATTCGTGGCGCCCAACCCGGCAGCGTAAGCTTGACCGCGGCGACCGGAGCACAGGCGGTTAGAACCAATCCCGATAGCGATCAGTCCAAGGTTCATAACCTCTATGACGGCGCCGCTTTTCGGCGTCTTACTGCTGGTAAATCGCGCTGGTCGTGTCGGTCTCCCAGATGCGGACCTGGCCCAGCCGCACGCCGCCATCGGCTTCCAGGCCGCGGCCGATCTCGTCATAGAAGTACTTGGCGATGTTCTCCGCCGACGGATTGAGCCGATCGAAGGGAGGCAGATCGTTCAGAAACTGATGGTCCAGGCGGTCAACTACGGCGGCGATCAGCTTCTTCACCGCTACGAAATCGACCAGCAAGCCGATGGCATCGAGTTCCGGGCCGCGGAACGTCACCTGCACTTTGTAATTGTGGCCATGCACATTCTCACATTTGCCGCGATAGTTGCGCAGCGCGTGCCCGGCGGCGAAAGTCTCTTCCACGGTAACTTCAAACATTGAAAAATCTCTCCACGTCCGCAATATTCATGGTGAAACCATAATCCGGCAAACTGTCGAAGAACACCTGCCCATAGCGCTGCTTGGTGACCCGGTTATCGAGCAGCACCAGCACGCCGCGGTCGGTGCGGCTGCGGATCAGCCGTCCGAAGCCCTGTTTCAAAGCGATGGCCGCCTGGGGCACTTGATAGTCGTAAAACGGATTGCCGCCCTCGCTGCGGAGTTTCTGCACGCGCGCATCCACGATGGGATCGCTGGGCACGGCGAAGGGCAGGCGATCGATGATCACACAGCTCAACTGCTCGCCGGGCACGTCCACACCCTGCCAAAACGACGACGTGGCGAACAGCACGCAGTTGGGGGTCGACCGGAACTCCTCCAGCAGCGCGCTGCGGGGTCCGGTACCCTGTAACAGCGTGGGATATTCGATATCCAGCGAAATGCGGTCGTACATCAGGCGCATCTGCTGATAGCTGGTGAACAGAACGAAAGCCCGGCCGCGGCTGAGATTCAGCAAGTTCGTGATCTCGCCGCAGGCCGCCTTGGTAAAGGCGGCATTGCGCGGATCGGGCAAATGCTGCGGGACATATAGCAGCGCCTGCTGCTGATACTGGAAGTGGCCGGGCACCACCAGCGTGCGCGCCTGCGCGATCCCCAGCCGCTTCTTGACGAATTCAAATCCGCCGGAGACGGCCAGCGTGGCGGAGGTGAGGATCACGGTGTCCACGCTGTCGAAGAGACGTTCGGCGAGCAACGGCGCCACGTCGATGGGCGTGGCTTGCAGAAAGAAGCCGCGGCCGCGGCGTTCCGCCCAGTAGACGTACGACGGGTCGTCGCTCTCCAGCACGAAACTGAGGGCCTGGCCCAGCTCGACCGTGCGCCGCAGCAACGGGTTGATCTCCTCCGGAGGCTCCTTCAGCAGCTTCAGGTGCGAGAAGATCAACTCCAGCGAGACGCGCAGATCGCGATAGAGATCTTCGTTGTTTTGGACGAATTCGGCGCGGCCCGTGAATGCGGCGCGGCCCTCCGGCGCCGGCAGCAGGGCGAAGAAGGCGATCGCCATCTCTTCGAAGCGATCCAGGACCCGGTCGAGCTCCGCCGAGCCGAATTGCTTGGCGCGCGCCACGGCCGAGATATCGCGGCGCAACTCCTGAAAGCGGTGATTGCTGACGGACACGCCGAAATATTGCGAGGCCACGTCCTCGATCTCATGCGCTTCGTCGAAAACCACGGCGTGGTACTCGGGTAGGATACCGCCTTCGATGTCGCCATCCTCCAGGACTTCTTTCAGGGCCAGGTCGGCGAAGAACAGGTGATGATTGACGATTACGATGTCGCTCGCCTGCGCGCGCTGATGCATCAGGGTGATGAAGCACCGCTCGAACTGCTTGCACTTCTGGCCGGTGCACAGATCGCTGCGGGCGTCCACCTTCGCCCAGGCGGTGGAGGCTTCCGGCAGCTTTTTAATCTCCGCGCGGTCGCCGATTTCGGTGGTCTTTTCCCAGGCCTCGATCACCTGGAAATCGGCGACTTCTTCGAGTCCGGTGAGGACCGGCTCGCGTTGCGCGTCGTAGATCTTCTGCCGGCAGGCGTAGTTGTTGCGGCCCTTCATATAACAGACCCGCAGGGGGCGGGGAAAGTGCTGTTGCAGAAAGGGGATGTCTTTGAAGAAAAGCTGCTCCTGGAGATTTTTGGTGCCGGTGGACACCACGATACGCTTGCCGGAAAGCAGGGCCGGCACCAGGTACGCGAGGGTCTTGCCGGTCCCCGTGCCCGCCTCTACGATCAGGTGTTTCCGGTCCGCCAGCGCCGATTCGACCGCCTCCGCCATTTCCAGTTGTCCCGGACGATATTCGTAATTCGGATGCCACTTGGAGAGCGTGCCGTGGCGGGAGAAGAACCGGTGCACGTTGGATGCGGGGGTCACATCGGTGGACATGCCGGAGATATCTAGATTGTAGCGTTAACCGGCGGCGGATTTGGAAACTGCGGCGCGCTGGTTATGGCGCCGTGCGCGCATACCAGATGACAGGAGCATCGAAGCCGCTGAACGTATCGCCGGCGTATAAGACGATCGACACCGCATATGGCGGACCCGCGCCGGTTGCGTGAAATGACGGGATCAGAAAATTCACCTGCATCGCGCCGGAGACGAACCCCGGTGCATAGCCGGCGTAGGTGACCTTTGCTTCCGGCGAGACGGGAGCGGACAACAACTGCACGGTGACCGGCAGCACCGGCGTTCCACCGGGCGCCTGCGGAATGAAACCGTCGATTCCCGGCGGATCCGTCTGACCCAACCCGGAAGCGAACATCTCCACCACGTCCCCCGGGTGCGCCGGGTGGTCGGGGCTATTCACGGTGCCGTCCTGGTTGATGATGGCGGCGGTGGGCATATCCTCGTACGACTGGCCCACGAAGATGCCGGGCGCCGCCGGCTGCACGTCCAACACCACTTCGTTCGATGTGCTGGATGGCGTCACGATCTGTACGTGCGCGCTACTGAGTCCGTCCAGCGCATACGGGGTCACCAGGTTGATCTGCGCCGACGACACGTACAACAGGGGCGCGGGCGTGCCCTCGATCACTACCTGCACGCCTGCGAGTTCGGTCCCGATGGCGCTTCCGGCTGGCTCCGCGGCGACGCCTTGTGGCGGCCCGAATCCGGCGCCATAGATCGAAATGAGCTCTCCGGGAACCAGCGGTCCGGACAATGACGGGAAGGCCGATGGCAGGATGCAGGAATCCACCAGGCGGGGTGGTCCGGAAGCCGTGGTCAAGGCACTGATGAGGAGGTCGCCCGGCCCGTCGGTACCTGCGGCCACGGCGTTTCCGGCAGTGTCCACGGCCATGGGGCCGAACGGAACCGCATCTCCGGTCCAGGTGCCCCACAGCAGGTGCTGGCCGGCGGAGTCGATCTTCCCGTAGAAGCCGATTCCACCGCTGAGACTGGCGGCGCCGGGCTGTTGGCACGGCCACGGCGACCCCGGCGTCGCCTGGAATGCGCTCGGGTACGGCGCGTCGAGAATGACATTGCCTGCCGCATCCAGCGCCAGGGTGGAAAACGCGGCGGGAAGGTACGTCGCGGCCAGCGCCTTGGATCCGTCGGCGGACAGATGCAGCAGATACCCGCCGGGCTTGGCGTCCGGCGAGAGTTGCGCTTGCAGCGCGCCTGGAAGCACCGGCAGGTTCGGCGAGATGGTGCCCACACTAACCCATATGCTGCGGTCCGGCGCGGGCTGCATTTGGGTCAGGTATGAGTATCCATCTCCGCCTACGAACGTGAGCCATGCGAATCCCGACACCGAGGGGTTCATCCTGGCGACAAAGGCATCCTGAGAGCCGCCGCCAAAGCTGGTCTGCCAGGCGCCAGCGGTAGGCACGATATCGCTGCCCTGCGTGAATCCGCCGATGTAAACCGTTCCGGCTACACCCACTGCAAGTGTCTGCGTGCCCGAAGGAATGTTCAGCGTGGTGGCGAACTGCCCGTCCTTCGTCAGCTTGGTCAGGGCCACGGAGATGGAATTCACCTCGTCGGTGGCACTGGTTTCGGACGCGCAGTAGTAAACCGAACCATCCGGAGCGATGGCCAGTTGAAAGAGGTCTCCGCTCACGACAGTAGACCAGATCAGCGTCTTTCCGTCGCCGGACAGCTTGGCAAGAAACGCAACCTGATCGGACAGAGACGGCCGCCATGGGTTGCCGGCCAGAGGAAAGTCGGCGGAGGTGGTTTCTCCAGCGACATAAATATTGCCCGACGCGTCCAGTCCGATGAAGCCCGGCTTGTCAGCGCCGCTGCCGCCCAGATAGGTCAGGAACAGGAGCGTCCCGTGGGAGTCGAACTTCGCAATGAAGGCGTCGGGGCACGGCCGGGGCAGAGGGAAGAATCCATAAGGACAGTTGCCGCCGGCATTGGCAGGCTGCACCACGCCCGGCGTGGCGGGGTAGCCGGTCGTATAAACGGATCCGGTGACGTAACTGTTGCCGGATGCGTCGGTCGCTATGGCGCTGACACCTGGCGAGGGGGGACCGATCCCCGGGCCCACCTGTGTACCTGGCGGCAGCGTGTACGGGATGGTCGTGGAGTACACCACGCCGGGCGGCAGCGCCCGGATGGGAAGAACGATCAACAGTGGGGCAAACCGCCTCACCAAGGTCCAGAACTGCCCCGGCCGGCAGCGCCCGGGCCGCTTATGGAGTGGGCGATGGCGCATAACCGTACATGCGCCCGGCAATCAGCATGCCGTTTCGCACACGGCCCTGCATTCGGATACTATGTTCAGGGTGAGGCTGCTGTGCGCATCCTGATTCCATTCCTATTTCTCTCCGCGATGGTGACCATGAACTGTTCATCCCCCAAAGAACCCCGCGAGTTCGGCAAGCTACCGACTGGTGAGACCGTCGAACTCTATACCCTCAAGAATGCCAAGGGCATGGAGGCGGATATCTCCACCTACGGCGGCGTGATCGTTTCGCTCAAAGTACCGGACCGCTCCGGGGCGCTCGGCGACATCGTGCTCGGCTTTGACGATCTCAAAGGCTATCTGACGCCGCCGCCGTACTTCGGCGCCATCATCGGACGCTACGGCAACCGCATCGGACACGCGCAGTTCACCCTGGACGGCGTGACCTACAAGCTGTTCAAAAACGACGGCGACAACTCCCTGCACGGCGGCAAACGCGGGTTCGACAAAGTGCTGTGGAAAGCCAAGCCGGGCGATGGCAACTCGCTGGAGCTGGCCTATCTGAGTAAAGACGGCGAGGAAGGCTATCCCGGCAACCTTTCGGTCACCGTGGTGTACACGCTGACCGATGAGAACGAATTGAAGATCGATTACTCGGCCACGACGGACAAAGACACGGTCCTGAACCTCACCAACCACTCCTATTTCAACCTGGCCGGGCAAGGCGAAGGCGATATCCTGAATCACCAGATCATGATCAACGCCGACAAGTTCACACCAGTGGACAAGGGGCTGATTCCGACCGGTGAACTGCGCAGCGTGGAAGGCACGCCGCTCGATTTCCGGCAGCCGCACGCGATCGGCGAACGTATCGGTTCCAGCTACGAGCAGATCGTCCTGGGCGGTGGGTACGATCATAACTTCGTGCTGAATCGCAGCGGCGATGGACTGTCGCTGGCGGCCCGCGTGACGGAAGCCAAATCCGGCCGGGTGATGGAGGTGTTGACCACCCAGCCGGCCATCCAGTTCTACACCGGCAATTTCCTGGATGGCACACTGAAGGGCAAGGGCGGCAAGGTCTATGGACGGCGTTCGGCGCTATGTCTCGAGACACAGCACTACCCGGACTCACCCAATCATCCGGACTTCCCCACCACCGAGTTGAAACCCGGCGAACGCTATCACACGACCACGGTGTACCGCTTCTCCACGGGTTCGTGAAGCCGGCCTACTCCGCCGGCCGAATCCGGATCGCCTGTCCGCCGCCCGACACCATCTTGGCCTTGAGCGTCATGGTGCGGTTCACCTTTTGATTCTCCAACACCGTGTGGGTGGGATTGACGTCGGCGTCCGGCGCATCCGAATCGATGTCGGCCACGAAGTCTCCCGGCGGCAGGAACTCCAGGGGGATGTCGAGATCGGCGCCATGCGAACCGGCAATGCTGCCGACATACCATTCCCGGCCGTGGCGCCGGGCCACGGTGATGTAGTCGCCCACCTTGGCGTTCAGCACCCGGATCTCATCCCATGAGGTTGGCACGGCGCTCAGGAACGCCAGTTCCTTTTGTCCCCGGTAGGCTTCCGGATAGTCGGATACCATTTCGAACGGACTCTCGAACACCACGAACAGCGCGGTCTGGTGCGCGCGGGTGCCCATCACCATGGGTTGCAGGTTGCGCGGCACGAACTCCGCCGCCGTGGCATTATGGAAGCCGCCCGGCGTGTAGTCCATGGGACCCGCCAGCATGCGCGTGAACGGCAGCATGACGTTGTGATCCGGCGTGATGCGGGCGCTCCACTTGTTGTATTCGAGCCCCATCACGCCTTCCCGCGTCAACACGTTCGGATAGGTCCGGCGCAGCCCGTCGGGTTTATAAGCGCCGTGGAAATCCACCATCAGATGATGGGCCGCCGCCAGTTTGGCCACACGATGATAGAACTCCACCATCCACTGGTCGTCACGGTCCATGAAATCGATCTTCACGCCCGCCACGCCCCACTTTTCGTATAGCGGAAAAGCCTGCTCCATCTGCCGGTCGACATCGGTCCAGTGGGCCCACAGCCAGACACCCACGTGCTTCGCTTTGGCATAGGCCAGCAGCTCCGGCATATCGATGGTGGGCTGTACCTCGGTGATGTCGCTGCCGGACCAGTTGGGCCCGGGCTTGCGCGGCACGGACCACCCGGCGTCCAGCATGAAGTACTGGAACTTCGACTCCGAAGCGAAATCCACGTAGTGTTTGGCCGTAGCCGTATTCTTGCCCGGCTGGAAATCAACATTTTCGTCGTAGGGGCCGGACCACCAGTCCCACGCCGCCTTGCCCGGCTTGATCCATGACGTGTCCGCGATGGCGCACGGCGGGTTCAAGTTCTCCACGATGTGCGACTCGATCAGCCGTCCCGGTTCGGAAGCGATCATGAGGACGCGCCACGGCGAACGCGCCGGCGTCTTTACGGACACTGCCAGGCCCGGATCGTCAATATGCGGCGCCAGGCGGGCATCCAGTTCCCGGGCGTTGCGCTCGTTGTGCCGCAGGTACATGCCGGAATAATTGTCGATGTCCGCTTCGGTGATGGCCACGAACGCCTGCCCCGGCAGTTCCGTCAGAAGTGGCAGCGCGATCAGCGATTCCGGATGAATGCCGCTCAGCGGCACGATCCGGTAATTGTCTTCCCACGATGTGCGGTAATTGCGCAGGATCAGCGGGTAAGTGGTGGCGTCCCGGGCCAGGACGAACGCGGTTCGCTCGTTCACCAGGTCCAATTGCGCCAGGCCTTCCTGCCGGGGGATGACGTAGCGAAAGGCGGCGCCATCGTCGAACACCCGCGCCTCCACTGAGAACCGGCGGCGCGGCTCCGCGGTCTCTCGCAGATCCACCGCCAGGGTATGGCAGAGGTTGTGTATGGTTTTGGATTTCCCCGCGGGCACCGTGTACGTTTCGTCGATGGTTCCGGACTTGGTTTCCACAATTTCCACGTTGGTTCCCAGCGCCGGCTGCTTCTGGATCTCGAGCCCGAGCGCCGACCGGTCAATCACCGGCTTGCCCCGATAAGTGACCTCATACGCCAATTGGCCGCCCGCGGCTTCTGTCGACAAGGTAAGTCGGATGAGTCCATCCGGCGACGATACGGTGGCGGGATGGCTTTGGGCGGAGGTCGAAGCCGGCCCCCACAGGCAGGCCGCTGCCAGCAGCACGAAATATCGCATAGCGTTATCCGATCAACTAGAACGTATCACAAGCTGCCGGATGGCTTGGGTGTTTCGACGCTCACTTTACGCCGGCTGACGGTCGGCTCTGTCTGTCCCTCGGCGAGCGCCGCGGCCTTCAGGATGCACGGTCCGCTGGTCTGCGGGACGGGAAGCTCCACGGGGTACGTCTGTTGCCCCAGCGCGGGCACGGCGAAGGCCAGCTCCCGCCGCGCCAGTTGCTCGCCCTCGGGACGCTCGAGCGTCACCACCAGCTTGCCGGCAGCCGCCTGGTACGCGTCATTCACCATCATGACGGCGATGCGCCGGTCGGCGCCGGCCTTCAGCGTAGGCTGCCAGAAATTCAAATAGACGCCCAACGGCTTGAACGCCTCGCGGACGTAGTCGGCGAAGTGCGGCTCCAGCCTGAGCGATGCCACGTCCGCAAAGTTGTCGCAGGTGTAGGCGCCCGGGTAACACGCCGTCAGATAGACAAAATGAAGCACGCCGGCGTAGTTCCGGTGGGCCCGCCAATACTCGGTCAGGCCTCCCAGCAGATATGCGTCGAGCGCCAGCCGGTCCTGCGGCTGCGCTGCCGCGCCCAGCAGGTGCTCGTACACTTTGCGGGTGAGTTCTGTGGGCGTGCCGTCGCGCAGCAGCCACAACCAGCCGTATTCGTTGTTGATCAGAGCGTGTCCGCTGGGCGTGCTGCCGCCATGTCCGCTGCCGGCCAGATCCTCCAGTTCGGTCGCCTCGAACGGCTTCTCGTCGCCCTCGCTGCCTTTCTGGAACAAATAGGGATGGTCCTCTACCGGGTCGTCGGGCCCCAGGGCGCCGTTGTAGCTGTTCTCCCACGGCCGGTTGGAAAGGTCCAGCCCGCGCACCGCCGGGATGATCTTGTCCGCGAACAGCGGATCCAGCGATTCGTTATTGGCGTCCCAGATGGCGACGCTCGGATGATTCCAGTTGTCGCGCATCCATTCGCCGTACTGCCGGATCATCTCGTCCGCATTCCAGCTCCGGTGGTACATGCCGCGCCAGTCCGGGTGGCCGGTCCACACGAAGAATTCGTTTTGGATCAGCAGGCCGGCCTCGTCGGCGATGTCCAGCCACTGGTCGGGCACCGGACCGATGCAGAAGCGGAAGCTGTTCCAGTTCATCCGCTTGGGTATGTCGATGAGCAACTTGCGTACCCAGGCTTCATCCCAGGGCAGTCCGCCCGACAAGGGATCTTCGAAAAAGCGGTGCATCGTGATGTTCGAGCCGCGGAGAAAGTAGATCTTGCCATTCAGATAGGCGCGCCGGGTCGGCGTATCGAAGCGGAATTCGCGCATCCCGAAGCGGGTGGTCGTATCGTCGCCGCCAGTGGCCGTATCGACGACGTATAGAAAAGGATGTTCCGGGGTCCATAACTCGGCGGACGGGATGGACACATTCTGCGTCCAGGTCCTCTCTTCGCCGGGGGCCAGCGCGGCCTGCAGCATCGTGCGGCCGGCATCGCGCCCGCCGCGCCACGGCCGCACACGCTGGGACAGCGTGAAACGTACGCGCGCGGCGCCATAATTCTTCAACTTCGTCTGCACGGTGATCGCGCTGGCGGCAATTCGCGGCGCCACCTGTACGCTCTCGATTACCGGATTGTCGCCCAGCAGAAGGGCGACGCGGTCATAGATTCCCGGCGTCCAGCGGTTCTTTTCGAAGTCGCTGCCGGTCGGATAGTCCGCCGGCAGAACCGCCGGATGCGCTCCCACGCGTACGATGAGCCGGTTCTCGCCCTGCCAGTCGAGCGCGCCGGTCACGTCGAAGTAACCGGCGGTGAA
The DNA here is from genome assembly GCA_035499555.1 of Bryobacteraceae bacterium. Taxonomy (GTDB): domain Bacteria; phylum Acidobacteriota; class Terriglobia; order Bryobacterales; family Bryobacteraceae; genus Bog-159. The sequence continues at coordinate 14,823 of DATJYO010000049.1, forward strand.
GCAGCCGTCATGTTCGCCGATCTTCCGTCCGTTCAGCCATACCGCGGTTCCAAACTGCGCCTTGTCGATACGCAGGATAGCGACCTGCTTCCGGATGTTGACGCGGAACGTGCGGGTATACCAGAAGTAGTTTCGATTCTGGTGTGGAACGCCCGCGCCCTCCACCAGCGCGGACTCCGGCAGAACGCCTTTGCGCACCCGGTTAGAGATCACTTCCTGGCTGTCGAATCGATCGACGTCCGCAAAGCCGGGCTGAGCCAGGTGCGCCAGGCCGGGCACCGGCACGCGGTGATGCCATTCGTGCGGGATGGCATCCGCCGCCAGGGAGTCTTCAATCTGCCAATCGCCGTCCAGTGAGAGTGTAACCCGCTCTCCGCCCCGGGCGCCGGCTGCCAGTGCCAAACCGGCCCAGGCCAACGCCCAAAACGCTCGCGCGGCCATATACGGCACCCAGCATAACAGGTCTGCTCTACTGCCCGTAATAAGCGCTGGGCCCGTGCTTGCGCAGAAAGTGCTTGTCCAGGTGTACGGCGTGTAACTCCGCGGCGGCTCCGTCGAGTGTCACGCTATAATACGACATCTCCGCGATGTACTCCAGGATCACTGCGTGGTGCGCCGCCTCCGCGGTCGTCGCGCCCCAGCAGAACGGGCCGTGCCCGGCGACCAGCACGGCCGGCATCTCCAGCGGATCGCGGCCCGCCAACCGGCGCACGATGACCTCGCCGGTGTTGGCCTCGTAAGCCGCTTCGATCTCCTGGGGACTCATCGGCTCGGTGACCGGCACCGGACCGCGGAAATAATCCGCGTGGGTGGTGCCGAGGCAGGGAAGGGGACGGCGCGCCTGGGCCCAGGCAGTCGCGAAACGGGAATGCGTGTGGACTACGCCGCCGATCTCCGGGAAGGACCGGTACAGCACCAGGTGCGTGGCCAAGTCCGACGAGGGCCGCAGCGATCCCTCCACAATGCGTCCGTCCATATCGGTGATCACCAGGTCGGCCGGCCGCATGGTCTCGTACGGCACGCCGCTGGGTTTGATCGCGACCAGCCCTTCCTGGCGCGAGATGCCACTGGCATTCCCGAATGTGTAAAGCACCAGCCCGCGGCGCACCAACTCCAGGTTGGCTTCGAGCACCTGCTCGCGAAGTTCGCTCAGCATATCATCCCAATTGGATTTCGAGCCTGGTCACGGAGGCCGGCCCAAACTGCCGCACCAACCGCTCCTCTACGCGCGGCTTTACGGCGTCGGGGTTCTCGAAGCTGTTGTGGGCGTGCACATCGGCGGCCGACAGGACCGTGGCCTTCGCCGACGCGACCCTGCCGCCGCGCACCGTGACCTCTACCTCGCGGGTCTGATCGATGCTGGGATTGGTGACCGTAAGGGTCAGCATCTTGTCGCGCAGAGAAGCCGAGCAGGAAAGCCCCGCCAGGCCCTTGTAAATCGTCGGCGCCGCCGCAACCGTACGCAGCGACTGGGCTCCCTGGTGGGCCGCGAACATATCGAACACATGATACGTGGGCGTGACGCAGAACTTATCCTCGTGCGCCAAAAAAGGCGATTGCAGGCAGTTCACCAATTGCGCGATAGCCGCCATGCCGACCTTGTCCGCGTGGCGGTTGAAGGTGTCCAGCGTCAGACCCGCCAGCACCGCGTCGCGCATGGTGCTCTGCTGCCCCAACAGCGCTCCCGGGAACGGCTCCGTGCCCGCCGCGTACCAGGCGCCCCACTCATCCACCACGAGCTTGACGTGGTGCCGGGGATCGTGTTCGCCCATGATGCCCCACTGGCTCACGATGAACGATTCCATTTGCGCCGCCTCGCGCAGAAGTTCGTAATAGGCTTCGGAATCGAATCGCAGCGCGTCGCCCTTGCCCGCGATCCAATCCGTCACGCGGCCGCCGGTGACATTCCAGGCGTAGTGATGCATGGACCAGCCCCACATGCCGTGCACCGCGTTCTTCTCCGCCAGCTTGGCGAAGAACCGCCGGGTCCAGTCGCGATCGTTGCCGTTGGGACCGGAGCCGACGAAGGCCAGCGGCACGCGATAGCCCGGCACCCAGGCCGTGAAGCGCAGGAACTCGGTGGCGTAATCTTCGGGGATGAAATTGCCGCCGCAACCCCAGGCCTCGTTGCCGACGCCCCAATAGCGCACGTCGAGCGGCTCACGTTCGCCATCCGCCGCGCGCAGGTCTGCCAGGGTGGTCGATCCCGCGGGTGAATTGCAATATTCCACCCAATGATCGAAGTCCGCGGCCGTCAACCCGCGCATATTGGCCGCGAAGTACGGCTGTGCCCCGCTGAGCTTGCAGAAGCGCGCAAATTCGACGGTGCCGAACTGGTTCGGATCGTAGATCTGGGGCCCGGTGTGCACCCCGCTTTTGCCCCATTCCGCCGCGCCGGCCCAGAAGTTGGTCCGGCGGGGCCGCTTGACTCGGGGTCCGATGCCGTCGCGCCAGTCGTAGCTGTCGGCGAAGCAGCCGCCGGGCCAGCGGATCACGGGCGCATGGATCCGCCGCAGTGATTCCACCAGTTGTTTGCGGATGCCGCCGATGTTGGGCACGGATGAGTCTTCACCCACCCAGATGCCATCGTAGACCACGCCGCCCAGGTTCTCGGCGAAGTGCCCGTAGATCTGCGGCGCGATGGTGGCGACCGGTTCGTCGATCAACACTTCGATGGTGCTGTCGCCGGTGGCCGGGCGCAGCGGTATGGCGGCCGCCAGGCCCGCCGCGGCGGTTCTCAGAAACTCACGTCTGGTATTCTCCATACTGTCCTCTATGGTCGACCCCCGCTCAGGCGGCGGCTCGACTTCTCACTTCCGCCGCTAACCGGCGCAGGGCCGGCAAAACATCGCCGATGGCGGCTGCCTCCGAGCCCGGATTACCCAGCGCAAAGTACAGCTTCCGGTACAACGGATAAATCTGTTCGTAAGCCGCGCTGTCGCCCGGGTCCGGCGCTATGGTGCGATACGGCGGGCACAACGCGTCCTGCGCCGCCTCGATGCTGGGAAACGCGCCGGCGGCCATGAAGGCCATAATCGCCGAACCCAAGCTGGTCACGTCGCCTTCCGGCACCAGCACCGGTTTGTTGAGCACGTTCGCGTATACCCCGTTGAGCGTCTCGTTCTTCTGCGGAATACCGCCGCCGTTGATCACGCGCCGGATCGGCACACCGTGCTCCGCCATACGTTCGAAGATCACCCGCGTGTGGAAGGCGGTTCCCTCGATGGCCGCGAACAACTCGTCGTGCGCGGTATGCGTCAGGTTCCAGCCCAAAGTCACGCCACCGAGCTCGGCATTTACCAGCACGGTGCGATCGCCGTTATCCCACGTCAGACGCAGCAATCCGGTTTGACCGCCGCGGTAGCTGGCGAGACCCTCCGACAGCGCCGCAACCGTCGATCCCGCGCGGCGCGCGATGGCATCGAAGATGTCGCCCGTGGCTGAGAGGCCGGCTTCGATGCCGAAGTAGTCCGGATGGATGGAGCCTTTTACCACGCCGCACACCCCGGGGATCAGGTCCACCTGTTTGGCGATCGCCATGATGCAGGTGGACGTGCCCACCACGTTGACGACGTCGCCTTCGCGCACACCCGCGCCGATAGCGTCCCAGTGCGCGTCAAAAGCGCCGACCGGAATCGGAATGCCGGCCCTAAGTCCGAGCTTTTCGGCCCACTCCGCGGAGAGGTGGCCGGCGATCTGGTCGGATGTGGCGTAGCGGCCGTCGAGTCTGCCGCGCACGCCGCAGAGAACCGGGTCGACTTTGATCAGGAAATCCTCGGGCGGCAATCCGCCGAGATCGCGATTCCACATCCACTTGTGGCCCATGGCGCAGACACTGCGCGGCGCCTGGTGCGGATCGTGGATGCCGCACAGAACCGCGGCCACCATGTCGCAGTGCTCCAGCGCGGTGACCATGCGCGCGCGTTTCTGCGGGTTGTGGCGCAGCCAGTGCAGCAGTTTGGAGAAGCCCCACTCGGAGGAGTAGACGCCGCCGCACCATGCGAGCGCCTCCAGCTTCTCGCGGCGTCCGGCGGCGGTGATCTCGGCGGCTTCGCCCTTGGCGCGATGGTCGCACCAGAGGTAGTAGTCGTCGAGCGGAGCGAGGCCCTCGCCCACCGGGATGACGCTCGATCCGGTGGTGTCCAGCGCCAGCGCGGCCACCTGGCCACCCTCCACGGCGGCGGTTTCGAGCGCGCGCCGCATGGCTGCGGCCAGCGCCTGCATGTGGTCCTGATGCGACTGCGTGGCGTGGTCCGGATCTTCCTTCTTACGCGCCAGCGGATAATCGCCGGTGGCCGAGCCCAGCCGGCCTTTGGCGCTGTCAAAAATGGAAACGCGGACGCTGAGCGTCCCGAAGTCTACCCCAGCAACGATCACGGATCTGCTCCCGAACGTCGATTATCACTCGTTTCGGACGCAATGAGGGACCGGGGCGGCAAATCAGCGCTAATCACGGCCGGCTACACGCCACTTCGCGCCTTCTGGTTCGGAAACGCCGTATTCCGCACGGAACGCTCACCGCCAAGCCAGAGATTGCAGCGTTCTCCCATGAGAAATGCCCCGGCATTGCCGGCAGCCTGCCCGCGAGGGAGCGCTTGCCGTACACTTGCATAATGATTCGTCAGATCGCGCCTCTGTTCTTTACGACGGATATCCCATCGACGCTCGCCTATTACAAAGACAAGCTCGGCTTCGAACGCCGGGGCACGTGGCAGGATCCGCCAGTCTACGCCATCGTGGCGCGCGACCGGCAGGTGATTCACTTCCGCTGCGCCAAGCCGCCTACACCCAACCCGGACAAGTACCACGAAGAACTGCTCGACGCGTACTTGCTGGTCGAGAACGCGGACGCACTTTACGCCGAGTACACTGTTCGCGGCGTGGAATTCACGCGGGAACTTGGCGACACGCCATGGCACGCGCGCGAGTTCGTGGTGAAGGACTGCGATGGCCGGCTGCTGGCCTTCGGCGCGAACCTATGACTGGCCCGCAAGCGCGCAAACCCTGACGCGAGTCGGACCTGTTGCGTCTGTTTCCGTACGACTCACTGGAGCATGCAAAGGGAAGACGTCCCGCTCGTGCTATTTTGGTCTACATGTCTCTGGAGAATCCGTTCCAGGATCCCCTACGTTTCGAGCGCCGCGTGCCGGAGTGCGCCATGGTCATTTTCGGCGCCAACGGCGACCTGACGAAACGTAAGCTGCTGCCCGCCCTTTACCGCCTGGCCTACGAACGCCGCCTGGATGCCGGATTCGCCGTGCTGGGCATCTCGCGGACTCCGCTGAGCGACGACCAGTTCCGGGAGAAGATGTACGACTCGGTGAAGCAGTTCCTGGAAGATTCGCCGTTCGACGAGGACGTGTGGAAGACCTTCGCGCAGGGCATCTTTTATATGCCCGGCAATTTTGACGATGCGGCGCTCTATCCGGCGTTGGAAGCGCGTCTCAACGAGATCAAATCCGCCCGCCAAACCGGCGGCAACGTTCTGTTCTACCTCTCGGCGCAGCCCAGCCAGTACATCCCGATCGCGCAAGGGCTGGCCGCCGCCAACGTCGGCAAAGGCGACGGATGGCGCCGCATCGTAGTGGAAAAGCCGTTCGGCCACGACCTGGCCAGCGCGCGCACGCTCAGTAACGAGTTGCACAGCGCGTTTGAAGAGTCCGAGGTCTACCGCATCGACCATTACCTGGGGAAGGAGACCGTACAGAACATCCTGGCGCTCCGCTTCGGCAACGGCATTTTTGAACCGTTGTGGAACCGGCGCTACGTGAACCATGTGCAGATCACGGCGGCGGAATCGATCGGCGTGGAAGGCCGCGGCTCGTACTACCAGGAGGCAGGGGCGCTGCGCGACATGATTCAGAATCATCTCTCGCAGGTGATGGCCACCATCGCCATGGAGCCCAGCGCGACGTTCAAGCCCACCTCCGTGCGCGACGAGCGCTCCAAACTGCTGCGGTCCATACGGGTGATGAAGCCGGATGAGGTGCTGCAGAACACGGTATCCGGGCAGTACGGTCCGGCGCGCATCGGCGGCGAAGAGGTCCCGGGTTTCCGGCAGGAGCCCGGCGTGAAGCCGGACGCGCAGACGGATACCTATGCCGCGGTAACCTTCTTTGTGGACAACTGGCGCTGGGCCGGCGTGCCCTTCTACCTGCGCTCCGGTAAAAGGCTGCCCAAGCGCGTCACCGAAATCGCCATTCAGTTCAACGCGGCGCCGCTGGCGATCTTCAACGGCGACGAAACCACTACCGCGCCGAATCTGCTGATCCTGCGCATCCAGCCGGAGGAAGGGATTTCGCTGAAGTTTCTATCGAAGCGCCCCGGAGCGGGAATGAAACTGCGGCCGGTCTCCATGGACTTCAACTACGGCTCCAGTTTCGGCGAGCGGTCGCCGTCGGCTTACGAGACCCTGCTGCTCGACGCGATTATCGGCGACGCCACGCTATACACACGGCAGGACATGGTGGAAGCCAGTTGGGCGGTGGTGGATGCCGTCCAGAGCGTGTGGAGCAACACCAAGTTCGACTTTCCGAATTATGCGTCGGGCACCTGGGGTCCGAAGGCCGCGGACGATATGCTGGCGCGCCGCGGACACGTGTGGAGGCAGCCATAATGGCCGGTGCGGGCACCATCGCGCCCGATCGCATACTGCACGAGATGGCGGACCTGTGGGTCACGCTGGGCAAGCAGGGCGAGGGCGACGCCGGAGTCTTGCGTGCTTGTTCCATGACCCTGGTGGTGGCCGCCGAGGAATCCGACGACGCGCAAGCCATCGGCGAGACGCTGGCGGCGCTGATGCCGGAGCATCCCAGCCGCGCCATCGTAATCCGCTTCCGCAGCGGTGACGGGCGGGACCTGTCGTCGCGCGTGTTCGCGCAATGCTGGATGCCCTTCGGACACCGCCAGCAGATCTGCTGCGAGCAGATCGAAATCACGGCGTCGGATGCCAGCCTGGCGGACCTGGCGGCGGTGCTGGTGCCCTTGAAGGTGCCGGATCTGCCGGTGATTCTGTGGTGCCGCAGCCCGCGCGTTTTCGGCTTGCCGGCATTTCCGCAACTGGCGGCGGTTGCGCAGAAGGTGGTGCTGGACAGCACAGCCTTCGAGCCGCAGGCTTCCGCGTTTGCGGGGCTGAGCGCGGCTGTAGCCGCGGGCCGGTCCGTCGCCGATCTTTCCTGGACGCGGCTTACCCGCTGGCGCGAACTGATCGCGCAGATCTTCGAAAACCGTGCGCAAATGGCCCACCTGGCGGAAATCGCCCGTATCGCGATCCATTACAGTTCGGCAGCCGCGCCGGCCACCGCGTACTACCTGGCGGCGTGGCTGATGGAAGGGCTGGAGAAGATGGGCGCGCACCCCGAGGTCGTCTTCGCCGCCGATCCGGGCGAACCGGCGGGGCGACTCACCCTGGTGGAATTGCGCGCGCAGGGCGGTACGGACGCCCTGGTGTCGATCCGCCTGATCGAAGGGCGGACCGCCGATGTCCGGGTGGGCGGCCTGCTGAGCAAGACACTGCTGCCGGCGCTGAATGACTATTCGCTGATGCGGGAAGAGCTTTCCATCCCCGGCCGCGATCCGGTCTTCGAACGAGCCCTCGCCGCGGCCGCCAGACTTGCGTTATCGTGAGCTTACCCATGAGCGTGCAATGGTCGACCCATCCGGATCCGCGCGCCGCCGCGGATGCCTGCGCCCGGCACGTGAGCGCCGTGCTGGAACAAGCGCTCGACGGGCAGGAACATGCTACCGTCGCCTTCTCCGGCGGTTCCACGCCGAAGCTGTTGTTCCAGAGCCTGGTGGCTTCGGGCTTCCGCTGGCCGCGCGTGCACCTGTTCTTCGTGGACGAGCGCTGCGTGCCGCCCAACGATCCGGAGAGCAATTACCGGCTGGCGCACGAGAACCTGATCGCGCCCGCGCACATTCCAAACACCCAGGTACACCGCATACACGCCGAAATCAAGCCGGAGACGGCCGCGGAGCAGTATGCGGACGACATCCGCAACTTCTTCGGGCTGGAGGAAGGCGAGCAGCCCCACTTCGACATGCTGCAATGCGGCTTGGGTCCGGACGCGCACACCGCCAGCCTGTTTCCCGGCGAGCAATCCATCGAAGACCGGGAGCACATCGCGGGCGCGGTGTACATACCCAAGATGCCTTCCAAGTGGCGCGTTACGCTTTTGCCGGGCGCGCTGCTGGCCGCCAAGAATACGGTATTCCTGGTGAGCGGCGCCGATAAGGCGTCCGCCGTGCGCAACGTCTTCCACCAGGAATTCGATCCCAAACATTATCCCGCGCAGTTGATCTCGCGGCAGGGGAAGCGGGTAACCTGGTTCCTGGATCAGGCGGCGGCTGCGGAACTGGCCTGATCGAATCCGGCCAGACCCCGGCGGTGAGAGCTATAGTAGCAAGTTGGATTCACATACATTGCTTGCCGAGGCGTTCGGGCCGGGTGGCAAGATTGGCCTCGTATCGGCTCCCGGCCGGGTCAACCTGATCGGCGAGCACATCGATTATCACAACCTGCCGGTGCTGCCGATGGCGCTGCGGCGATCGGTACGGGTGGCCTTTCGGCCGCGTACGGATCATCGCATCCGGGCCGCCAGCGGGGATGGCTACGGCGCGCGCGAATTCGTCTGGACGCCCGAAATATCGCCCGTGCCCGCCGGCGATTGGGAGAACTACCTGCGGGCTGCCGCCCGCGCAGTCGGCATGAAATGGGGAGTTCTGGCGGGCGTGGACGCGGCAGTCGTCTCGGACCTGCCCGCCGCGGCCGGCCTGTCGTCATCGTCGGCGCTGCTGGTGGCCTTCACCTTGTGCCTGTTGCTGGCGAATGGCCGCGCGCCCGGCTTCGAAGATCTGATGGAGATACTGCCCGATGGGGAGCAATTCGTGGGCACGCGCGGCGGCGGGATGGACCACGCGGCATCGCTCGGGTCGCGCGCCGGATGCGCCTCGCTCATTGAGTTCGACCCGGTGTCCGTGCGTCCGATTCCGGTTCCCTCCGGATGGGCGTTCCTGGTGGCCCACAGTCTCACCGTCGCGGAGAAATCTGGCGCCGTGCGGCAACAGTACAATGCCTGCCGGGTCGCGGGCAGCGCGGCGCTGGCGCGGCTGGGATTCGGCAGTTACCGGGCCGCGACCGACGGCCTGACCTTCGCCCAGGCGGAAGAATTGGCCGCGCGCGGCCTGGCCGATCCCGCCGAACGGGACGCTTTTCTGCACGTGGCCGGCGAAGCGCTTCGGGTGCGCGCCGCGGTGCAGGCGATGGAGCAAGGCGATCAGGCGGCTTTCGGAACGCTGCTGCTCGCCTCGCACGCCAGCCTGCGCGGCCGTCTGCGCGTGAGTTGCGCCGCGCTCGACCGCCTGGTGGAAGCCGCCGTGGCCTCCGGCGCGCTGGGTGCGCGTTTGACCGGAGCAGGCTTCGGCGGTTGCGCCGTGGTGTTCTGCCGCGCCGACGATCTGGCCGCCGTGCGCCAAGGGCTGATTCAGCGTTACTATGCGGGATCGCCGCAATTCGACGAGCGCATGCATCTGATCCACGCCGCACCCGGACCAGGCGCGCTGCAGTTGATCGAGGAGCTTCATGCATCTCCACACGCTTGATTGGGTCATCGCCGCCATCTCGATTCTGGTTTGCTTTATCCCCGCGCTGTTCTTCGGAAAGCGCTCCGGCAAGAGTACTTCCGAGTTCTTCGCCTCCGGCCGCTCGGTGCCCTGGTGGCTGGCGGGACTCTCCATGGTGGCGACCACCTTTTCGAGCGACACGCCCAACCTGGTGGCCAACTTTGTGCGTACCCAGGGCGTGGCCGGCAACTGGCAATGGTGGGCATTCACTTTGACGGGTGTAGCCACGGTGTTCTTTTACGCCCGGCTGTGGCGGCGTTCCGGGGTCCTGACGGACCTGGAGTTCTACGAAGTGCGGTATTCGGGCAAAGCCGCCAGCGCGGTGCGCGGATTTCGGGCGGTCTATCTCGGATTCTTTTTCAACTGCATGATCATGGCCACCGTCGACCTGGCCGCGGTGAAGATTGCCGCGGTTCTGTTTGGATTCGACCGCTGGCAGACGCTGCTGGCAGTGGGACTGCTCAACGTGGTGTTCGCGGCACACTCGGGCTTGTGGGGCGTGCTGGTCATCGACATGATCCAGTTCTTCATCAAGATGTCGGCGGTGATCGCGGCGGCGTATTTCGCCGTGGAACTGCCGCAGGTCGGCGGTATGCATGGGCTGGTGGAGAAGCTGTCCCACATGCACGGGCCGGGCGGGCTGAATTACCTGAATATGCTGCCGGACTTCACCAGCAACTGGGACCTGGCCGTAGCCGTGTTCATCATGCCGATCGCCGTGCAGTGGTGGTCGGTGTGGTATCCCGGCGCGGAGCCCGGCGGCGGCAGTTACATCGCGCAGCGCATGCTGGCGTCCAAGTCGGAAAAGGACGCCCTGGGCGCGACCTTGTTCTTCAATGTGGCGCACTACGTCTGCCGGCCGTGGCCCTGGATCATCGTGGGTCTGGCGTCGATCGTCGTCTACCCTCAGCTATCCGATTTGCAGCGCGCCATCCCGAATGTGAATCCCGCCCTGGTAGGCCACGATATCGCGTTCCCGGTCATGCTGCGCTTTCTGCCGGTAGGCTGGATGGGGCTGATGCTGGGGGGCCTGGTGGCGGCCAACTCTTCCACGATTCTGACGCATCTCAACTGGGGCGCGTCCTACCTGGTGCACGACTTCTACCAGCGGTTCGTCCGGCCGGGTAAGACCGAAAAGCACTACGTGGCGGCGGGTCGGATCGCCACCGTGCTTCTCTTTGTGGCCTCTTCGGCGCTGGTATTCGCCCTGGACACCGCCAAGGACAGTTTCAACATTATCCTGCAGGTGGGCGCCGGAACCGGTCTGTTGTACCTCATGCGCTGGTTTTGGTGGCGCGTGACGGCATGGTGCGAGATCGTGGCCATGTGCACCTCGTTCGGTATCTCGGTGTTGTTTTTGATTCTGACGAAGAACGGCATCGTGATCGGCACTTATCAGCAGTTACTCATCACGGTGGCATTCACCACCGTGTGCTGGATCGCCACCGCATATTTAGGGCCGCAAACGGAGCCGGCGGCCTTGATCGGTTTTTATAAGACCGTACACCCGTTCGGTCCCGGCTGGCGCCGTGTACAGGAATTGGCCGGGATTCCGGCTTCGCAGGCCGCGGAATGGGCCAAGCACGAGAACATCCCCCTGGCGCTGCTCGGCTGGACCACCGGTTGCGTCACCATATGGTCCGCACTGTTCATGGTGGGTAACTTTCTGTATGGGCGCATGGGGTACGCTCTGGCGCTGCTCGCGATCTTCATGGTGAGCGGGACCATCCTGATTCGAGTCATCAACCGGCTTTGGAATTAGCCGTTTCCGGCTCGCTCGCATACATCACCACGGCGATCCCGCGGCGGTCTAGCGTCCGTTCGAAGTGCATGCCTAGTTTGCGCATGATATTCACGGAAGCGGTGTTGGCGGGCTGGGCGATCGACACAATGCGCCCGAGGCCGGCCCGCTGGCGTGCGTCGCAGAGCGCTGCCCGCGCCGCTTCGGTCGCCAGCCCCCGACCCCAGCAGGCCCGCGCCAGCCACCAGCCGATCTCGATTTCATCGGTGTCGGGCAGGGGCTGCAGCCCGCAGAATCCAATCACCCCGCCATGCTTCGGCGTCATCTTCCACAGGCAATACCCGCACTCGGCGAATAACTGCATCTGCCGGACCACGAACTGGCGCGCGCGTTCGGCGGACCAGGGCGTGCCGTTGCCGATGTAGCGGATCACCTCCGGGTCCGCGGCGATGGCGTGAAACTCGCGCCAGTCCTCCGGGCTCCAAGGTCCCAGAATCAGCCTTTCGGTTTCGAGCCGGATGCTTCCTCCTTCATGGGCAGATACACGCGGAAGACGCTGCCTTTGCCCGGTTCGCTTTCGACCGCAATGCGGCCGCCGTGCTGATCCACGATCTTGGAACAGATGGCCAGGCCCAGCCCGACGCCGTCGGGCTTGGTGGTGAAGAATGGATTGAAGATGCTGTCGAGAGTTGCCGGCGCGATGCCTTCCCCGCGGTCGATCACCGCGACCTCGGCGGTGTCCGCCAGCGGGCGGGCCTTTACGGTCACCGCTCCGCCGGGTGCGGTGGCCTGGGTAGCATTGGCCAGAAGGTTGTAGAAGACCCGCTCCATCAGTTCCGAATCCAGCGGAAATGGCGGGATGTCCGGCGAGTAATTCTTGTATATTGTCACCTGGCGTGTGGCCGCCTCCCGTTCCACCATGGAGACCGAACGGTCGAGCACCTGTGCCAATTCCGCGGGCGCCAGCCGCAACTGCAGCGGGCGCACGAAATCCAGAAAGCGGGTGACCAGGGAATTGGTGCGATCCACTTCCGAAGAGATAAAGCCGGCGACTTCCCGGGCTACGTCGTTCTCCGCGGCGACGCTGCGGTTGAGCATCTCGGCCGATGCGCGAATGGTGCCCAGGGGATTTCGCAGTTCGTGCGCCAGTCCGGCGGCGAGCTGGCCGAGAGCCGCCAGGCGGTCGGAGCGGCGCACGGCCTCTTCGGCCTGCTGCAGGCTGCGATTGGCTTCGACCAGTTGGTCCGCCACGGCCTTGGTCTTGGCGAACTGTTGGCGCAAGGCTTCGGCGAGCGCGTTGGTCAGGTTGCCGGCCACGCCGAGGAAGATCAGGCGCAAGGCCAGCTCGCGCTTTTCCTGCACCTCGATCACCCACTTGTTCCAGTCGATGAAGGCCAGGAACGACAGATAGGCGCCGCAGGAGAGAACCGTAAAGACCAGTGTGCCGAGCAACCCCAGCGACGTTCCGGCCGAAATCACGGGCAGGAGCAGCAGCCAATACCAACTGCTTTGCAGTCCGCCGGTAAAGCCGATGACGATATAACAGAACAGGAGCTTCAGGACGATCCAGACGACCTTGCCGCGCGTGGTGCCTACGAATTCGAGCTTCGGCTCCAGGATCTGGAGCATCGCCAGGGCGCCGATGGGGACGATCTCGTAAACATCGCGATCCGGGCTGAGGACGGCGAATCCCACGAACAGCAGCAGCCACACCGCGTCCTGCAACTGTACCCGCCGCCACCAGCTAACATCGGACACGCCGCCATTGTAGCGTACCCGCCCGCGCGGCGCGGTAAGCTAACCTGGATTCTAATGTTGTTGCTCACCGGTCCGGCCGGGTCGGGGAAGACCTTTCGCATACTGGAACAGTTCCGCCGGGCGCTGCGGCGCCGGGATGCCGGTGTACGCCTGTTGACCCCCACCGCCACCATGGCGCAGCATCTGCAAAACCAGATGGCGCGCGAGGGATTCGTTTTCCGGCCCTCGCTGATCCAGACCCTATCGCGATTTGTGGACGCGTTCGCCGCGGATCGGCCGCAGGTTTCGCGGCCGCTGTTTTATCTGATCGTGGAGGATGCCGCGCGGCGCGTGAATCCGCCGGCGTTTGAGCGCGTGGTGCGGCTGCCCGGATTCTGCGCCGCGCTGGCGCGCAGCATGGAGGAGCTATCGGCGGCGGGATGCGATGCACAGCGGCTGCCGGCGGCGGTTATCCGAGCGTCGCCGCTGGGCGAGGCCTTTGCCAAAGTCTACGCCGAGGTGGATCGGGAGTTGCGGCGGCGCGGATTGGCTATGCGATCGCAACGCCTGCTGTACGCGGCGGAGCGGATCGCCCGCGACGGCCTGCACGGAGTGCACACGATCTGGATGGATGGCTTCTACGCCCTGCCCGATCCGGAGTCGGCGGCTATCGCGGCGATGGGCCGGCATGCGGACGTCGTGCTGACGCTCCCGATTGCGCCCGTAACCGAACTCACGCGGAGGCGGCTGCTGGAGATGGGATTTGCCGAGGAAAATTGCGCATTCAAACCCACCGCCGCCCGCCGCGAGCTGGTGGAGGCGCCATCCATCGAGCGCGAAGTGGACGAAATCGCACACCGTATTCTGGAACAGGTTGGCGCGGGACGCCAATTCCGCGAAATGGGCGTGATCGTGCGGTGTCCGGAGATCTATGAATCGATCCTGCGCGCGGTGCTGGATCGGTTCGGCATTCCGGCGCACTTCTACTTCGATTCCGAGTTGGAACGCCATGCCCTGGTGCGGTTCTTCAGCGGCATGGTGGAAGCGATGCTCGGCGGGTGGGACCACGCCGAGACTCTGGCTGCCTTGCGCCTGGCGCCGGGATTGCCCTGCGATGAGTTCGACTTTGCGGTGCGGGAACGCATCCCCGGCCGCGGGTTGGAGGCGCTGCGCGCGATTCCAGGCGGACCGCGGCGTCTTTTGGAATCCTGCGCGGAGTTGGATGATTGGTGCACACTGGTGCTGGCCCCGCGCGAGTGGGCCGGACGTTTGCAATCGTTGCGCGGATTGTTCGCGCCGCCTCCGCCCGAGCCGGGGAGTTACGAAGCCGCGGCCGTTTCGCGGAGCCAGGCTGCCGCTCTGGATGCGTTCGACGAAGCCATGCAGGAAGCGGCTGGCGCGCTGCCGGACCGGCCGATCCTTCTTGGCGAATTCTGGCGGACCGCGAAATCCGTGGTCCGGCTGACGCCGCTGCGGGTGGCCGACAACCGGCGCAACGTGGTGCACGTGCTGGATGCGCACGAGGCGCGCCAGTGGCGGCTGCCGGTAATCTTCGTGTGCGGCCTGGTGGAAAAGCAATTCCCCAAGCAGCATGCGCAGGACCCGTTCTTTCCGGAATCCGTACGGCTGCAGATCAGGCAGGCGGGCATACGGCTGCGCTCGGCCGGGGACTTCGAGACGGAAGAGCGATTCCTGTTCGACTGGGCCATTGCGCGCGCCACCGAGTCGTTGACGCTCAGCTATCCACGGACGGACGCGCGGGGCCAACAGAATCTGCCGTCACTTTACCTGGAAGGCCAGGCAACGGTGGCCGCGCGGCACGTGGCCGTGCGCCGGCCGCCGCCGAACAGCTCCGCCGCCCTGGCGATCACCTACCCCGAGGTTCTGCGCCAGAAGGCCTTCCAGGTCACATCGCTGGAAGTGTATTTGCAGTGTCCGTTTCAGTACTTCGGCCGCGACACGCTCCGCCTGCAATCCGCCCCGTTGCGCCCCGAACAGCGTCTCGACTATCGTATGCAGGGCAGCATCGTACACGGCGTGCTTGCCGAGTTGCATCGCGATGGCGCGGCTCTCGAAGAAGTGTTCGATCGCGTCTTCGCGCGTCTCGCCCGGAAGCACAACGTGCCGTCCGCCTACCGCACGGAAGCGCTGCGCGAGCAGATGCTGGCGGATCTGCACGCGCTGGTGGACGATCCCCGCTGGTCTCTGGATTATGAAATCCGCACCGAGCAGGATTTCGAATATCGCCTCACGGACGGAGTAGCCGTGAAGGGCCGCATCGACCGCATCGACATCACTCCGGATCGCAGCGCTTTGGTGACCGATTACAAGTACAGCGGCGACGCTAAGAGCCGGGTGACCTCGTTGCAGCCGCAACTCTACATGAAAGCCGTGGAGCGATGTTTTGACCTGCGCGCGGAGGGTTTTTCGTTTTGGGGGTTTAAGCACAGGGTGCAGGCTCCTATCGGCATATCCTTCGATCCGGGGCCGGCGATCGAAACGACGCTACGCATCGCGGATGAGATTCGTGCGGGGACGGTGGCGCCGAAGCCCGCCGATCCCAGCAAATGCCGCCTGTGCGACTACCGCGACGTCTGCCGATTCACGGCGGCCGATACCGGCACGGAATTGGCCGAGGGAGCCGCCACGTGGGACTGACCAGCCGCCAACAGCAGGCCGTCGAAGTTGAGAAGACGCCGCGCGACACGTGCGTGGTGGCCGGTCCCGGCTCGGGCAAAACCACCGTGCTGGTCGAATATTTCGTCAACCTGGTGGAGAGCGGCGTGGATCCCTTGCGTATCCTGGCGATCACCTTCACCGACAAAGCTGCCAATAACATGCGCGAGAGGCTGGCCGCAGCGTTCCGCGACCGCGCGGAAATCCGCGGCAAACTGGAGCGGGCCTACGTTTCCACGGTGGACGGCTTCTGTACCCGGCTGCTGAAAGAATGTGCGATTTTCGCGGGCATCGATCCGGATTTTCGTGTGCTGGACGAGCGCGAATCGCTGCACGCGCAACGGGAGTGTGTGGACCAGGCTTTGGACGAATTGTTCGCGCAACAGCCGGACCGGGCGCGCGGGCTCATGCGCGGCCTGGCGACTGTGGACACCGGATCCGGGTTGCTCGGGGTCTACGATGCGATCCGCGCGGCGGGGGTCGGCGTCGGCGAACTGGCCCGGTACCCGATACCGCAGCGGCCGGATGTGGCCGCGGCTATCGCGGAGGCACGCAGACTGTCGCGGCCTTATTGGAAGTTCGATCAACAACTCCATCTGCGCGAGGCGCAGGAGTGCCTGGAGCGGATCGAGCAGGCCTTGCCGCAGGGAGCGGAAGCTGCCTTGCGGGCCGTCGCGTCTTTCCAGTGCAACCTGACCAGGCTGAAGAGCGGCGATAGTGCGCGCGATCAATTCAAAAAGCTCAAAGAAGACCTCCTGCCGGCGCTTGAATACTCGCTGATTACCGAGTATTACGCCGCCGGGCGCGCCACGCTCTGCGATCTTTTCACGCGCTTCGACCACCTGTATCGCGCACGCAAACAGCAGCTTGCGGCGCTCGATTACGCCGACCTGGAAGAGTATGCCGTGCGGCTTCTTCACGAGCATCCGGATGTCCGGCAGCGTGTGCAGCACCAGTTCGACCAGATCCTGATGGACGAACTGCAGGACACCAACGGTTTGCAGGCGCGGCTGCTGGAGCTGCTGCGGCGGCCGGACCGTTTTTACGCGGTCGGCGATATCAATCAGTCGATCTACGGATTCCGCCACGCCGACCCGGATGTCTTCCGCCACTATCGCGATGCGGTGGCCGCCGGCGGCGGGCGGCTGGTCGAACTGGTCGAGAACTTTCGCAGCCGGAGAGAGATTCTAACCACGGTGGAGACGGTGGCGGACGGCGTGGACGGCGTCGTGCCGCGCGCGCTGGTGCCGGGCAAGAGCTTCGCCGAGAAGGCGGCGCCGTCGGTCGAGGTGCTGGCAGCGGCCGACGGGGAGTCGGAAGCGCGGTGGGTGGCCGCGCGGATCGTGGAGATGGAGGGCCACCTGGCGCTGCGCGACGGCCCCGCCGAATTCCGTGACTTCGCGCTGCTGGTGCGCAACTCCGAAGTGGTGGCCGACTTCACGCGCGCCTTCGACGAATACGGCATTCCGTACGTCGTGAATCGCGGGAAGGGCTTCTACGAATCGCGGGAGGTGGTGGACCTGATGCATCTGCTGCGCGTGATCGTGAATCCGCGCGACGAGATCAGCATGGCGGCGGTGCTGCGTTCGCCCTTCGTGGCAACATCCGACGATGCGCTGCTGCGTTTGAAGTCGCTGGGCAATCTGGGCAGCGCGGTGGAGCAGTTGGCGGCTGGGTCGCTGGCGGCCTTTGCTGCCGAAGATGCGGTGCGGCTGGCGGGCTTCCGCGACAGGTTGGCGCGCTGGCGCGCGGCCCGCGATTACGCCGGCATCGACCGGTTGCTGATGCGCGCCATCGACGAATGCGGCTACCAGGCGCCGGATGGTCCGCGTGGGGCGGCCAATCTCGAGAAGTTCGTGGCGCAGGCTCGCGCCGCGGGGTCCCGCGAGACGCTGGCGGAGTTCGTGGATGAAATCCAGCTATTGCGCGCTTCGCAGCCCCGCGAACCGGACGCGCCGCCGGAGGATTCGGTCAATGCCGTGAAGATCATGACCGTGCATACGGCCAAGGGATTGGAGTTCCCGGTGGTGTTCCTGGCGGCGATGCACAAGGGCGTGGATACGAATCCGGGTGCGCTGTCGTTCTCTCCGCGGATCGGCCTGGGCGCCAACTGGCGGCATCCGCTGGGCGGCAAAGACAAGAGCGACTCGTTCCATCGCGCGGTGAAAGACGAGATCCGCCGGCGGGAGACAGAAGAAGGCAACCGGCTGCTTTACGTGGCCATGACGCGCGCCGAAGAGCACCTGGTGCTCTCTTATTCCCTGAACGGTAAGAAGCCCCAGAACTGGGCGGCGCGGGTAGCGGCGACCCTGCCGGTGCGCTGGCTCGATGCGCCGCCGGAGGCGCCGGCCTTCCGCTTGCAGAATGTCGCGGCGGCGGCGCCGCAGGTCGTCGATCTTCCGCCGGTCGCCGGGCAGTACGATGCGCAAGCCAACATCACCTCCGTGGCTCTGTTCGCCGGCTGCCCGCGGCGCTACTATTTGTCGCGATACCTGGGATTCGAGGGAGGCGGAACGAGCAGTCAACCGGCCATCCATATCGGCCAACAGGTGCACGCGCTGCTGGCGGGCATGCCGGCCGGCGACGCCAACCCGGAAGCCCAGCGGTTGGCCGATGTATTCCGCAAAAGCCCGCTGGGCAGGCGCGCCGCCGCGGCCGCCACCGTGGAGCGCGAATTCGATTTTCTGGTGGAGTTGGAGAATATCGTGCTGCGCGGACAGATCGACCTGTGGTTCGAAGACCGCGGCAGGCTGGTTTTGGTCGATTACAAAACCGACCGCACCGCCGATGCCGCACCGTATGAACTGCAACTGCGCCTGTATGCACTCGCGCTCGAACGCCTCACCGGCCGCGCTCCGGACGAAGCATACCTGTGCTTTTTGCGTTCGAACACCACCATTGCGGTGGACCTTCGGCCCTCTTTATTCGACTCGCCCGAGCTGGTGGTCCGGGAGTTCCGGCAGGCGCAGGAGCGCCAGGAGTTCCCCCTGCGGGAGAGCGAGCATTGCCGCGCCTGCCCGCATTTCATGCGCCTGTGCCCCGCGCCGGCCGCACCGGCTCCCGCTTCTCCCAACCCGGCTTGAAGAGCGGCAAATAGTTCTCCTGCTGATACGGGTGCTGCAGAATCTCCTCGATGTTCAGATCGATGCCGATTCCGGGCCGGCCGGGCACGGCGATGTAGCCATCCACCTGCTCGACGGGATGCGTGACGATCTCCCGCTCCCACGGGTCGTTGAACTCATCGAACAGCTCGTGGATGAAGAAGTTCGGCAGCGAGGCATTGAGTTGCACGCAGGCGGCGGAACACACCGGCCCCTGCGCGCTGTGGGGCGCGATCATGCCATAGTGCGCATCCACCATGTCTGCGATCTTGCGCGCGGCGAACAGTCCGCCGAGGTTCAGGGGCTCCGGCTGCAGAATGCTCACCACGTTGTGCTGCAACAGCTCGGAGAATTGCTGCTTGCTGGAAAGGCTTTCGCCGGTGGCGACGGGTACCGGGCTGCGGCGCGCCACTTCCACCATGGCCGGAATATTGGTGTGGGGGACCGGTTCCTCGAACCAGGCCGGGCGGAACTGGTGGATCGCCTCGGCAAACTCCACCGCGGTGGCGACGTTGAAGCGGGAGTGAGCTTCGATGAGCAGGTCCACGGACGGGCCCACGGCATCCCGCACCGCGCGCACGATGTCCACCGCCAGATCGAAATCGTAGCGCGAGAGAAGCCGCCAGCTTGAACCGAACGGATCGAATTTGAGGGCCGTATATCCGCGGCGGACCACGGCCCTGGCTTTCTCGGCGAAGCTCCCCGGCTCGCGCGGGCCGCGGTACCAGCCGTTGGCATACGCCCGCAGTTTTTCGTGACACTGCCCGCCCCACAGGTTGTAAACCGGCTGATTGCAGGCTTTGCCGATGATATCCCACAACGCAATTTCGATGGCCGCCACGGCGCACATATGGATCTGCGCGCCCTCGGTGTAGACATCGCGCACCAGGCGCTGCGAGATGGTTTCCACCTGGAACGGGCTCATGCCGATCACCATCGGCTTCAATTCGTGAATGGCGGCTTCCACCGTCCGGGCGAAATAGTTGAGCGTCCCTTCGCCTACGCCGTGTATCCCCTCATCGGTGGATACCTTGGCGAATAGCCAGTTCTTCCACGGATTACCGGCAATATAGGTGTCGATGGCGATGATTTTCATGCTGTCGATTCCATGATAACCGCTGGAGCGCGGCGCCTCAGTGGAAGTGGCCGGCGCCATCGCCCAGCAGAATCAAAACGGCGCCGGCACTCTTGTTGTTCCCGGCGTCGACTACGGCCAGGTCCAGATTGCCGTCGCGATTGTAATCGCCCACGGCCACGGCTTCCGGATGCTGGCCGGCCGCCAGTGAGATGGGCGATTGAAAGGTGCCGTCCCCGTTGCCCAGCAGGATCGTCAATCCGCCCGCGCTGGGACCGCCGTCATCCGCCACGGCCAAGTCCGGCACGCCATCTTTATTGAAGTCGCCGACGGCAACGAACGTCACTCCCTGCCCCGCGCGGTAGTAGGCAGTCGGCTGGAAGCTCCCGCTGCCCGCGCCGAGGGTCACGGATATGGAGCCACCCGTGCTGGTGATTGAGCCGTTGGCCGAAACCAGATCCACGGTGCCGTCGCCGTCCAGATCCGCGGCAGCCACACAGAACGGTTCATGCCCCGCGGCGAGGAACAGAGGAGCCTGGAAGGTGCCGTCTCCTACGCCCATCAGGACAGCCAGGGCCGTACCCTGGAAATCGGCTGCGGCGAGATCGGGAATCCCGTCGCCATTGAGATCGGCGGCGGTAAGGAAGATCGGCGAGGCGCCCGCCCGGTAGTACGCAGGCGGACCGAACGTCCCGTCGTCATTTCCCGGAAAGACGGAGACACTGCCGTTTTCGAACGGCGGCGTAGTTTGGAACTGCTGAGAGTTGGCGACCGCCAGGTCGACCTTGCCATCGCCGTTGAAATCGGCTGCGACCACCGAGGCGGGATAAGTGCCGGCCATCAAAAACGACGGCGTCTGAAACGTGCCGTCGCCGTTGCCCGGAAAAACGGTAACACTGCCGCCGCTAGACGGACTCTCATTGGCTACCGCCAGATCCGGATTGCCGTCGTGATTGAAATCCGCGACAGCGATCGATCGCGGATAGTTGCCGCCCGGCAGAGACAGCGCGGGCCGAAAAGTACCATCGCCGTTTCCCAACAAAATCGAGATGCTTCCGCCTCTGCCCAACGCCGTATTGGCCACCGCCAGGTCGAGGTAGCCATCGTGGTTGAAATCGGCGGCCACAACGAAAATCGGGGCTTGGCCGACCGTCTGCGCGCAAAGTGGAAGGCAGAGCACAGCCGTCATCAGTAGATTCCGTACAGTCATCCTGTCACCCCTTCCGCCGTACTATATCAAAGACCGCCGCCGACGGTCGATTGGCTTGCTGTTTCCGCTTAAAACTGAAAATAAACGAAAGGGATGCGTTCGTCGATCACGCCGAACACTTCGATGGAGAAGAGCATCAGGGCGAGCACGGAGGCATAGGCGAGTATGGGTGCGCGGAGCACGCGCTCGAACCATTCGAACTTCTCTTCGACCACCGCCAATACCAGGGCGATGGCGATCAGCTCGATGTGCCAGTTCGCGAACAAGAGATGCCCGGCCCCGCCGCCGAACATCTGCCGGACGATCGCGAGACTCTGCGGCAGATCGGCGGCGCGGAAGAAAACCCAACTGACGGTGACCAGGGCGAAGGTACCGGCGGCTTGGAACGGGTAGAGCCAGTCCCAGCGCTCGCTCACCCGCCGGTTGCCGCGGAAGGCCCGCTCCAAGCTCAGCAGCGCGCCATGAAAGCCGCCCCAGATGACGAAGTTCCAACTGGCGCCGTGCCATAGACCGCCCAGTAACATGGTGAGCATCAGGTTGCGATAAGTCATCCATCGGCCGCGCCGGTTGCCGCCGAGCGAGATATACAGGTAATCGCGCAGCCAGGTGGAAAGCGAAATATGCCAGCGGCGCCAGAAGTCGGTAATACTGGCGGCCAGGTATGGACGCCGGAAGTTGACCGGAAAGTGGAAGCCCAGCAGTTTGGCCATCCCGATGGCCATGTCGGTGTAGCCGGAAAAGTCGAAGTAGATCTGCAGACCGAACGCCACCACGCCGCTCCAGGCGGTCAACATTCCCGGATTCGTTGCGCTGTTCTTAAAGTAGTCGTTGGCCACGCGTGCGAACTGGTCGGCGAATGCCATCTTCTTCGTCAGTCCCAGCACCAGCAGCATGACTCCGCGGGCGAGGTCCTCGCTGGCGGGCGGCTGCCAATTCCAGAGATCGTGAAAGAAGTTTCGGGCGCGTACGATGGGGCCCGCCACTAACTGAGGGAAGAAGCAGATGAACAGCGCATAGTCGACCGGATTCCGGACCGCCTGTTGTTCGCCGCGATAGACATCCACCACGTACGACATGCTTTGGAACGTATGGAAACTGATGCCCAGCGGCAGCACGATCTGCAGGAAGAACGAATGCGGCGGCCGTGCCAGGAGCAATGCCACGTTGTCGGCCAGGAAATTGTAGTACTTGAAAAAGCCCAGGAAACCGAGATTGGCGCACAGGCTGAGAATCAACACGGCCTTCTTGCGCGGCCCCGGCGGCACTCTCTCCAGCCAGATGCCCGCGGTATAGTCGATCGCAGTCAGCGTTAGTAATAGCGCAATGAATTTGTAATTCCAGCTTCCGTAGAAGAAGTAACTGGCTGCCAGCAGAATGTATTTACGTAACCCGCGCGGACTGGTGTAGAACAGGGCCAATACCACCGCAAGGAAGATAAAGAAACCCGTGGTATTAAATAACATGACTCACCTGCCGGACAGCGGTCCTTTCGGGACTTCTTTGAGGGGACCCAGGATGCGGGCGACTTCGTCCGCCAGCATGGCCGAGAATCGCGCCACGCCTTCCCGGTTCAGGTGCACGGCGTCTTTGAATAGCTCCGGGTGCTCCAGAGAATCGAAATAGTGCTCATCCATCAGGATCACGTTCGGCCGCGCGACCAGTTCGCGTATGGAGCTGCTCTGCTTTTTGACCAAGCTAGCCGGGCGCACCAGGGGACCGCGCGGCAGGCGCAGGAAGATCAGCTTGGTGCGGGAGTTGCGGTAGCGGTCGGCGATCCGGCCCAGCCACTTCCGGCGAAACTGCGCCAGGCGTCCGGTTTGGGGGGCGGGCGAATATAACATCTCGTTGCGCACGGTTTCCCTCTGAATCGGATCCATTCCTGGCGGATAAGTCGCGGTCAGAGTGGACCAGTCAACCCGCAAACCCACCATGTTCTTATCGGTCTCTACATAGTCGTAGGTCCAGTCCGGCCAACCGCGGTGGCACAGGCGCACATAGGCTATACGTTTGAACGGGTGCGACAGGAATGCCTGCAGGTCGGCCTGGTAAGTGATGCCTTTCAGCAGCGAGCCGCGAAACGCCTCCCACCGGTATTTGGGGCTATGGAACGACTGCGAGAAGTCCCAGACATCAGTCAGGCGCAGCAGCGGAATCACATAGTGCATGGCGGTAAGATCGTCATCCGGCTCATACGTGCGATCCTCATCGTCGTAGTCATCCAACCCGATCACTACGGCGCGGTAACGGCGCGCGGACGGATCCAGATCACGGAGCGTGTAATACCACGTTGGAGCGTTGCTGCCGGCCACGCCGGCGACGCGTAAAACGTATCCGGTCTGGCGCGGGCGGAGATCCACGCCCTTCGGGGCGTAGCCCATGCGCGAGTTGCCCAGAACCACGACCAGGTTATCGCCCGCGGTGCGTTGGGCGCGGTGTTCGCGCCAGAGAATCAGCCCCAGCAAGCCGGCGGAGGATTCGGGCTCCAGGATCGACCGGTAGAGATGCGTGCGAAACAGCAGCGCGTCCATGCAAAATACGCCCACGCACGCCACCAGCACCGTCAGGCCGATGCGGCGTCCGGCGCGCATCACACGCACCTGGCGAAGAGTAGTAGTCGCGGTAGCCATTACGCCAGATCTTAGTATGCTAACATCGAGCGCGGCCGGGGGAGATAGTTGGCGGCTACCTCGCCGAACTGCCGCAGTTGTTCGCTTACCCAGGTATCCGGCAAACCGATCTCGCGCGCCATCAGCGCGGCGACGCGCGGGGCCATGCGGACGGCGGCTCGCGCATTCAGGAATAATGCGCGCGTGCGGCGCGCCAGGACATCCTCCACGGTGCGCGCCATCTCGTGGCGTACGGCCCAGACGACTTCGGCGCCGGTGTAGGGCAGAGCCGCATCCAACGGTTCGGCGAAAGCGGGGTCCGCGCGCATCAATTCCCGGATGGCGGGCGCATCCGCGCCGTACACGCGCAAAGAGCCGAATTGAGCCGCATCGGCGTGATATCCATGCAGCGGTAAGTCCTCCGTGAGGCAGCGCCGTTCCGGCAGGCGCGCCAGCATGGCAGCCTGGTTGACGACGTCCTCGGCCATGTGCCGGTAAGTGGTCCACTTACCCCCGCAGATGGTTATCAGTCCGGACTTATCGATGTGGATCGTGTGATCGCGCGAGAGGGCCGCGGTGCTGCCCGCGCCGCCCGACTTGACCAGGGGCCGAATGCCGGCGAAGACGCTCAGGATATCGTCGCGCGTGGGCTGGTGCGCGAGGTACAGCGCCGCGGTGGACAGGATGAAGTCGATCTCCTGCTCCAGCGCGACCGGTTCCAGATAAGCTTCGGCGACGGGCGTATCCGTGGTGCCGATCAGCGTATGTCCGTGCCACGGGATGGCGAACATCACGCGCCCGTCGCTGGTGTGCGGAACCATGATGGCGCTGTCGCCGGGAAGAAACGAGCGGTCGAAGACCAGGTGGACTCCCTGGCTGGGGGCGATGATCGGAGCCGCGGCATCGTCCGCCTGGCGGCGGAGGCGGTCGCTGAACGGACCGGTCGCGTTGATGACCACCCCGGCTTGGGCGCGGAACTCCGCTCCCGTCTCCCGGTCGCGAGCAACCACGCCATCCACAAATCCGTCGGGGTCCTTCGTGAAGCCGGTCACCGCGACGTAGTTCAGAAGGGTCGCCCCTTTCTCGCTGGCGGTGGCGGCCATGTGGAGCAGCAGGCGCGCATCGTCGAATTGACCGTCGAAGTAGACTACGCCGCCGCGCAGGCCTTCGGTCTTGATGGTCGGCAGGCGGGCCAGGGTCTCCTCTTTGGAGAGAATCCGCGACGCACCGAAACCGTACTTGCCGGCCAGCAGATTGTAGACTTTCAATCCCAGCCCGTAAAACGGCGCCTCCCACCAATCGTAGTTGGGGACGACGAAGGCCCGGTCGTGTACCAGGTGTGGCGCATTCCGCAGCAGCAGGCCGCGCTCGCGCAGCGCTTCCATCACCAGCGAAATATTGCCCTGTTCCAGGTACCGGACGCCGCCATGCACCAGCTTGGTGCTGCGGCTCGACGTTCCCTTGCCGAAGTCGCTTTGTTCCAGCAGCAGCACGTGGTAGCCGCGCGCGGCGGCGTCCAAGGCCACGCCCACGCCGGTGGCGCCGCCGCCCGCCACGATCATGTCCCAGCGGCCCGCGTGCGCGTCGAGGCGGTGGAACATTTCGGTCCGGTTCATGATGGCGAGCAACAGTATAGCGGATTCGCCGAATCGTGCAGGCGGGGAGAGTGTAAGAGATTGTACATTGGGAGAATTCCCTGCCGGCGTGTTTTTTGCCTGTGACCGTTATTCGGTACAATCGGTGTTGCGATTATGCGAAGGATCTGGCTGCTGGCGCTCGTAGTTGCGCTGGCATTTACGCTCTCGTCCTGGGGAAAGAAGAAAAAAGAGGAAGAGACGCAGGTCCTGCAGCTTCCCAAGGACCCTCCCAACGCGTTGACGGTGGAGACGCGCAAGCTGGTATTTCACGTGACGCCGCTCTCCGGTCACGGATTGCTCTCGCAACAGACCCGGGACGCGATCAAGTGGCTGTTGCATTCGGCCAATGGCGCGACGGTGGTGAAACTGCGCGCGTTTGTGGCCGGCAGCGGCGATCTGCGGCGGGTGCGCGAACTGGTCAGCGAGACCTTCACCGACCACCATCTGCCGCTGCCGGTGTTGAGCGTGGTCCAAGTCGGCGCGTTACCCCTGGAGGCCTCCCAAATCGTGATGGAATCGACCGCGGCGGCCCGCAAGCCGGTCAACGATTACGGCCTGGTGTACATCTCGGGTCAGGGTGCATACGGCAAGAGTCCGTTCGATCCGGTGCTGCCGCTGGCGCAGGAGTCCCTACAGAAGTTGGGGACGGCGGTGAAGGCTGCCGGATCGGAGCCCGATGACGTGGAACGCGTCACCTGTTTTCTGAGCTCGCTCGATCAGTATTCGGAAGTGCGCCGCCTGGTGGAATCCCGTTATACCGATGCGGCGCTCAACTTCGTGCAGGTGCAGCGCGCGCCCACGCGCTCGCTGGCGGAATGTGAGGCCGTGGCGCGGCTGCGTTGGAATACGGGCACGGCGGTGCACATGCTCAACCCGGAAGGCCTGGGGTCCCCCGCGCAGCTTTCGCAGATCGCGCTGGTAGGGGCGCCGCGCGTGATTCTCACCGGCAGCCAGGAAGCCTTCGGATTTCAGGACGCCGATGCCCGCCTGGCGTTCGAGCGTTTGCAGAAGTCGCTGTCGCAGGAAGGCGGATCCCTGCGCGAAGCGGCCTTCACCAGCATGTATCCGCTCTCTTCCAGCATCTCCGAACAGGTGCGGAAGATCCGCGGGGAGTTTTACGACCGGGCGCGCCCGCCCGCGGGAACCATGTTGCCGTTTCAGGGACTGCCGTCCATGGACGCGGGTTTCGCGGTGGACGTGATAGCGGTCAAAGAATAGAGTTCATGACGAAAACTACCGTCTCCTTTGGGGAGATCATGCTGCGCCTCGCGCCGCCGGGCTTCGAGCGCTTCCTGCAATCGCCACAGTTCGTGGCGACTTTCGGCGGTGGCGAGGCCAATGTCGCCGTGGCCCTGGCGGGATTCGGATTGCCGGCACGTTACGTGACCTTTCTCCCACCCAACAATCCCATCGCGGATGCGGTGGTGGGGGAACTGCGCCGCTTTGGCGTGGACACCTCGCGGATCGTGCGCGCGCGCGGCCGCATGCCGGTCTACTACGTGGAGACCGGCGCCAACCAAAGGGCATCCACCGTAGTCTACGACCGCGATTACAGCGCGGTGGCACTGGCCAAGCCCGGCGACGTGGATTGGGGCGGGGTGTTCGCGGATTGCGGCTGGTTTCACATCACCGGGATCACGCCGGCCATCAGCGCATCCGCGGCGGACCTGGCGCTCGAAGCGGTGCGCACGGCCCGTGATAAGGGTCTGACGGTTTCCTGTGACCTGAACTATCGCAAGAACCTGTGGAAGTGGGGCAAACCCGCGGCCGAAGTGATGCGCGAGCTGGTGCCGTTCGTCGATATCGTGGTGGCCAACGAGGAAGACTGCCAGATGGCGTTGGGCATCGAGGCGGCCGTCGACGTGCATTCCGGAAAGCTGGAGCACGAACAGTACGCCACCCTGACGAACCAGGTGCTGGCGGCGTTTCCCAATCTGAAGATGGTCGCCATCACCCTGCGGGAATCGCGCAGTGCATCGCACAACGGGTGGTCGGCCTGCCTGAACGACCGGCATTCGTTTGCGGTCAGCCAGCATTACGAGATCACCCACATCGTGGATCGCGTGGGCGGCGGGGACGCCTTCGCCGGGGGCCTGATCTACGGGCTGCAGACCATGGAGAGCCCGCGCGACGCCCTCGAATTCGCGGTCGCCGCAAGCTGCCTGAAGCACTCCATTCCCGGCGACTTCAACCGCTTCAGCGTGGAGGAAGTGCGCCGCTTGCTCAAGGGCGGCGGATCGGGGCGGGTCCAGAGATAGCCATGCCGGATACCCTCACACCCGAAGACTGGGACCTGCTCCTGGGACGAATCAAGTCCGGGAAGTGCACCCCGTTTCTGGGCGCGGGGGCCAATTACCCGATACTGTCGAGCGGCACCGCCATCGCCAGAAAGTGGGCGGAAGACTATCATTATCCCCTGGCGGACGCCTCGGACCTCGCCCGCGTGGCGCAGTATCTGGCCATCCGGCGCCGCGACGCCATGTGGCCCAAGGAGAAGATCCTCGCGGTTCTGGACGAGGAATGCGGCCGGTCGGAGCTGGACAACGAGTTGCGCGCCCCCGCCAGCATCCTGGGGGTGCTGGCGGCTCTGCCCTTGCCGGTCTATATCACCACCAACTACGACGATTTCATGTTCCGGGCCCTGGCGCTTCACGGCAAACAGCCGCGCATCGAGCTGTGCCGCTGGAACGAGTTGCTGCTGCGGCGGCAGAAATCCCTCTTCGACCGAAAATGCGGTTTCGTTCCCTCGGTCCAGCAGCCCCTGGTCTTCCATTTGCACGGACATCGCAGCGTAGTGGAATCCCTGGTGCTGACCGAAGACGACTACCTGGATTTCCTGATCTCCGTCTCGCGGCAGGACGACCTGCTGCCCGCGGTCATACAGGAGGCCGTTACCGGCACCTCGCTCCTGTTCATCGGCTATCGCCTGGCGGACCTGAATTTTCGGGTGTTGTTTCGCGGCCTGGTGAATTCCATGGAAGGCAGCTTGCGCCGCATCAACGTGGCGGTGCAGTTGCCGCCGGGCGAGGTGCCTGCATCCGAGCGCCCCAACGCGCAGGCCTACCTCGATCAGTATTTCGACAAGGTGCAGGTGCGCGTGTTCTGGGATACCGCCGAGGAGTTCGCCAGGCAGCTCCGCACCCGTTGGGAGGCGTTGCCGAAATGAAAGCGCCCGTCCTTCCCTCGCCCTACCCCGGACCGCGGCCCTTTCAGCCGGGCGAGGAAGGCCTGTTCTTCGGCCGTGAGTCCGAGACGCGGGAGATGGTCTCGCTCGTCACCGCGCACCGCATCATGATCCTGTACGCGCGCTCCGGCGCCGGCAAGACTTCGCTGTTGAATGTGGGGGTGGCGCCCGCGCTGCGTAACAACGGGTTTCAGGTGTTGCCCATCGCCAGCGTACGCGGCGGCGTGCCGGGCGGCCTGCCGCCGGACAAGATCGCCAACGTCTACGTTTTCCGCATTCTCATGAACTGGGTGAATAACGAGAGCGCCCGCGAGAGTTGCGGCGCCAACACGTTGGCCGATCATTTGCGAAGCCTCCCTCATCCGCTGGCGCCGGACGGCCTTCCGGCCGCGCGCGTGGCCATCTTCGACCAGTTCGAGGAGATCTTCACGCTGCACCTGGAACGCTGGCAGGACCGCCACGGGCTGTTCGCCCAGTTGCAGGCAGCTCTGGATGAAGACCCGCTGCTGCGCATCGTGCTGGCCCTGCGCGAGGATTACCTGGCGCAACTGGAGCCTTACGGAAAGATTCTTTCGCTGCGCAAGCGTCTCCGGCTGGAACAGTTGGATGCCGACGCGGCCCTGGCCGCCATCACCGGTCCGCTGGCGGGTACTTCACGCGTCTTCGCGGCCGGAGTCGCGGAAAAGCTGGTTGAGAACCTCCTCCTCATGCGCGTCGAAACCGAAAACGGCCAGATCGTCGAAGTGCCGGGCGAGTTCATCGAGCCTGTCCAGCTTCAGGTCTGCTGCGATACCCTCTGGTGCCGCCTTCCGGCCGAGGCTACCGTGATCACCGAAGAGCACGTGCGGCAGGCCGGCGACATCGACCGGGCCCTTTCGGCCTTCTACGATGACGCCATCCACGCCGCCAGTGAAAAGACCAGCGTACCCGAGGAAAGTCTGCGCAACTGGTGCCAGGACACCCTGATCACTGCCATGGGCACGCGCGGCACGGTTTACCGCGAACAGGAAAATACCGGCGGCATCCCCAACGCCTGTGTCGACGAGTTGGAGAGCCGCCACCTGATTCGCGCCGAGTATCGCGCCGGAGCCCATTGGTACGAGCTCTCGCACGATCGTTTCATCGAGCCGATCCGCGCCTCCAACCGCGCATTCCAGGATCGCCGCATGCTGCAAGTCAACGAGGCCATCCAGGAGACCAACAAGATCATCGACCAGGCCCAGCAAGCCTGGCAGGAAGGCCGCCAGGCCGATTCCTTGAGCCTGATCGAGAAGGCCTACGCCGTCTATCGGACGGTGGACGAGGTGGCCGCGCTCGGATACCTGGCGGACAATTACCGCAGCGCCGAACAGTATCAGAAGGCCGTGGACACCCTGAGCAAAGCCATCGCCCTGCGCCCGGACCTGCCGCGGCTGTACGAAGCCCGCGGCGGCGCCTACTGGTACGACGGCCGCTTCTCGGAGGCCATCGAAGACTTCACCCACGTCCTGGAGGCGGACCCTGACAACGCCGACGCCCACAGCAGCCGCGGGCAGGCTCTCGCCGAAAGCGGGCAGTACGAATTCGCGCTGACGGATCTGAATCGAGCCATCGAATTGGCTTATGAGCAGGACCGGGCTTCCATCAGCGCCTATTCCCACAGCGGCCGCGGGCTGGCGCACGGCGGGCTGGGAGCGTACGAAGAGGCCTTCCGCGATTTCAGCGAGTCCATCTCCCAGGCGCCCGACAATGCCTGGGTCTATTTCAACCGGGCCGTGGTCTACGAACGGATGGGCCAGACCGACAAGGCGCGCGCGGACTACGAGACGGCGCTGAATAAACGCACGCCTCCCCTGAATCGCTGGAAGCGCGAACAGGCCGCCGCGCGCCTGCGGGAAACGTCCGGGTTGACGATTCAATGAAGATCCTGCTCACCGGTTTCGGGCCGTTCGGCATCCACGCTGTCAACTCCTCGCAGGCGATTGTCGAAGCTGTGGCCCAACGCCGCGCTTTGCTGGGCCTGCCGGATCTGGTCACCGCATTGCTGCCCGTCGAATTCGCTGCCGCCGGCGGGCATATCCGCCACCTGCTCCGGGAGACGCGTCCGGATGTCTGCCTGTGTCTCGGGGTGCACGACGGCGCGATGATCCGTCTCGAAAAGATCGCCTGGAATCGCGACGATCCCACTCTGTGCGATAACGCCGGGCAGACAGGCTGCCCCGGGCCGATCGTGACCGAAAGCCCGGCCTTCTACATCGCCACGCTCCCCGTCGCCCGTCTTCTGGAGATCCTGGAGCAGGGCGGCGTGCCGGCCAGCCTGTCGGATGACGCGGGGGGATACGTCTGCAATCACGTCTTCTATCTCGCCTGCCACGAAATCGCGGCCTCCGGCCTTCCCACCCGGTGCGGTTTCGTGCATGTTCCTCCCATCGAGGGTGTGGGCAGCCTTCCGGGACTGCCGTTCGAAGTCCTGCTGGCGGCGGTCGAATCCATCCTGGCCGAGCTGCGGGAGGATGCCGCCCGGCAGGATGCCGCCGCGGGTATGCGGGCGTGATCCTGGTGACCGGCGCGCGCGGCTTCCTGGGCCGTGCCGTGTGCGCGCAGACGCCCTCGATCGCGACGGACCTGCCGTGCGATATCTCGGATGCCGGGGCGGTGGCGGCCCTGTTCCGCGCGGAACCGATCGACGTGGTCATTCACCTGGCCGGGCTCTTGCCCACGGCCTGCCGCGCGGATCCCGGGCGGGCGGCACGGGTGAATGTGATGGGCAGCGTCAACCTGTTGGAAGCCGCGGCGGCAGCCGGCGTACGCCGCTTCGTTTTCGGCAGTTCCATCAGCGTCTACGAGGAAGGGGACCTCTACGGCGCCGGCAAGCGGTTCGTCGAAACGCTGGGCCAGACGATGGGCCTGCCGTTTGTAGCTTTGCGGATTGCAACCGTGGTGGGTGCCGGAGCGCGCTATACGGCCTCGCCGTGGCGCGCCGAGATCTTCGAAAAGCTGGGCACGGGCCGGGTCGAGCGCATTGCCATACCGTTTGCTCCGGCGACGGTCCTGTCGCTGGTGCATGTGGACGACGTAGCCCGCATGCTGGTCCTGCTGGCGACGCGGCCGGATCTTCCCGCCGCGGTCTACGATTCGCCGGCTGAGCGCTGGACCGTGGGGGATTTGAAGCAGACCATCGAAGCGCTCGACGCCCGCGTGCGGGTCGATCTGGATGCGAATTGCGGGAAGCCGCCGGCCGCCGCCGAGGGAGCGGCGTTCGTCCGCGACTTCGGCTGGCGCACGATGCCGCTCGCCGACAGACTCGCGGCCTGTTCGGCGGCAGCCGATGAGCATGCGTGAACCTGTTAAAATAAGCAGCAAACGGTAATCTTCATGGTGGCACGCACTCCTTTGGTCCTGGCCTTTGTCGCATTGGCTCTGGCTCAGTCCGACAAGGGCATCCGGCAATATAAGGTTCAGGTCGGCGAGGTGATTGTACCGGTGACCGTCACCGACGGCAAAGGGCGATTCGTTTCCAACCTGGATGCCAAGGACTTCCGGGTTTACGATCAGGGCAAGGAGCAGCACATCGAGTTCTTCAGCCGCGACCGCAATCAGCCGGTGGTGGTCGGGTTTCTGCTGGACATGAGCAACAATACCCGCATCCACTGGAAGAACTACCAGGATGCGGCGCAGGACCTGGTGCTCAATCTGCTGCCCAATGACAAGAAGTTCAGCGGCTACCTGATCAGCTACGCCAACGAGCCGGAATTACTGGTCAACACCACCAGCGATCCGGAAAAGATCGTGGAGAAGATCCGCAAGCTGAAGCCGGGCGGCGGCTCGTCTCTTTACGATGCCATCTACATGGCCTGCGTGAACCGGCAGCTGGTTCAGGGCGAGCCCTATGAGCCGCGGCGGGTGATCATTGTGATCGGCGACGGCCACGATAATGCCAGCAAGAAGAGCCTGGAAGAGGTATTGGAAATCGCGCAGCGCAACCTGGTCACGATCTACGGGATGAGCACGGTATCGTTCGGCTTCAGCAGCGAGGGCGATGCCAATCTGCAGCGGCTGACCACCGAGACGGGAGGCCACGTGGAATATCCCCTGGACAACCTCTATTCCGACGTGGACGGATATCTCTCGCACCCGTCCGATGACGGCAATTACGCGCTGACCGTGGGTGTGGGAGCGTATGCCTCGGAAGTGTCGGCGGGGATCTTCCACGCCATCGCGGCGATTACAGGAGAGGTCACCACGCAATACATTCTGCGCTACGTGCCGGATATCGGCGGGGGAAACAACAAGGTGTTTCGCAATATCAAGGTGGTGGTGCCGGATCTGCCCACCGCCCGCGTACGGTTCCGCAAGGGCTATTATCCGTATGCGCCCTAAAAGCGCAAAAGGGCGCGCAAGCACGCGCCGCCACAAAAGACCGCGATGGAGCGGCGCGGGCCGCCCCGTTTTGCGCGTACTGCTGAACAGCGCAAAGGGGCGCGCAAGCACGCGCCGCCATAAAAGACCGGACCCCACGTTATGGAGCGGCGCGGGCTGCCCCGTTTTGCGCGTATTGAATCATCAATTTCTGCGAAGTTGAACCGATAAGGGAACTGGATGCCTCTGGCGAGTGTGGTACCCATCAATGCGCGGGCCCAGGGAGAGTATGTGGTGCTGCAACTGGCGCTGCCCGGCCAGCCCGTACATAATATCGGCATTCTGTTGCTCGACACCGCATCCGAAAAGTCGCGTTTCCGTCTGCGGGATCGCTGGGACGATCTGGCGGAGCCCGAAGATGTGGAATACCTAGCCGCCCTGCACCAGGATTTCGAGAACAAGATCGGGGAGACCGGCGCGCGGCGTTTTCTGGAGTCCCTGGAAGACTCGCTCTCGCACGTCCTGCGCGTCAGCGAACGGGCCAGCGTACCGGTGGATTCGTTTTCGCGGGTTGCGGACCAACTGTTCGAACAATATGTGGAGCCGTTGCCGGTGCGCCGCTTCACCACGCACCTGCCGCTCTATTCCTTGCGCGCCGCGGCCGGCAAATTTGGTGCCGACGAGGAGGTGGAGCAGGAAGACTGGGTGCGGGCGCCGGAGGGCATGCGCTTGTACGAAGGCATGTTCGTCGCGCATGTGGTGGGGCACTCCATGGAGCCGCGCATTGCCCACAACAGCCTGAACATCTTCCGCGCGCCGGTGGTCGGATCGCGGCAGGGAAAGATCGTGCTGGTGGAGCTCCTGGGGGTGCACGAGCGCTTCACGGTGAAACGATACACCAGCCAGAAGTCGTCCCGCGGCGAAGAGGCGTGGGAGCATACGCGCATCCGGCTGGAGCCGCTCAATCCCGAGTACGAAGCCTTCGACCTGGCTCCGGAGCAGATCAAGTACGTCATCGCCGAGTGGGTCGCGACCATCGAATGAGGCGGAGCGTGGCGGCCCGGCTGCTGGCCTGGTACGACGCCGGACATCGCGATCTTCCCTGGCGGCGGACTGCGGATCCCTACCGCATCTGGGTCTCCGAGATCATGCTGCAGCAGACCCGCGCCGAGACCGTGATCCCCTATTACGCGCGTTTCCTCGAGCGCTTCCCGGACGCCGCCGCGCTGGCGCAGGCATCGGAACAGGAGGTGCTGGCGGCGTGGAGCGGCCTGGGGTATTATTCCCGCGCGCGTAATCTGCAGAAAGCTGCGCGGCTGGTGGAGCGCGGCTTTCCGGCGAGCTACGCTGGCCTGCGAGAGTTACCCGGCGTGGGAGACTACACCGCCGCCGCCATCGCCAGCATCGCCTTCGGACTGCCGTACGCGGTCGTGGATGGGAACGTGATGCGGGTGATTGCGCGCGTCACCGACGATGCCGCCGATATCGGCGCCAGCCGCACCCGGGCCCGGTTCCGCGACATCGCGCAGAGCTGGCTGGACCGCCGGCGCGCGGGCGCCTTCAACCAGGCGCTGATGGAACTGGGTGCTACGGTCTGCCTGCCACGTGCGCCGCAATGCGGGATCTGCCCGCTGGCGGATGTGTGCGCTGCGCGGCGGTACGGGCGCGCCGCGGAACTGCCGGTGAAGCTCCGGCGCACGGAACCGGTCGCGGTCGCGCAGGCTCTGGCAGTCGTACGCCGGCGGGACTGCGTCCTGATGTGGCAGCGAGCGGCGGATGCCCGCCGCCTGGCGGGATTCTGGGAACTGCCGTCGCCCGCGGAGTTTCCCGGGCTGCGCACGGCCGCCGCCCTCGGCGCCTTCCGCCATACCATCACGCGCCACCATTATCGAATCACCGTGTACGAAGCTTCCATCGCGCGCGCCGGGCGTCCGCTACGTTGGGTACCGATCGGGAATCTGCCGGCGCTGCCGCTGAGCACCACCGCCAGAAAAGCCTTGCGGCTGGCGGGCGGGCTGCCCGGGCGAATCACTGGTTGAATGGGGTGACCTGCTCGCCGTCACGCAGGGTCTGCTCGGTGGGTAGCGCGACCCGGTCGCCCTCCGCCAGCCCCTGCAGGACCTGGACCCGCGTGACGCTGGAAACTCCCGTGGTGACGGCCTGCCAGGCCACGTGGCCGTCCCGCAGCACGAACACACCGGGACCGTTGGTGTCGCGGCGGAGACATTCCTTCGGCAGCGTCAGGGCATTGGCAACGGTTGCCGTACGAATGTGCGCGTCCACATTGGTGCCCGGCAGCAGCACGTGTCCGGGATTGTCGATGGTGCACAGCACTTCGCCCACCTGGCGGCTGCCCAAGGCCACGATGTCGGCCGGCTTGCGCTCGACGGTTCCCTGCCAGGTGCGGCCGGGCATCGCATCCCAGGTGATGGCGACGGGCTGGCCGACCTCGATCCGCCCTAATTCGGGCTCGTCGACATAGACGCGCACGCGCAGACGTGCGGTCTGGCCGACCTTGGCCACCAGGTCGCCAACGTTGAGATAGACGCCCGGACGCGCCGCCAGGTCATAGACCACGCCCGAAATCGGTGCCCGAATCAGTGTCTGTTCGATGTGATACTTGGCCAGGGCCACCGCGGCCTCGGCGTCCTGCAGGCGGGCGAGAGCCACAGCCTTATCGGACTGGCTCACGAGCGCGGCGCGTTTCTTCTCCAGAGCATCGATGCCCAGGCTGGCGGCCTGCACCTTGCTCTTCATGTTGTCCACTTCCAGCATGGAGGCCGCCTGTTTGTCGAGCAGCCGGCGCAGCGAGGCGTACTCTTTTTCGTCGTGCTCCTTTTGGACGCGCAGGCGGGCCAGGTCGCTTTCGATGGCGGTCAGTTCCAACTGTTTGCCGCCCGCGTCTATGGTGACCAGGTCGGCCCGGTCCTGCGCCACGCGAGCTTCAGCGGCCCGCAGATCGGCCTGCAAACCCGTATCGCTCAGAATGGCCAGCGCCGCCCCTTGAGTGACTGCCTGGCCTTGCTCGACAGGTACCTTGCTGACCAGCCCGGCCTGCTCTACGCGGACGGCCTGCCACTCGATCGGCTCGACTTTGCCGTTCGTCGGCAGCGTGCTGACGAGCGTCTCCCGGGCGACTTTGGCAAAGGGGATTTGGGCGGCGCCGTTGCTGCGGTGGTAGCCCCACCAGGCGATGGCTGCCAGTGGGACGAGCAAGAGCCACAGGAGTTTCTTCACACTAATACCATCTTAAATGAACGGGCTCAGTTCCCAGGTAATGTACGAAAAAATACATATCGCCGCGCTTGAGATCCGGGCCTAGGCCGATCCACTAAAACTAGTAGGCGATCGGTACTGTAGAACGTTTGTACCCCCGCCCGTAACTAGATTCTCATTCACTGATACGGCTGAATCTGATAGAGTAAGCAAATTCACTTTCGTTAATGGAGACGAAAACCTTCGTGTTTACTGGGACTGGCTGTAGATGGATGCTGTTGTTGGTTTTAGGGCTGCCTGTGCTGGCTCATGCCGAAAACTGTACCGGTCTGCCAACTTCGTTCACCGGCGGCGAATTTCCAACCGGCGATTTCTTTTCCAATTTCGACAATTCCTGCTACACGATCAAAATGGCAACGGGCTACGGGGCGGTGGAGTACGCCGATCTGAACGCGCGGTATTCGCAGATGTATTTCAAGGTCGATCCGCGATATCAGCTCATTCTGATCGGGACCTTTCCGAATTCGCGCTATTTGTCGGTGGCTCTGAACGACGCCCATTCGGCGCTGTCGGTGTCCATTCTCGACACCAGCATTGTGCCCTTGACTTCACAGTTCGTCAATCCCTACCTGCCAGGGAACGCCTATGTGAACGGACAGCAGTATGCCATCCCCATCAATTTTGGAGGCACTCCCGGCAAACTGGAAACCGGGTGCATGATGAACGGCTACAACGTGGATGTCAACGCGCTGGACGGCACACAGCGGCACCCGGGCATGGACTGGAACAGCGACGCAGGCTTGTACCAGCAGGATCCGACTTTCAAGGCCCACGATGTGGACACGCCGCAGCATACCAATCCCAACACTGCCGGCGTGATCATGGTGCGCGATTACCTGTACGTCAATACCCCGGGCTATGACACGCTTCCGCGGATCATCGTCCGCGACGTCGCATCGGGGTGTGCTTATCCGGCGCAGTATGCCTTGGATACGCTGCAAATCGTGACCGCCCAAAACGCCAAAGGCAGTCCCTGGCTCGATCACGTTCAGTTTGAACTCCATCACCAGTACGAGGACAATTACCTGCAAAAGGTCTGTGACGCGCATGTAGAGTCGCCTAACGTGCTGCGCTGGACGCGTCAGCCGGAGTATATACCCGCCACCAACCCGAACGCCTCCTACCTGACCGCGCCGGTGCCGGCTGGTACGCCGGACACGCTGGCTGCGGCCGGGGAAGTCATGCGCATCCGGATGCGCGTGCCTACCGCGCCGCCGACTCCGTGCACCAACGGCTGTTCGCGGTCGGGGGATGAGCAGATGCGATATATGAGCCTGTCCTTCCTGGTCCCCGGCGGCAAGACCATCGCCAGCCTGGCGGACACCTATTTCACAAAGGACGCGCAAGGCTATAGCACGCTGATTGTTGGCACCGGCGCCACCATCCCCACCTGGATCACCTCGGCGCACGGCTACACTTACCTGGACCTGACCAAGCTTGCGAATTATAAACAACTGAGCCTGCTGGATGTCCGGCACATGATTCCCGGCGTCGGATTTGCCTGCGCCGGCCAATTCGTGCCTTATCGCACCTCCATCGACACTCCGGCGGGGAGTCTGATCGGGGACTACACCCCAGTGGTGGATTACCCGCTGGCGTCCAGCCTGCCCAAAACGGCCACTCCTTTGACTGGACCGAGCGCTTGCGCCAGCTTCCCGGCAGGCGTAGCTGCCGCCCGTCCGGACTGCTCGGTTCTGCCGGAA
Source organism: Bryobacteraceae bacterium (assembly GCA_035499555.1). GTDB lineage: Bacteria > Acidobacteriota > Terriglobia > Bryobacterales > Bryobacteraceae > Bog-159. Next base: position 52,728 of record DATJYO010000049.1, read on the forward strand.
CCGCCCCTGTCGATCACGGGCTTCAACACGCAGTGCCAGACGCCAGGGTGCAGCGAGGTGGTCGCCCAGTCCAATGCGCCAATCATTGTCACGGGGGCCGGCTTCGGCAACTTTCCGGGAGGCGCGCCTTTCACCGGTACTTCGAATGACCTGCGCCTGGTCGACGTCACCCGGAAATGGAGCGCCGGCTACACCGGCGATGCCTGCACGGTATCCATCAGCTCTTGGACCGATACCATGATCCAATTCGTCGCCAACATCGGCCAGAAGGGCAGTTGCAGCCTGGTGGCGGGTGACACCATTCATGTGCTGGTCTGGAATCCCCAGACCATGACCATGGGACAACTCAAGGCCACCGTCTCCAGCAAGTGAAGACCGGTCTCGGGCTAGTTAAATGAGCGCAGGCGCTACGGCCACGGCTTGTCCGCAGGCATGGCAGAACTCCGCGCCTTTCACGTCCAGCCGCTCCACGGCGTGACTCGACGTCATGACGCAGCGCCAGTCATCGCAATGCCGCAGGCCGAACGTGTGGCCGAGCTCATGGACTGCCTCCTTCACCAGGCGCTCGCACAGCAAATCGTCCTGGGCGGGCAGACCGTAGAACTCCTCGCGCAGCCGGTGCAGGGAAACGACGGCACAACTGCCGTTCAACTGCGCTTCACCGAACACAAACGTCAACACCGGCACGTAGAGATCCACGGAGGCGACCGCCAGCAGGCGCGCGCCCGTTTCGACGAACGGCTGCATGGCCTGCAAAATGGCGGTGGAGTAGTACTGGTTGCGCTGGCGATCGCGCGCAAAAGCCACATTCAGGCGCTCCGGACGCACACGGCATTCCATGCGGAACGTCTCCGCCACGCGCACGGCCAAGCCGGCCAATAGATCTGCCGGCACTTCGATGCCCAGCAGTTGAATCACGTTATTTCAAACCGTAGCGCCGCAGCTTGTTGTAGAGTGTAGTGCGGTCGATGTCCAGAATACGCGCGGCGCGGGAAAGATTATTGTCCGTCTCACGCAGTACGCGCTCAATATGCACGCGCTCGACGTCTTCCAGCGTGCGGCCGGTCGCGGCGCCGTTGGTCTGGAACTGGAAAGAGAAATCCGCGGGGCGGATCTCCGGTCCGCGGCAAACCACCAGCGCGCGCTCGACGGCGTTCTCCAGCTCGCGGACGTTGCCGGGCCAGTCGTGACCCATGAGCACCTGCAGGGATTCGGCCGAGAGTTGCGGAACCGGCCGGCTGGTCAGCATGCAGAACTTGTTCAGGAAATGCGCCACCAGCAGCGGAATGTCCTCGCGGCGGTCGCGCAGTGGCGGCAGGTCGATACAGAATACGTGCAGCCGGTAATACAGGTCGGGCCGGAAGGTGCCGGCTTTTACCAGCGCCTCCAGGTTCTTGTTGGTGGCGGCGATGCAGCGGAAATCGACCTTGATCTGCTGATTGCCGCCCACCCGCACGATCTCCTTCTCCTGCAGGACGCGCAGCAGGTCGGTCTGGGTCTTCAGGCTGATGTCGCTGATCTCGTCCAGAAACACCGTTCCGCCGTCAGCTACTTCGAACTTGCCTTTTTTGCGGTACTGGGCGCCGGTGAATGCACCCTTCTCGTGGCCGAACAGCTCGCTTTCGAGTAGGGTTTCGGTCAGCGCGCCGCAATGAATGGTGACCATGGGCATGAATCGCCGCGGACCGGCGGCGTGAATCGCCCGGGCGACTACCTCCTTACCGGTGCCACTCTCCCCGGTGATCAGTACCGTGGCTTCGGTGGGCGCCACCATTTCGATCAGCTCGAACACCTTTTTCATGGCCGGCGCCTTGCCGATCAGTTCGGTCCCGGGCGTGGCCTCTTTCAGGTTTTCGCGCAGCCGCACTACTTCCCGGCGCGCCCGCCGGTGTTCCAACGCGTTGGACACCAGGTGCGAAAGCTCATCCGGATCGATGGGCTTGGTGATGTAATCGTAGGCGCCGTGCTTCAGGGCCTGCACGGCGGTCTCTACCGAGGCATAACCGGTCATAATGATGACGGTCAGCTCCGGATCGGCTTCCTTGAGCCGGCTTTGCAGTTCCATGCCGTCCATACCCGGCATTTTGATATCGAGGAGCGCGACGTCGTACTCCACGCTCTGAATGGACTCCAACGCCTCGCGGGCGCTGGACACCGGTTGTGTTTGATACCCCTCGCTCGAGAACCACTTCCCGAGTGAATCGCGGACCACCGTTTCGTCGTCCACGATCAGGATCTTACCTTTCGTTCGTGCTACTACCTGGTCTTCCACTTCCGTCACCGTGGGTCTCCTTCGGCCGCCGTGCTACCGCGCGAGCGGCGCGGAACCGGCAGCGGCCGGTTCCAACGCGGCCGATTTGGCGGCGGGCAGGCGAATCACAAATTCGGTTCCCTTGCCGAGCGTGGATTCCACTGCGATCTCTCCGCCATGTTGTTCAATCACACTTCGCGCTACGGCCAATCCCAGGCCCGTGCGTTGCTGATCCTCCTTGGTCGTGAAAAATGGATCGAAGATCTGCGACAGCACCTCCGGCGGGATTCCCATCCCGTTGTCGCGTACCCTGATGCGTGCCTCTCCGGCGGCGGCATCCATCTCCGTGCTGACCTCCAGCAGGCCGCCCTGCGGCATGGCCTCGGTGGCATTGACCAGCAGCACCAGCACCGCCTGCTGAATCTGGCCCGCGTCGCAAGACACCGTCGGCATGTCTGCCTGCAGATGGCTCCGTAACTCGATTCCCAGCAGCTCGGCCTGATGCCGCACCAGCACCAGCGCGCGCCCGATGAGCGTGTTCAGGTCGTTGGGCTGGCGATGGCTGGGGGCCTGTCGCGCGAAGGTCAGCAGATTGCGCATGATCTCCCCGCAGCGCTTGCTCTCCCGCTCGATGATGCGCAACTGCTCGATCATGGTTTGCGGCGAGCCGGCCGTCCCCTTTTCGACTTCCTTGAGCGTTAGGCGGGCATAGGTCAGGATGCCGAAAAGAGGATTGTTGACCTCGTGCGCCACCGTCGCCGCCAGCTTGCCGATGGAGGCCATCTTCTCGCTGGACAGCAAGGAGCGGTGGGCCTGGTCGAGCTCCTCGGTCTTACGCCGCACGCGTTCTTCGATCTCGGCATGCGCGCCCGAGACTTCCGCCGTCATCTTGTTGAACGACTCCGCCAGATCGCTCAACTCGTCGTGGTTGCGCACCGAAAGGCGGTAATCCAAATCGCCGTCCGCCACCCGGTGGGTTCCGTCGATCAATGCCTTGACCGGACGATATACCACCCCCCAGACGAAAATGACGCTAACCAGCCAGATCATGGCCAGGGTGATGGCCATGAACACGATCAGATCCCGGCGGTGCTGCGCGATCTGGGAATCCACTGCCGCCAGGGAGAGGTTGGCGTCGATCACGCCGAGAACGCGCTGTTCGGCAGGGTGGCAGCCGGAGCAGGAGGCTTCGTTCTCGATCGGCCGGATCACGCCCAGCAGCCGTTCGCCACGGCCGGGAAAAATGCGCGCGCGATCGGGCCGGTTCAGCTTCACCAGCGGGGCGCTCTGCGCGTGGCAGCCATAACAGGCTTCGGCGCGTTTGTCGACCACGCGGTTGACTTCGGCGGCATCGGTCGAGAAGCTGATGCGGCCTTCCTTATTGAAGATCCGGATGCGGCGGATGCCCGGCTCGCTGCCCAGCTCCTTGATGACGTTGTACAGCGCCTGGCGGTCGTTGTGCAGCATCTCATAACGGGTGCTGCGCTGGATCACGTCGGTGATGCGCCCGGCCGACAGCATCACCATCTCTTCGGAGTGACGGCGTTGCGCGCGCAGGTTGAAATAGCCGAACAGGGCGAACAGAGCTGCCGTGCTGGCCACCAGGCACACGGCCAGTTTGCCGGCCAGTCCGACACGCAACCGTGTTGGCTGTTCCATCAACCTCCCGCGGGCAAAATCGGGGCGGATCGGGTCTGCCGCTTCATGCTACCCCCACCGGTTCCGTCCGGCCGGCGGTAACTTCTGCGGCTGACGCCGCCTCCGCGCGATGCGCTGCGAACACCGGAAAGTGGCGGGCGATCACCCGGAAAATGGCAAACCCCAGGGCGACGATGGACAAAGTTACGGCGATTTCGGTCCATTTGGGAATATAATGCGTCCCGGAGCCGGCCTCCATGCCGGTGACGCTCACATTCAGCCGGTTGGCGATGAATCCGAAAATCACCAGCACGGCGCAGCCGTAGAGCCGGGCCGGATTCCAGCGCACGCGCCGCTGAAACAGCAGCACCGTGGGAACCGCCAACAAAGCGGTTTCCAGGGCGAAGAGCCAGGTCTCCGTACGGTTCTCGCGCAGCAACGCCAAGGCCCCGCGCTGCCCCAGGTCCAGGAAGCGCGCGAACAGGAACGTCATCAGCAGGACGGCCATGACCCGCGCCAGCCCGGCCGCCAACGGCAGTTCCAACTCCCGGCCGAACGCCCGGCTGCTGTGCCACGACTCGAAGATGGTCATGGCCAGCCCAACGCAGATCGCGGACAGATAAAAGAACACGGGCAACACCGGCGTGTACCACAGCGCGTACAGCTTATGCGGCACGATCAGGTACAGACTGCCCAGCGACGACTGGTGCAACGTGGAGAGGATCACGCCCAGGATCATGAGCGGCACCGATATGAATCTGAGCCAGCTCAGAGGCTGCTTCCATCCCAGCCGTTCGAACACTACGGGCGCGAATTCGAGCGCCAGCACGGTGGTGTACAGGGTGACGCACCACGCCACTTCGAACATCACCGAATGCGGATTCCACATCACCAGGGGATGCCACACGCGGTCCGGCCGGCCCAGGTCGAACAGCAGCGCCAGCACCACCAGCAGGTAGCCGAGAAACGCCGTAAGAATGGCCGGCCGCAGGATCGGCTTATACTTCTCGACGTTGAAGATGTGGACCACGGCCACCAGCGTGAATCCGCCCGAGGCCAGCCCCACGCCGCACAGAATATCGAAGCCGATCCAGATGCCCCAGGGAAACTGATCGTTCAAGTTCGTGACGCCACCCAGTCCGTAGCGCACCCGCAGATAGGTGGCGTAGGCGCCGGCAGCCATCAGCACGGCGAAGATGGCGCGCCAGACGGTAAGCTTGGGGAGTTCGCGGCCTTTCATGGGCGCCTCCCCTCGGCCTTGGCGACCTCGTCGCGGCGGTTGGTGATCCACCAGATTCCGCCCAGCAGCACCGAGCCGACCGAAACCACGTCCGGCACCGCCTCCAGCACGTGCCAGGTAAGCATCGGCAACGGCTGCCTGGGCAGATTGGTGCGCAGGCCGATCTGCTCGAAGGGAACCGCCGAGAGATACAACACCGAAGTGCCGCCCACTTCCTCCAGGCCGTAGATGCGCTGATAATAGTCGCCCGGCTTGGCGGCCATACGGCGGCGCGCCTCGGCGATGAGCGCGTCCCTTTCACCGCAGGTGGTTGCGCCGGTAGGGCAGGCTTCGGCACAGGCGGTGGGTTTGCCGGCGCGCTGGCGGTCGTAGCACATGTCGCACTTGCGCACTTTCGGCAGCCGGCTGTGCCATTCGTATGCCGGCACCTGGAAGGGACAGGCTGTCATACAGTAACGGCATCCCATGCATTTGTCCGCATCGTACACCACCGGCCCCAGAGCGGTCTTCTGCAACGCACCCACCGGACACACGGACGCGCACGTCGGTTGCACGCAATGCATACACAGCTTTCGGCTATAGTGGTCGCCGTGTACCTGTATGGTCGTCAACTTATGAGCCGAAAGCCGCGACTCGGCTGCCACCTTATCGTCATAAGGCAGATGCCAGCGATCGGCGCAGGCACCCTCGCACGCCTTGCAGCCGATACACATGGTACTGTCGTACAGAATCGCTCTGGGCATAATCAGATGCCTAACTCCTTTATAACTCGAATCGGGACGGAAGTGTGGAAAATCTATGCGGTCAGGAAGAACTCACCGGTCACGCGCTTCCAACTGGCGTCCGGCATACCGGCCAGCAGATCGTCCGCGGGCAGTCCGCCGTCCGCCGCCACTGCACCAGCCAGTTGCGGCTGCTCGGCGTACAGGCGTCCGATGGCTTCCCGCATCCAACCGCGTACCATCCCCTTGGGAACCAGGTTGCGCGCCGTGCTTTCCTCGTCCGGGACGTGGATCAACGCCAACCAGCCCTTGCCGTAAGGATCCTTGCGGAGCAGCTCGGGATGCGCCACAACCTCCGCATTGATTTCAATCACTTCGCCCTCGGTCGGGGAGACCATTTCGGTCTTTTCGCCATCGCGGAACAGCGACCAGGCTTTTTGCCCCTGGCGAATCCAATGGCCCGGTTTGGGCAGATCGATGCGTTCGATTCTTCCGGCCAGGGCAGCCGCGAACTCGTCCATGCCGATGCGCACCAAGTTACGCCGCTCCTGCAGCGCCCAACTATGACCCGGGTGATACGACAACTGCTCCGGCACCAGGAACCCTTCTACGTAAGATGGCTCCAAAACCGGCGATACCGTGTGGGAATGGGCCGCAATAGCTTGTGGCGCTTTCCGCCGGTTGATGACCCAATCCAGCAGGATGAAGATCGAAAACGTCGCGAGAACCAGAATGACTGTCATGATGTGCCTCTTTCTTTTCCACCGTGATGAATGGCACGTCCCCGGCCATTGTGTGGAGTTTATGAGCTTTTTATCTGTTGTATTTGCTTACATTTGGCGGGTGCCCAATTTTGGCGGTGGCGAGGCTTGCTGAGAATTTCACCGGGCTTTTCTGGCTTCAGGGCTTAAGCCGCGTATTTAGAAGATCTTGGACTCTGTTGGATTTATCTATGGCTATGTTGGGAATATCAACATCAAGCGAAGCAGCGAATTGCCACAATGACCGTCGCAAAAACCTTCGGGAATGTTCCTGGCAACCTTGCGCCAAATAAAGAACGGGCGGCTGGATGGATCTCACCAGCCGCCCGTGCCGCGACATGCGCGATGAAACTGCCCGGGTCTAACTTCCCGCCGCAGTGCTCAGTTGCGAATTGGTCTTCGACCAGATCTGGTTGATACTCGTACCGGCAGAGGAGAACAGCGCCGCCGACGCCAGGGCGACAAATGCCAACATCAACGTGTACTCGATCAGGTCCTGACCTTGTTCGTCACGCCACAAGAGTGCAAGAAACGCTTTCATTTTAACTAGGCTCCTTTTGCAACACTAAGTCGGGATGCCCTGTCGGGTGCACCGCCGATCGTTAGAGGGAGATGCACGGAGAAGACCATGACCGGGTGCCGCAATTCTCTGACTTAAAAGCAGTTACATGTCTGTCTCCGGACCGGTCGTGTACAGAATTGAGACCTTGTGCGAAATTGAGACGAGCCGCGAGTCCCCCGCCGGCGCCTGCTCCGCCTCTACGACGCGCTAGACTGGCCTTAGGTGCTCCACAAGATTCTGATCTCGGCCGGCGAAGCTTCGGGCGACGTCTACGCCGCGCTGCTGGTGGAAGAACTGCGGCGTACCTGGCCGGATGCGCGGTTCTTCGGCTGCGCCGGCGACCGGATGCGGACCGCTGGCGTCGAAACGGTGGTTGACGCCGCCAGCCTGGCGGTGGTGGGCCTGGTGGAAGTGGTCTCGCACATTCCTCGTATCTATGGCGAATACAGAAAGCTGCAGACAGCCGCGCGGCGCGAGCGGCCGGACCTGGCGATCCTCACCGACGCCCCCGACTTTCACCTGCGCCTGGCCCGGCGACTGAAAGCGCAGGGCATCCCGGTGATTTACCTGGTGGCGCCGCAAGTGTGGGCCTGGCGCAAGGGCCGCCTGCCGGCGATGCGCCGGACCATCCGCCACCTTCTCTGCATCTTCCCGTTCGAGCAGGAGTTTTTCCGCAGCCACGGGATGGCGGCCACCTACATCGGCCATCCGCTGGCCGACGTGGTCCGCCCCAGCCTGACGCGGGCGGAATTTTTTCGGAAACACAGACTGCCCGTCAGCCGTCCTTTAATAACGATAATGCCTGGAAGCCGGCGGGGAGAGGCGGCCCGGCATCTGCCGCCTTTGCTGGATGCGGTGGAGAGGCTATATCGGGATCAAGCTGCCAGTTTCATTCTGCCGGCATCGCCCACCACGGGCGCCGGGTTCTTCCGGGAGCGGATCGGCCGGGCTCCGGTACAGGTCGTGGATGGAGAGAACTGGGATGCGCTGGCGCATGCCGACCTGGCGCTGGCTGCCAGCGGCACGGTCACCGTGGAAGCGGCGCTGCTGGGCACACCGATGGTCACATTTTATAAAGTAACCGGCGCCAGTTGGCTGATGGGCCGCATGCTGGTGCGGGTACCGTTCTATTCGATGGTGAACTTGATCGCCGGACGCGCTATCGTCCCGGAATTGATGCAATCGGCGCTGACCGGCTCGAACCTGGCTGCCGAAGCCCGCCGTCTGCTCTCGGACGATGCCGGCCGCGCCCGCATGCGCGCGGACCTGGCTGAAGTCGCGCAAAAGCTTTCCGGACCCGGCCGGCCGATGAGCCGCGCCACCGCCATAATCCAAGATCTCATGGAAGGACGATTCGCTCATGTTTCGTAGTTTCTCATTGGGCGTGGCACTGCTCGTAATAGCCTCCGCCGCGCCCGCGCAGGAGCGCCGCGGCCGTATACGTGTTGACCATTACACCATCGACGCCGAGGTGCAGCCCGCCACCCAATCCCTCAGAGCCACCGCGGAAGTGCGGCTGGTCCCGCTGGACAACAATGTCCGGTCCGCCAACTTCGAGCTGAACAATGCCCTGAACGTCTCCAAAATCGTGGACGAAAAGGGCAATGCGATCAATTCCAACCACAACCAGCAGGATTTCACCGAACGCCTCACCTTCGATCCCCCGCTGGCGAAAGGGCAGCCAGTCACGCTGAAATTCAGTTACGACGGGCGTCTGAGCGGCAGCGAGGACTCGCCGGTCTACGGCATCAAGTTCGCCGCCATCCACAACGACTACGCCTTCCTGCTGTATCCGGCGCGCTGGTTCCCCATCAGCGGGTACACCACCGACCGGTTCGCGGCCGATCTGCACATTACGGTGCCCTCCGGCTACCAGGTACTGGGCCCCGGCATCGACACGCACCAGGCCGCCGGCGACAAGATGGTCTATAACTTCCAATTCGAGAAGCCGTCTTTTCCCGGCAGCATAGCCATCGTCAAAGAGCCGGGCGCCAAAGTCTCGTCCGAGGGGGTCACCACGACGCTTTACTTCCGCGGCGGCGACCAGGCGATGGGCCAGCCCTACGGGGAGTTGATCGGCCAGATGATGACCTTTTTCACAGGAGATTTCGGCCTGCCGCCGGAAGCCAACCTGGCGATCGTCGAAACCGAGAACGGCGCGCCTAACGGCTATGCCGCGCCGGGGATGATCTTCCTCAGCCCTTCCGCGATCGGCAAGCAGGTCAATACGCGGCTGGTAGCCAATCAGATCGCGCGGCAGTGGTTCGAAGACCTGGTTTCGCCGGCCACGCGCAACCATCTGTGGCTGAGCAATGGAACCGCGGCCTATGCCGAATTGCTGTGGACCGAACATACCGCGGGACCGGGTGCCTTGGAACAGGCGTTCCGCGACGATGCCGTGGAGGCGCTCACCACGGACAACGTGCCGGTGATCCAGGCCGCGCGCATGGAGGACTATTCGCCGGAACTCTGGGCCTTGACCGGCAGCAAGGGTGCGGCGGTGCTGCACATGCTGCGCTACGTGATCGGCGATCAGAATTTCATGGCGACGCTCAAGGAATTCGCCACGCGGTACGCCTGGAAGGCGGCGTCCACCGCGGACTTCAAGAAAGTGGCCGAAGACGTCTCCAAGCAGGACTTGGGCTATTTCTTCATCCAATGGATCGAATCGAGCGGCGCGCCGGAGTTCAAACTGGAATACACCATCTTCCGGACGCAAAAAGGGTTTCGCGTAACCGGCAAGGTTGCGCAGGACCTGGATACTTTCCGCATGCCCGTGGACCTGAAGATCGAGACGGAAGGCAATCCGGAAGAGAAGCGCGTGGAAGTGGTGGGCACGTCTTCGGAGTTCAGCGTGGATACGTTCGGCAAGCCCAAGACCGTGATCATCGATCCCGATCAGCGGGTGTTGCGGTTCAACAACCAGATCCGGACGGCGGTGGCCATCCGCCGCGGCGAGCAGTTCATGGAAGTCGGCGAATTCGCCGATGCGCTGAAGGAGTACCAGAAAGCCCTCGAGAACAACCGCAACAGCTCGCTGGCGCACTACCGCATCGCGGAAGTGTTCTTCAAGCAGAACAACTACCAGTCCGCGGCCAACGAGTTTCGCGGAGCGCTGGACGGCGACGGCGAACCCAAGTGGACCCAGGTGTGGGCGCACATCCACCTGGGGATGATTTTCGATATTACGGGTCAGCGCGAGCGGGCCGTGAACGAGTACAACCTGGCGGTGCGCACCAAGGATAACACCCAGGGAGCGCAGGAAGAGGCGGCCAAGTATCTGAAGAAGCCCTACGAGCGCAAGACCAGCCCCGAAGCGGATCAATAGCCGGGCGGGCGCAGCGCACGGCTTAAGCCCGGATCACTTCCATGCCGAAGTAAGGCCGCAGGACCTCGGGCACCACCACCGAACCATCCTGCTGCTGGTAGTTCTCCACGATCGCCACCCAGGTCCGTCCGATGGCCAGGCCGCTGCCGTTCAGCGTGTGCACGTATTCGTTCTTACCCTTCGGGGATTTGAACCGTATCGATGCCCGGCGCGCCTGGAACGCTTCGTAGTTGGAGCAGGACGAAATCTCTTTGTACGCGTTCTGTCCGGGCAGCCAGACTTCGATGTCGTAGGTTTTGGCGGACGAGAAGCCCAGGTCGCCGGTACACAGCGCGACGGTGCGATAGGGTAAACCCAGGCGCCGCAGGATGTCTTCGGCGTCGGCCGTCAGTTTTTCCAATTCGTCGTAACTGTGCTCCGGGTGCGCGAACTTCACCAGCTCCACCTTTTGGAACTGGTGCTGGCGGATGATGCCGCGCACATCCCGGCCGTACGATCCGGCTTCGCTGCGGAAACAAGGCGTGTAGGCGCACAGCTTGATCGGCAGCCGCTCCGCGTCCAGTGTTTCGCTGCGGTACAGATTGGTTACCGGGACTTCGGCCGTGGGCACCAGCCAGAAGTCGGTATTTTCGCATTTGAACTGATCCTGCGCGAACTTGGGCAACTGTCCGGTGCCGAACAGGCTGGCGGAGTTGACCATAAAGGGCGGCAATACCTCCGTATAACCGTGCTCGCGCGTGTGCACGTCCAGCATAAAATTGATGAGGGCCCGCTCCAGCCGTGCGCCCGCGCCCCAGTAGACCGCAAAACGCGCCCCGGTGACCTTGGCGGCGCGTTCCAGGTCCAGTATTCCCAGTTCCGGGCCCAGATCCCAATGCGCCTTGGGTTCGAAGTTGAACGCCCGCGGCTTGCCCACCCGCCGGACCTCGACGTTATCCGCCTCGCTGTGGCCCAGCGGTACCGACTCGTGCGGCAGGTTGGGTATGCCGGTCAGCAGTTCGCGGAAGGACTCCTCCGCGGCTTTCACTTCGACATCGAGCTGGGCGATCCGTTCGCCGATCACCCGCATCTGCTGCTGTCTTTCGGCGGTATCCGCACCTTCCTTGCGCAGCTTGGCGATCTGCGCGCTTTCCGCATTGCGGCGCGCCTTCAACTGCTCGGACTCGGAGATGGCGGCCCGCCGCCGCTGATCCAGATCGCGGAAGCTCTCGAGATTGGGAATGTTACCGCGGGTCAGCAGGCGCTCGGCGATGCGGTCGAAGTTGGCGCGGAACCAGGTTAGATCGTACATCTAACCATGCTAGCAAGCGATAAACCGGGGTTGGATCACACGGGTAACGCAGCAGCCGCTGCTTCGGTGCGCGCGGGCGAGAGGCTATTCGTCCTCTTCTTCAATGGTGGTAACTGGTTCGAGGTCCTCGGCTTCGAAAATCTGGCGGCAGTCGAGACATTCAACGTATTCCACGCCGTCTCGCCGCGCTATGATCTCGGTACGGGTATGCTGGCATGCGTGCTGCATAAAGCAAGACTTAGGCATTATTCTACTGAACCGCATGGCCTTGTCAAGGGGCTGGCGGCCACTTTTTCAAAAAATCTAACCCAAGGCAGCAGCCGATTGGCCCGTTTCGGACCGTTTTGAGTACTAAGCTACAATTTAAGCGATGCCGTTCCCCGTTCAACGTCTGCGCCGCCTGCGGGCCAGCGAACCCATCCGCCGGCTGGTTCGGGAAACCCGCCTGCACCCGGCCGAGTTCATCCTCCCGCTTTTCGTCTGCCCCGGCGAGGGCGTCCGGCGGGAGATCGGCGCCATGCCCGGCAATTTCCAGTTATCCATTGACGAACTGGTGCGCGAGTGCCAGGAGGTGCAAGCGCTCGGCATCGGGGGCGTGATCCTGTTCGGCCTGCCCGAAAAAAAGGACGAAGAAGCTTCCGGCGCCTATGCCGACGACGGCATCGTGCAGCGTGCCATCCGGGCCCTGCGGGCGGAGGTGCCCGGCCTGCTCATCATCACGGACGTCTGCAATTGCGAGTACACCAGCCACGGCCATTGCGGCAAGATCGTGAACGGCGATGTGGATAACGACCAGACGCTCGAATGGCTGGCGGCGTCGGCAGTTTCGCACGCGCGCGCCGGAGCGGATATCGTAGCGCCGTCGGACATGATGGACGGCCGGGTGGCCGCCATACGGCGGGAACTGGACGCCGCCGGCTTCACGCGCATTTCGATTCTCTCGTACGCCGCCAAGTTCGCGTCGGTGTTCTACGGGCCGTTCCGGGAGGCGGCGGAATCCGCCCCGCAGTTCGGCGACCGCCGCAGCTACCAGATGGATCCGGCCAACGGGCGGGAGGCCATGCGGGAGATCGAATTGGACCTGGAGGAGGGCGCCGACATGATCATGGTCAAGCCGGCCCTGCCGTATCTCGACCTGATCCACGAGGCCCGCCGGCGCTTCGACGTGCCCATCGCGGCCTACCAGGTAAGCGGGGAGTTCTCCATGATCGAGGCAGCGGCGCGCAACGGCTGGATCGATCACGACCGGGCCATGATGGAGAGCCTGACCTCCATCCGGCGGGCTGGTGCGCAGATCATTCTGACGTACTTCGCCAAGCCTGCGGCCCGGCTGTTGGGCGCCATCAGTTAAGTGCGCTTCAGGCCGCCGGCATGTGACCTAGGTCATAGCCGCGCGCGGCGCTCCCCCTTACCCTGAAATCATGATTACTGACACCTTCTCGGAAGTGCGGGCACAAGCCGGCGCGGAAAACTGGCGCCAGGAGCCCCTCACGGACCTGATCGGCCATATCAAAAGCACGCATCATAGCTACACGCGCCAGGCGATCGTCCGCCTCGGCCCGCTGTTGGCCACGGTATGCGCCGCGCACAGCCAGGACCACCCGGAGCTGCTCCAGATCCAGGCGGCGTTTGATGGCCTGGCCGAGGAGCTGACCGCGCACCTGATGAAGGAGGAAGTTATTCTCTTTCCCTATATCGTCCGTATGGAAGAGGCGGTCATGGAGGGCCAGCCGGTAATGCGGCCGCCGTTCGGGACGGTCGGGAATCCCATATCGATGATGATTCGGGAGCACGACGGCGCGGGCAATGCGCTGCGCCGGATGCGACAGGCGAGCGAGGGCTACGCCGTCCCGGCGGGTGTCTGTCCCGGCTATCAAGACCTTTATCAAGCTCTGGCCGATCTGGAAACCGACCTTCTCCAGCATATCCACCTGGAGAACGATATCCTCTTTCCGCGAGCGGTCGAGATGGAAACGCGCGCGCGTTAGGGTGGTACGCTGGAGAGTAACTCCATCCAGCGGCCCCATGATCTCACTCACCGGAGTCCAGAAGAGTTTCAACGGCAAACGCAAAGTCACTGCCCTGGAAGAGATCGACTTAGAAGTGAACCGGGGCGAGATGGTCTCCATCGTGGGACCGTCCGGCTCGGGCAAATCCACCCTGTTGAACCTCATCGGCGGCCTCGATCGTCCCACGGCCGGCGAAATCCGCATCGACGGCCACGCCATCGCCAGCCTCTCCGATGACGATCTGACCCGCCTGCGCCGCGACAAGATCGGATTCATCTTCCAGTTCTTCAACCTGCTGCCCAGCCTGAGTTGCGTGGAGAACGTCGCCTTGCCGCTGCACCTGAAAGGTCTGGCCCGGCAGGACACCCGGAAGCGCGCGCACGATCTGCTGGAGCTGGTGCAGCTCGGCCATCGTCTGGACCACCTGCCCGACGAGCTGTCCGGCGGCGAGCGGCAGCGCGTGGCGATCGCCCGGGCGCTGGCCTTTTATCCGCCGATCCTGCTGGCGGACGAACCTACCGGGAACCTGGACAGTCATACGGGAGCCGAGATTCTGCGGCTGATCCGCGATCTGCACGAGCGCCTGGGCGCCACGGTTTTGATTGTGACGCACGATGGCGGCGTGGCCGAGAGCTGCCCGCGCATGGTCACCCTCCACGACGGCCGCATCGTGGGAGACGTGCGCCGATGATCCTATTGCGGCTCATCAGTTGGCCGTATGCCCGCAAGCACCTGCTGCGCTGGCTGCTCACCATCGGCGGCATCGTACTGGGGGTGGCTCTGCTGGTGGGCATGTACACTGCCAACCAAAGCGTGCTGGAAGCTTTCAACCGCACGGTCGAACATATCGCCGGCAAGACGCAGCTACAGGTTTCCGCGGGCGATGGCGGATTCGCCGAAGAGGTATTGGAGAAGGTGCAGGATGTGCCGGAGATCCGGGCCGCGGCGCCGGTGATCGAACAGGTGGTCGATACGGGCTTCAAAGGCCAGGGCAAGCTGCTGATCCTGGGCGTCGATATGACCGGCGATCGCAGCCTGCGCGATTACGATCTGGAGGGCGGCGACCAGGATGTGGTCGACGATCCGCTGGTGTTTCTGGCGCAGCCGGACTCCCTGATCCTCACCAGCGAGTTTGCGGCCCGCAACCATCTGGGGAGCGGCAGCAAGCTGGCCATGAGTACGATGGACGGCGAGAAGCAGTTCACCGTGCGCGGCATCCTGCGCGCCGGCGGCATGAGCTCGGCGTTCGGCGGCAACCTCGCCATTATGGACATCTACGCCGCGGAGAAGATCTTCGGCATGGGGCGGCGCTTCGATCGCATCGATATCGGGCTGAAGGACGGCTTGACGTTGGAACAAGGCGAGGCCGCGGTGCGGCGGGCGCTGGGGCCGGGTTTCGAAGTCGAACCGCCGGCGGGCCGCGGGCAGCATTTCGAAGCCCTGATGAGCGTCTATGAGATGACCATGAACGTCGCCAGCCTGTTTGCGCTGTTCATCGGCATGTTCATCATCTACAACTCCTTCGCTATCGCGGTGACGCAGCGGCGGGCCGAGATCGGCATACTGCGCGCGCTGGGCGCCACGCGTGGCCAGATCCGGACCCTGTTCCTGGGAGAAAGCGCCATCGCGGGCCTGGCGGGATCGGCGGTGGGCATTGGATTCGGCCTGCTGATGGCGCAGGGACTGACCGCCAGCACCAACGCTTTTATGGAAGGCGTGATGGGCGCTTCAGCCAATGCCGATCACATGCTGGTGCAGCCGTGGCTGCTGGCGATCGCGGCGGCGGTGGGCGTGGTCACCAGCGTCGTGGCGGCCATGCTGCCGGCGCGCAACGCGGCGCGGGTGGATCCGGTGAAGGCGCTGCAGAAGGGGCAGTACCAGGTGCTCTCGGCGGGCGAGAACCGGCGGCGGCGCATCGCGGCCATGGCGGCCATTGCGATCGCCGCCGGCTGCATCCTGTTCGGCCACGGCGGAGGTGCGGTCTTCTACACCGGATACCTGCTGGCGGTGCTGGCTATACTGCTGCTGACGCCCGCGCTGTCGCTGTATCTTTCGAGATTGCTGCGCTGGCCCTTAAGCTGGCTGCGCCCGGTGGAAGGCGCGCTGGCCGCCGACAGCCTCATCCAGGCGCCGCGGCGTACTTCGGCTACGGTAGCCGCGCTCATGCTCTCGCTCGCCCTGGTGATCGGGTTGGGCGGCCTGGCGCGCGCCAGTTACGCGGACATTACCGACTGGATGAACACCACCATGAACCCGGATTTTTTCGTAACGCCGTCGGAGATCATCTCCAGCCGCACCTTTCACTTTCCCAACAGCATGGGCGACGGCCTGCGGCAGATACCCGGCATCGCCGAAGTGCAGCCGGTCCGCATCGTGCGCATCGATTTCGGCGGCAGCCCGGTGATGCTGGTGGCGACTGATTCCGCGAGTATCGCGCGCCGCACCCGCGGCCGCAAAGTCACGGCCGGCGATTTCGACGGGATGTACCGCACGGTGGCCGCCCAGAAGGGCGTCATTATCGCGGACAACCTGGCGCAATTGCAGAAGCTGAAGCTGGGCCAGATGTTGGATATCGCATCGCCGTCGGGTGTGGTGCGGCTGCCCGTCGCCGGAATTCTGAAGGATTATTCCAACCAGTTGGGCACCATTTTCGTCGACCGTGTGCTCTACCGGCGGTTCTGGAAAGACGACGCCGTGGATGTGTTTCGCGTCTACCTGGCGCGCGGCGCTTCGCCGGGCGACGTCAAGGCGCGCATCCTGGACCGGTTCGCGAAAGAGCGGCGTCTGTTTGTGCTGTCCAACAAGGATGTGCGCGGTTATGTGATGAAGGTAACCGACCAGTGGTTTGCCATGACTTACTTACAGCTTTTTGTGGCGGTGCTGGTAGCCATTCTGGGCATCGTGAATACGCTCACGGTGTCGATCGCCGACCGCCGGCGGGAACTGGGCGTGCTGCGCGCGGTGGGCGGGCTGCGCTATCAGATCCGGCACACGATCTGGATGGAGGCGCTGGCCATTGGCGGCATTGGTCTGATGCTGGGCGTGGTGGCGGGCGCCGTCAATCTGTACTATCTGCTGACGGTCTCGCAGGAGAGCTTTGCCGGAATCAAGCTCGACTATACTTTCCCCTTTGGCATTGTGGCGCTGTTGGTGCCGGTGATTCTGGGTGCGGCGTTCGGCTCGGCGCTGCTTCCGGCCGAGACCGCGGTCCGCAGTTCGCTGGTGGAGGCCCTCGAATATGAGTGATTCGCCCGCTCTCCGCGCTACCGTGTGCCTGCTGGCGCTGGCCGCCCTCGCCGCGGCGCAGGATGCCCGCCAGATCGTAGCGGAGTCCCAGCGCCGCGGACGCGCCGACTCTCAGCGCTACGAAGGATCGCTCGAAGTCATCAGCGCCAACAACAAGATCTCCAAGAAGCGCTGGCAGTCCGACCGCATCGGCTCTTACGGTAACAGCAAAGCGGTCATCCGGTTCACCGAGCCGGCGGAAGTGAAAGGCGTGGCGCTGCTGGTGGTGAATCATCCGGACCGCTCATCCGACCAGTGGATGTGGACGCCCGCCATCGGCCGGGACCGCCGCATCGCGCAGCAGGACCGCTCCACGCGCTTCTTCGGCACCGACTTCAGCTTCGAAGACCTGGAAGAGCGCGACGTCGATCAATTCGATTTCAAACTGGAAGGCGAGGAAGCCATCGGCGGCGCGCCGTGCTGGCGGATCGAGTCCGAACCCAAGCGGGGCAAAATTTCGCAATATACGTCGTCCCGCGTGTGGATCCGCAAGGATAACTACGTGCCCGTGCAGTACGAGAATTACAGTAAGGGCAAGCTGGTGCGCCGCCTCGTGGAGCGCGACATCCAGAATATACAAGGCATCTGGACCGCGCGCACGCTGGAAATGACCGACCTGGGACGCAAGAGCCGCACCATCCTGAAGCTGGAGAACGTGCACTACAACGTGCCCATGAAAGACGACGATTTCACCGTGCAGGCGCTGCGGCGGCAAATGTGACAGCGCGGATGGTGTGTGCGGGGGTCTGGGCGCTGGGGCTCGCGGGCGCGGCTGCGGCGCAGGATTTCTCGCAGCGCGGTTTTCTGGAGGCCGATTTCATCGGCTATCCGCAGACCGTACCCAACGACAGCGGGCAGGCCATCGGCGAAGCGCTTTTCCGCTACGAAGCTTTCTACAAGCTGAATTCCAACTGGCAGTTTGCGGGCGGCATCGATGCGCGTACCGACACTCATCTGCAAGCGGATCGCGCCTGGGAGATCTCCTGGGACGATCGGACCCGCCGGCGTCCGGCGTTCGAGGTGCGCGAGCTCAATGCCACGTACGCGAAGAAGAAACTCACCGTGGTGTTAGGCAAGCAGTTTGTGCGGTGGGGCAAGGCGGACATCCTGAATCCCACGGACCGGTTCGCGCCGCAGGACTACCTGACGGTGGTGGATAGCGATTTCCTCGGCATCACCGCGGCCCGCGTGACCTACGGCGGCCAATCGAACACGCTCGACGTAGTGTGGGAGCCGGTGTTCACGCCCAGCCGCATTCCGCTTCTGAACCAGCGTTGGAGCAACGTCCCGCCGGAGATCGCAATCCGGGAACTGACGCCGTCGTTTCCCGGCGGCTCCCAGGTCGGCGCGCGGTGGAACCATATCGGACGGGTGGCGGAGTTCTCGCTTTCGTTTTACGACGGCTTCAACAACCTGCCGCTGTTCAATTTTTCCCAGCCGCAGCCGTTCGCGGTAGACGTTGCGCGCTACTATCCGCAGATGCGCATGTACGGCGGGGACGCGGCCATTCCGCTGAAGGGCATCACGGTGAAGACCGAAGCGGCTTACTTTACCTCCAGCACCAGGACCGAAGATGAATACGCCCTGTACGTGGTGCAGGCGGAACGGCAGGCCGGCGAGTGGTTCTTCATCGGCGGTTATGCGGGGCAGGTGGTGACGCTGCACCGGTCTTTGTTCAACTTCGCGCCGGATCGCGGACTCACCAGCGCATTTCTGGGCCGCGCCGGCTATACCATCGACACCAACCGCAGCGTCGCGCTCGAAACCGCCATCCGGCAAAACGGCGCGGGCGAGTGGGTCCGGCTGGAATTCTCGCAGGCCTTGGGCGGGCACTGGCGGGCGACCGCGGCATTCACGTTGATCCGGGGCGATGACTCGGATTTTCTGGGCCAGTACCGCCACAACTCGCACGCCATGCTGGCGCTGCGATATAGCTTTTAGTGCCGTCTTACGGAGGCGTCAATTGACAAATCGCGCCTTCGTTCCCGGCGCCGCCGTGTACCGTGGCGCCGTAGAGCACTGTGCCTGCGCTGTTGGAGACCAACCGTTGTACGCGAACCCCGGCCCGGGCTGGCCGGGGAAGCGGTAGAGGACGCTGTATGCCGGCGTGCCCGCGGGGACCACTTTGAAGATCGTGCCGCAGTTGCATCGCGGTGACCCGCCGTCGCTGGTGGTGCCGTACAGGTTCCCGGACGCATCGGCAGCCAGGGAACTGATCGGACCGTCGCCATCCGGGCCGCCTTTGAAGCTGTAAAGCCACGTCTCGGTCCACACGCCGCCCACGCGGCTCAGACGGTAGATCGTGCCGACGTCATTGGCGCCGGCATAGTAAGTAGTGCCGTAGAGATTGCCGTGACCATCGCCGGCCAAGGAGCCGTACGGAAACCCGGAGTCGGGCTCGTCCTTGAAGGCATAGAGGACGGTTTCCTTCGATTCGCCTCTCGGGGTGGGCGCCAGTTCGAAGACGTTGCCCGCTGCATTGGCTCCGCCTGCCGTGCAAAGGCCATAGACTCTACCGCCATCTACGATCGGGCTGCCGGCCGAACCGCCCGCGCCGTCAGCGCCGCCGGTGAACGTGTGGATGATCTTCTCCATGTAGGGACGGAGCGGCCCTGGTATTGGCACGGCGATTGCCTTCACCCCGGCACCGCGTTGAAAAGACCCGTTTTATGGGCTTTTTTCGCGGCATTTCACCCGGGGGGTGGGGAATTTGACGCTACAAGAAACACTTCGCAGCCACGCCTTTACTGACGGGCTGGCCGATCGCCATCTCAACACACTGGCCGCGCTGGCGTCCGAGGTCACCTTCGACGAAAACGAGGTGATTCTCACCGAGCGGCAGCACTCCCGGTATCTGTACCTGGTGACTGCCGGGAGCGTGAGCATCGAGCTGCACACTCCTATTTTTAAAGTGTCCGTGCTGGCGGTCGGTCCGGGCCAGGCATTCGGCTGGTCCGCCCTGCTGCGGCATCAGGACACCCTGTTCCAGGTACGCGCGCGGGAACGCACCGCGGCGTTGCGCTTCGCCGGCGCGGACCTGATGGAGGCCTGCCGGAAAGACAGCGACCTGGGCGTCGAAATCCTGCAGCGCACGTTGCGGGTGGCAGCCGGCCGGATCCAGGCCACGGAGGCCCGGTTTGCCGAGATGTGCGGCGTACGGATGCCGCAAAGACTCACTACCATTCAATCTGAAAAAGAGGAGCACTCACTACAGTGAAAGAACAATACGACGTTGCAATATTGGGGGCGGGGTTCGAAGGGAGCATGCTGGGCACGATTCTGGCCTGTAACGGGGCTAAGGTCGTCATCATCGACGCCGGCACTCATCCCCGCTTTGCCTTGGGCGAATCCACGGTGCGCCACACCTTCCGCATGATCAAGATCATGGCGGAGCGGTTCGGCGTGCCCGAGTTCAAGACCGAGTTCAATTCCGGAAAGCTGATCCACAAGCACGTCTCGTCCGGCTTTGGGATCAAGAAGAACTTCGGCTTCCTGCTGCACCACGAGGGGCAGCACCAGCGGCCCGAGGAATCCACCCAACTGGTGATTCCGCCTTATCGCGAAGGCTACGAGGCGCATTTATTCCGCCAGGATACGGACGCCTACCTGACCTACACCGCGATCCATCACGGCGCCACGGTCAAGTACTTCACGCGGGCAAAGAACGCGGCGGAGGACAGCCAGGGAGTCACCATCGAGACCGATAAGGGCGACGTGATCCGCGCGCGTTTCGTGGCCGACGCCTCCGGCGGCGGGCACGTGCTCTCGCGGCTATGGAACCTGCGTGACGATCCTATCCGCTGCAAGACCAACACGCGCTGCCTGTTCACGCACATGATCGACGTGAAGCCGTACGACGATCTGAACCTGCCCTACGGCGTGCCGAACGCGCCGCGCCGCTGGTATCAGGGCACCTGTCATCATCTGTTCGACGGCGGCTGGGTGTGGGTGATCCCGTTCGACAACCGGCCCGGTTCGACCAACAAGCTGGTCAGCGTGGGCCTGAGCTTCGACATACGCAAGTTCCCCAAGCCCACCGATATCACGCCCGACCAGGAATGGCGCCAGTTCCTGTCGCGCTTTCCCAGCATCTACGAGCAGTTCAAGGATGCCAAGCCGGTGCGCGACTGGATCTCGTCGGACCGCTTGCAGATCTCGGTCAAGCAGAGCGTGGGCGCGCGCTGGGCGATCATGGCGGGCGGCACCGGCAGCGGCTTTCTGGATGCGATCTTCTCGCGCGGGCTGGCCTCTTCGATGGAGGTGACCAACGCCCTGGCGGCGCGGCTGATCCAGGCGCTGAGACGAGACGATTTCACGGCGGAACGCTTCGCGTACGTGCATCGCGTGCACGAGGTCAATCGCACCAACAACGATCGCACCGCCAGCGCGGCCTACACCTCCTGGCGCGACTTCGACCTGTGGAACGCCTGGTTCCGAGTGTGGGCCCTGGGCGTCGGCTTGGGCGATCTGAAGTTGGCCAGCATTTACCGGCGCTACAAGAGAACGCACGACGATTCCATCCTGCCGGACGCGGAAGAGCCGATGGGGTTGTTCTACAGCCAGCACGAAGGATTCGGTCGGCTGTACAACGCCGCCGAGGCCAAGATGTGCGAAGTGGAGGCCGGCGCCGCGGATCCCAAGGCCGCTTCCAAATACATCTTCGACCTGATCCGCAAGGCCGATTTCGCGCCGCCGGCGAACCATCTGGGAGATCCCGGGCATCGCTACATCAACATCGGGACGCCGTGGGCTACGGTCACCACGCTGGCGTGGCTGGCGACGTCGGCGCCGCCGGAGATCAAGAGCCTCTCGGCGGGACTATTGGGGGATATCGGCCGCAAGCCGCATCCGGCCTAAAGTGTAATGGGGGCGGATCCAAAGGCCGCCCTCGCTTCTCTACCGGCATGAACGTCTATATCGGAACGAATTCAGTGAACTGAACCAGGTGGAATGAGCCGGGCGCAATCGGCGTGCCCGGCTCAGGGCATCTACTTCCTTACCGCGTCCCAAAACTCTGGTGATAGTTCGGATACGCCGGCTTCTTGTATTCCGGCAGCGGATTCTTTTTGAGCAGTTCCATGACGACCTGCACAGCCTTCTCCAGTTGCGGGTCGTGGCCCTGGCGCACCAACTCGGGGTCCTGGTCCACCTCCACGTCCGGCGTGATGCCGTGGTTTTCCACTTCCCACTCGCCCTTCAGACCGAAGATGGCCACGCGTGGCGCGGTGACGCCGCCGCCGTCGATCAGTTGCGGATAGTCATAGATCCCCACCAATCCGCCCCAGGTGCGGTTGCCGACCAGCGGCCCGATGCCCGCCTTGCGGAAGTACCAGGGCATGGCATCGCCGCCGGAACCGGCGAATTCATTGATGATCATCACCTTCGGTCCGTAGATGGCATCTCCCGGACTGGCGAAGTCGTGCCCTTCGCGCGCCGTGATCAGGCTCAGTAGCGGCCGGCGCAGATGGTCGATGATGTAGTCGGCCAGGTCCCCACCGTGGTTGAAGCGCTCGTCCAGGACGGCGGCCTGCTTGCCGACCTGCGCGAAGAAGTAGCGATTGAAGTTGGTGTATCCGCCGCCGGCGGTGTCAGGCAGATGCACATAGGCGACCTGTCCGCCGGAGAGTTGATCGACCTTGCGCCGGTTGGATTCGACCCAGTCGAGGTGGCGCAGCCCGAATTCGTTCGCCACCGGCACGACCGTCACTTCCCGCGCGCCCGTACCGGATGGATCGCCGCCCACCTTGAGAACTACCTGTTTGCCGGCGGTCTCCTGGAAGAAGCTATAAACGTTGTCGGACCCGCGCACCTCGCGCCCGTTCACCGCCAGCAGGTAATCGCCGGCCTTCACGTTCACGCCGGGTTGCGTAAGCGGCGCCTGCAACTGCGGGTTCCAGTTCTCGCCGTCATAGACTTTGGCGAAGCGATAGCGTCCGTTTTCGATGGTGTAGTCGGCGCCCAGCAAGCCGACTTTCACCCGCGGCGGTTCGGGACGGTCGCCGCCGCCGATGAACACGTGCCCCAGCGTCAGGTTGCCGAGCATTTCCGTGAAGAGGTAATTCAGATCGTCGCGGGAGTCGATGTTGTCCACAAACGGCGCGTAGAACTTCTCCGCCGCCGCCAGGTCGAGTCCATGCGCATGCGGATCATAGAGAAAATCGCGCTCGATGCGCCAGACTTCGTGATACATCTGCCGCCACTCGGCGCGCGGGTCCACATAGACTTCCATCTCGGCCAGCTTGAGCGGACCGGCATCCGGCTTGGGGGGCTCGCCCGTGGGGACGATCTTCCATTGGTCGCCCTGCCGGCAGAGCGCCTTTTCGCCATTGGCCGATACCGCGAATGCCGTGACGCCGTCGAGCAGCTTGTCGGTCTTGCGTTTCTTGAGATCGAACTTCTGGATCGTTAACGGTGTGGGACCCTCGCCATCGGAGACCGCCGGTGCTTCCTGGAGGAAGATCTCGCCTTCTTTCCCGGCCGATAATCCCTGATAGTTGCGGGCCGGAACCGGCAGCGCCACGATGCGCTGCGTGATGCCCTCGAAGTCGATCTTGACGGCGGGCGGCTCTTTGGACTTGTCCTTCGCCTTGTCTTTATCCTTGGCGTCTTTGTCCTTGTCTTTATCTTTGTCTTTGTCGGCGGCGGCGTCCTTCTTCTCTCCGGCGACCTTCTCGTCGTCGCTCTCCGGCGCCAGGGGTGACGGATCGTCTTTCGACAAGACGGCCAGGTACACGCTGCGCGTACTGGGACGGTCAATGCTGGACATATCGAGCCAGCTCGAACCCAAGCCCACATCCGTGCTCGCCGTCAGATACAGATACTTGCCGCCTTTGTCCCAATCGGCGTAGAGCGCATCGCTGAACCCATCGGTTAACTGCGTGGTTTTGGCGGATTCCAGGCCGTAGATGAACACCGCGTGCAGGTGACTGACGAGCTGCTTGGTGTAGGCAATCCACTTGCTGTCCGGCGACCAGACCGGATTCAGGTTGTGGAACGGGGTGTCGTAGTAATCCGTGTCCACCTTGACCGGAGCGCCTTTTTCCGCGTCCACGTACCAGACGTTGAGGCGTTTGTCGGTATAGGCGATCTTCTTGCTGTCGGGCGACCACACGGGCGAATAGAAGTATGACCCAGGCTTGCCCAGATCGATCTTCGTCACATCGCCCATGCCATTCTGGTCGCGGATGTGGAGCGCGTATTCGCCGGATTCGTCGGAGAACCAAGCGACGCGCTTGCCATCGGGAGACCATGCCGGGTCGCGGTCGGCGACCGCCGGGCTGTTGGTCAGGTTGCGTATGTCGCCCTTTTCGGCCGGCACCGTGACGATCTCACCGTGGATCTCGAAGACCGCGCGCGCGCCGGTGGGCGAGATGTTGGCATTCAGGATCCGCTTGGCTTCCAGCTTCTCGTAGTGGGGCAGTACCTCGGGAAACTCGCCGGGCAGCCGCACATTGACGGTCTTCTCCTGCTTCGATTTGAGATCGTAAACATGCAGGGAGCCGAACTGCTCGTAGACGATCGCGCCGGGACCGGCCTCGGCGGACTTGAAGTCCAGCCCCTTGTTGGCCACCACCTCGGAGACTTCATGCGTCCCGGTGTCGAAGGCGAACAGGCTGACCGGGCCGTTGCGGTCCGAGAGGAAGAAGATTCGCTTATCGACCCACATCGGGTTGAAGTCATTCGAATTATTGCGGGGTATTTTCTCCACGTGCGAATCGGAAAGCCGGGCGATCCAGATGGCCATGGTCTGGCCGCCGCGATAGCGTTTCCAGGCTTCCTGCCACAGAAACTTCGGCGTGTAGGCGATGTGCGAGCCATCCGGAGACAGGGCGCCGCTCGATCCCATCGGCAGGGGCACCTCGGCGGGGAAGCCGCCCTCCACCGGAATCGTGAACAGCTTGGGGGGATCGGTATTGCTGGTCCGGCTCGACGTGAAGAGGATGCTCTTGCCATCCGGAGTCCACCCCTCGACATGATCGGATGCCGGGTGATAGGTCAGGCGGCGGGGTTCGCCGCCGGTGGCGGGAATGACAAAAACGTCGCTGTTGCCATAATAATCCGCCGTGTAAGCGATCCACTTGCCGTCCGGCGAGAAGTAGGGGTCGGACTTGGAACCGACGCCAGCGGTTAGACGCTGGGCATCGCCCCCTTCGCGGCCGACCGTCCAGATGTCGCCGGCGTAGGCGAAGGCAATCCGGTCACGGCTGATCGAGGGATGGCGGATCAGCAGGGGCTTCGCGGCATCGGCCAGGGATGCCGCGGCAAATGCGGCGAGGCATAAACAGATTTTCAGCGTACGAGTCATAAAGCTCCTTTGCGATAGCTTTCCGGCGGTCCAAGATAGCTGGGCTTCAGGCCGCCCAAATCCACAATGATCTTCTCCAGCACAACTCCCGGGTCGACCATCCGGTATTTCAGCACATGATATCCGGAACCGGACAGGGTATGCGTGGACTGGATGTCGCGCACATTGTCTTTGACGGATTCTTCCCAATCGTGTAACGTGTTGTGAGCCAGGGCATCCACGACCTGGGGAGGCTGATCGTCGAAGGACACGGCGAACCGCAGGCCGCGGCCTGGCACGAAGCTGAGCGTCGGCGCAATGATGGTGTGCACCCTGACGGTTCCGGGATCAAACAGATACATACGATATTCGAGCGCCGGGGTTCCATTTTGTGCCCCAGTGCTGGGAGCGGTGACGGGCAGGATCGTCATGCCGCCCAGCGTGCGGCCGTAATCGTCGATCTTCTCCCAATGGGCCGCGGCCGTACCGGTCTTCCTGGTGTAGTGGGGGGCTTCGATGGAGACGTAGCCGTCGGCTTCCACGAAGCCGTTCAGAGAATCCCTGGCGATGCCGCGCGGGTTCGTCACCGCGACCTGGACCGTGACCGCGCCGCCGGCGCCGGCGATCTGCAGCACGCCATCGGCGATGTCCTTCGGTGCTTTGAGCCAGTCCACCGTGACCCACAGCCGCTGCTCTTTCTCCACGGTTCCCCGCGACTGGCTCAGCACGATCCACGGGGCGCTGGCGGTGGCGGTATACGCGAACGGAGCCTTTCCGCGGTTGTAGATATCGATGTGGCGCCGGGGACGGCTGAAAGCATCGAACTGCAGGGCGGCTGGTTCCACGCCCATGCCGGATGCTTCGGGCAACTGGATCGTGGTGACCGAGGGCATATTGTTCCGGTCGGGCTGCTGCCAGCCGGTGTACCCGATGTGCGTCTGGTCCATCATATGGTCCCACTTCCCGCCGGCGAGCTTGTGGTTGTACGTCGCCGACCAGTCCGCGTCGGCCTGGAACAATGCGCGTACCTGCGCGGCGTAGTCGTTGGCGCTGGCGCGTCCCTGTTGCGCGTACAGCCGGTTTTTGGCCGCATCGATGTATAGCTCATTGACGATTTCGCAGGCTTTGATCGGATACAGAACCAGTTCGAAGAAGGCATCGCGCGCGTTGGCTGGCAGCAGCTCGTCGATCTTCTCGGCTTGCGCCGTGAGGGTTTTCCAGCCGGCCAGTACGCGATCGGCTTCGTCATAGTTCTCCAGGCTGAAGGAGCCCGGCTCCAGCAGTTCCGGTTTGCGGCGGCCGTTGTACTTGGTGTACCCGGCGACAAGGTCCGCGATCTCGGCGGCGTGCGCCGGCCCGAACTCGCGGGTGGCCCACAACCTGCCGAATTCGGCGATTTTGTCGTGCGGCCATCGTTTCGGATTCCAGGCCAGGCTCAGGAAATACTCGATGGGGAATTCCATGGGCTTGAGATCGCCCACATTGACGATCCAGATCCGGCGCGCGTCATAGGCGTACGCCAGGTTCATCTGTTCCCAGACTTTGGCGATCGGGTTGGTATTCAGCCATTTATAGTTGCGCGGTCCGCCCACGTAGTCGAAGTGATAGTAGATGCCGGCGCCGCCGCTGCGCCGCCGCTCCGCGGGGGTGGGCAGGCGGCGGAGGTTGCCCCAGTTATCGTCGCACCAAAGCAGAGTCACATCGTCGGGAACGCGCATCCCGGCTTCGTAATACTCCTGCACCTCTTTGTAAAGAGCCCAATCCTGGGGAACTTTGGAAAGGTCCGGGCCGAAGTATTTGGCGAGTATGGCGCGCTGATCGGCCACGATCTTTTCGAGCAACTCCATGTTGGCTTTCATATCGGTGCTGCCGGTCATCGGCATGTCGCCGTCGCCGCGCATGGCCAGCGTGACGATGCTCTCGTAAGCTTTGTTGCGGGCGATGCCCTCGTCCCAAAATGCGCGCAGGACGTCCGCGTTGGTCGCGTAATTCCAGGGCCCTTGGCCGTGGTGTTTCCATTCCTGCTGGGCGCGCAGCATCGGCTCGTGGTGGGAGGTGCCCATCACGATGCCGTACTCGTCGGCCAGCTTGGGATTCAGCGGATCGTCTTCGTTGAACGCACTGCCCCACATGGCCGGCCAAAGGTAGTTTCCTTTGAGCCGCAGGATCAGCTCGAAGACTTTTACGTAGAACCTGGAATTGAAGCCGCCGAATTTCTCGCGGGTCCAGCCGGAAAGCGCGGGGGCTTCATCGTTCAGGAAGATGCCGCGATATTTGACCGCCGGCCCGCCGTCGAGGAATCGGCCGGACTTCACGAACAGCGCGTCTTTGTGGGCGACCGGGACGTCGGCCCACCAATACCAGGGCGAAACGCCGATCTGTTCGGAAAGGTCGTAGATGCCGTAAATGGCGCCGCGTTTGTCGCTGCCGGCGATGACCAGCTTACGGCCCACGACCTGGGTGAGGTACGCCTCCCACTTGCCGGCAATCGGGGACGTGTCCGCCAGCCGTTTCACCAGCGGGCTCTTTTCTACCGAGCCGACCACGATGACGCGGCCGTCAGGATCCGCCTGGTGCGTGATGGCCGGTTGGCAGCCGGTCACGCGCTGGATGTCCGCCTGCAGATCGCCGGCGGCCCGGATCACGCCTGGATAATCGGCCGAATCCACGTGGATCGCGGCGCAGATGCCAGCCCGCGCGATAGTGAAACTTCCGGGCCGGGGGATCGTGTCCACATAGGGTGCCTGTCCCAGGGCCAACAGGCTGCCGGGCAGGGCCAGCAGACACCAGAGTTTGCCCATGTAGAAGACGGTAGCACTCTAGCGTGCGATGGCGCCGGGATCGAGCCCGCCGGACAGTGTGAAACCGCCGCCGACGGCGCCCACGGCCGCCGTTTTGCGGGTGAGCCCGATGAGCTGGCGCAGGCGGTACACCGCCTCGATGCCGGTGCAATGCGCGCCCAGAAAATTCTGCAAGCCGAAATCTTTCAGCTTCGCAGCCGTCCACGCCAGCGTGTCGTCGCTGGCCGCGAACAGGTGGAAACCGCCCAGCGCCGCATACACCGGCGCCGGCGAGACCTTGGCGCGGGTATATTCCAGCGTATTGATAATACCGGCGTGGCCACAGCCGGAGATCACCACCAGACCCTTCGCGGTCACCACCACCAGCGACTGATCCTCGGGCAGGTTGTCCTCCGCCGTGCCGCCGCCGCTGAGGCGCAATTTGCGGTTTCCGCTCCAGTTTCGCTCCGGATATTTGCGCGGCACGGGCCCGGTGAGCCAAACGCCGGGAAACAACTCGCGCGGTTCGCGATATACGACGAACTTCCCCCCGGTCGATTCATACTCGCGCCTGGTCGCAATCATGGGGTTGGCTTCGCTCGAGCCGTCGTCCGTGCGGCTGAGGAAAATACCTTCGCCGACATGCGCCCTTGCCAGCGCCGCCGGATTGGTTTTGGAATATTCGCGGCGCAAGGTGAGCAGCCCGGCGGTGTGATCCAGATGGTGGTGCGACAGGATTACATCCGGGACATTCGATAAGTCGATGTGCAACTCGCGGGCGTTGCGCTGCACGGTGTCGGGATGCGCGCCCGTGTCGAAGAGAATGCGGTGGCCATCGGCCACCACCAGAGCCGCGAAGCCCCATTCGCCGTAGCCCTCGTCCGCCAGCATGGTGGAGAGCAGACGCACTTCGAGCGTGTTGACCTGGTTTCCCGCGAACGTCGTAGCCGCCGACCATAGGGCCAGCAGAGCGATGCGCACAGTCATAGCATGCTACCGTATCACAACGAGGTGGACACAGATGATGCGTGCGCTGTTTCTTCTACTCGTTGGCGTCTGGGCAGCTTTGGGACAGGGGCACGGCGTCATGTTGGCAGATCTGACCTGGGTGGAAGCCGAGAAGGTGCTGACGCCGCAGACCGTGGTGGTGATTCCGGTGGGCGCCGAGTCGAAGGAACACGGGCCGCACCTGAAACTGAAGACGGATTACCTGGAGGCGCAGTATCTCACCCGCCAGGTTCTGGAGCGGACCGACGCAGTGGTGGCGCCGCCGGTCAATTACAGCTACTATCCGGCGTTTGCCGAGTATCCCGGTTCCACCTCGCTGCGCCTGGAAACGGCGCGGGATATGTTCGTGGATATCTGCCGCAGTCTTGCGCATTACGGACCGAAGCGATTCTATGCGCTGAACACGGGCGTCTCGACGTTACATGCGCTGGAGCCCGCCGCGAAAATACTGGCATCCGGCGGCATCCTGTTGCGCTACACGAACGTGCTCGAAGCCGGCGCGGAAGCCGAGAAGCGGGTGAAGCAGGAGGAAGGCGGCACGCATGCCGATGAGATCGAGACATCGCTCATGCTGTTTATCGATCCGGCGTCGGTGGATATGCGCAAGGCGGTGAAAGATTATCATCCGGGCGCCGGCGGCCTGACCCGCGATCCGCACAAGCCGGGCGCGTACTCGGCCAGCGGAGTTTACGGCGACGCCACCCTGGCGACCGCGGAGAAGGGCAGGGCAGTGGCCCATGCCCTGGTCGAAAGCATATTGCGCGAGATCGAGGAACTGCGGCGGGCACCCGTGCGCTGACCCCGCTAACCGATCAATGCTCGTGCGGCGACTTCGGCAGGGGCCTGGCGGAAACATCCTCCACCGATTCGAGAGCCAGGCCGGCCTGCATTTTCTTATCCGGCTGCGGGCGCCGAAACCATCCGGTGACGGTGGCTTCCACAAACGGCTTCCGGCTGACGTCCTTGACCAATTTGCGGAAAGCCTTGCTCTTCAGGAGCTGCGCGAAATGCTGGTCGTCTGGCGTAAAGAACTTGACCTCCGCGCCGCATTTGTCGTCCGCCACGCCGGCGGGTAAATCGTCCACGCCGGATTCGACCAGAGCGCGGATCTGCACCAGTTTCCCGTCGTAGTTTTCCGGATGCGCAGTAATCTCACAAAGCGTGGTCTTCACCGGCTCGGGCGTCTGCGCCGGCGCGAAGAAGAAGAGGGTCAACCATGGCCAGAGTGCCATTCACTTCGATCTTATCGTACGCGCCCGTGTGCTGCCGCGGCCGCAGTGTGAGCTCAGCACCACAAGAAATAGGTGTAACTTTTGGCATCTGTTCAGCATCGGTTATAAATAGGAAAAGCGAGTCGTTAATCCTAATTATGAGATTCTTACCAGCAGTTCTTCTATTCTCCATAGCCTTGCTTCCGGGCAGCAGTTCGGCCAAGAGTTCTGCCGAGTTTCCAGTGATTTACAGCGGCGGGAGCCTGCCGTTTCATCACAATAAGGTCCACGCCATGCTGAGCGGCGATGAAGTGATCTTAATGCAGCACAGCCAGCGTATTACGATTCCGGCCAAGAGTATCACGGAAATCTCCTGTGGCGCGGCCAATCGTTATGTGGGCGTCTCGTGGTCCGGGTCGGAAGTTCTGCTGGAGTTGAGCCGCAGCGAATACCGCGCTTTTTTGGCAGCGCTCGAGCAGATGACTGGCATCAAACCCACCGATACCAGTCTGGTGCCCACCGTCGTCCGCTACCGCTCGTGATCGGGTAGACTGGACTTCAATGCGGTTGCGTACCGCCCGGGACCGTCTTAAAGTCGAGCACAGCATCATTGACGGCGTGCGCGAAATCCTGGAGCGCGCGCTGGCCGACAATCCCGAGATCCGCTCCATCATTCCAGGCGTCATCCGCCCCGTGCGCGATGCGCGTGGTCCGGTGCGATTTCGCATTACGGTTCCCGTGCAGAACGGATGGAAGGGAATCGCGTTCAGCGCCGGTGCGCGGCAGGAGCTGTTCATCAGCACCAGCCTCACCCAAAGCGAAGTCGAACAAGCGGTGGAACGGGCCGGCGCAGTGCTCGGTTAGCGCGAACCATCGCTCGCCGCCGTGCCGGGGAGGGAGGCGGCCAGCCCATGCACCAGCGCCGACTTCGGATTGGCCTGCTCCAGCAGTTGGACTTCCTGGCGGGCCCTGGCTGCCACACCGGCTTGGGCGAATACTGTGGCCAGCATCAAATGCTCCCCGGGAAATCTCTGCATGAGTTGATTCAATCGTGTCGTTTCCGCTTGCGACAAGACGGTGAATCTGGCTTCCGGCGCCGGCGGCACGGGCGCCCGGATTTCGCGGCGCCCGGATTGCGCGGTTACCATCCAGGTGTAGCTGGTACCCGGCGCCAGATCGCGATCCGGCACCCACAGGGTGGCATGCAACTCCGGGCTGGCCGCTACCAGGTGAAAATCGCGGTCGTAGACATTGACACGGTAACTGTCGAACGGCGCGGAGACGTTCCATTGAAATTGCGGCCGGGTGGTGATGACGGCCTCGCCCTTCGGGTAACCTATGGTCACAGGCGGATTAGTCCGCGCCGGCGATCCCAGCAGCACTTCCGGTTGGCCGCGCCGATAGCCGGCTGGAAACGGCAGGTGACCCGTTTCGAGCGCCTCTCTTACGGCCGCGGCACAATCGGCCGGAATTTTGGACGGTGTGTGCAGCCTGCCCGCGAAATCCAAGCCCACCCACGCACCGCCGTCGTGCACGGCGAGGGCATACCGCGGCTCGGATCCGCGCCGCCAGATCCACCAGGCGAACGGTGACAGTCCGATCAGGATTGCAGCGGCGATGGCCCAGCGCGGAAAGGCGGGCGCCCCGGATGGCAGCCGGGCACGCGCCTTTCGCCCCAAAGAGGTGGCGAATCCGGCCAGATCCGCTACCTCCGCCCGGCACTCGGCACACGCCTCCAGGTGGCGCTGCGCGAGCTTCGACGGCCGCCCTTCGGCGGCATCCCGTACCTCTTCGTAGGAGAGGTGCGGCACACCGTCATCCTGCTCCACAGCGGTCTTGAGGCCGTCGTGGAGCGGCGCCGCGGGGGCGATTTCCTCCAGACGCCGCCGGCAAAGCCCGCAGAAGGACAGGTGCTCGTCACTCTTCACCAGCATCGGCGGCGGCGCAGTCCTCTGGCGGAAGTCCTCCAGGTCTTGATCGCTTAGATGTTCCAACGCTTCATCCATGAAGTAGCCAAATCTCCCGCCGGATTACCATACCCGCGCCGAATCCTGTTCTCCGCGCAGCATCCGGCGTCCCAGGCGCTCCCGCGCGCACTTCCGCAAGTTGATCACCTGCTGCCGGTTCATGCCCAGCAGTTCGGCGATGCGCAAGTCGCTCCACGGTAGTTCCCGCCAGATCCGGGCGAACGCTTCCACGTTCATTTGCAACGCCTTGGCGATCTCACCCAGACCGGCGACCCGCGTGACCGCGAGTAGCGTGGTCACCGATTCTCCCGCCCGGTCGTGCAGGTTGAGCAACAGCGCGGTACGCTGCGCCGGCGGTAAGTCGCAGATCTCTCGCCACAGACGTTCGATCCATTGCCGCTGGGCCATGCTGGTCTCGGCCGATGGCGAAGGACACACGAGTTCCTCCGGCTCGCGGCCGGCGCCGCCCGGAATCTCCCAGGCGTCGGCCAGGATACGCGCCAGCTCATCGAACGATACGGGCGCCCCGGCGGTTTCCAGAACCTCCGTCACCGCCGTTACCGGATCGTGGGGAAGAAGCCGGCCGGCGATCTGGTGATCCAGCGGCTGGGCGGGCGCCGTCTTGTGGCGCCACCGTTCCAGGGCACACCACCACACGCCTTGCTCATCCTCCCAGATCGTCATGCCTTTGCGGGTTTCGATCAGGTAGCGCAGGCGATTGCGAAGCCGGTGAAACTCGGGCCGCGCCCGGCGAAAGAATCCGCTGCAGGCGCGGTAGGCAATCACGGAGACAAAGGCTTCGAAGTCCGCCAGCGGTTCGCCGGCCGGCTCGTTGCGGAACTCCTCCAGGCGGGCGATCAGGGCGACCGTAGCTTCCGAGCAGACGTCCTCGACGTCGGCTGGATTGGCGGCGTGGATCCGTCCGAGCTTCGATCGCACGATGGTTTCGATCAGCGGCTCGGCCCCCCGGGACAAAAGCTCGCCCAGAGCGGTGCCGGCCCGTTCTGAATCCTGTGCTTCCAGATACGCGCGCAGCAGGTCCGCCGACACGGTACGCTCGCGGTGCATCGGCCCGTATTCTCCTGTATTGAGGATACACACTCGGCATGGCGGTTCGCCAACACGCCGCGACGCTCAGCGCAGGCCCAGCGGTTCCAGAACGCCGTTCCGCTTCACGCCCAGCCGGATCGGACGCGGTAACCCTTTCACCGGGACGCTGACCTCGACCCAGAGTTCTTCGCCGGGCTGGAGCCGGGAAGGATCCTGGGCATGCTCGGGTAGATAGAACGCCAGCGGTTCCACGAGAGTCCATTTGCCGCTAAGGGGCCGCGCGGTGATGTGCACCGTACCGGCAGCGTCCTCCGTCGCAGTCAGCCGGTGATCCACCTCCGCGAGACGGACCGTCAGGTAGCCTTGCGCGCTGGCCGGCGCTTCGACTTCCGCCCGCAGTCTCAGATAGCGTCCGCGGATCGGAAGATTGGGATCGATCGGCGCCACATGGGCCCACACGCGCGGCAGATGAGCGCGATCGTAGGTGTATTTGCCGGCCACGGTCAGGACCAGCGCGCATTGCAGAACTGCCACTGCAAGACCGCGATACATGGATTTCATAAAGCCTCCGTTGAGATCTGGCGCAGGAGATGGCGGCGCATCCGTTCGAGCATCCACCCGCCACCGAGAAACAGCAGGCCCACGCCGATCAGGCTGGCGGACCGGCCCAGCTTGTCCATCACATCCGAGAAATAGAAGACCAGGACTGTGACGGCAAGTCCGGCGATGCCCAGGTTGATACGCTCCGCCCGCCCGTCGCGGATTCCCCAGGCGGCCAGCCCCACGCTGCCGATCAGGCACCAGCCGTAGATGGCGATCCGCGCGTCCGCTATGGAGGCGATCCAGGCCAGCAGTACGGTCCACAAGACAGCCGCGGCGTGCCACTGGATGCGGCGCCGATCGATCAACAGCGCGAACGACAGGGGGAGCAGGATAGCCGCAATCCAGGCGAGCCAATCGGGCCACGATTCGGGCCAGAGGGCCGGGGTACGAAACGACCGGTGCACCGGCCCATAGCAGGCCACGATGGCAGTGGCCGGCAGTAGGCCCAGACCGCCGATCCAACCCAGGGCTTTACGAAGCGGGCTATCCGTGGCTGAAGCGCGCGCCGCCAGATAGACGAAGGCCAGCGCGCAGATCCCGGTCCAGGCTGGCAGCATGGAGCCGTTGGCCGATAGGCGGGCCTCCCATTCGCCGGCCAGCCACCAGGGAAAGAGGATGGCGCACAGGGCTGCTTGGGTCCAATGTCCCAGAATCAGCCACGCCAGCGCGCAGCCCGCCGCCCAAAGCAGCACGGCAGCGGGCCAGTGTTCGTCCAGGTTGAAGATCTGGCCGGCCAGGGCGATCGCGCCGCCCAGTGCGATCGAACCCACGGTGTGTAAGGCGATGGAGAGCGCCTCAAAACGCCGCGCGACTGCGGCTGCGGCAATGTGCAGCACGGCGAGTGTCGAGACCAGCAGGGACATGCGCCCGGCTGGCGGCAACTCGTCCCAATGCGCGGAGACGAAAAGCAAGACTCCGGCGGCGAGTAGAATGGCGCCGAATGCCACGGCGATTCGTATGGGCCAGGCGAGGCCCGGCGAGCTCGCGCGCCCGCTCTCCCAGGCGCGTATGCGTCCCGCCGTATCGGCGCTGAGGAGCCCCGCCTGCGTCCAACGCACCAGTAAGCTTTCCCAATCTGTGTTCATAACGGCCTAGTGGTTGGCATTTTGCGGACCGATGCCGCAAGTGCCTGAAATCAGCAGCTTAAACGCCACCCGCGTTCAGGCAAAATACATTTTCTGTATATGCCCTGTTCAGTCTCTGATCGTAAGATCGACAACGGCGTATATCGTGATTTCCGGAATCGTGAACTCGGTCGCGCCGTCCTCAACGGTGTAATCCGCGAGGGAAGCTTGCGGAAGATCGAAGGCCGCCAGCGATCCATGCGGGTAAGATCCCAGCACGCGTACGCGCAGGCCGCTAACAGGGGCATCACCGTAATTCAACAGGTGTACCCGGACGTGCTCGCGATCGCCGGTCAGCCGCGCCAATACGACGCTGCTGCCGTAAATGCGCAGCAGCCTTTTCTCATCCGTCAGCCTATGGCGCAGGTTCATGGCAAACCTGTAGGGATCGGCGGCATCGGCCGTATTGCGGATATTCAGATCGTACCGGGAATCCTCCGCGGGAATAATACGGAACAAGAGATTGTGCCGTGCCATCAGGTTCAGGACCTCGCCCATGGTGTCGGAACCGTCGTCGATGACTCCGATATTCGCCATCACCGGGAGCGGCGGCCGGTCCAGGCCCGCCAGGAATCGCCGCATGCGTCCGAATGCCGGCAGATCTTCGGGCGATGCGCGCACGGCAGCATGCACGCCGTATGCAAACGCTTCGGCCGCGGCCAGCATCGCGCGCCTCTTGGGAACATCGTAGAAATAGGTCTGCCGCGGGTCCCGTTCGAACCGCCAACCGTTGGCATCCACCCAGGGTACTTGGGTGGCCGCCGCCACATCCATGTGGTATTCGACTTTGGGCGCCGTTGCCGGAACCGCATGCGCCCGGTCGAAGACAGATGCGCTGAAGCCTGATTTGCGCCAGATTTGTTCCGATCCCGGAGGCACCGCCAGGCGTTCGATGCCGGCTTTGCGTAGGGCGTCCGCCGTGCTCACGGGCTGGTCCCAGAACAACAGCGGCAGAAAGACCGCAGCCCAGGAAACCGGCATCATACTGCGAGACTCGTCACTTTGATCCTGTCGAGATCGTAGATGCCCAATCCCAGATGCGCGGCGTACTGGATATGCCCCGGCTCGCGGACGAATGCGAAGACGTTGGGATCGTGGTCGTGATCTCCGTTCGGATTGACGTACTTCATGGAACGTTCCCAAACGGAGATGGCGTGTTCGGCCTTGCGCTTGTCGTCGATGATGTCGAGCAGCAGCCGGTCGAGGGCCACCGGATCGGTTCCGAACAACATACGCTTGGGGTAGAAGCGGAATCGGCGCGTCGGTGCAAACGGCCCGCCGTGCCAGACGCCCTTGAGACCGTCCATCACCTGCAGGACGGTACGCGAGCGCAACGGCTCGACCGCCGCCAGCGTGCCGATGAACGAATAGGTGTTGGTCAGGGTGCCCGCATGTGAGCGCGCCACGTTGGAGAAGTTGCCGTAAGCGATGTTCTTCAGGCAGCCGGTCACACCGGCCGCGCCGTGGTCCTTCATATTGGGCACGTTGATGATCTTGGTGAAACGGTCGCCCACCAGGCGGATCATATTGGAACGGGTGTCTTCTTCGTCGAAGAAGTTAGTCTCAACATAGGTGGCGGGATCGTAGGACGACGCCGACCCGCGGCGGGTCTCGGCGGCCCAGACATGGACGCCGGGAGGCAGGTAGCGATCGTAGCGCACCGTCAACATCTGGTCTTCGAAGCGTTCGTAGACCCAGATGGCGCCGGGCTGGAGTCCGGCGGCTATCAGGTTGCGCACGATCTCGGCGACCACCGCGGGCGAGGACATGATGCCCGGCGCCCCGGAGCAGTTCACCTTGATCCCGACCACGTCCGCCGGGGAGATGAAGCGTGCCCAGGCGTCGCGGACATCGCGGTCGCCGGTCAGGGCGCGCATGCCGGCCGCCATCATGTCGCGTACCGCGGCGGGATCCGGCTTTTCGCTGCCGGTGTCGATGCACTTCCCGGAATAGACGGAGACCACCCGGCCGGGGTACGGTCCGGGCATTCCCGGCTGGGCGGCCGCCTTATAGTGGGAAACCACGCGATATTTGGGGAGCTTTCGTTCCGAAACGGCAGCGGCTGCCAATTGCAGAAACGTGCGGCGATGCATCATTAATGATGATAACCGCTGGGCGCTCTTTGCCGTCCGGCGTCAGGCCACCGCGCGCGGCGAGAATTGTCCGGCCAGCAGCGACTCGATGGAGAGCGCGGGGGCCGGACCGCCCAGCATGAAGCTCTGCGCGCGATCGCAGCCCATTGCGCGCAACTGTTCCAGTTGTTGCGCAGTTTCCACACCCTCGGCTACCGCACGCATCCCCAGGCCGTGCGCCAGCCCGACGATGGACTCCACCAGGGTCCGCGTGTTGTCGGCGCTGTTCATACGCTGCACGAATTTGCGATCGATCTTGAGGTTGTCGATGGGCAGTTCTTCCAGGTAGCCCAAGGAGGAGTAACCGGTTCCGAAATCATCCAGCGAAACGCTGACGCCCAGTTGTTTGAGCTCGCGGAGCTGGCGGGCGGTTTCGCGGAGGTCGTGCATGATCACGCTTTCGGTGACCTCCAGGTCCAACGCCGAGGCCTCCAGGCCCGTCTCGGCCAGCGTGGCCGCGACCGTGGCGGCCAGGTCGCCGCGGGCGAACTGCAGGGCGGAGGTATTGACGGCCACCTGCAGGGGCTCGTATCGCGAGTCTCGCCAGCGCCGGGCCTGGCGGCAGGCTTCCCTCAGGACGCGGGCGCCCAGGGGCACGATCAAGCCGCTCTCTTCCGCCACTGGGATCAGCACCGACGGCGGCACATTTCCCAGCTTCGGACTCTGCCAGCGCAGCAACGCCTCCACGGCCGCGATCCGGTCGGTGAACAGATCGAATTGCGGCTGGTAATGGAGCGTGAATTCATCCCGGTCCAGCGCATAATGCAGCTCGGTCTCGACCGCCAGGCGCCGCTTGGCCGTCTGGCTGAGTTCGCGGTTGGCGACCTGGATGCGCTGCTTGCCGTGGCGCTTGGCGGCGGAAAGAGCGCTGTCGGCCGCCTGGTGCAGGGAGAGGGTATCTTCACCGTCCGGCGGGTATAGCGCGATGCCGATGCTGGCCGTCAGAAAGACCTCGTTTCCCTTGACCGAGAACGGCGAGGACAGAGCCGCAAGTACACGCTCCGCCACCCGGATGGCTTCCTCCGCGTCCCGAATGTCGTTCAGAACCGCCACAAAGCGGTCGCCGTTGGCGCGCGAGATCGCCTCCGACGAGCGCAGGCAGGCGGTCAGCCGCTGCGCGGCCAACTGGATCAGGGCGTCCCCCGCGGGATGTCCCAGTGTGTCGTTGATGCGCTTGAAACGATCCAGGTCCAGATACACCAGGGCGGCCATGCGGCCCTGCCGCCGCGCGCGCGCCAGCGCCTGGCGCAGGTGGTCTTCGAACGCCGCCCGGTTGGGCAGTCCGGTGAGAGTATCATGGGTGGCCTGGTAGGCCAGCTTCCGCTGCAGATTCTTGCGGTCGGTAATATCGGAGAGTAAACCTTCGCGGTATCGCTGGCCGTCGCGTTCGTAGGTGTGTACGGCGCGGCTGTGCAGCCAGATCCAGGCGCCGTCCTTGCGTTGGAAGCGGTACTCGATATCCAGCGGCTGGCCGTTCTCGAACAGCGCGCGGTTAGCCGCTTCCTTTCGCGGCAGGTCGTCCACGTGAACCCGCGACAGCCAGAATCCGGGACGGCAGACTTCCTCCAAGCTGTAGCCGGTCACCCCCTGACAGTTTGAGCTGGCGAAAACCGGCTGGCCCGCGGCATTGACCACCCACACGATATCCGGGAGATGGGCGACCAGGGATTGATAGCGATCCTCACTTTTTCGCTGCGGCCGGATATCGCGCGCGACCGCGGACAGCGCCACGACGGCGCCGTGCATGTCCCGCACGGGCGACATGTTGAGCAAAATGTCGACCGGCGCGCCGTCCTTGGTGACGGCGCGCGTCTGCCACTGCCGCAGGTCTTCGCCATGGGCGACACGTTGGAGGGCCGCCGAGAGATCGGCTGCGCAGTCGGTGGGCGCCAGCATGGAGACGGCCTTTCCCAGGATCTCGCTGGCGCGGTATCCGTATAGAGCCTCCGCGCCTTTATTCCAACTGACTATGGCCCCGTCGGGAGCGGTGCCGAAGATGGCATCGTCGGCCGAGTCCACGATCGTCGAAAGCAGCGCGCGCGCCTCGCGCGCTTCCACCCGCGAGCTGATGTCGCGGATGACGATGGCGCGGGCGGTGACGTTTCCGGCCGTGTCGCGCAGGCATCGGGCGGAGATCGAAATGGGGACATGCTCGCCGGACTTCGTGGAAGCCGTGTCTTCCACCTGTCCCACGCTTTCGCCCCGCGCGATCTGCTCGGCGATCTGTTTGAGCGCCGCTGGCTTTCCCGCAGGCGCCAGCATGGACATGGGCTGGCCCGTCACTTCCGCCGCGGTGTAGCCATAGAGCAGTTCCGCGCCGCGATTCCAACTGGCAATCATGCCGTCGGGCGTGCAGGTGAGGATGGCGTCCTCGGAGGTTTCGAGCAGCGATTCCAGAAAGCTCTGTGTCTGGTGGGCCGACTTGCGGGCGTCGATTTCGCGCCGGACCGCGATGTATTTCCGGATCACGCCGTCGTCATCCCGCACCGGCATGACCGTGATCTCTTCGGTATAAGCGGTGCCGTTCTTGCGGCGATTGGCGGCTTCACCGTGCCAGGTATTGCCGGTGCCGACCGTGTCCCGCACCTGCTTGTGAATGACGGCATCCAGTCCGAAAGCCGCGCGCGAAGGATTCTGGCCGACCACCTCTTCGGCGGCATAGCCGGTCATGCGGGTGAAGGCGGGATTCACATACCGGATGATCCCGCTGCTGTCCGCGACCACTACCGCATCGGAAGCCTCGTGGATCGCTCCCAGCAGGCCCAACCGCTCCATCTCCGCGTTGCGGTTGCGCGCGGACTGATCTTTGGTCTGGCACATCAGATCGGCCTGCTGGCGCAGGGCCACGTAAGCGGCCGCACTCAGCGCCAGGACCAGCAACAGAATGATGGCTACCGGCGATTCGCGAAAAGCACTGGCGGAGCCTGCCATCCGGCGGGCCAACTCGTAGGCAAACCAAACCAAAGCACCGAGACAGGACGCTTTGATCAGTCTTTCCGTCAAGCGGCGGCCGGGAAATCGGAGGATGGCCGAGGTGGTCTCCGGGTTCAGGAACATGACGCCTGCGCCAGCGATCCCTGCGCGGATCTCAGATAACAGCCCATTCGAGATTCAATTATAGGGCTATCAACAGGATCTCAACTACTTATCATTGGATATTTCCAGCTAACATTATCGGAATTCCATTTGAAATAACCGCATTCGGCATTAGTCGAGTGCCAGCCCGCGGCGTCTGGGGACCGGATTAACTATCCGCAATTAACTGTGGTGCGTATGGACCCTATCTCGATGGATGTTATTCAATTGTGACAAGAGAGATCGATTACAGTTTTCGAGGCATTCTGCCGATGGAAAGATAGCGTGGACGAACTCGTTGCGGAAATCGCCGGCGGGCGAACCTTGCCTAAAGCGCCGGACGAGCGAGCCGCCCGCCGTCGGACAGCGGCCGGGCTGGTAGCCCTGGCGCTGGCCGGAGCGGTGTGTGCCGGCTGTCACCGTTCGCCGGGCAGCGGCAAGATCCCGGTTACCAGTTCGTCTCAATTGCGTCAGCTTTCTCCGGCACAGCTCCGCGCGGGCACATCCGTCCGCTTCGACGGCATGCTGACGTATTTCGACCGTCTCGCCGGCTACTGTTTTGTGCAGGACGGCACGGGCGGAGTGCGGGTCGAACTGTCACCCGGACAGGCGCCCCCGGCAGCCGGCTGGCGCGTGCGCGTATCGGGAATGGCGGCATCGTCCGGTGCCTCCCCGTCGGTGGTGGAAGCCCGGGTTTCCCCCCTCGCCGCCGGCAACTTTGCAGCGCCGCCAACCGTCACCGGGCAGAAGTTGCGAGACCCGGCAAACCAATACCGAAGGGTGGCGGTGTCCGGCGTGTTGCGGTCGGTTTCCACCGAACGCGCGGGCCTGATGGCCCTGGAGATCCAAACGCAGGGGGTGACGGTTTGGGCCAAGATAGCCGTGTCGCCGCTCGAGATTACCGACGCACTGGTGGATGCCGACGTGCTGGTGACCGGCGTATTGTCGGAGGACATCGGCGGCGCGGCCGCCGGCGCGGGCGTCACCTTGTGGGTTTCCGGCCTGCCGGCGATTTCGGTCGCCCAAACCGCCCCTCCTCCGGACGCATTGCCTTTCCAGCGGATACTGCCGCTCTCGCAAATGGACAGGTCCCGCCTGCCGGCGCACCGGGTGCGAGTCCAGGGCGTTTCGTACCTGACCGTAAAGAAAGATCTTGCGGTCATGGACGAGTCGGGACAAATTCCCGTCGATATGGCTCACGGGGGGATTCCGGCGGATGGAACGCGACTCGACCTGGCGGGTTTCCTGACCTGGGAGCGGGGCCGGGTAGTGCTGAAAGAGGCCGTGCCGGTCCGCAGCATGCAGCCCGATCCGAACGGCCGCCGCGCCGGCAGTTCTGGGATACTGGCCACCGCGCTGGCGGTGCGCGAGTTGTCGCGCTCCGAGGCCCAGCTTGGAAATCCGGTTCATCTGCGCGCGGTGGTGACCTTCTTCGATCCAGCGAACGGATTGCTTTTCGTGGAGGACAGCTCCGACGGCATCTTCGTGGAGTTAAAAGACGCGCAGCACCCTCCGTTGCGCGCGGGCGACGTGGTGGACGTTACCGGATTGACGACGGCGGACTTCGCTCCGAACGTCGGCAAGGCGCAAGTGAAAGTGGTGGGCCATGCCAGTTTGCCGGAGCCTCGTACGCGCGCCCTGGGTGTGGCGATCACCGGCACCGAAGACTCGCGCTGGATTGAATTGCCGGGCGTAGTGCAGCACGTATCCCAGGAGCCGGCGGACTCTCTCCTGACGCTGGTCTGGGGCCGCGAACGATATAAGGCCCATGTTCTGGCGGGCGCCGACACCCTGGCATCGCTGGTTGACGCAGAGGTACGTATTCGGGGCGTGTGCGGCTCTTTATTCAACGGCAAGCGCCAGTTGCTGGGTATCCAGCTCTTTGTGCCGGGTACGCAGTACATCGAGGTGGTACGCAAGGCGGCCGCGGACCCCTTTGCGCTGCCGCCGACGCCGGTCGAAGATCTCATGCGGTTCTCCGCCGGCCAGTCCGAACGTCACCGCATACGTCTGCGGGGAGTCGTGACCTACGCGGAGCGGGACGGAATGACCTGGATCCGCGACGCGACCGGGGGCGTTATGCTGCAGGATCTCGATCCGCAGCCATTGGCGCCTGGGGAACTGGTGGACGTGGTGGGCTTCCCCGCGATTTCCGGCTTCAGCGCCGTGTTGCGCGGCGCCGAGCTGCGCCGGCTGGCAGCCGGCGGTCCGCCCGTGCCGGTGCGGATCGACCCGGAAGGGGCCATGAAAGGCGACTTCGATGGCCAATTCGTCGAGATCGAAGGCAAGCTCATCGACCAGCTCCGGCAACCGTCGGATCACATACTGGCCATGGAATCCAGCGGCACCGTCTTCGACGCGGATCTTCCGGGCGGCATGGCGGCGCCGGCGCTGGAACCCGGGATGCTGCTGCGCCTGACCGGGATCTGCACGGTGGCGGTCGAGCAATCCCACGATTTGATCCTGCCGCGGGGTTTCCGCATCCTGCTGCGATCTCCGGCGGATATTTCCGTGCTGCGCCGGCCTTCTTTGTTGACACCGGAACGTGTGGCGCCCGTGCTGGGAGGCGCCACCCTCATCATGGGAGGGGCCCTGGTCTGGGCGGCTCTGCTGCGCAAACGCGTGGGAAAGCAGACGCACGCCCTGCGCACGCAGACGATGCAGCTCCAGAACGCGCATCAACGCACCCGCGATGCGCTGCGCAAAGTGAGCGACGCCGAGTCGCTGCATCGCGAAAGCAACGGAATCCTGGAGCTGATCGCGCGCGATGCGCCTGTCGATGCGATCGCGGATCGGGTTGCCGAATCCTTGGCCATGAATTTGGAAGGAGCCGTATGTGCCGTGCTGCTGGCGGACCGCAATAAGTTGCGCGTGCTGGCAGTGCCGGCGCTGCCGGCCGGCTGGCTGGAGACGCTGCGGCATCTCGACATAGGAACCATCTCCTTCAGCACCGAGTTTCGCGCCCCGAAGGAGTTATCCGACGATCCGTTGTGGGCGGAGTTCATCGCGTCGCAGCCGGCCGCCCGCTTTCGGACGTTCTGCGCATCGCCCATCGTTGTGGACGGCGTTACGGCCGGCGCCATTACGGCATTTTTCCGTAGCGAGCACCCCGCAGCGGATGCCCCGGGGGTTCACCTCGCCGCCTGGTGCAACATGGCGGCCTTGGCCTTGGACCGCCGCCGGCTGCACGACCAGTTGTCCTACCGCGCGCAACACGACGTGCTGACCGGACTGCCGAACCGGGATCTGCTCTATCAACGCCTGGAAGAGGAGATCGCGGCGGCCTCCCGCGGCGACGGACTGTTGGGCCTGCTGTACGTGGACCTGGATGGTTTCAAGAAGGTGAATGACACGTACGGCCATGATGCCGGAGACGCTGTCCTGCGGCAAGCCGCGCAGCGCATGACACACGGCGTAAGGCGCGGCGACACGGTGGCGCGCATCGGAGGCGATGAGTTCGTAGTTCTGCTGCCGAGGCTGACCCGAAAGCAGGATGCCGAGCTGATCGCCGCCAAGCTGGCCGCCGCGTTGACCGAGCCGGTGTACGCGCAACGGCAGAAGCTGGCGGTCAGCGCCAGCGTGGGGATCGGCATTTGGCCCATGGACGGAGACGAACCCGATCATCTAATGCGTTTCGCAGACGCGCAAATGTACGGCCAGAAGCGCCGGCGTTGGTATGAGAATTCGGCGAGTCGCGCGGAAGAGCCGAAGGTGCCCACGGTGCCGGAAGCTCACGCCAACTGAGCTTTAGCACGCAGCAGTGTGTCCGCTGACCCAACTGATCGTGCCCTTTTCTTTCTTCGGATATTTATATCCTTAGTAGACAAACCTAAATGCCCTAAGTATTTTACTGAAATAATGCGGGACTTTATGGTCTTTGGCTAAGGATTTGCATTGCTCGCGGGCATCTTGATTTAAGAGGTTTAGCCACAACCTCAAGGAGCAGTAAAGAGCGATGTCGAGTATCGTCGTCTATACGGATCAGCCGATTCTGGCGAGTGGAATCAAATCGTTGATAGCTGGGGACCCGCTTTTCACCTTAGCCGGATGCTGCATGCAGGTGCAGGCGCTGCGGGAGTTTCTGTGCCGCACGAACCCTGATTTGGCGTTATTGGACTTAACGCCGGAGGTAACCCGCACCCGGCTCGAAGATATCCACCGCCTGGCGCCGCAAACGAAATTGATACTTTGGGCCGACGGCCTGTCGGCGGATTTCGCTCTACAGTCCATCACCCTCGGGGTGCGCGGGGTGCTGCGCAAAACCCTGTCCCTGAATGGATATCTGCAATGTTTGCAGAGAGTTGATGCAGGCGGACTGTGGTTCGAAAAGAGTCTGACCGATCGCCTCGGTGCGGCGCGGCGGGTATCGCTGAGCCCGCGGGAGAGCCAATTGGTAGTGCTGTTGTCGCGCGGTTTGAAAAA
The DNA here is from genome assembly GCA_035499555.1 of Bryobacteraceae bacterium. Taxonomy (GTDB): domain Bacteria; phylum Acidobacteriota; class Terriglobia; order Bryobacterales; family Bryobacteraceae; genus Bog-159. The sequence goes on from DATJYO010000049.1 coordinate 97,471, forward strand.
CAAGGAAATATCTCACGAATTGGGGATTACAGAAGGAACAGTCAAGGTCTATCTTTCGCATCTTTTCCAAAAATCAGGAGCGAAAGACCGTTTCGATTTGGCGGTACACGGGATTAAAAATCTGCGCACGCCCGGCATGTCGGGTGACGGCCCGCGGCTCGACACGCTGGTGATGGAGCCGCTGTGCGGAGCCTAGGCGAGCCGGAAATCGTGCTGGCGCCGGCGGCGGCGGTCGAACGGCTGCAGCGCCAGTGGCGAGGAGAGTCCGCATTGGCGCAGACTCGCGCTGCCGTGCGCCGCTCCGGTAGATGCGCGTGCGGCGTGTGCAGGCGCTGTCTGGACGATGCCCGCTGGGAGCGGATCTTCAAGGAGAGATTTGCGGACCCCTGTTACTACACGGGTATCCTGGTGCGGCACAACTCCTGCCTGGCGGGAGTCTGAACCCGGCGTCTCCTCGACCGCTCCGGGCTGCTAGCTGACGGCGCCGGCCGTCATGACCCTATTCTCGCAAGGCCACGCCTGGTCCCAGAGGTTCAGCGCTCCCGAGATCGCTTGTTCGACGGCATTCAGGAGGCCGGCTTGCCGCAGTGGTTTCGGCAAGAAGCCCGCATATCCGTCCATCAACTTGATGCGGACGAACTCCTCGTCCACAATGCCGGACATCCAAAGCAAGCGGACTTCCGGCCGGATCGCGCGGATTTCGGCGGCGAATTCAGGGCCGCCTACTCCCGGCATGCAGACGTCGATCAAAACCAGGTCGACGTGGATGTGCTTCTGCGCAGCCAGGCGCAAGGCGTCCGCGCGCTCCACAGCCGGTAGCACACGGTAGTTTGCCGCCGTCAAAATACTCTGGACTAGGACCAGCACCGCAGGATCATCGTCCACGACGATGACCGTTCCGCGGTTGGCGATCGATACACTCATCGCGCTCATTCCGTCCTCCTCTGAGGGGTTACTTCTTGTACTGTCGCAAGTTATGTAGATAAAGTACAGCTATCTTTGGTTAATCGCGCTGGTGTGATCGTGAATAATCTTCCAATTCGAGGCCCGCCGGCGCAAAATTAAGGTGTAACGGCCGGCGGAATTCCCCCCTCCTGCGGCCGTGCGTTCCAGGTGAAATTCGCCGGTGACTAACGCTAAATCCGCCGCGAGCATACGCACCTCGACGCCGGTAAAAGTGAGCTTCCCCATGGCCTCGCGGTTGGGGTAAGCCTTCCGGTACCGATTCAGGATAGCTTCCACGCCACCGTGTACGACGTCGCGGCCCACGAAGGTGGTCTCCGGAGAATCCTCGTAATAGGAGGCGAAGGCTGCCAGATCGCCCCGGTTCCAGGCCTCCTGGGACTGGGTCAGGACGGTCCGGACTGGATCGGCTTGGGCGCACAACAGCAGCGGGATGCAACAAAAGAGAGGGGCCAGGCGGTGCATCCGTACAGTTTAGCGCGTGCCGCTCTTGTACCAGTAGGGTGTGCGGCGGGCTGCCGCGGTGTTGGCATAAAGGGCGTGCAGTAACTCGAAGGCACGTTTGGACCAGCGGTCGGTCTGCGCATCTCCGCCGCATGCAAAACGCGCGGCTATTACGGCCAGGTGCAATGCATCCGGCACGCGCGCTTCGCCGGGATGCGCACCGGCCCACTCGACCGCTACCCGCGCCATCAGCGTAGAGGCTGCCGGGAATGACGCGGGATGTTCCCGATCCCCGCTTTTCGCGACAAACGCAGGCGCCGGCGCGGCGCCCTGGTAGAGCAGTGCGAGCGGCGCGTTCAGCGGGCTTTCGGGACGGGCGGGGCACCACCAGTTGTCGCGGAACTTATCTATGCGCGGAGTGGGGGTCTGCCGGCCGAAACCGGCGTCGATGCCCGGGCGCATCCCCGGATTATTCAGCAGAAGCCAGATCGCCGCGAACCGGCGCGACGGATTGTCGGGCGCGGCCAGGTACGCATCCAAATACGATTTCAGGTACGGAGCCAGGCTCGCCAGAACCGGAGCGATCGCGCGCGCCGCCGCGGTATTGTCGGCCAGTATCGCTCTTACCCACACGGCCCGCGCGACTTCAAGTCGCAGGTTGGCCGGCAGCGACGAACTGACGGCTGCTTCGCGCAGGACCGTGAGGGGCGCGTAGCGGTCCAGAATTCGGGCGGCGTCCTGGTCGAAGTATCGTGCCGCCCGGCCTTGCACCGGCTCCTGAACGTCGTCCTCCAGGGTGGCCGCCTGCGTGCGCGGCGCGTAGCGCAGCAGTTCGTTCCAACTGCGCGCGAGGCGCATCCGCTCCGCCAGGAACAGGTTTCGCGCCGCCACCGGGAGTTTGCCGCGAAGCACGCCATCGAGGGCCGGACGGGCCGTACCGGCAGGCATGAGCCGCAGGCGATGGAACTCGACCGTCAGATACGCGGGCGATGACGGCGCCACGTCACCGGCGGATGTCATCAGATCGGGATCCAGCCGTCCGGCCCAGGTCAGCGCCGCCACCAACCACGGAAGGGAGTGAGTCGCGCGCCATCGCTCCAAGGCGTGACCGCCGGGACTATACTGCATGGTCGCCAGCCAGTCGGTAATATCCGCGTCGGGCGCGGGATTCTGTCCGTGATTGTAGAAATGGTCGAGCAGAAGCCGATAGTCCTGGATGCTCGGCGCCACACCGGCGCGCTGGGTCTCGATGATCTGGGCCGCGTCGCGCAGGGCCGATTGAGGGTCGGTCTGGACCTGCAGGTAACTCAGTAAGTCACGAGCGCTCCGGTGCCACGCGGCCGCATCGGGATCGGCCAGCACCTTCTGCAATTGGGCGCGGGCCGCGGGCGCGGCGGTGGCATCTACCAGGGTCATCTTGCGGATCAGGGCGCGGGCCGCCAGATAGGGGGCGATGCCGTGCCAAGGTGAATCGCGGTCGCGGGCGATGCGCGCGAAGGCGGCAGCGGCGTCATCGAACTGGCCGGCATAGAACTCCGCGGCGGCGATCTGATAGGCGCGATCCGCCTGCAGCCACGCGGGAGCGCCGGCCGCCGTAGCCGCGGGTATGGATGGCGCCACAGTTGCCGGGGCGGCGCAGTTGGCGAATACCTGGTCCTGCGCGGCCACCCAGGACCGTAAGGCGTCGTGATCGAGTCCCGCCTCGAAATGCTGTCCCAGAGTTTCGGCGGCATGCCGGAAGGCGTCATCGCCGCAATTCAGAACGTACGCCTCCGGCTCGTACCATTTGAACCGCTCGATGCGCTCCAGGCGCGGCGCACCCACCAGCACACGCGCGCGGAGCCATGCATCGACCGCCGCATTCTGGTCGCTCCAGGGCTCCGGCGGCTTTTGCAGCAGAGCCGCCTGGTCCTCCGGGCCAAGTCCGATTCCGGACAGGTAACGATAAGCCACCAGCAGGTAAATGCGCCGATAGCGGGGCTGGACGATACCGAGTTGTCCGGCGAAGTAGGCGGTCTCATCGAAGGGCATCGTCCCGGGAGCAAACACCGCCTCCGGAAAGAACGGTCCGCAACTGGAGAGATCCGCCGGCGCCACCAGGACGCCCGCCAGGAGCAAAAAAATCAGAATTGTCTTTGCCATCGGCTGACCTTCCGGAGCACGGCTTGCACGTCATCTGCCGACCACGGACGCGGATCGAACACATACACGCGCCGCCCGCCTGGGACACGGGCGGGTAGCTCGTCCGTGGAGACGCCCACGCTCGACCGGCACAGCGCGCCGGTGAAATCGGCGCCCGGCGAATACCGGTCCGGGCCCATGCGGAACAGCATCGGCACGGCTTCGGCGACCGGCAGGCCGGCGATCCAACCGTCGGCTTCACACCACGATGCCAGGGCCGTCATCGACAGCGGAATGCGGGCCGGGAGCCGCCGCCGTACATCCTCCAACAGGTCGCGGTAGAACACGCGCTCCGAGGATACCGCATCGAAGTCCACTTGCAGCGCCCGTACGCCGGGAATGGCGGCGGCAGCGGCAATAGCCGCCGCGATTCTATCCGGATCCGCGTGCTCCGCCTTGCCCCCGCTCTCCACCCTCACCACCGCCATCAGCCCCGCGCCATGCGGCAAGCGCAGCGGTTGCATGCGTGGACGGATGTCCACGCCGTCTTCCCGCGGACACACAGTGAGGGCCAGGAAGGCCACTCCCACGACGCGCGTGTCCAGCCAGCGCAGATCCTCGGGGCGCTCCCAGGCCCACACCATGACGCGCGGCAGTCCGGGCAGGGGATCGGGACGTTGGGCGCAACCCGCGAGCAGCAGCCCGGGGAGGATGGCGGCCATGGATGGTCGTCGCATACTGTGGATGCCCGCGCGCATTCCTACGCACGTTGCGCGCCGCACTTATTTACGGAGAATGCTGTAAGCGGGGTCCAACTGCACCTTTACCGGCGCTTGCCGCAAGGGAAAGCTGAAGGACACCGGATCGCTCGACGTGCTGACCCATTCGGTCATCATCTTGCCCCTGGGCATCTGGATTTCGATCGGCACGTTGATGCTGAATCCGTCGTCCACATCGTTCTGTGTGACCGATCCCACCAGGCGCAGCGCGGCGCCTTTGCCCTTCACCGAATAGTTCATCTTCAATGCCGGGATGCCGGTACCGTAAACCCACTGATCGAAGAAATTTTCCAGATCGGAATCGCGGGAATGGGCCGGCAGGAAGCGCGCCGCGAGCAGGCGGAAATCTTCGGTCGAGAGCGGCTTGCGCTCGTATTCTTTACGCAGTTGCGCGAGCATGGCCAAGAAGCTCTGATCTCCCATGCGGCGGCGCAGCATGTGCATGATCCAGGAACCCTTGCCGTATGTGATGGCGTGATAAGCCTGTGGCGTCTGGGAGTTTTCCAGGCGCATGCCCAACACGATCGGGCCGGTCGATTCCACCGTTTTGTCGCCGCTGGTCTTCTCCAGCAGGTTGGTTTTGTAGGTATCCAGCGCCAGGGCGACCGGCTGCGAACCTTCCTTGTTCTCGAGATACAGCAGCGCCGAGTAATCCGCCAGCGCTTCCATGAGCCACTCGTCGTGATAGCCCGCGGAGGTCACCACGTTGCCCCACCATTGATGCGCGGTCTCGTGCGCCTGCAGGATCTCGGAAAAGAAGAGGCGGCCGTGCGCGTCCAGCCGACGGATGGCGCGCTGCTGGGGGGCCAGGTACGACATGGTGGAGAGATAGATCAGGCCGGGAAAGCCCTGCCCGAAGCGGCCGGGGACCGGCGAGACGGTCAGGGTCGGCAGGGCCGGGGGACCGAAGCGGGCGGCCATGAACTCGAGCGCCGACGTGATTTCCGAGGCGATCTCCTGCAGCCGGGCCAGGGGATCGGGCGGTAAGTCCGGCGGCAGCATGACCATTTCCGGCTCGTGATGGCGCAGCGTGGGCGGCGTCTGCACGACATCCTGTGGGGGAGGATTCAGCTCCGGCTCCACGGCGCGATTGGCGCACACTTCCACCGTGTAGCCGTGACGGGAGATACGGATGCGCTCATATTGGCCCAGGTTAAAACCCGCAAAGCGGATGGGCACGCTGGTGGCGCGATGCGTAACGCGGAAATTGCCTTCCTCGTGCTCGTCGATCAGATCGCCGGCGGTCACCAGGTCGAGATCCTTGGGGTAGCGGAAGGTAAGGTCGTATTTGGCGAACTGCAGGCCGACATTGGGGAACCAGTTGGCGCGGGCCCCCACGTAATAGACGTGATTGCCGGCTTCGAAGATGACCTTGCCCTCGTGTTGAAATTCGATCTCATAATCGCGCCCCGGATCGAGGGGCTCGCGCGGCACCACCAGGAACATCTGATTGCCCACGTTGCGCAACAGGTCGGCGCGCATGGTATCGGGTTGCAGGACCTCGGCCGGCTGGCCGTTGACGAGCACGGCCGACACGTGCATCGACTGGGCGATATCGAAGGCCAGGGCCGGCAGCTTTTGGGAAGCCGGGCGCGCCCGGACGCGGGTGATCACGTGCAGGGACAGGTCCGGTTCGAGCGTGGCGTGGATCCGGAAATTATCCAGTGCGAGTTCCAGGCCGATCTCGCGATTGCGGAAAGAACGGGCGACGAAACTGGTCCACACGTCGAAGAACAGCACGTTGTCGCGCGACGTCAGCTTACCGATGACGATTTGCTCGCGGGCGTCGCGATCGTAATACAGGTCGAAGGTGCCGAGCTGCCGGCCGCGCATGGTCATGGAAAAGAAACCATGATCGCGCGGGGAGCCGCGGAACAGATCCCACACCAGACGGGTCTGGAAACTCGCCCCCAGGTTGCGCAACACCGGTGTCCACTTGTCCGACATCAGGGCCCCGACTGCCGGGACCTTCCGGCTGCTGTTCTGACGGATCTGTTCGCTCAGGCGCGCGTAGGTGTCGTCGGAGAACAGCATCACGGCGCTGACCAGGTGCTCGTCCAGATTGGGTGAGCCGGTGTAGGATGCCAGGGAGCGGCGTTCGCCGAGATTGGGGGGCAGCACCAGCACCTCCGCGTCTCCGCCTTCCACGTCGGCGCTAAACACCGCCGCCATCGGCGCGCCCGCGATGGGCTTCGCGAAAATCAGATAACCGTCGGTGAGAAAGATGCGCGCTTCGTCTTTGTACAACGAGAACTCACGCACGCGGTAGCACTGGGCCGGATCGAGCGACATTTCGCGAATTCCGCGGGCCAGATCGGCGGCGGTGGTGGCATGGGCCAGCGGTGCGATGCAGGTCAATAAAGCGAGCGTTTGGAGTCTGCGCCGCCACCCGGGATGGGGGACGGCTGGGGGTCCGTAGTTTTGCTTCACTGTAAATTCCAGTCTAACGCCCCACGCGCTACAATTTGCGCATGCGATTCGTTACTTTCCAGCGCCACGATCATGCGGAGCCCGGCGTCCTGCGGGACGAGCAGATCGTGGCCGTGCGGCTGGCGGGATTCGAGAGCGTGCTGCAGGCGATTGCCGGAGGCCCCGCGGCCCTGGATCGGGTGGCGCGGTGGATTCCCGATGCTCCCGCGAGCGAGATTTTCCAGGCGGCAGATGCCAGGCTCTGCGCCCCTCTGCCGCGTCCGCCGAAGATCATCTGCATTGGACTCAACTATCGCGCGCATGCGCTGGAGGCCGGGCAGGGGATCCCCGAAGTGCCCACGGTCTTCGCCAAGTTTCCCAACACCGCCATTGGATCGGGCGAACCGATCGTGCTGCCCCGGAATTCCGCGAAGCCGGATTACGAGGCCGAGATGGCCTTCGTCATCGGCAAAGCGGGGCGTCATGTTCCGGCGGAACGTTGGCGGGAATACGTGTTCGGCTACACCAATTTCAACGACGTGAGCGCGCGCGATTACCAGATGCGCACTTCGCAATGGATGATCGGCAAGACGTTCGATACGTTCGCGCCCATGGGGCCGGCCCTGGTGACGGCGGACGAGGTCGCCGATCCGCACGCGCTGGATATCAGCACGATCATCAACGGCGAGGTGCTGCAGCACAGCAACACCAACGACCTGATTTTTAAGATCCCGGAGTTGATCGCGTATCTGTCGAGCGTGTTCACACTGGAGCCCGGCGACGTGATCGCGACCGGCACGCCGTCGGGCGTGGGGTTTGCCCGCAAGCCGCCGCGCTGGCTGCGGCCGGGAGACGACGTGATCGTGCGGGTGGAAGGCTTGGGAGACTTGCGCAATCCGGTGCAGGCCGAAGCGTGACCCGGGAAATTCTGGGTTACGGTACGAACGAGCGCAGCAGGACGGCATTCTGTGCCGCGATGGGGAAGCGGCCGGACGCCACCCAGACGTCGCCCGGCGCAAACGGCTGGCCTTCTATCGTTCCAGTTCCTGCGATGACCACGAGGAACTCGGCATCCGGTCCGGCGGTGTGGGATCGTTCGCCTCGCACCGCTACCGACTCCGTGCGGAAATAAGGACATTCGGCCAGCAGGCGGCGGCCGTCGCCCAGATCTATGGGGGCGCACGGTCCGGGATGATCGGCAAAACGCGTCACTGCCAAACCCGCATCCAGGTGCAGTTCGCGGGGACGGCCGTAGTCGTAAAGCCGATACGTGACATCGCTATGCTGCTGGATTTCACAAAGCGTCAGCCCGCCGCCGATGGCGTGCACCGTGCCCGCCGGCACGAAGAACGTCTCGCCGGGATGGGCGGGATACCAGTGCAGGAGCTGTTCGATCTCTCCCGAAAGGGCGGCTTCGCGCGCGCGCGGCGCGGTAAGAGGTTGCGCGAACCCCAGGGCCAGGCGGGCGTCCGGGGCGGCGCGCAGCACGTGCCACATCTCGGTCTTGCCTGGACCGGCGCCGCAATCCGGCGGATGCACCTGAACCGAGAGATTCTCAGAGGTGAACAGAAATTTCAGGAGCAGCCGGGGCTCCTCCGGCGCGGTGAACCAGACTTCGCCAATCTTGCGTTCGGAACCGGGATACCAGGGCGCGGTATCGGTGCTGCCCCAGATCTTTTCGAGCGCGGTGGAACTCAGCCGGCGGACCGTCACTGCTCCACTATAAAACGGTGCAGCCGGTCCAGGCCCCGCTCCAGTTCGTGCATGGAGGTGGCATAGGAAATGCGCACGTGCTGGTGCGTTCCAAAGGCTTCGCCGGGCACCACCGCGACGGCGGCCTTTTCGAGCAGCGCTTCGGCGAATTGCACGCTGGTGGAAGTGCCGTTGCGCAGCGCCACGCCGATGTTGGGGTAGGCATAAAAGGCTCCCCGCGGCTCGGCGCAAGTGACCCCCGGGATGGCGCGCAGGCGCTGGATGACATAGTCGCGCCGCCTGGCGTACTCGGCCAGCATGGTGCTGACGGATTCCTGCGGGCCGCGCAAGGCTTCGACCGCCGCTTTTTGCGCGATGGATGTGGGGTTGGAGGTGGCGTGGCTTTGCAGTTTCAGCATGGCCCCGATGACGGGCGGGGGCGCCAGGGCGAAGCCGATGCGCCAGCCGGTCATGGCGTAGGTCTTCGAAAGCGATCCCGCCACCAGCACGTTGTGTCTCGCGCCGGGCAGCGAGGCGACGGAGAACGGCGCACTGTCATACAGGAAACGGCAATAGCACTCGTCGGTCATCAGGAAGATGCCGGCGCGTGCGGTCACATGCAGAATCTTCTCGAACTCGGCGGGGTCCAAAACGGCGCCGCTGGGGTTGGACGGCGAATTGATGATGACCAGCTTGGTGCGATCCGTGATGTAGCGTTCCACCATCGCCGCGGTCAGGGCGAAACCGCGATCTTCGTCGGTAGCCACGAACACGCACCGGGCGCCGGCGTAATTCACGACGTCTTTGTAGGTGACCCAGTAGGGTACCGGAATCACTACCTCGTCGCCGGGATTGAGCAGCGCTTGCGTCAGGTTGAAGATGACGTGCTTGCCGCCCACCGCGATCAGGCACTCGGCGGGCTTATAAGAGGTGCCGAAATCGGCGGCGTGGCGCTCGCAGACCGCCTGCTTGAGTTCCAGCGTGCCGCCGGCGTTGGTGTACTTGGTGAAGTTCTGTTCCAGCGCGCGAATGGCGGCGCGCTTGATGTTGTCCGGCGTCGGGAAGTCCGGCTCCCCCGGGCCGAAGTCCACCACGTCCACGCCCTGGGACCGCATGCGTTCGGCGTCGGCGGCCACCTTCATGGTGGACGAGACGCTGATCGCGGCAATCCGTTGCGCAATCTCCTGACTGAACTCGACTGTCATCCTCTCCCCTCCTCGCGGACCCGGGTGGCCGGCCGCCGTCCCATCATTGACGGCCTATGCGCTGGCGCAGGCGGGCTTCCACCGCAGGCGGCACCAGCCCTCCGATATTCCCCCCCAGCCCGAACACTTCCTTCACCAGGCGCGAACTGATGAACGAGTAAGCTTCACTGGACATCATGAATACGGTTTCAATGTCCGGCCGCAGGCGGCGATTCATCAGCGCCATCTGCAGCTCGTATTCATAGTCCGAAATGGCCCGAATGCCGCGCAACAGCACCGTGGCGCCGTTCTGCGCGGCGTAATCGACCAGCAGGCCGTTAAAGGAATCCACCACCACGTTGGGAAAGCGGGCCAGCACGTCGCGCAGCATCTCGATGCGCTCTTCCACGGTGAACAACGGCTGCTTGGTCTCGTTGCGCAGAATCGCGACGATCAGCTTGTCGCAGAGACGGCAACCCCGTTCGATCAGGTCCAGGTGACCGTTGGTGATGGGATCGAAAGACCCCGGGTACACGGCGATCACTTGGGGCGGCTTCGTGGCCGCGGGGATGCTCATCTCGTTGGCTATTCTTCGATTCTAGCGGAAGTGGAGGAGCGCTGGGAACCGGCGGCCCGCGCCCGCCGGCGCGCCCCGGCTACTGCCGACCTACTAGTATGAAATCAGTATTGTAAGTCCCCGCACGCTACGTTACCATTCGGACAGTTTCTATTTAACAGATAACAGGGTCTTAAAGAATGGTTAGCTGGTGTGGGGGCCGTGTGAAGTTTATCTGGGCATTGGGCGCCGGACTCTTCGGTTTCGGAGCCTTGGCCGCGTGGCCTTCCGGCCATGTGGAATCCACACCGGCATTCGTCTACACGGCTGCGGAGCGTTTTATCCCGGATGGCTGGGCGAGCGGAGAGGGACGATTCCCGCGCGGCGCGGCATTGCGGCTGGTGTCGCCGGCGGGGGCCCGCGATCTGGCGCCGGGCTTCTTCGCGTCCGCCGACCCCGAGGTTTCTTTTGACGGGGAGCGCGTCCTGTTTGCCGGCAAGCCGCACCGCGAAGATCCCTGGCAGATCTGGGAAGTGAGCGCCGGCGGCGGTGAGCCGCACCGTGTAGCGGCCTGGCCGGAAGATGCCATCCGTCCGTTATACCTGCCGGACGGCCGGATCGTCTATGCGCGTAAAGGCGCGCAAGGCTATCGCCTCGAAGTGCTGCCGCTCGCGGGCGGGCAACCCCTACCCATCACCTACGCGCCGGGCAACTTTCTCACCTGCGACGTGCTGCACGACGGCCGTGTGCTTTACGAATCCGGCGGCGATCTATATACGGTTTATCCGGACGGCAGCGGGGTGGAATCCTACCGTTGCGACCACGGTCCGAAGCGGCATGGCGCGCGCCAGTTGGCCTCGCGCGATATCGTATTCGCCACCGACAAGGGACTGGCGCGCTTCACCTCCGCGCTGGCTACCCAGGCGGATGTGGCCGCCACGCGGGGTGAGTTCGCCGGTTTTGTGGCGGAGCTCGCGCCGGAGGCGTGGCTGGTATCGTTCCGGCCCAATGCCCGCGCGGCATTCGGGATCTATCAGATGGCCATGCCCGGCGGCCTGCCGGTCCGGTTTGCGGACAAGCCCGGCGTAGAGCCGGTCATATTGGCACCGCGCGACACGCCGCTGCGGTTTCCATCGGGTTTGCACGATTGGAACGGGGCCAACGTGCTTTGCCTGAACGCCTATACTTCGCAGGCCAGGATCACCGAGGGATCCATTGCCAGTGTGCGGCTCTATTCTCAAGGCGCGGGCGGGCAGCCGTCGCTGTTGGGGGAGACGGCCGTGGAGAGCGACGGGTCGTTTTTTCTGCATGTACCCAGCGAGCAACCCTTGCGGATCGAACTGCGCGACCGCTCCGGACGCGGCATCGTGGGCGAGCGCGGATGGTTCTGGATGCGGCGCGGTGAACAACGCGTCTGCGTGGGCTGCCATGCGGGTCCGGAACGCGCCCCGGAGAACGCGGTGCCCAAGGTTCTGCTGCGCCGGGACGTGCCCGTGCGCATGACGGGGGGCGGGGTATGATGCGGGGGGCCTGGGCTGTATGCCTGTTGGTGTGCGGAGGAGCCTGGGCGGCCGACCGGCCGGCCGTGACGATCCGCTTTGAAGATGCAACCGCCGAGTCTGGCATCCGGTTCACGCACAGTTTCGGCGCACGCAAGCTGGGATCGCTGCTCGAAAGCACGGGTGCGGGGTGCGTATGGTTCGACTATAACAACGACGGCCTGCCGGACCTGTACGTGGCGTCCGGCAAACCGCTGGGCGGCGACATCCATCCCTATCCGCTGCGCCAGCCGCCCGCGGTCATGCCGCACAATCACCTGTACCGCAATGACGGCAATGGCAAATTCACCGATGTGACGGATACGGCCGGGGTGGGCGGGGACTTGTTCAGCATGGCCGCCATCGCCGCGGATTTCGATAATGACGGCTTCGTGGATCTGCTGGTGACCGGCTACGGCCACGTGACGCTGTTCCGGAACAAGGGTGACGGCACGTTCGAAGACGTAACCGCCAAAGCGGGGCTGAATGTGCCGGGCTGGTCCATAGGCTCCGCCTGGCTGGACTACGACCGCGACGGTTGCGTGGACCTGTTCGTCGGCCGGTATGTGAAGTTCGACCCGGCTTATCGCGCGTATTATGCGGCGGACAACTATCCCGGGCCGCTCGATTACGAAGGCACCACGAACATGCTGTTTCACAACAACTGTAACGGCACGTTCACGGATGTGAGCGAGAAGGCGGGGCTTTCCAAACATATCGGCCGCACCATGGGGGCCACCGCCGGCGACTTCGATGGCGACGGCTATCCCGATATCTACGTGGCCAACGACAAGACGGAGAACTTCCTGTTCCACAACAACCGCGACGGCACGTTCAGCGAAGTGGCCGTGCAGTCGGGTGTGGCTTACGGACAGAACGGGGAAAACACATCCGCCATGGGTCCGGTGTTTGTGGATTTCGAGAACAGCGGACATATGGGACTGTGGATCACGGACTCGAAATACAACCGGCTGCTCAAGAACAGCGGTAAGGATTTCAGCGATGTCACCGAAGCCGCGGGCATTTCGCAGTTGGCGGCGCAGTATGTGAGCTGGGGTTCCGGCGTCTACGATTTCGATAACGACGGGCTGCGCGATATTTTCATCGCCCACGGCGGCCTGATCCACCTGATACCGCAGGAGCATTCGGTCTTCCGGAACATGGGTGGCGGACATTTCGCGGATGTATCGACCGACGCCGGGCCGTTCTTCACGGTGAAGACCGTGGCGCGCGGCGCTTGCTTTGCCGACTACGACAACGACGGCAGGATGGACTTGTTCATGATCAACCTGGGCGCGCCGGCATTTCTGCTGCACAATGTCTCGCCGGGCGGCCACCACTGGGTGGCCTTCAAGCTGGTCGGACGCAAGAGCAACCGGGACGGCATCGGTGCGCGGATCGAAGTGACGGCTGGCGGCCGCCGGCAGGAGGCGGAGCGGGTGGCGGGATCCGGGTACCTGTCGCAGAACGACGCGCGGGTCCATTTCGGCCTGGGCAACGCGCCGAGGGTTGACGAGGTGACCATCCGGTGGCCCAGCGGCAAGGTGCAGACGCTGCGGGATGTGGCGGGCGACCGGGTGGTGACGGTGGAGGAGAAATGATCGGGCGGCCGCTGGTCTGGCTGGGTCTGGCCGCCGCGTTGTACGCCGCCCCGTTGCGCTACCCGACGCCGGTCGAAGTGGCCGTCTCCGCCGACGGCGCGCGTCTGTTCGTGGTTTGCGAGGGAACGGGCGAGGTGGTGGTGGCCGATGCGCGCAGCGGGGCGCAGATCGCGCGCATCGCGGTGGGAAGCGTGCCCAAAGGCCTGTGGCTGAGCGGACGTTTCGCCTACGTCGCCAACTCCTGGAGCGACACCGTTTCCGTGATCGATACCGCCACCCTGGCCGTCACGCAAACCTTCAAGACGGGATTCGAACCCAATGCGGTGTACGCGGACGACCATGCGGTGTTCACGGCCAATCGCATCAGCAACGATATTTCGGTCATCGATCCCGCTACCGGAGTGGAGACCCGGCGTCTTGCCGCCGGCCGCGGCGCCAGCTATCTCACACCTTCACCCGACGGACGAATGATCTATTGCACGCATCTCTACCCGAACATCGGCCGCCACAGGGAACCGCCGCAATCCGAGATCACGGTGATCGATGCGGGACAGGAGATCGTCGCCGCGCGGGAGCCATTGCATAACGTGGCCGGCGTTTTCCACGTGGCATTCTCGCGGGACGGACGTCTGGGCATCGCCTGCCAGTTGCGGCCCAAGAATCTGATCCCGCTGGCCCACGTAGAACACGGGTGGGTCTTCGGCGATGCGCTGACGGTGTTTGGCGCGGACGTAGGCCAGCCGGTCGAGGTGCTGATCGACGAACTGGAGCAGTATTACACCATGCCCTTCGGCGTGGCGATCGCACCCGACAAGAGCAAGGCGTACATCTCGACTACCGGTGCCAACAGCGTAACTGTAATTGACATCCAGAGGCTGCTGGAACTGGTGCGGCGCCGCCGCGACCTGGGCAACGACCTGTCGGCATCGGCGCAGTTCGTGGACGCCCGCATTCCGGTGGGACGCGCTCCCAAGGGCATCGCGCTCTCGCCCGATGGCGCGCTGCTGTACGTGGCGAATCGCCTGGACGACACGGTGTCGGTAATCGATACGGCGACGCGCAAGGTGGTCCGCACCATCGCTTTGGGCGGTCCCACGGAGCTGACTGCGCAACGCCGCGGCGAGCGCCTGTTCTACGACGCCCGCTTCGCGTTCCACAGCGCCTTCAGTTGCGCGAACTGCCACCTGGAGGCGACCTTCGACGGCCTGCAATGGGACCTGGAGCCGGACGGCTTCGGCAAAGATATCGTCGATAACCGGCTGCTCGAAGACGTCGACGGCACCGAGCCGTTCAAGTGGAACGGCGGCAATCCGGACCTGGAGACCGAATGCGGCCCGCGCACCGAGAAGTTCTTCTATCGCTCCCAGAGTTATTCGCCGGCGGAACTGGGCGACCTGGTGGCCTTCATCAAGGCGATGCCGGCCCGCCCGAATCGCTACCGGCTGGCGAACGGCGAATTGACCGCGGCGCAGGACCGCGGCAGAGACATCTTCGAGCGTACCCGGCGCCAGGACGGCACGCCCATTCCGGAATCCAATCAATGCGGATTCTGTCACGCCGGACGCCATTACACGAACCAGACCCAGGTGGATGTCGGCAGCGGCAAGTGGTCGGACCGCTCGCCGGTCATCGACGTGCCCCAGCTCACGAATATCGCGCTGACCGCGCCCTATCTGCACGACGGCTCGGCGCAAAGCCTGGAAGAGATCTGGACGGTTTTCAACCCCAAGGACACGCATGGGGTAACCAATGACCTGACCAAAGACGAGCTCAACGATCTGATTGAGTATTTGAAAACGTTATGAAGCACAGCTTAGCCATCCTGACTCTGGTACCGCTGGTGGCGCTGGCTCAGCCCATGCCGCGCTTCCGCTGGCGGAACTTCACCACCGCCGACGGTTTGCCGGACAATCGCGTCTTCAACGTGGCGGTGGACGGTTCGCGCGTCTGGGCCGCCACCGAAAACGGCCTGGGCCTGTACGAGAACGGCAAATGGCGCGTGTTCCGCCCCGCGGATGGACTGGTACACCGCGTGGTGACCTACGTCGCGGTGGACAAAAAGACGCACGACGTGTGGGCCGCCACCATGGGCGGGCTGAGCCGTTATTCGGCCGGCCGCTTCGATAATTTCACGCAGCTCGACAGCGGGTTGGCGAACGACGTGGTTTACGGCGTCGCTGTGCAGGACCCATACGTGTGGGTGGCCACGGCGGCCGGCGCCAGCCGCCTGAACACTCGCACCGGCGAGTGGAGCTTGTACAACGAGCGCAACACGCCTATGTACGAGATCTGGACCTACGCGGTCAGTCCCGGCACCAGCAAGGTCTACTATGCCGTGTGGGGCGGGGGGGTGCTCGAATACGACGTCAAAACCGAACGCTGGAAAGACTACAACGATCCCGACGGCGAAACCGAAATGGTGCTGTTCAAGGATCAGGGGCTGATTCACGAGATCACCACCTCGGTCAGTTGGATGGAAGCCGAGAAGATCCTGTGGGTGGCGACTTACTTCGGGGCCAGCCGCTACGACGGCCGCAACTGGCACAACTTCATGCAGAAGGACAGCGGTCTACCCAGCGATTTCCTGAACCAGGTGAAGGGTGTGGATGGCAATCGCGCCTGGTTCTCCACGGACAAAGGGCTGGCTTATTACGACGGCGAAAACTGGGCGGTGTATCGCCCGTCGCTTACAACCGGCAAGCCGGAGATGCTGGTGCGCGACGCGCAGGGCAAGATAAAACAAGTCGAAACCGATACGGCGCCGGCTCACAATTACGTTTTTGGTGTGGATTTTCAGGGGAATGATATTTGGGTGGCGACGGCCAGGGGCCTCAGCCACGGGATACGAATTCAAGAGGAGGTTAGTCGCAATGTTACTCGAAGAAATGATCACGGAAATTAGCGGCGCGGCGGTGCAGAAACGGGCCATCACCGACCTGCGCGTCCTGAATGAAGCTTTTGATTACGAACGGCCGAGTTCGTTTTCGCGCGGCATGCGCATCGACCTGAATGGCCTGGTGATCCTGTTGATCTCAGGAACGGCCAGCATCGACGAAAACGGCGAGACGGTCCACGTGGGCGACTTCCGCGCGCAATGCCAGCGCATGCTCTATAACATGACCGGGCTGATCGAATCCGAAGGCGCCACCTGGCACGACGTGGTGCGGACGACGTTCTACCTGCGCGACATCGACCGCGACTATCGCGCCTTCAACGAGGAGCGTACCGCCTTCTATCAGGCGCAGGGACTCGACCCGCTGCCCGCTTCTACCGGAATCCAGGCCAAACTTTGCCGTCCCGAGCTGCTGGTGGAAGGCGAGGCGATCGTCATGTTCAAGAATCCCGCGGCGGCTCCGGCGGGCTTGAACGGTACGCATTAGAGGAGGCCTCTGTGCGCCTTCTGCTTGCATTCCTGCTGGCCGGCGGCGCGGCGCTGGCCCAGACGCCGGGTGCGTGTTCCTGCGGCGCGAACCCGCCCGGCCCTCCGTCCACCCGCACCATGGAACCGTACGCCAACGAGCCGGAGGACATGCGTCCTTATACGCATTTCACTCAGCCGTATTACGAGTTCTATACCAAGACCGTCGAGTTCAACGGCCCTGGGCGGGATGTTCCCGCGCCCGACTTGAAGGACATCACCGAGGTCCCCATCGCTTTCCTGGGCCCGATCCAACAGCATCGCGATGAAGCCTTGGGGCGCATGATGCTCGATGGCGCGACCCTAGCGGTGGAAGAAGCCAACGCGGCCGGCGGCTACTGCGGCAAACCATTCAAGCTGCTGTTGCACAACGATTCGGCCATCTGGGGCGCGTCCAGCAACGAAATCGTCAAAATGACCTACGACGAGAAGGTCTGGGCGATGCTGGGGTCCATCAGCGGCGACACCACGCATATCGCGCTGCGAGTCTCGCTCAAGTCCGAACTGCCGATCGTCAACACCGCCGCCACGGATCCGACCATTCCGGAGACGATCATTCCCTGGATTCTGACCGCTATCCAGGATGATCGTGTGCAGAGCTACACGCTGGCGCGGAGGATCTACACCGAGCTGGGGCTCAGCCGGGTGGCGCTTCTGCGCGTCAACGAGCGCTACGGCCGGTTCGGGATCCTCAAGTTTAAAGACGCGTCGCGGCGGCTGGGACATCCACTGGTGCTGGAGCAAAAATTCATGCCCGGCGATACGGACTTCCATCGCCAGCTCCGCGTGATTCAGGATTCGAATGTCGACGCCATCGTGCTGTGGGCCGACCAGGCGCCGGCCGGCAACATCCTGAAGCAGATGCATGAGATGGGCATGAAACAGCGGGTGTTTGGCGCCTTCCGGGTCTACGGTGACGAGATGCTGCGCATCGCCGGGCCGGCGGCCGAGGGACTGGAATTCGTTTTTCCGTACGATCCGGCGCGCGACGATCCTGTGTGGCTGGATTTTCAAGCTCGCTTTGCCAAGCGATTCACAAAGTCGCCGGAAGTATTCGCGTCGCTCGGATACGACGGCATGCGCATTATGCTCCAGTCCATCTGCCGGGCGGGACTGAACCGCGCCCGCATCCGCGACGTGTTCTACGGCTTGGAGCGCTATCGCGGCGTGACCGGCGAGATGATCTTCGATCCCAACGCCAAGAACATCGCGTCTCTGTACCTGGGGACAATCCACAACGGCAAGGCGGAGTTCCGGCGCGAGCCGATGGAAAAGGCTTATGCTTCGATCCGCGACGAGCACGTGGGCTATTCCGGGCCGCCGCTGGCGGATCTACCCGCGGGCGAATTGCGCATCGGTATCTTTGGTCCACAGGCCGATAAGCTGGCCGCCGATCCGGTCTTGCAGCATGCCGCCGGTCCGCACTGCAGGCTGGTTGGCGTCGCCGCGGACGTTCCCTGGGGCAAAGCATCCACGGGGCTGGTGGCGATGATGGAGCAAGCCGGGCTGATCGGGCTGATCTCGACGGACCGCAACTCGAGCCACCTGGCGGAACAGCTTGCGGTGAAAATGTTCGTGCCCCTGATCGCGCTCTCGGCAGACCGGTCCCTGACCGCGCTCAACATTCCGTGGATTTTCCGGCTGCCGCCGGACGCCACCGTTGAGCTGGCCGTGCGGACCCTGGTGCAAGCCGCCCGGCAGGCAGGACCCAATCGGGAGCGGGTACGCGCCGTGCTGGCGTCCGGGTCCCGTTTCGACGCGCGGGGTGAGCCGCGAACCGGCTCCAGCCGTAATAATTAGCCATTCTCCATCACAGGGCCATGCCGCCGTCGATCAGGATCTCCGTGCCGACGGCAAACCCGGATTCGGCGGAGGCCAGGAAGACGACGGCGCGCGCAATTTCAGCCGGCTCTCCAAATCGGCCGGCGGGAACCTGGCTGCGGATGGCGGCGGCCACTGTTTTCAACTCGGACTCCGGCAGGCCCAGCTTGGCGTAAAGAGGCGTGGCAATAGGACCGGGACTCACCGCATTCACCCGGATGCCACGCCCGATCAGTTCGCCCGAAAGCGTGCGGGCAAGCGACAACAGCGCGGCCTTGGAAGCTCCGTAGACGCTGGTATTCGGCATGCCGATGTGCGCGTTGACCGAGGCATTCAACACGATCGACGCGGGTTTGGCAAAGACCGGCAACAGGGCCTGGATCAGAAAGAGCGGTCCTTTGAAGTTGATGGCGATGGAATGGTCCACGGCTGCTTCGTCCCATTGCTCGATTGGGCGCAGTTCCGCTATGCCGGCATTGGCAAATAGCACGTCCAGCTGCCCGAACGCCCCGGCTACCGTCTCGGCGACACGGCGCTGATCCCGCGCGTCGCCGGCATCCGAGGCGAAGACCAGCACATCGTTCCCCAGCTCCTTCCGCGCGGCTTCCAGGCTTGCCGGGTTCCTGCCGGTGATGGCCACCCGGGCCCCTTCCTTCAAAAACTCGCGGGCTGTTTCCAGGCCGATCCCGGACGTGCCGCCCGTAATCAGCGCCCGCATCCCTTTTAGACGATCCATGGCTTTACCCTCCGTTTCTATCTGGATTGCAGTTTCGGCCAAATGGATGCAATTGATTCGGGCGATATACTCATCTAGGTATGCTCAATCCCGCTATTTTTCGCGAGTACGATATTCGGGGCGTCGCCGACCGGGAGCTGGGCGATGTGGATGTGGAGATCCTGGGCCGCGCGATCGGCACCTATCTGCGGCGGCACGGCGGCGAGCATCTCACGCTGGGCCGCGATTGCCGTCTCAGCTCCGAACGTCTCCGGAATGCGCTCGCCTGCGGATTGAAAGCCAGCGGCTGCCATGTGCGGGACGTCGGTGTGGTGCCCACACCCCTGCTCTACTATTCCGTGTTCCACCTGCAAGCCGGCGCCGCGGTCATGATCACGGGCAGTCACAATCCGCCGGAGTACAACGGCTTCAAGGTGGTGTGCGGAGCTTCCACGATTTACGGCGGCGAGATCCAGGAGATCCGCCGTTTGATAGAGCAACGCGATTTTTTCAGCGCTCCCGGCAGCGAAGAACACGTGGATGTCTCCGCGGCGTACGTGGCGGAAGTGGCTGCGCAATTTCATTTCCCGCGGCGCATCAAAGTCGTAATCGACGCGGGCAACGGCACCGGCGGGCCCATCATGCACCGGCTGCTCCAAGGCCTGAACTGTGAAGCTACCGAGCTGTTCTTCGAGATGGATGGCCGCTTTCCCAACCACCACCCCGATCCCACGGTGATGGAAAACCTGGAAGCGTTGACGGCCGCCGTGTGCGCCCGCGGCGCCGACCTGGGCATCGCTTTCGACGGCGATACAGATCGCATCGGCGCGGTGGACGAGCAGGGCAACGTGGTGTTCGGCGACCGCCTGATGATCGTCTACGCGCGCGAGATACTGCGCCGCAAGCCAGGCGCGACGTTTATCGGCGAAGTGAAATGCTCGCAGTTGATGTACGACGACATTCGCACCCGTGGCGGCAACCCCATCATGTGGCGCACGGGCCATTCCCTGATCAAGGCCAAAATGAAGGAATCGCACGCCGAGCTGGCGGGCGAGATGAGCGGCCACATGTTTTTCGCGGATCGCTACTACGGCTTCGACGATGCCCTGTACGCCGCCTGCCGGCTGATGGAAATCGTGGCGCAATCCGGAGCTCCGCTTTCCGCGCAACTGGCGGACCTGCCGCCGACGTTCACCACGCCGGAGATTCGCGTCGACTGCCCGGACGATATCAAGTTCGACGTCGTGCGGCGGGTTACCGCGCACTTCCGCCGGACGCACGAAATCATCGACGTGGACGGCGCGCGCGTGCTGTTTCCGGAGGGGTGGGGACTGGTCCGCGCCTCGAACACGCAGCCGGTCCTGGTGCTGCGCTTCGAGGCCGGCACGCCAGAGCTGTTGGAGCGGTATCGGCGGGAGACGGAAGCCGCGGTCGCCGAAGCGGTGGCGCGGGCCGGCGGGAAGAGTTGAACGCCAGCGCCTCTCTTATCCTCAGCCTGCCGCTGTTATGATGAAAGTTCCCCGTCATGATCGTGGAGTCCCATGTCGCACGCTTCGAATCCATCTCCCTGGACGGCGGCGCCACGCTCGGGCCCGTGGACGTCGCCTATGAGACCTACGGCGTCCTGAACGCGCCGAAGACTAACGCCATCCTGATCCTGCACGCCTTCTCCGGCGATGCGCATGCCGCCGGTATCGGTCATGAGAGCGGCAAGCCGGGTTGGTGGGACAACATGATCGGGCCCGGCAAGGCATTCGACACGAATAAGTACTTTGTGATTTGTTCGAACGTGCTGGGTGGCTGCCGCGGCACTACCGGACCGGCATCCATCAATCCGGCGACCGGCTGCCCTTATGCCATGTCGTTTCCAGTGATCACCATCCGCGACATGGTGCGCCTGCAGAGGATGCTGATCGACCGGCTGGAAATTCCGCGTTTACTGAGCCTTTCGGGCGGTTCCATGGGCGGCATGCAGGCGCTCGAATGGGCGGTATCGTTCCCGGAGGCGGTGGTCTCGGCCATTCCGATCGCCACCACCGCGCGGCACAGCGCGCAGCAGATCGCGTTCAATGAGGTGGGCCGGCAGGCGATCATCGCCGATCCGGACTGGCGCGAGGGCGATTACTACGATAAGCAGCCGCCCGCCCGCGGCCTGGCGGTGGCCCGCATGGTGGGCCACATCACCTACATGAGCGACGACTCCATGCGCGAGAAGTTCGGCCGCAGGCTGCGCGGCAAGAACAGCTTCGGCTACGATTTCGAGGTGGATTTCGAGGTGGAGAGTTATCTGCGCTACCGCGGTCACGAGTTCGTCAACCGCTTCGACGCCAACTCCTACCTCTACATCACCAAGGCCATGGATTATTTCGATCTGAGCAACGGCAACGGATCGCTGGCCGCCGCTCTCGAGCACACCCGGGCGCGTTTCCTGGTGTTGAGCTTCAGCTCCGACTGGCTGTACCCGAGCTACCAGTCGCAGGAAATCGTGCGCGCCCTCCGCAGCCGGAACGTGGACGTGGCGTATTGCGAGCTGCCCTCGAACTACGGCCACGACGCGTTCCTGGTGGACGTAGGCGAGCAGACCGAACTGGTGCGCGGATTTCTGGCCAGCACCTTCGAGAAGGTATCCGCGTGACCACGGCTGCCCTGGGACGCAGCGACTACACCATCATCGGCGAGATCGTCGAGCCGGGCTCCAAGGTGCTCGATCTGGGCTGCGGGGACGGCGATCTGCTCGAATGGCTGGCGGCGAACAAGGGCGTGGATGCGCGCGGCGTGGAGATATCCGGGGCCAAGGTGCAGCGCGCCATCGCCCGCGGCGTCTCGGTTTACCAGGGCGATATCGACCAGGGACTGGCGGACTATCCGGACCAGGCGTTCGACTACGTGATCCTAAGCCAGACGTTGCAGGAGACGCGCCAGCCGTTGCAGGTGCTGCGGGAGATGCTGCGGGTGGGGCGCCGCGCGATTGTGGCGTTTCCGAACTTCGGCCACTGGCGCGTGCGGCTGTCGATGCTGATGAGCGGGCGCGCACCCAAGACGCGGCTGTTTCCGTATGAATGGTACGATTCGCCCAACATTCATTTCCTGACGGTGCATGACTTCGAACAACTGGCGCGGCTGGAAGGAGTCGTGGTGGAGCGGCGTTTCTTCCTGGCCGGCCAGCAGCGTATCGAAGCGCGCCCCAACCTGCGCGCGGAGGTGGCCGTATATCTGGTGCGGCGCTGAGCCGGCCCGCCTCCCGGCTGCTGTACATCGACAATCTCCGCTGGAGCATAATCGTGCTGGTCATCAGTATGCATGCGGCGGACACTTACAGCCCGCTCGGCAACTGGTACTTCACGGACCGGACCCCGCTCACGCCCGCGGCCCTGACTTTCTTCGCCGCCTGGCAAACTTACCTGCAGTCGTTCTTCATGGGCTTGCTGTTCTTTGTCGCGGGCTGCTTCGTTCCCGCGGCCCTGGACCGGAAGGGTACGGCGCGCTTCTTGCGCGATCGGGCCCGGCGGCTGGGCTTGCCGGTGCTGTTTTACATGTTCGTTCTAGGCCCGGTGACGGAGTATTACGTGGCTCACTCCTGGACATCCACGCAGCCGACCTCGATGGCGAACGAATGGATCAAGCATATCCGCAACGGGCAGTTCTTACAGGAAAACGGCCCCCTGTGGTTCTGCCTGGCGCTGCTGATTTTCTGCGTGGCATACGCAGCGGTCCACGCCGCGAGGCGTTCTGCCGGCTCCCCGAGCCGCGCCGTTCCGCGAACCGCGGGCCTCGCCGTTTTTGCCCTTGGTATGGCGGCGTTCAGTTTCACGGTGCGCGGCTTCCGTCCCGGGTCGGTGCTCAATATGCACCTCGGGGACTTTCCGCAATATACACTTCTGTTTGGCGCCGGCATCCTATCGGCGCGGAACGCCTGGCTGGAGAAGTTGCCGCGGCGATCCGGCGTGCGCTGGCTGCAGGTGGGTCTGCCGGCAGGCTTGATCCTCTGGGCCGCCATGCCGGCGGTGGGCGGCGGACTCCACGGCGACTTCAGCGCGTTCTCGGGCGGCTGGCACTGGCAAAGCGCGGCCTTCTGCCTCTGGGAATCGTTTACCTGCGTAACGATATCGTTCGGGCTTATCGTGATCTACCGGGACCGGCTTAAGACCCAGGGGAGCTGGCGGAAATTTCTTTCCGATAACGCATTCAGCGTCTACGTCTTCCATCCGCCGATCGTCATTTTGGGCGCACGCTGGCTGCACACCTGGGCCGGGCCTCCGGTGGCGAAATTCGCGATTCTCACCCTGATGGCGGCGGGCGCGACGTTCGCCCTCAGTGCGGCGGTGTTCCGGCGCATCCCGCTGCTGCGCGAGATTCTCTAATCGCCAGGGCTACCGGCGCTCGAATACCAGCGTCATCGGCGGCCGGTCCGGACGGGTCACGGTCAGGATCAACATGCCGTCCGCGCCCATGCGGAACCGTTCCACGGTGGGGATCCGGTCCTCGGTGGTGGTGACGACCAGCGCATGTCCCTCCCACCTGGCCTTCGATTTGACCTCCTTACCGTTGTGGATCGTGGACCCGGAAGGCCCATCGATGCCGAATGTGTATTCCATGGCGCCCCCGGCGCCAGGGAGGTCAAACGTGCGCGAGACGGTAATATTGTGCTGGCGATACCAGAGCGTCACGGTTCCCCCCTGTAGCGGAGGCTGCCCGGCAAAATCGCAGCGGTCCGGCACCAGCACCCAGGTTCCGTTCAATGCGTAATGATCGCTGGCGATTGCGGATGGCACGAGCAATACGACGGCAGCCAACGTAATCAGTAACACGGTTTTCATGATTCTGCCCCTGTCACTGACTAAGCAAATAGCGTGCCTGAAACCGCGGTTCTATTCGTTACTGAGTCCGGCCGATTACTTCCACCAGCGCCGTATCCGAATCGGGGCTGATGCGGTGTGCGCTATCGTCCCAATGCAGGTGCGTGACGGTGGCCGCGCCGCTCTCGTAGGCGTACGTCTGGCCGTCATCGTCGTACAGGGTGAAGTCCGCGTCCGCGCCCGCATACACGCGCAGCCGCGCCAGCTTCTGCTTTTCATTCGTGCTCAGCGCCGGCTCGCCCAGGGGCACGATGGATCCCGCGCGCACGAACAGCGGCAGCCGGTCGATGGGGGCTGGCACTACGATCGCCTGCCCGCCGCGCGCGCGTTCATTGGTCCAGTAGTTGTACCAGTCCGCGCCGGCCGGCAGATACACGGTCCGGGTGGTGGCGCCCTGTTCGGTCACGGGCGCGACCAGAAACGCCGGGCCGAACATGTACTCATCCCGAATGTCGGCCACGCGCGGATCGTTCGGGAAATCCATAAACAGCGCCCGCATGAACGGCGCGCCGGTCTGGTGCGCCCGATACCCCAGCGAGTAGATGTACGGCATCAGCTCGTACCGCAGCTTCAGATACTTCTCCAGCACCGGTTCGGCGGCTTTGCCGAACGACCAGATCTCGTTGTACCTGCGGCTGCCGTGCGCGCGGAACACCGGCAGGAACGTGGCATATTCAAACCAGCGCGCGTACAGCTCGGGATAGTCGTCGTAGCCGCCGACATTGTCGCGCGCGTCTTTCGGATCGAGCAGCGGCGGATGCGCCGGGTGATGTTCCGCCGGCAGATACTGCCAGCCGCCGATGTCGTTGGTCCAATACGCGAACCCGGACGCCGCGAAGTCGAGGCCGGTGGGAATCTGCCGCCGCAGGGTGTCCCAGGTGGGATAGATGTCCGATGACCAGAAGATGGTTCCGTTACGCTGCGCTCCCAGGTACGCATCGCGCGACAGGATCAGCGCCCGTTGCCGGCGGTCGCGGCGGAAGCCATCGTAAATCGCGGAGGTGTGGAACAACGGGTAGACGTTGAAATAGCGCGTGCCCGGCCCGATGGAAAAGTAGCTCCCGTTGGGCGGCAGATCCGGCTCGGTCTCGTCCATCCACAGCGCGTCGAAGCCCAGGCTCAGGATGTTGTCGCGTATGGTGTCCCAATACCAGCGCGCCGCTTCGGGGTTGGTGGTGTCGATGTCCGAACCCGCGCGATCGTAGGGCAGCCCGTTGGTGGGCGTGCCGTCCGCGAGATGTTCGAACCAACCCTTCTTCAGCAGCATGTCGTAGTAGCGCGTGCCGGGCACAAAGCGCGGCCACACGCTGATCATGGTGTGGAAGCCCAGCTCGTGAAGCCGCCGGTTCATGCCCGCGGGATCGGGCCATTTCGCCGGATCCATGTCGATCTGGCCCATCTTGGTCCAGTAGAACCAGTCGACCACCATCACGTCTGCGGGCAGGTGCCGCTCGCGATAGCCATTGGCCACCGCCAGCACCTCGTCCTGCGAACTGTAGCGCTGCTTGCATTGGATGTAGCCGTAGGCCGCTTTCGGCAACATCGGCGTGGCGCCGGTGAGCAGGCGGTATCCGGCGTAGATCTCGTCGGTGGTATCGCCCGCGATCACGAAGTAGGACACGCGGTCGCCCACGTCCGAGGTCCAGCGAGTCTGCTCGTTGAAGCCCGGCTCGATTACGGTGCGCGAAGGATTGTCCCAGATCAAGCCGTAGCCGCGGTTGGTCACCACGAACGGCACGCAGACACTGGGACCGCCGGGCGCCGTGTAATTGTGCCGGCAATCGACGGTGTGGCCGCGATGGTCGAGGAAACCCTCCTGGTTCTGGCCCAGTCCGTAGTAATGCTCGTCCGCCGGCGAGACGAAGGTGGCACCTACCTGGTAGAAGGCGGCGTCCGCATCGCGCCGGTCGTGCAGAATGCCCGCGTTGCCGTCCTTGTAGTTGGGCACGGACATGGACCAGTCCGTCATATCCACGAGTGTTTTTCCGCCGGGCGTGGCCACGACGATATGCGCGGCAGGTGTCGAGCCATTGAAGAACTTCGCGATGTCGAGCTGCGTCGGCAACCGCCTGGCTGCGCGATTCGGCTCCAGCCGGACCGCCAGGCGCGCGGATCGGTACAGATCGCCTTGCCGGGTCCAGCCTTGCGCATTGGCGTGCGCCACGAATCCGTAACCGGGCGGGGCGGTGGCCTGATCCTCAATCAGGCTCAGCGTGACACGAATGATGTTCGGCGCATAGGGCTCGAAGGCGATGGCGGCGCCGTCGCGGTCGAACACTACCGGCTGGGCCAACGCAGCCGCGGCCGCCAGGGCCAGCATGACAGCCGCCCGGCACGTCTTGTGGCTCATAAACTATTTCCGCTTGGTGAGCAGAACCTTGGCTTCGACCATCTCGCTGCCCCGCATTACCTTCACCAGGACCTCGTCGCCGGGCTTCCGGGCGCGCAGGGCGTACGTGAAGTCGTACAGGTTCTGGATGGGTTTGCCGTCGAATTCCACCAGGACATCGCCGGGCTTCAGTCCGGCCTTGGCCGCCGGCGAGCCTTCGCGGATATCGGCGAACTTCACTCCTTTCACGCCTTCGCCGAAGTCGGGGATGCTGCCGAAATCCGGGCCGTAGCCCGAGTGGCCGCCGGATCCCGCCACGTCGCCGGCGTGTTCAGGTTCCTTCACGCGCACGAACAGCGGCCGGTCGGCTGCGTCGACCAGATTCTGGCTGACATCCGCCACCAGTTGCAGGACCGTGGCGGCATCCGGCGCATCGATCTTGTCCCAGGTATCGCTGGGTTTGTGATAGTCCGCGTGCAGGCCGGAGAAGAAGAACAGGACCGGCACCTGCTTGGCGGTGAACGAAGTATGGTCGCTGGAACCGTAGCCGGTCTCCGAGTAGTCGATGTGCAGCTTGTACCTTGGCGCATCCTCTTCCATGAACTTCCTGAACGTCGAACCGGTGCCCACGCCGCCGATATACAACTTGCCTTCGCGGACCCGCCCGATCATATCCATGTTGATCATGGCCACGTCGTTGCCGAGGGGCAGCTCCGGATGGTTGACGTAGAAACTGGAGCCCAGCAGTCCCAGCTCCTCGCCCGCGAACGTCAGAAACAAGATGCCGCGTTTCTGTTTGGGCTGCGTGACGAACCAGCGCGCCAGCTCGATCACCCCCGCGGTGCCGGAGGCGTTGTCGTCCGCGCCCGGATGCACCGTGCCCGCCAGCGAAGGTGCCAGAGAGAACTGCTCGCCCAGGCCCAGATGATCGTAATGCGCGCCGATCACGATGTATTCATCCGAGGTGCCCGGCAGGTAACCCGCCACGTTGTGGACCGTTTTCACCACCCGTTCCACGTCCAGGTTCGCGTCCACGCGCAACGAATCGGGAAACGCGAAGGAGCGCGGGCGCAGGTCCTGGTCGATGCTTTTCTGGATCTCGTCCGGGTTCTTTCCGGCGATGCCGAACCAGCGCTCGGCGATTTCGTACCGCATCTCGAGGACAGGAATCCCGGCGTCGCCAGGGCCGGCCGCGCCGGCGAACTTGTCCAGCGTATCTTCCTCGCCGGCATGGGCGGCGCGATCGTTCACGATGATGACGCCGACCGCGCCGTGCATCTTGGCGTTGGTGGCCTTGCTCCAGAGCTGCGCGTGCTGGGTGTAGACCCTGCCGTCGAATACGCTCTTCTCGTCGTACTCCTGCGGCTCGTGGCGCAGGATCAGCACGATTTTGCCGGCGGCGTCGATGCCTTTGTAGTCGTCGTAGTTGTACTCGGGAGCCGTAATGCCGTAGCCGGCGAAGACCACCGCGCCGCGCATGGCTTCGCGCGCCGAGAAATTGAGGGGTGCGAAATCCTCGGGGAACTTGAGTTTTACCCGGGTGTCGCCGGCATGGTAAACAAAACGGTTGTCCGGGCCCAGCCTGGCATTGGTGGTTACGCTGAACGCCTGGTAGTAGCTTTTGCCGTCGACAGGCTGCAACCCAAAGGAGCGGAATTTATCGGCGATGAAGGCGGCCGCCTTCTCCAATTCGGGGGTTCCGGTGCCGCGCCCCTTCAGGCTCGGCGAGGCCAGGAATTTGACATCGTCCAGATAGCGATTCGGATCGATGCTGGCGGTAGCTCCGAACTGCAGGCCGGCAGTGCCGAGCACCAGCAAAAGCAGGCGGGGAAGACGATCGGTAGTTTTAGGCACGAGATTAATTCAGTTTGGGCGCCGGGAGCGTGACTTCGCAGCCGCAGTTTTCACCGGCATTGTGCGCGACTTTCTGGTAGTCGATCTCGTAGTCGATGATGCTGCGCAGCGTATTCCAATCGCGGCGTCCCTCCACCTTGCGGCCGTTGATGAACAACGTCGGAGTGGCGCCGACGCCGACCTCCCGGCCCATGGCCTGGGCCTTGTTCACTTCCGCTTCGGTCTCCCGATTGTCCATGCAACGGGCGAGCTGCAGCAGGTCCAACTGCTTATCCTTGGCAAACTCCAGCACCTTGTCCTTCAGATTGTCCGGCTTGATTTCGTCCTGGTGGGCGAAGATCCAGTCGTGATATTGCCAGAAAGCGTTGGCGTTCTGGCGGAAGATGCAGCGCCCGGCGATGGCCGCCGCGCGCGCCCAGGGATGGAGCTGATCGATGGGGAATTCCTCGAAGTAGAAGCGGACCTGCGTCGGATAGGCGCTCAACAGGTTGTCCCGGAGCACCTTGGCTTCCTCCTTGCAGACCGGACATTCGAAATCGCTGAACTCCACCAGCACCACGGGCGCGCCAGGGGTGCCGAAGCTGGGCTGCAGGTCCGTCCGAAGCTTGTCCAACTCGGGTTTGAAAGGGTTCTGGCTGATGTCGTACAAGTTGCCCTGCACCACTTTCTGGCCGTCTTTGGACACATAATAGTCGAAGTCCGCGGCGGCTTGCCCGGCGGAGGCATGCACCACCACCTTGAGGAATCCAGGCATGTCCGAGGGCTTCGGATCGCCGATCGCCACATTGATTTGCGGACCCCAAACGTTGAGGTGGCGCACATAGGCTTCGAGCGTAGGTTTGTCAAAGGCCGACTTCTTCTCGGGCGCCTTCTCAACGGGCTTATCGGGCTTTGCGGGTGCGGCGAAAAGCGCCCCGGCCAGCGAGGTGAAACACAACAGCATTCTGAGCATTAACTGCTATTGTAACGGACGCGGGCGGGTGTTTTTCGGGCGGCTCGGCATTCATTTCGCGGCGCCGCAGCCGCGCGGCGCCGACACACCACCACATACAATAGACCCGTGCCCTTACTCTGCTATCTGGATGCTTTTTCGGGGATCAGCGGCGACATGCTGGTCGGCGCGCTGGCCGATGCCGGCGCGGATCAGGCCGCCATCATCCGCGCGCTGGATTCGCTCGGGACTGGAGCCCAACTGTCCTTTGAACGCGTGAAGCGCTGCGGCATCGCCGCCACCAAGTTTCATGTCACGGTCCAGGAAACGCGGACGCACCGGCATTTGCCGCACATCCTGAACATGATCCAGGGCGCCGCACTGCCGGAGCGCGCCAGGCAGAACGCCGCGGCGGTCTTCGAGCGGCTGGGGGAAGCGGAAGCCGCGGTACACCAGATCCCGGTGGAGCGTGTGCATTTTCACGAGGTGGGCGCGGCCGATTCTATCGCGGACATCGTGGGCGCCTGTGTCGCGTTTGAACTGCTCGGTGTCCGCACGATCGTGTCGTCGCCTTTGAATGTCGGCAGCGGAACTGCGAAGACGGAACATGGCATCTTGCCCGTCCCCGCGCCCGCGACCGCCGCTTTGCTGCGAGGCAAGCCGGTCTATGCCGCGGGACCGCCCGTGGAACTGACCACGCCGACCGGCGCCGCCCTTGCCATCACCCTGGCGCGCGAATTCGGCGGCCTGCCGCCGCTGCGGATCGCAGCCGCCGGCTACGGCGCGGGCGGGCACGATTTCCCGGATCGGGCCAATGTGCTGCGCGTCATTTTGGGTGAGGAGTCCGGCGCGGCGGAGGCTGCCGCGATTGCCGTGCTCGAAGCGAACATCGACGATCTGAGCCCGCAGATTCTGGCCTATGCCGCGGAGCGGTTGCTGGAGCAGGGCGCGCTGGACGTGACCTTGCAGCCGATCCTGATGAAGAAGGGCCGGCCCGGCACGCTCCTACGGGTGTTGGCCCGGCCGGAAGACCGGGAAGCGTTGGCGCAGACCATGTTTGCCGAGACATCCACACTCGGGTTGCGCATATCCGCCGCCGAACGCCGCGTGCAGGTGCGGCACTGGGTGGAAGTCGAGACGCCGCATGGAAAGGTGCGCGTGAAGGTCTCCGGCGAAGGTACGTATGCGCCGGAGTACGAAGACTGCCGCCGCATCGCCCACGAACGCGGTGTACCGCTGAAGCAGGTCATCGCGGCAGCCAACCATGCGTACCGCAGCCGGTCCGCGTAAGGCGCCGCCGCGGCGTGACCGCCACCGCTGGTGCCGAGCGCCTGCGGATGCCAGTGTCAAATGCGATAATCGGGAAGTGCGCCGGGATAGCTCAGCTGGCAGAGCGCTAGATTTGTAATCTTGAGGTCGCGGGTTCGATCCCCGCTCCCGGCTCCACTCCCCAGGACAGGGATCACTGCTTCATTTTCCGATAGCGCCGGATGAGGCTGTTCGTCGAACTGTCATGGCTCAGGGGCAAATCCGAACGGTTCTCCAATTCCGGAATCATACGCTGAGCCAGCACTTTGCCCAGCTCCACGCCCCATTGGTCGAAGGAGTTGATCTGCCAGATCGTACCTTGGGTGAAGACACTGTGCTCATACAAGGCGACCAGCTTGCCGAGCGTCTCCGGAGTCAGGCGCTCGGCCAGGATGGTGTTTGACGGGCGATTGCCTTCGAACACGCGATGCGGCGCCAGCCAGTCCGGCGTTCCCTCGGCCTTGACCTGCGCGGACGTTTTGCCGAACGCCAGCGCCTCGGCCTGGGCGAAGACATTTGCCATCAGCATGTCATGATGCCGGCCCAGCGGATTGAGAGTTTGCGCGAAGGCGATGAAATCGCAGGGAATGAGATTGGTCCCCTGGTGGATCAGTTGATAGAAGGAATGCTGCCCGTTGGTGCCCGGCTCGCCCCAATAGACCGGACCGGTGGCGTAGGCAACGGAGTCGCCGTTCAAAGTGACATGCTTGCCGTTGCTTTCCATGGTCAATTGCTGCAAGTACGCCGGAAAGCGCTTCAGGTATTGTTCATAAGGCAGGACGGCCACCGTCTGGGCGCCGAAGAAATCCGTATACCAGATCCCCAGCAGTCCCATCAGCACCGGCAGGTTTCGGGCAAACGGCGCGGAGCGGAAATGCTCGTCGATTTGATGGAACCCGTCCAGCATGGCGCGGAAATGATCCGGTCCGACGGCCAACATGGTGGAAAGACCGATAGCCGAGTCCATGGAATAGCGGCCGCCCACCCAGTCCCAGAAGCCGAACATGTTGGCGGGGTCGATGCCGAATCGGGCCACTTCGGCCGTGTTAGTCGAGACGGCCACGAAATGATGCGCCACCGCGCTTTCGTTGCCGCCCAGGCCGGCCAGCAGCCAGGCACGCGCGGAATGCGCGTTGGTCATGGTTTCGAGCGTGGTAAAAGTCTTGGACGAGACAATAAACAGCGTCTCGGCGGGATCGATGTCTTGCACGGCTTCGGCAAAGTCCGTGCCGTCCACGTTGGAGACGAAATGAAACGCCAGCGCGCGGTCGCTGTAATGGCGCAGCGCTTCGTAAGCCATCACCGGACCGAGGTCGGACCCGCCGATACCCACGTTGACCACATTGCGAATGCGCTTGCCCGTGCTGCCTTTCCACTCGCCGCCGCGGATACGATTCGAGAACGCCGCCATCTTGTCGATCACGGCGTGGACGTGCGGCACCACGTTCTCGCCGTCCACCTCGATAGCGGCGTCTTTGGGCGCGCGCAGCGCCACGTGCAGCACCGCCCGCTTCTCCGTGACATTGATCTTCTCGCCGCGGAACATGGCGTCAATGCGCTCCCGCAGGCCCGACTCTTCGGCCAGTTGCACCAGCAGTTGGATCGTCTCGTCGGTGATGCGGTTCTTCGAGTAGTCCAGAAACAATCCCGGCGCCTCGGCGGTCAGGCGCTCGCCCCGCGCAGGGTCGGCCGCGAAAAGGTCTCGCAGATGCGTGTCGCGAATCTGGCGGTAGTGGTTCTGCAGCGCTTTCCACGCTTTCCGTTCCGTGAGCGGGACCACCGCACCGGCGAATGTCGATATGCCTGCCATCTTCCGATCCTCTCTATTTGCGGTTTAATGCGCCGCCCGGGTGGCGAGGGTGGCCGATTTCGACGCGATCACGGCCATGAGGTCGTTCCACGACTGGACGAAAGACTGTGCGCCCTCCTCTTGAAGCCGCGATGCCAACGCGTCGACGTCAATGCCGGACGCGGCGAATCGCGCCAGGGTCTGCTCGCACTCGCCGCCATCGGCCGGTAGAATGCTACCCAGCACGCCGTGATCGGCCAAGGCATTCAGGGTGTTTTCAGGCATCGTGTTCACGGTAAACGGCGCGGCCAGCGACTTGACGTAAAGAACGTCCGACGACCGCGGATCCTTGGTCCCGGTGCTGGCCCAGAGCAGCCGCTGCGGCCGCGCGCCTTGATTGAACACACGTTGCCAACGCGGCGAGGCTAACAGCGTGCGATATGCCTTGTAAGTTCGCTGGGCGATGGCGATGCCGAGCTGATCGCGCAACGGTTCGGGCGTCTGGTCCTTGACCGCGACGTCCCAGCGGCTGATAAACAGCGACGCGACAGAGGCGACACGGGGGCTGAGCCCGGCCTCGATACGCCGTTCGATACCGCGCAGATACGCCTCGGCTGCCGCCAGGTAGTGTTCGCGCGAAAACAGCAAAGTCACGTTTATGGGGACGCCCGCGAAGATCGCCTCTTCGATCGCCGGCAGCCCCTCCGGCGTTCCCGGAATCTTGATGAACAAATTCGGCCGCCCCGCGCGCCGGTGGAGATCCCGCGCCGCGGCCAGCGTGGCCGCGGTATCGTGCGCCAGCAGAGGCGAGACCTCCAGCGAGACCCAGCCATCGACGCCGTCCGTCTGTTCGTGAACGGTCCGGAATAAGGCGGCTGCCCGCGTGAGATCCTGGAGGGCCAATGCGAAGAACAGCGCCTCGCCGGTGTTCGCCTGATTCACCTGTTCACGGATGGCGGCATCGTATGCGGCGCTGCCCTTGATGGCGTGGTCGAAGATGGTCGGATTGGAAGTCAGACCGGTGACCGACAGCTCGCTGATATAGCGTGCCAGCGTTCCACTATCCAGCAGGTCGCGGGTGATGTAGTCGAGCCAGAGACTCTGGCCCAGGTTGTGGAGCAGTTGAGTTGCCTTCATCTGCGTGCCTGCCGCCATTGTACTCCGGGGGCAGGCCGCCGCATGGGGGCCGGACCGTTGCCCGGCCCCGCATTTGTACGCAAACTACCGGCGCCAGTAGCCGCGATACCACCGGTGTCCGTACCAGCGTGGCGCTACCCAATAGGCGCGTGCATAGGGCGGTCGTGCCCAGTAACCGGCGCGCCAGGCCCAGCGCGCTCCCACCGGATACCAGTAACCGCCGACCCAGGTGTACCCGGGGCGCACCACGCGCGGCCCGTAGGCCACCACGGCCGCCGGAGGCGGCGCATAGGCGTATACCGGAGCCGGGCCCACGCCGACGCGGACTCCGCCAAAGCCGACCCCCACGAACACCCGCGGCGCCGCCAAGAGGGAACTGCCCGCCAATAAAAGAACAGCCAATAATCTGGTCTTCATCACTCCTCCTTCGAGCCGCTTCATTGCGCGGCGTCGGATTGACTTTATGCAAGCCGCGTACCACTCTGGATGATTGAAAATAAAGAGCCAAATAACGTGCAATCCCGGTGGTCCTCAACCGCCCGTGGTGGATTCCGGCCACCATATGTTCGCTTTTTATTCGCTATTGACATATAATGGCCCTGCAATGGCTCTGAAGCTTTACCTGGTAACGTGTAATCTCTTCCAGTCGGGCGACTACCGCTCGTTGCGGGAGCGCCTGCGGACGCTCGACGCCAAACAGGTGCTCGACAACCAGTGGGCCCTGCGCAGCACGTACACGGCTGCGGAGCTGAAGAATCTGCTACGCCAGTTCATCGACGATCGTGACCGGATCGTCATCACCGAAGTCGGGGCGGAGTGGGCCAGCCGGCGGGCTATGGTCGATATGGGGCGGCTATAGGCCGGCGGTCCGTTTTATTGTTGCAGCTTGTTGAGGAGATCGCGGATCTTGTTCTCTTCGTCTTTGGCCGGCGCGCTGCGGAGAGCCTGCTGGAGTTCTTTGATGGCGCGCGGCTTGTCGCCCTTCTGGGCGAAAGCCATGCCCAGGTGATAACGGAAAGTGGAGTTGCCAGGGGCCTTGTCGATCAGGTGCTGGAAGATATCCAGGGCGTTGTCGGTCATGTTCTTCTTCAGATAAATCCAGCCCATGGTGTCGGAGACTTCGTTCATGTTGGGCAGCGCCATCTTGGCCCGCTGGGCGTAGGTGAGGGCTTCGTCCAGGTCTCCACCCGTGGTTTCGGCCATCAGGAACGCCAGGTTATTCAACGCGAAGCCGTTTTGCGGGTCCAATTTGACCGCCTGCTCATAGGTCTGGCGGGCTTCCGGCATGCGGTTGGCGCCTTGTAGGGCCAGCGCCAGCTCCTCGATCACCATGGAGTTTTCGGGCATGACCTCCTTGGCCTTGCTGAGCGCCAGGATGGCGCCGTTCATGTCGCCCTTCTTCCGCATCACAACGCCCAGGCGGAAGTAGACCTCACCGCGGGCCTTGGCATTCTTGTCCAACTCTCCCAGCACGGTCTGAAACTCGTGCGCCGCCAGGTCGAAGTTGCCCGCCCGCACCGCCACGTTGCCCAATGCCATTTGCAGGTCCTGCCGCGTGGGATTACGGCTGATTTCGCCTTGCAGGAACTGTATGGCCTGATCGTAATGGTTCTCGGTGGCCAGCGTTTCGATCAGCCCCACCAGCCCGCGCGTATCCTTGGGGTTGGCTGCATATGCCCGCCGGAATATCTGTTCGGCGTCCGTCAGCTTGCCCTCTTTCAAGGCCACCATACCCATGGAAAAGTCCACATCGGGCACATTCGGATTGGTCTTTTTGATGGCTTCCAGCAACTCTCGGGCTTCGGTGTATCGTTTCTGGCCGAGCAAAGCGGCGGCCTCGATCATGCGCGCCGGACCGTTTTTGCGGTCGATGGTCAGGATCTGCGCCACCGACTTCAGGGCGGCATCGTATTCCGAGCGCATGACTTGCAGTTGCGCCAGCGCCAGATGCGCAGGCAGGTAGTCGGGCCTCTGCTGGATGGCCTGCGAAAACTGCTGGCGGGCCTGCTCCCACTCGCCTCGCGCGACATGCGCGCGGCCCAGGTTGTAGTGCGCCACGAAGTTATCGGGCGCCGCATTGACCACCGCCTGCAATTCGGAAATCGCCTTTTGAATGTCGCCGCGGTCGAGCAGCAGGGAGGCCTGCAAGCCGCGAGCATCCGAGTCCTTGGGGTTGTCTTTCAGGATGGCGGCGTTGATATCGGCAGCCTCGGTCCGCCGATTCTGGCGCATGAGCACTTCGATCATGCGCTTCTGGTAGGTGGACTTCTGCTTCGGATCGGCGGCCATGCCCTCCCGATATTGCTTCAGCGCTTCCGGCAGGTCCGCGTTGCGGAAGTAGAAATCGCCGACCACCAGGTAGGCCCGCGGAAAGTCCTTGGCGTGGGTCTTGATCTGATCGAGCACTGCGACCATATCATCGTGGCGCTTCAGGCTGGAATAGTAGCCGGCCAACGTGACCAGAAAGTTCACTTGCTTGGGATTATTAGCCGCGCCCAGCTTGAGAACCTGCTCCGCATCCGCCAGCTTGTTCTGTACTACGTACACGCTGTACAGTTCCGTGTACGCCTGGACGAATGTCTTGTCCTGGTCGATCAACTGCTTATAAAGCTGCTCCGACTCCGGGAACTGGCGGCTGGCCGCCAGGGTACGCGCCAACTGCATCTTGAGCGCGGGAGTGGGCGGCTTGATGGCCGCGGCCTTGCGGTACTCGGCGATGGCCGTATCGAGCATCTGCTGAGTCTCTGCAGGTTGTCCCGCGTGGAAGCTGGCCTGGGCGCGCACAAAATTCAAATCGGCCGTCAGCCGGTGCCCGTCGTAGGAGTTCGGGTCGCGCTGCAGCAGCTCCCTGGTGATGTTCTCCACTTCCGTCAAATATTGCGTCTCGCGGGTAAAGGCCAGGTAAATCTCAGCCAGCTTGATTTCCGAGTCGGTGTGTTCCTGCTGGTTCTTGGGGATCAGCTCGATGGCCCGCCGCAACTCGCCCAGGGCATTCGAAATGCGGCCCAGTTTGAGATCCGTCTGCGCCAGCTTGTAGTAGGCCATCCCGAATCGCTGGTCCTTCTGCAAGGCGTTGCGATACATGATCGACGCCTCCCGGTATTTCCCCTTGGCGAAGTACTTATTCCCGTTCTCCAGATAACGCTTCTTGGCGATATTCGGATCCCGGCTGCAGGAGACCAAGGTCAGCGCAGCCACTACGACTACCAAGAATTTCATGCCAGTCCTCAGGCTGATTCTAATACACATTAGAAAGCGGTAAACGCCCGCCGCGGGCCGAAGAAATTTGCTGAGAATGTTGCAAACACTTTGCAACTAGGATCTCGAATCACAACATGTCTGGTGAAGAGGGGGTGCGGGGTGTGATTTCGATTCTGCTGATGGGCTTCGGGGCCGGAGATCGGGATCTCCTGAGCGGCTTCTTCGCATCCCCGGAGTGGGAAGTTCGAGACGTCTCTTCTTGCCGCGAAGCTGTCCAAGCCCTGGATGAACAGGGCTTTGGCGTATGCATCTGCGCCGGCGCCATGGAAGACGGCGACTGGCGGTCGGTGCTGGCGGGTTTCGAGCGCCGCGCGGATGCGCCCAACCTGATCGTCACCTCGCGGCTCGCCGATGAACGTCTCTGGGCCGAGGTTTTGAACCTGGGCGGATACGACGTGCTGGCGCAACCGTTCGATCGCGACGAAGTCCTGCGCGTGGCATTCCTGGCAGGGGCGATGTGGCGCCGGGGTGGCCGTCTCCAGCAGGCTCACGCCGCGTCGTAGACTGTCCGGCTGTGTACCCGGCTTTCCCATAAGCGGACAACCTGACCTCGAAATAATAATCATTCCAGGCTACATGCCGGTCGTGGCCGATGGCCGTAAACTTGCCCGTATCGGGCCGAGGAACGCGCATGGCCAACCTATGGAAAGACCTTCGATACGGGCAGCGAACCTTGCGAAAGAACCCGGGATTCACCGCGGTCGCGGTCCTGACCATGGCGGTGGGCATCGCCGCCAACACCACGGTCTTCAGTTGGATTGACAGCGTTCTGCTGCACCCGTACCCGGGCGTGGGCGCGGCCCATCGCCTGGTGTCGCTCGAAACGGTGGCCCCCTCCGGCGAGCACCTGACGACGTCCTACCCGGACTACCGCGACCTGCGGGATAACAGCCGGCTATTGGAGATGACCCTGTCGCAGCCGCGCGCCTTTAACGTCGGCGAGGGCGTGCACGCGGAGCGGCTGTGGGGCGAACTGGTGGCGGGGAATTTTTTCGACGTGATGCGGGTCCGTCCCGCGCTCGGCCGCTTCTTTGCGGGCGCCGAACGGGACGACGCGCCGGGCGGACACCTGGTGGCCGTCCTCAGCTATCCATACTGGCAACACCGCTTTCACGGTGACCCCGGGGTGCTGGGCCAGACTCTGCGTATCAACCGCCATCCGGTCACCATCATCGGCGTGGCGGCGGAGAAGTTCGGCGGATCCATGACCAGCTTACAGTTCGATTTCTGGCTGCCGGCCATGAGCTTCGGGGAGATGACCGGTTCCGGCTACCTGCTGCAGGATCGCAAATGCCGCATGTTTTTGGGGTTCGCGCGGCTCAAGCCCGGCGTCACGATGGCGCAGGCTAGCGCCGAATTGCAGTCGCTGGCGCAGCGGCTGGCCGAATCGCACGGCGATACCAACGGCGGCATCAGCGCGACCGTGGTGCCCATCTGGAAAGCCGCCTTCGGCGCGCAGAAGACCATGCTGGGTCCGTTGAGCATTCTGATGGGCATCTGCGGCGTGGTGCTGTTGATCGCCTGCGCCAACGTGGCAAACCTGCTGCTGGCGCGGGCCACCACGCGGGTGAAGGAATTCAGCGTGCGGCTGGCGCTGGGCGCGCCGCGCGGACGGCTGGTGCGGCAGTTGATGATGGAGACGCTGCTGCTGGCCCTCGGCGGATCGCTGATAGGACTGCTCCTCGCCGACCAGATGCGCGTCTCCATGAGGTGGCTGCTGCCCGCGACCACTATGCCTACGCTGCGCCAGACGCCGCTCGAATGGCGCGCGCTCCTCTTCACCGAGGCGCTGGCGGTGGCGGTGGCGTTGCTGGCGGGCCTGGTCCCGGCATGGCACGCCACCCGGCTGAAGATGAACGATGCCCTGAAAGAGGGCGGCCGCGGCGGCACCTCCGGCGCGCGTTCTCATCAACTGCGCAGCGCGCTGGTGGTGGCGGAAGTGGCGCTGGCCGTGGTGGCGCTGGCCGGCGCCGGCCTGTTCATGAAGAGCTTTCAACTTTCCAAGGCGATCAGTCCCGGTTTCGATCCGCGTCACGTGGCGGTGGCCGAAGTGGATCTGTCCTCGGCCGGTTACAACCAGGAGCAAGCCACGATCTTCTGCCGGCGGTTGCGCCAGGATTTGGAGTCCAAGCCCGGCGTCGAGGCCGTGACGTTCGCGGACACCATACCCCTGGGCTTTGTGGGCGCTTCCTGGGAGGACCTGCAAATCGAAGGCTACGTGCCCCGTCCCAGCGAGAACATGAAGATCTTTCGCAACATGGTCGCGCCGGGCTACTTCAGCCTGATGCGCATTCCGCTGCTGGAAGGCCGCGATTTCACCGGCCACGATGACGACAAATCGCTGCCGGTCATGATCGTCACCCAGGAGTTCGTGCGGCGGTTCCTGCCGGGCCAGTATCCGCTCGGCCGGAAGGTGAAGGGCTGGGGCAAATGGTTCACCATCGTAGGCGTGGCCAAGGACGGCAAGTATCTCTCGTTTACCGAGAGCCCGCGGCCTTACTTCTATATACCGATCCGCCAGATTTACCGGCCGGAAATGGGCGTTAAATTCTACCTGCGTACGGCCGGCGCGCCCGCGGCCGGCGTGGGCCTGGTACGGGAGACTATGGCGGCCATCGATCCGAACGTCGGCATGTTCGGCGGCGAAACTCTGAGCGAACATATCAGCGCCGCCCTGTTCGGGCAGAAACTGGCGGCCAGCCTGTTGAGTGCGCTGGGCGTGATCGCGTTGCTGCTGGCAGGCATCGGGCTCTACAGCGTGATGGCCTACTCGGTGATGCAGCGCGCGCATGAAACCGGCATTCGCATCGCATTGGGCGCGCGGCCGTCGGACGTGGTCCTGACGGCCCTCGGTCGCGGCATGGCGTTGGCGGCAATCGGTCTGGCGATCGGTGTATTGGCGGCGGCAGGCATGGCGCGCACCGCCTCCGCCACCCTGGTCATGGTGAGTGCGACAGACCCGGAGGTCTACGGCGGCGTGGTGGCCTTTCTGGCACTGGTCGCCGCGCTGGCCTCCTGGATACCCGCGCGGCGCGCGGCCACGGTCGATCCCATGGTCTGCCTGCGCGTGGAATAGTCCGCGGTTGGCTTCGAATCACAGATCAAGTGGTTTTATTCGCGACGATCGGGTTGGCCCAAAAGCCGATGCCCAGCACCCAGCCGAAGGCCAGGTACAGCAGCAGGATGCCGCCCCGCAGGCCCACGTGATCGCTCAGGTAACCGATCGACAGCGGTACTACCGCGCCCCCGGCAATACCGGTGCACAGGATTCCGGATACCGTGCCGTGGTGCTCGCTCACGGAATTCAGTCCCAGCGAGATGACCGCCGGCCACATGGCGCTGGCTCCCAAGCCCACCAGCGGAAAGGCCCACACTGCCAGCGACCCGGTGCCGAAAATGGCCACCGTGAGCATGGTGAGGGCCACGCAGGAAAATCCGATCAACACCCGCCGCGAATCGAAGCGTTTCATCAGCAGCGCGCCGGC
Source organism: Bryobacteraceae bacterium (assembly GCA_035499555.1). GTDB lineage: Bacteria > Acidobacteriota > Terriglobia > Bryobacterales > Bryobacteraceae > Bog-159. The sequence continues at coordinate 137,662 of DATJYO010000049.1, forward strand.
TACGCAGCCGGCCGTCATCAGCCCCCAGTACCAGGAGACCGCCAGCGCGCCGGTGGTCTGCGGGTCGCGATGATGATAGGTGGCCAGAAACTGCGACATCCAGTTGGCGGTGCCCTGTTCCGCCCCGACGTAGAAGAAGGTGCTCAGAAAGAACAGCAGCACCACGGGATTGCGAAACACCTTTTGATGGGTGGCCCAGCTTCCGGCTATTTCGTCTGCCTGGCGCTCGACGCGCGGAAAGCGGATCATCGCCAGCACGCCGATCATCAGGACGGATGTCACGGCCAGCACCCAGTAGACCGACACCCATGCCAGGGCGCGCGGCACCACGGCCGACAGGATGCCGATCAGCGGCCCGGCGCGCGCGCCGCTTTCCAGGTTGCGGACCAGATAGGAGTAAACCAGCGGGCTGATGAATGAGGCGCAGCCGAACACCAGTTGCGACAGCGTGGCGTTGAAGGCGAAGTGCTCCGATCCGCCGGCTACGCGCAGCAGCGGATTGATCGCCACTTGCAGCAGGGCCATGCCTACGCCGATCAGAAACAGCGAAGTGATGGCGACCTGGTAAGCCGGCACGCAGGCGAACAACAGGGCGCCCGCGAAAGCCAGGCCGAACCCGCCTAGAATCACCTTCTTCTCACCCAGCCATTCGACCAGCATCCCGGCCGGTATGGACGCCACACCGTACGCGATGAAGAAGGCGAAGGGCAGAAAGCCGGCGGCGGTAAGGTTCAGATGGAAGCTGTGGATAATATCCGGAATGATGGGACCCAGAATATTAGTCAACAGGGCGATGACGAAAAAGATCGCCAGCACGACTGCGACGAGGTATGGCCGTCTGGCAGGTGTGGCTGGCGGGCTCATTCGATGGTAGTGACCTTGGTGAGCAGTTTAAAATCGCCCGGTTGATGGCCGGCCAGCGCGGCCAGCGCCAGGGATACCAGTTGCACCGGTAGAATCTCCAGAATCGGCCGCACGGCGTCCGGCGCGGCCGGGATGCGAAAGGCGTCGATTTCGGAGTCGGGGCCGATCCAAAAAGCGCGGCCGCCGGCTTTGCGCACATCCGCGGCCAAACTGGCATTCAAGGCTCGAGTCCGCGGATCACCCGCGAATATCAGCACGGCTGTGGCGGGGCCGGTCAGTTCGAAGGGCCCATGGCGGAAAGCGGAACAGGTCATGCCTTCGGCGTGAAAATGCGCGGACTCTTTGAGGATCAGGCCGCCGGTGCCGGCAGCCGCCATGGAAGATCCGCGTCCGACGACGAACAGCGTGCGGGTCCCCGCCAGCAGATCCGTCAATGCCGCCACCTTGGTTTCCCAGTCCGCCAGGTACGTTTTGGCGGCGGCCGCGGCTTCCTGTAACTCGGTCGCGGCGCCCAGCCAGGCGAGCGCCGCCAGCATGGCCACGTAGGTCTTGCACGAGACCGACGATTCCTCTCCGGCGTGCGTCAGCACGGTCATGTCGCTGCGGGCGGCCAGGGGTGAGTCCGGCGTGTTGGTCACACCCATGATCCGCACGCGGCCGACCGCCAGATCCAGCAGCCGGACGATCTCCACGCTGCGTCCCGACTGCGACACCGCGACGACCAGCGTGCCGGCCGAGAGCATGGCTGCCAGGTAATGGATCAGCTCGGCCGTTTCCACCATGGCCGCGTGAAACCCACGATCCACGAGCTGCAGGTGAAGGGGGTGCAGCGCGTGATACGATGCGCCCATGCCCGTCAGCACCACGCGCGCGAAGCGTTCCCCGGTCAGGGGGGAGTCGCCGTTTAATCCGGCCACCGTCTCGGCGATAGCTTCCGGTTCCGCCAGGATGTCGCGCAGGTAGCTGCCTTCCACCATCGACGGTTCAAATTGCACGGCCGTGCCTTTCCGGGCCGAAGCGGTGATGCCACACCTGCGCCGCGCCGACTAACGCGGTATCGGCGCCCAGAGAAGCGACCGCCAGTTTGGCCTTCTCGAAGGGGACCAGAGTGCAGTGCCGCCGGACGACTTGCCGCGCGCGCTCCAGGAACAGACGGCTGGCTTCCATGACGCCACCGCCCAGCGCGATCATATCGGGGCAGAACATGATGACCAGGTTGCCCAGGCCCACGCCGAGATAGAAGCCCAGCCGGTCCATGGCGGCCAGGGCTTTGGCATCCCCTTGTTCGGCCATGGCGCAGATGTGCTTCAGGCTCAGGCCGCCGCCGGTCCAGGCTTCGATCGCCGGTCCGCTGGCCAGCACCTCCCAGCAGCCGCGCGCGCCGCAATAGCAAGGCGGGCCGGAGTAGTCGATCACGTGATGGCCGACTTCCGGATGGAAGCCGTCCACCCCGCGATACAGCACGCCGTCGATGATCAGCGCCACGCCGATGCCGGTGCCGACGGTGACGTACAGGAAGCGCCGCTTGCCCCGGCCCGAGCCCCACACGGCTTCCGCCAGACCCGCGGCGTCCGCATCGTTTTCAATAGCGGTGGGAACCCCGAAAGCCTGCTGCAAGCCGTCCACGATGGCGCCACCCTGCCAACCGGGCAGCAGATCGACGCTGCCCAGAACCCCGGTGAAGGGGTCGACCGGACCGGTGCAGCCGATGCCGATACCTTCGAGCTGCGCGCCGGCGCGCGCGGCCACCTCGCGCAGCATGCCGATCATGCGCGCCAGGCCGTCCGGAAAGCCCCGCTCCGAGGCGGTGGGAGCTTCCGCACGGCTGAGAATGCGGCCCTGCCGGTCCACCACGCCGGCGGCGATCTTGGTGCCGCCTATGTCCAGTGCGCCAATCAATCCCTGCCCCCAATCGGATTCGAAGTAATGACCATAACACGCGCCGCCTCGGGTTCCTCTCGCATCCGACTGTAATACCGCGCGCCGGTAGCTTAGAATCGAATTTGGACCAGCTATGGCGGTAACGCGCAGCAGGGCTGCGGAAAGAACCGAAACCACGCGGCACAAACGCGGCGCCATCGCCTGGCGGCGCGACGAAGCCTTTTGGCTGCTGGCCGCCACCCTGATCCTGGCCTTCGGCTTCATCCTGGTGTACCGGGCAAAGGCGCGCGGCTTCGCGGAAATCGACTCCGGACTGGCGAACAAACAACTGCTCAACCTGAACGATCTCAGTGCGCGCGAGGACGTGCTGCCCTTCCTCCAGATCTTCACCGAACCCGCGGAGCGGCAATACGTGGCGCGCCGCATCTACGACGCATCCGGCAGCCTGCCGAACACCGGCGCGCTGGCGCGGTTGCGGGTTTCCGAAGCCGAGATTCAGGCCACGCGGGGTCTGCAGTCCTTCAGCGGACGCCACGCGCTGTTGACCGGCGAACAGTTCCGCGAATTGAAGCCATCGTTCGTGGTGCGGCGGCCGGCGCAGTTCCGGCGCGACTTCCTGCTATGGGTGGCGGTTTTCTTCGCGGCGTTCTGGGCTGTGAGCCTGTGGTGGAGCCTGCGCGCGTTTGCCGGCGATCAGGTGCTGCTGCCGTCGATGCTGATGCTCACCGGAATCGGGTTGATCCTCATGATCAGCCTGCGCGATCCGGTGCGCGACAGCCTGCTCTTCGTGGACTTTGCGCAGGGCGTGGCGGCGGGATGCGTGTTGCTGGCGATCGCCAGCGCCGTCGATTACGAGCGCCTGTTAGGCAAGCTGAGCTTCGTGCCGCTGCTGGCCAGCTTCGCGCTGTCGGTGCTGCTGATCGTGTTCGGGTACGGGCCCGGCACCAGCGACGCCAAGGTCAACCTGTTCGGCTTTCAGCCGGTCGAACTGATCCGCGTCCTGTTGATTCTGTTCCTGGCCGGTTACTTTGCGCAACGTTGGGACGTTCTGCGGCACGCGCGCGAGCAGCGTCCGTCGCTGGCGCGGTTTACACGCTGGGGAGGTGTTCCGCCGCTCGAGTATACGATTCCGGTGTTTGGGTGCGTGGCGCTGTCGCTGCTGTTTTTCTTTCTGCAGAAAGACATGGGTCCGGCGCTGGTGTTCACCTGCCTGTTCCTGGTGCTCTATTCGATTGCGCGCCAGGGGGCGCTGATGGCCGCGGCCGGCCTGCTGGTTTTGCTGGCGGGCTTCGTCGGCGGATACCTGGTGCGTGTGCCGCACACCGTTTACGAGCGCGTCTCCATGTGGGCCGCGCCCTGGAACAACGCCATCCACGGCGGCGATCAACTGGCGCAATCGCTGTGGGCCTACGCTACCGGCGGCATCTGGGGAACCGGGCCGGGGCTGGGCGATCCGGCGCTGGTGCCCGCCGCCCATACGGACCTGATCCTCTCCGCCCTGGGTGAGGAGTGGGGTTTCATCGGCGTAGTTGCGGTCTTCGCCCTGTATGCGTTTATTCTGTACCGGGCGGCGCGCATCGCGCTGCGGGCGCGCAGCGACTACGAGTTTTTTTTGGCGGCGGGCGTCGCGGTGTCGATGGGCTTGCAGATTTTGCTGATCGCGGGCGGATCGCTGGGTGTGTTGCCGCTTTCCGGAGTGGTGACGCCTTTCCTCAGTTACGGACGATCGTCGATGCTGGCGAATTTCCTGATGTTCGCCATGCTGCTGTCCATCTCCAGCCATGGCGGCGGCGCGCAGCGCAATCTGCCGTTCCGGGCTCCCGTTACAGCGGCCGGGGCGGCGCTGGGAGCGCTGGCGCTGCTGGTGGCGGGCAAAGCGGCGTACGTGCAAGTGCTGCGCAGCGACGCGATCATGGGCGCCGGTACGCTGGTGGTGCAGGCCGATGGGGCGCGGCGCTACCAGTACAATCCGCGCTTCCAGGAGATCACGCGCGATATTCCCAAGGGCAGCATCTACGATCGCAACGGACTGCCGCTGGCCACCAGCAATTGGGACGAACTGGAAAAGAACCGCGCGCGATACCAGCCGCTCGGGGTGAACATCGACCAGGCCTGTTCCCGTACGGAGAGCCGCCACTATCCGTTCGAAGGTTTGACCTTCCACCTGCTCGGCGACCTGCGTACCCGCATCCGCTGGGGCGCCAGCAATACGTCGTTCGTGGAGCGCGATTCGGCCACCCGGCTGCGCGGTTATGACGACCGGCCCACGTTGGTGGATGTGGAGAATCCGAAGACCGGCAAGATGGAGCGCATCGTGCGTTACGACCTCCGGGAACTGGTGCCTCTGCTGCGCCATCGCAACCAGCCGGACAATCCGGCGGTGCGGCGGATTCTCGAGCGGGCGCGCAATGTGCGCCTGTCGATCGACGCGCGGTTGCAGGTGCGCGCCGGCCAGATTCTGAAAGATGCCTTGCAGAAGGCCGGCCAGGACAAAGGCGCGCTGGTGGTGCTGGATCCGGCGAATGGCGATCTGCTGGCGGCGGTCAGTTATCCGCTGCCGCCCATCGGACCGGGCGACGCGGCAGCGCCCGCCGAGACCGGCGAAGACACGGCCAATCCCTATCTCGATCGCGCGCGCTACGGGCTTTATCCGCCCGGATCGACCTTCAAGATCGTGACCGCCATGGCCGCCCTGCGCAAAGATCCGCAGTTATCCAGGCAGACTTACGAGTGCATACGGCTGCCGGACGGGCGCGTGGGCAACTACATCCGCGGATCGAACCGTCCCATCCGCGACGACATAGAAGACAAAACGCCCCACGGAAACCTCGACATGGAGCGCGCAGTCATCGTGTCATGCAATGCGTATTTCGCCCAGTTAGGCACTTACAATGTCGGGGCGCAGCCGTTGTTCGACACGGGTAAACTGCTGGGTATCGCGATGGCGTCGCCGGATACCGCGCCCCAGTTGCGGAAGTCGCTGCCGCAGTCTTCGTACGGGCAAGGGCAGGTAGTGGCGACACCGTTCCAGATGGCGCGGGTGGCGGCGACCATTGCCGATGGCGGCCAGATGCCCCAGGGCCGCTGGATCGCCGACTCGAGCAACGACCGGACGCAGGCGCCGCAGCCGGTAATCGGTCCCGACGTGGCGGCCACGATTGCCCGTTACATGCGCGAAGTGGTGACCCAGGGGACCGGGCAGCGGGCAGCCGCATCGCCGGTGCCGATCGCCGGCAAGACCGGCACGGCGGAACTGGCCGACGCGCCGTCGCATGCCTGGTTCATCGGCTTTGCGCCGTATCAGGGGCCCAAGCGCATCGCGTTCGCGGTGCTGATCGAAAACGGCAAGTACGGCGGCACGTATGCCGCGCCCGCCGCGGCCGCCCTGGTAGCCGCGGCGCAAAACCTGGGACTGATTTCAGCGGGGAAATAGCCAATGAGTTTTTTTGCCGAGGTGGAAAAGACGATCGAGCGGACGTTCCGCAAGTGGACGGAACGCGCCTTCGGACCCGCTCAGTCGGACGAGTTACTGGTGGTGCATCGCGGCATCCTGGAGGAGATCGAGAGCAAGATACAGGTGGTGCAGCGCGGGCAGCGCCTGTTCCCGTACAACTATCTGAAGGTGACGCTGGTGTCACAGGAGCCGGAGCGCCGGGCGCTGTTTCAAGCGGCGTTCGCGCAAGAGCACCGCCTGGAAAACGACATCCGGGAGGCGTTGCAGGGCGCCGGATGCGCCATCCCGAACGGATTCGCGGTAGACGTGGCGACTGCCGATGAGGGCGCGCGCGGGTTCGAAATCGAGTACGCCATCCGTGAGGTAACGGCTGCCGCGCAGCCGGTACCGCCGTCTGAACCGCCGCCGCCGGCGCGACTCGCCGCGCGGGCCTGCCTGGTGGCGGTCCGGGGCAGCACCGCGCAAGCGAGTTATACGATCGACAAGGCGCGTACGAACATCGGCCGTATGCCGGAACTGACCGACAGCCAGCAGCGTGTCGTGCGGCGGAACGAAGTGGTTTTTGAAGAGGGCGCCGACGAGGCCAACGCTACGGTCTCCCGGGGGCACGCCCACGTGCGGTTCGATGCCGCGGCGGGCGAGTACCGCATCTGCGACGACGAGAGCGAATATGGCACGCGCGTCTTCCGCGAGGGCCGATCCATCGAAGTGCCCGCCGGCAACCGGCGCGGGGAGCGCCTGCGCGACGGCGACGAGATCTACCTGGGAAAAGCCTGCCTGCGCTTTGAACTCGCTAAGCCGGATTAGGTCCCGCGGCTGGCGGCCTACTGGGCGAAGCGGCGGAAGAAGCTTGCCGGATTCCAGCGCGGCCGTTCCGGACGGTCGGCGACGTTTTCCGCCAGCGCGCGCACCAAGTCGTCGAAGCGCGCAGCGCATTCCAGGTCCACCGGCTGCTTGAGATCGTCGGCCGGCGCATGGTAGCGTTCCTTCAGCCACGTCTTGGCGATCTTCTCCTCCGGCGATCCCTTCTCGTAGCCGACCTTCAGGGCCAGGGAAGGAATACCCGTGCGAATGAAGCTGTACTGATCGCTGCGAATGAAGAGATTGCGCTCCGGCTCCAGATCGTCCTGGATGCGCACGCCGCGGGCGCGGGCCACGGCGCGCACGTCTTCACCCAGGTCGGATTCGTTCAGGCCGTACACCGTCACGCTGTGCAGTGGAAATAGCGGCAGGAACATGTCCACATTGAGGTCGGCCACGATGCTGCCCGGCTTCACCGTGGGATGCGCGGCGAAATACCGGGATCCGAGCAGGCCCTTCTCTTCTCCGGTAACGGCCACAAACAGGAGCGACCGGCGCAGTTTCGGCTTGGCCTGGTTCAGCGAGTCGGCGATATCCAGCAGAGTAGCCACCCCCGAAGCGTTGTCCATAGCGCCGTTGTAGATACGGTCGCCGTTGATCGGTTCGCCGATGCCGAGGTGATCGAGGTGCGCCGTCAGCAACACATATTGGTCCTTCAAGACGGGATCCGTGCCGGGCAGAATCGCGGCCACATTCGGCGACTCCGCCTCGCCGCGCTCGACGGCAATCGACGCGCGGATGGAGGCGTGCAGCGGGAAACGCGGCAAGGGTTTGCCGGCGTCGGCCAGTTTCAACAGATCGTCGAAGCTGTGCCCGCTGCCCGCGAACCACTTCTCGGCCTGGGCGGGATTGACGGTGGCGGCGAACTTCAAGCCATGCTGGTCAGTCAGCGCGGGATCGGCCAGGCTCATCGACGGCTGCCGGCTGCCGAGCGCGATCCGCTGCCAGGGCAGATCCATGTGATGCGGATCCGGGATGACGATAGTTCCAGTAACCCCCGCGCGCGCCAGAAACTTGCCGCGTTCGGCGGCCGTTTGATAATGCGAGCGCAGAGGGCCGGGAATGTTGGATGGCCCGCCGCTGAGATAGAGCACGATCTTGCCGCGCAGGTCGAGGCCGGCCAGATCGTCGTATTGCAGTTCGGGCACCGTAAGCGCGTATCCGGCAAACACGACCGGCGCTTCTACGGTAGGCGCCGGGTCGATGCGGGTACTGATGACGGCGTCCTCACCCAGGACCAATTCCTCGGACTCTCCATTGCGCTCCAGTTCCAGACTGGACTCGTTCTCTTTCAAGCGGCGGGTATGAAAATGAACGGGCTGGAAATAGCCGTCCGTGCCGGCGGGCTTCAGGCCGGCGCGCTCGAATTCTCCCGACACGTAAGCGGCGGCTTTGCGATATCCGGCGGTTCCGGTACCGCGCCCTTCCAGCTTGTCGTCGGCCAGTTGTTGCACGTGACTCCACCAGCGGCGCCCATCCGGTACGCTGGCGAGCAGAACCGCCGTCACGGCCGCCGTCATGCAGAACCGGCGGATCATTTCTTGCCTTTCACCTTCTGGTATTCGTCGCGTACCGCCTGTATCTGGCGGGCGTGCGCCTCGGCATGCTGCGCCAGCAATTCCACCTGAAACTGCAGCGTGATGGGGCCGCGCTGGCTATGATTGCCGGTGCGCGCATAAGCGGCCTCGGGCAAGCGTTTGAGCAGTTCGTAATTCTCACTCCGCACCCGGCGGAAGCTTTCGAGCGACTGTTTGGGTTTGCGCCAGGCGTAGTCCAGATTCCGGGTCCAGGCTTCCTGGTCGAAGGCCATGAGGGTCGGACTGTCTTCCGCGGCGATCTGGCGGATGCGTTGCGCGCAGACCATTTCGGAGTCGGCCAGATGGGCGATGATCTGGCGCACGCTCCACTTGCCGGGGGCGGGTACGAAGTCCTCTTCCTCGCCAAACACACCGGTCAAAACCACGGCCAGCAACTCGGGCCCGCGGCGGAAACGCTCCAATAAATCGGAAATCTCACTCATCACGATTCAGTAATAATCGGCACAGCTCAGGTAGTATCCGCACTGGGGGCACACCAGCTTGCATTTATGCTGCAACAGGCGGGTGGAGCAGACCGGACAATACAGCATGGGTTCGTCTTCGCTTTTCTGTTCGGGATCCGGCACCGGCTTAACGCTATTATAGCCGTATGGAAACGGGGGCGCGCCTTGGACACGCTGTTTGACGAGCCCTCCACGTTCGATCGCGACACGCTCGCGGAACGGCTACGGCGGCTGGCGGACGAGGGCATCTTCATCGGCGGCAGCTCCTGGAAATACGAAGGCTGGCTGGGGCAGATCTATTCGCGCAGCAACTATCTTTCGCGCGGAAAGTTCTCGCGCAAGCTCTTCGAATCGACTTGTCTCAAAGAATACGCTCTGACCTTCCCCACCGTGTGCGGCGATTTCGCCTTCTACCAGTTTCCCACGCAGGAGTTTTGGGCCAGGCTGTTCGCCAACGTGCCCGAGGGCTTCCGCTTCGCGTTCAAGGTCCCCGAACAGATCACATGCCGCGTGTTTCCGGTGCACGCCCGCTACGGAGCGATGGCGGGGAAAGACAACGAAACATTTCTGGACCCGCACGTCTTCGAGGAGATGTTCGTGCGGCCGCTCCTGCCGCACCAGTCCAAGACCGCGCTGCTGATCTTCGAGTTCGGCGCCTTCGGGCGGCGCAGTTTCGCCGGGGTGATCGAATTCGTCGAGCGCCTGGACCCGTTTCTGGCGCAGCTCCCGCCCGAATTCCGCTACGCCGTGGAGATCCGCAATCCCGAGTTTCTGGACCGCGAGTACTTCGCCTGTCTGCGCGCGCACCACGTGGCGCACGTCTACAACGCGTGGTCCAAGATGCCGGAGCTGCGGCACCAAATGGCGATTCCCGATTCGGTGACGGCCGATTTTCAAGTGTGCCGCGCCCTGCTGCGCCAGGGCCGGGTCTACGAGGAGGCGGTGGACG
>DATJYO010000050.1:0-17532 GCA_035499555.1 Bryobacteraceae bacterium
TCGACGGTCACGCGGATCTCTGGGCACTGGCCGCGATCCTCGGCCGGGAAACTGCTGGAGTCAAGCCATCGAAGGAGAAAGTAGCTTAAGATGAATCGACCGCCCTTGCCGACCTTCAACTACGGCCGGGACACCCTCCGATGAAGCGCCCTGATGCATCCACACAACTTTGGCCGTTCGCGATGGAGTTGGAGCCGATCGTTGCGTTTACCCGGCAGTCGGCAGTGTCAGCTTATTGAGCGGTTCGGTAACGATGAGTCGGCATCGCAACTTCCGATTCCGAGTCGAAGCTCACGCTCCTGGTTCGGCTGGCCCTAGCGCGTTTCTCGGTTGCAATCCATGGGAACCGGGCGAACTGTCTGCACATCAGCGGCATGACCCGGCAAGATGAAGGACTCGGGCGTTCGAGACGATGCGCGCGAGCTCCCGAACCGGGACGTTAGAGCACTGCGTCCGGACGAAGTGCCGGGGACGAGAGAGGAGCAGTACGAACCGCCAGTGACTAGCGGAACCAAGGAGCGAGAATGGATGTCGAACCAGCAGAAAGGCGTCTTTGCGCATGTATGCCCACGAGCGCTCGATCGCATCACCATAGCGTTTTAAGGCATCATCCAAGTCCCTCAGGTCATTCTTCGCGCATTGGGCACCGGCGATCACTTCCTTTAGCTTCGCGCGTCGATATCCGTATAACCAGTCGTCTGCTTGAGGAACTCAGAACAAACCGTTTGCCGCATCATCAGGCATTCGCATCCATACACGGTAAACGCCACGGACATGCGAGATAGTCTGAAGGCCGAGTTAGCGCGCTATGGCGGTGCGCGAGACGTAGCAGGTGATGACTACGGAAGATCGTCAAGCAAGAGGGCATTGCGACCGGTAAGTCGCCTGTCACCGGGAATCCGTGCAATCGCACCAGTCGGCCGAGAAGCGCGTTGCGGTGACGCGTGGCCGGTCACAGCTGGATTACGACCGATAAGTCGCCTTCGGACCTTGAACGCTGACTGCACTGGTCCGAAGACTCATTAACTCGCCCGCCTGATTTCCCCCCGGACTACTCATCGAAGCGTTTCCTCCGGCGGTTCGCGCGCTTGGGCGATGTGCTGCCGTAAGGCATCGTTGATCAGACTTTGGTAGTTGCCGCCACCCACCTTCTCTACCCGAGTCCGCGCGGGCCGCCCCGTCTTGCGCGTGTTGCTCAAAAGCCACGCGCGCAGAACCTCTCCCGGCGCCGGGTTTCGGCCAGGATACGGGGTTGGCGACTACACGGCCGGAGGCATCTGATCACACGTGGGACCTGGCGTTTATGGGGAGTAATCCGCTCGGGGGCCATGCCGCGACCCTCCGAAATGTATGAGAATACAGACGATGCAGCGCTTTGATCGAATCACCTGGGACTCCGCACAGATGAACGGCCAGCCGTGCGTCCGCGGAATGAGGCTGACCGTGCGTCGCGTCGTCGAAGCGGTTGCGCTCTATCCGACCCGCGATGAGCTCTTTCGTAACTATCCCGAGCTGGAACCCGAGGACATTCAGCAGGCATTGGCGTTCGCGGCAGCGAACCTTGAGGATAGCGCCGCCGAAACGGACGCGGCGTAGCGCCCCAATGTCCGTCACACTGGTGGACCAGCTTGTCCCTCGGGATGCGGCTGGCAGACTGCGTGACCTCGGATACGAGTGCATCCATGTCGGCGAGGTCGGGATGTCAGCGGCCGGCGACCACGAAATTCTCGAATTCGCACTCGGGAAGAACGCCGTCGTCGTGACGCTCGATGCAGACTTTCACGCGATACTGGCAGTTTCCGGCGCCGCGGGACCCTCGGTGCTTCGCATTCGCATCCCAGGCTTACGCGCTTTGGAAATCACCGAATGTGTTCGCCTCGTCCGCACTCGGTTCGGAGACGAGCTGTCGTCTGGCTCACTGGCCACCGTCAAATCGCGGAAGACAACCTGTCACCGGCTCCCGATCGGCCATTCCCGGTGAAGCCTCGGACCGTAGCGCGTTGGGGAGTAATCCCGGGCCGAGCTGCTGATCGCAGTTCCATCAGTCCGGCCTTGTGTTAACCTGGTTATATTACCGGGCATATGAGGATTTGGCCATGAGCAGCACATCACAGAACCGGGCGGTCATCAACTACCGGAAGCGCCTCAAAAAGCGTGGAGTAGTACGCTTCGAGGTTGTTGGGCTTGGCGGTGATCGCGAACTGATCCGATCGCTCGCGAAACGGCTCGCCGACAATGGCCCGGACTCGGCGCGCATTCGTGCGGCCGTGCGCCGCACAATTTCAGGGGAGCAGCCGAACAGGGGCGGTATCCTCAATGCATTGCGCCGGTCGCCTCTGGTAGGTGCCGAACTCAACCTTGCACGCCCGGTTACGGCTGACCGCAAGGTGGACCTGTGAGCCGCCACCTTCTCGACACGAACATCATCAGCAATGCCACCAAGCCGATGCCCTCGGCAGCACTGCTTGCATGGATGGCCCGGCAAGCCGACGAGGATCTGTATATATCCTCCCTAACTGTGGCGGAGATCCGCCGCGGAATCCTGGAAAAGCCGGCCGGAAAGAAACGAAGGGAACTGGAGCGCTGGTTTTCCGGGCCCGAAGGCCCGCAAGCGCTGTTCGCCGGTCGATTGCTCCCCTTCGACGAGAAGGCGGGCTTGGTCTGGGCGCGGCTGATGGCCGAGGGGACCGCAAAAGGGCAGCCTCGGAGCCCCCTCGATATGATCATCGCCGCAGTGGCTGAAGCGAATAACTGTTCCATTGTCAGCGAAAACGAGCGGGACTTTGCCGGCCTGAAGATTGTCAACCCGATGCGCGCGAGGTAAGGGGTGGCTCGTACGAGTTATTCTTCCGAGGGCCGGGGCCCGTCACTCCACATTTCTGTCAAAGCTGCCGGCAGTGCGGTTCCGCCAGAGTAGTTCACGGCCAGAGGCATCTAATCGCACGTGGGCGCGTTTTTGGGGAGTAATCGGCGCAGTTGACCCGCAATCGATCAAACCCAACGGTCTTTTTCCAGCCCGCTACCTTCGATGATGGCTCGCATGGTGCCGAGCGGCAGAATCCGGCCCCGGTGGTATGGCACAATGACTTGCTTACCGCTCACAGGATTTCGCCATTTTTGATGGCTGCCAGAACTCCCAGCCATCTTGAATCCGCCGCGGCGCAAGATGGCGATCACTTCGTCTGCCGTGAGGCGCGGAGTGCCGCGCTCACCCAACCATCACCTCGATGAGCTTGGCATCTTGCGGCAGGTCGAGATCGGAGGGCGCAAGATAGAGTCGAATGGCATCCTCGATATTGCCGCGTGCTTCTGCTTCCGTGTCGCCGGCTGAAGCGCACCCCGGCAGTTCCGGGCATACCGCCGACCAACTCTCCGCAATGGGATCGTGTTCGAGAACAACGCGGAATTTCACACTCTCAGTATACGTCTCGGCGCGGTTTCGTTCCGAAGTTGCCCTGAGGGAAGCGCGTTATGGGGAGTAATTTTGTGCGCGCCTTGAGAGACCGAGCTAAACAACTTCGTTGCGGCCATGTGACCCTGATTCGCTCGGTCGATAGCCGACTGGAACCAGTGTCCGTTGGGAGTCGCGTGGTCCTTAGCTGGCCAGAATCTCAGACTTTGGGATGCCAGCGGCGACGTTGTCGAGAACGGCCGAGACCATAATCCGAGTTCCTCGGACGCACGCCTTGCCGTGGCAAACGGCGGGGTTGACGCTGATTCGGTCCCTCCAGTTCTCCATCGCCTCTGATTCTACCGCCTTCGGGACCGGCTCATGGACGGCGCTGTACCTCGTACCCGGCCTCAATCGCGATCGAGAACGAGAACCGCGAGTTCGGGATCGGCCGCGAACGCTGTCACTCGAATGGCCTCGCGACGCAATACGCGCTCCGCATCTCGTGTCGGGTGCGTCCAGCGCCGCAGCCAGACGACTTTGGGAGGGGGCCCGCTTGTCGTCGCGAGCTCGTAAAAGTCCGAGTTGCTGCTCACGATGACGAAGTTCTGTGCCTTGGCATATTCCCATATCTTCCGATCCGGGCTTTCCAGCAGATCGATCTCCGGAACATGAGCCGAGTCCGGGTACAATTTCGGCGAGACGAACGACGAGCCTCCGCGATAGGTTCTCGTCAAACAGCAGTTTCACAGAGCCACACGCCTGCCCATCCGGGCGGCAAATTCGTACACCGCACGGAAATCGTCAGGCTCGAGTTCCGGATAATCGTCGAGAATTTGCTGTTCTGTCATGCCGCCGGCGAGCCAGGCCAACACATCCCATGCAGTGATACGCAACCCGCGGATACACGGCTGGCCGGAACGTTTGCCGGGCTCGATAGTGATGCGGGGACCCATGCTTCGAGCATATCACCGCGCCGCCGCAAGGAAGCAGCCCTGGGTGCCTTGGGTGGCGCAATGGATCGCCCCAGATCAAAATGCCTGCTGGTCCGGTCCGTGCGGATCCCTCCCCACCAAGTCGGCTGGTGACCTCGCATCGCTCAAAGGTCCGCGATGATCGCGTCCCGCTGGAAACCCTTATGCCCGGCGACGCCGCGAAGGATCGAAGTGAACGTTCCGAGCCTGAGGGGCTGGTAGTCTGGAATTGCGATTCGGTAGTAAGTCGGCTGCGCCGTTTCCGGATGATGTGGCTGGAATCTTCACGCCACCAAGAGGACCCTTACGTCAAAAGCATCCGCGCCTAAGCCAACCTCCGGCGCAGCATGTCCAGCGCCGTCTGCGCGGTGAACTGCCGGATCCGCGTACGGTCGCCGATGAACCGGCGATGCAGCACCTGGCAGCCCGCCGGGTCGGCCAGCCCGATATGCACCGTACCCACCGGTTTCGCCTCCGTCCCGCCATCCGGTCCCGCGATACCGGTGATTGACAGCGCATAAGTGGACCCGGTGCGTCGCCGCGCGCCCAGCGCCATGGCCTCGGCGGTCTGCTGGCTCACCGCGCCGAACTCCGCCAGGATCTCCTCCGGCACGCCCAGGCTCTCCATCTTCATCCGGTTGGAATACGTGATGAACCCGCCCAGGAAGTATTCCGAGCTGCCGGGGACCGAGGTAATCCGCTCGCCCAGTAGTCCTCCCGTGCAGCTTTCCGCCACCGCGAGCGTGGCGTTCCGCGCGCGCAGCATCTCGCCCACAACCTGTTCGAGCGGCTGGCCGTTGCGCGAGTAGAGCCGCTCCCCCAGCAGCAATTCGATGGGCGCCGCCACTTCCGCCAGCAGCGCCGCGGCGTCCGCCTCGGTCTCGCCGTGGGCCCGCAGATGAATTTGGATATCGCCCGCCGCCGCCAGGATGGTGGTGGCCGGGTTGGTGTACTGTTTATAAACCGGCGAGATGAGCTGGTCCAGGTCCGATTCGGGCATGCCCGCCACCCGCAGCACCACCGTGCGGATGGCCTGCCGCGGCACGATGCGCGACAGGCGCGGCAGGCATTGGCGCGTAAACATCGCCTTCATCTCGTGCGGCGGCCCGGGCAGCAGAATCACCACCCGCCCGGATTCCTCCACCCACTGTCCCGGCGCGGTGCCGCGGTCGTTAGGCAGGATCTGCGCGCCTGCAATGATGAACGCCTGGCGCTTGTTCGCCTCCGCCATCTTCCGCTTCATCTGCGCGAATCGCTGCTCCAGGTCATCGGCGATTTCGGCATGGTAGATCAGCTTGCGCTCCAGCGCATCGGCCACCGCTTCCCGCGTCAGGTCGTCCTCCGTCGGACCCAGTCCGCCGCCCAGAATGACAATCTCGGAGCGCGCCATAGCCCGCCGCACCGCATCGGCCAGGCGCTCCCGATGGTCGCCGATCACCGACTTGGTCGCCACCTCCACCCCCAAACCGTTGAGCTGATCGGTCAGAAAAAGCGAATTAGTGTCCACGCGCTCCGGGGTCAGCAGTTCGGACCCCACGGCGATGATTTCGGCGGTCATGGCACAGGAATTCCAGCGTGCATCCCGATGCGTCAAACCAGCGGCTAGAGCGGCCGGCCTTTGATGCCGACGTCCGCCCGGAACAGCGCGTTCGTGGTGGCTAGCACCAGCGCTCGCGAAGGCGTGAAAGCCAGCCCCACAATCCCCGGCCCGGAAACGAACAGCTCCGCCTGCCGGTTGCCGTTGATCCGCACCACGCCCTGCCGTCCCGCCAGCCGGGCGGCCACGTAGAGCCGGCCCTCCTCGTCGAAGGCCATCCCCTGTGGACGTCCCAGGCCGCGGTAGAACACCTCCAAGTCCCCCGCGCGCGACACCCGGTACACGCAGTCGAAGCTGGAGGTGGTGGGACCCGTGACGTAAAGGTAGCCGTCCGGGCCGAAGGCGAAATGATAGGCGGCGATGGACGGTTCGAGCGTGGCAAATACGAAAATCTGCCGGTTCGGGCTGATCTTGAAGATCGTGCCCTGCCGGTCCCCCACGTACAGGCTGCCCTCGCTGTCGAAGGCCAGTCCCGTTGCCACCCCCATGCCTTCCACGTACGTGCTGACGTTGCCGTTCGGCGTCACCTGGTAAACCGTGCCCTCGGACCGGCTGGAGACGTACAAAAGCCCTTCGTGATCGAAAGCCAGGCCGGTGGCGTTCATCATGTCGTTGATGAACGGCTTCGTGTTGTAATTCAAATCGACCTTGAACACCGCCACCGGCACCTTCTGGCCGCGCGAGCCGCTGAAGGTGCTATAAATGTTGCCGAACGTGTCCACCGCCGGATTGGCCACCGGGTGCAGGCTGTCCGCGATGGGGAATCCGATATCGCATGTCCAGGCTTCGCTGGCCTGGCTGCCGCTGGCCACCACCACTTCGCCCGCCGAGGCGCCCTCCGGAACCCTCACGATCACCAGCGAATCCGAACCGATGACCACCGGCGCCGCCACATCCCCGATCGTCACCCGCGGCCGGTCCGCCTTGGCGAAACCTTTGCCCTCGATAAACAATTCCCCGCCGGCAATGGCTGCTCCCGGTTTGATTTGCGCGATCTGCGGGCGACCGTTGGCCGATTTGCGAATGGGCATTTAATAAAGATTGAACCATCCCGCCAGAAATAAGACAAGTGCACCGTAGATACCGGCCATCAGGTCGTCCGCCACGATCCCTATACCGCCGGGCAGCGACTCCAGTTGGCGCACCGGCCACGGCTTCCAGATATCGAAAAGCCGGAACAGCACGAATGCGGCGAGAAATGCCTTCCAGTCCAGCGTGCGCGCCCCGGCCAGCGCCAGCCACTGGCCCGCCACTTCGTCGACCACCACGATGTGCGGATCTTTGATCTGCAGGTGGCGCGCGGTTTCCCCGGCGGCCCACATCGCCGCGGGCGTCAGGACGGCCGCCAGCGCCGCGTAGGCCGGCGGCGGCCAGGCCCCCGCGCGATCGATCAGCAGCGCGATAGCGATGGCGGCCGCGGATCCCGCCGTGCCCGGCGCCTTGGGTGCGTAACCGCAGCCGAACCAGGTGGAGATGGCGTTGGCGAGCCCGATTCTATTCGCCATCGTCGTCCTGGCCGGGCAACTCGTCGGGCCGCAGCGGGGTGGAGATGGTGTACTTCTCGGAAGCCCAATTGCCCAGGTCGATGATGCGGCAGCGTTCACTGCAGAAAGGCGCTTCGGGATCGTCGGGTTGGACTTCTTTCTTGCAGATGGGACACTTCATGGCCGGCCTTCCGGCGCGCCCGTCGATGCGGCGCCGGGCCATATTTCACGGTAGCACGGCGCCGCCCCCACGGCCTTCAACGCACCCGGTGCAGCCGCCCGGTGTCGCCGTCCCAAGCCTCGGCGTTATCCGCGTTGGCCAGAATGAACCGCTGTAGCTCGCCGCTCGGCGCCGTCAGGATGATCTGGCCCTCCGGATCGCCGCCGATGAATTGCGGCGCCGCTCCGGCTTGCGCCATCTTCTTCAGCCAGTCATCTTCCATCAGATTCACCGCCAGCTCGTCGCCCTCCAGCGCCACCTTGGCGAACAGGTGGCCGGGCACCGCCAGGTCGGGATCGGATTTCGAACTAATATCCAGAAAATACCGGCCTTGCAGCCGCAGTTCGTGCACGCTGTACGCCTCCGTGCCCGCCGAATCGCCCTTGTGAAGAACTATCGCGACATATCCGTCGCCGGACTTCTCGACCTGCCACGTCCCGCCGTCCTCCTCCATCCAGGTGCCTTCCAGCGGCAGATCGCTCGACAAATCCTGGCTGGTATACAGCGGGTGGATCGAAACCGTCGGCGCGCAGCCGGTCAGCATGGTCCCCGCGATCGCCGTGGCCAGCGCGATTGTGTAACGCATGGTGAAACTCCTTTCACTACGGGAGAGCGTCATCCGCGCGCCGGAATTGAACCCGCGATTCGGAAATTATCGGGAGAAGCGGAACACCCGCTCGAAAGCCATCTTGAGCGGGGCATAACGCGCCGCCAGCGCCATCAGCAGGACGCCCGTAAGCAGCAGGCTGACCGGCCACCAGGCGTGCCCGCGAAAGAAATCCTGTTGCAGGCGCACCAGTCCGATCGCCAGAAACAGCATCCCGCTGGCGAAGAAGTTCTTCATCTGCTTGGGGATGCTGCCCAGCACGAAAACGCAGGCCACCGCCGGCAGCAGGACCTCCAACGCCCGGGCTTCCCGCCGCATCGCCGCATTGGCCGGCGATTGCTGCCATCGGTCGGACGCCGCCAGCCCCAGCAGCAGCAGCGATGTCATCACGTGGCCCGGAATCACGAAGCGGAACGACTTGGCCACCGTGCGCAATTGCGCCGATGGAAAGCGCTCGCACACCACCTGCAGCAGAAAGTAGATGCCGGCATTGATCAGGAACAGATACTCTACCTGGCCGCGGGTCCACGGCGCGAAACGCTTGAGCCATTCCGCATAGGGATCGTGGAAGGTGACGATGCCGGTCAGCGCGGCCCAGGTGAACACTACCGCGATGGGGTAGAAATAGCGGGAATCGTTGCTCAGGCGCAGGCGCTCCAGCCCCGCCGCGGCCGCAAAGAACAGCCCCGCGCAAGGCAGCAGATAGAAGTACGGCCGGCCGGGATCGTTGTCCAGCCAGCCGATCATGCCCATGCGCAGCAAGCACGCCAGGCACCACAGCGCCGCCATCACCGCCAGGACCAGCGAAAACACGGACGCCCGCGTGAACCGCCGCAGCCAATAATAGGCGGGCAGGGAAACCAGCAGCGACCACCACAGTTGCGCGTTGGTGGTCATCTTGAAACTGTCGAATTTCGAGAACAGCTCCAGGTCCCGGCGACCCTGCGTGAATCCGCCGAAGATGCCGTATTCGCCCATGGCGACCAGCAGAGTAATCGGCAGCAGCAGGCAAAAAGCTAACAGGTATGCCACCGCGACGCGCCGCTGCTCCATCTTCCAGCAGCGCAGGCCGATCCATGCCGTCGGAGCCGCTGCCGCCGCCGCCACCAGCACGGCCGGAGTGCCGCTCAGCCCGTGGTAGCGGAACAACACCAATAGCGCCGCCCCCACCACCAGGATCCACGCTCCCAGGTACAGGCTGACCTGCGGCAGCGACAAGCGCCGCACTTCCATGATCCACGTGTCTTCCCGCTCCGCCAGCCGATCGTAGCCCTTGCGCAGCGCGTCGTACTCGGAATCGGAAAGAATGCGGTCCTGCTTCCAACCGTCCAGGTCCCGCACGTGCTGCGCGATCTTGCCGGTCATCATGCGCGCGTAAGAAGCCGGCGCCGCCAGCACCGCCTCCCCGGCCAGAAAGCGCTCCAGGTCGGCCGCCATCTCCTGCGCGGTGGCGTAGCGGTCGGCGGGCGATTTCTCCAGTGCCTTCATGCAGATGTTCTGCAGTTCGCCCGGAATCTCGGCGCCGATCCGGCGCGGCAGCACCGGATCGTCCTGGCAGATCGCGCGGATCTGTTCGTCCAGCGTCTCGGCGTGAAACGGCAGGATGCCGGTGAGCAGCTCGTAGAACACCACGCCCAGTGAAAAGACATCGCTGCGGGCGTCCAGCGGCGCGTCCGCGCGGGCCTGCTCCGGCGAGAAGTATTCCGGCGTCGCCACTATCTCGCCCGGCAGGGTCAGCCGCGCCTCGTGTCCCGCCAGGTGCAGCGCGAGGCCGAAATCCAGCAGCTTGGGCTCCAGGTCCGGACCTACCAGGATGTTGCCCGGCTTCAGATCGCGGTGCACCACCTGCCGGTCGTTGAGGATCCCCACGGCCACCGCCACTTTGCGCATCAGCTCCGCCTTCTGATGGAGCGTGAGCGGCTGCGCGGCCGTGGTCAGCGGCGCGCCTTCCACGTACTCCATCACGAAGTGCGGCGGCTCGTGATCCGGACCCAGCGCATAGACGCGCGCGATATGCGGATGCGATACCTGCGCCATCAGCCGGGCTTCGTGCATGAAGCGCGCCCGCAGCACGGGATGGCCGGCGAAGCGCGGATGCAGAGTCTTGATGGCCACCTTGCGCCCCAGGCGCTCGTCCATGGCCAGAAACACGCGGCCCATGCCGCCCGATCCGATTTCGCCCAGAATCTTGTAACCGGAGAGCGTCTCGGGCATGGGCACGGCATCCGCCGCCGGCGGGCTGAGCACCTGGTCGATCGCCGCCAGCGTTTCGAGCTGCGGCCGCAGCTCGCCCGCCACCTCCGGATAGTTCCGGCAGAAGCCGTCGATCGTGGGCGTCTCGTCGCGCGCCTGGCGGTCCAGAAAATCCGCCAGCGCCTGCGCCAGCATGGCCTCCCGATCCGGCCCGGGGGACATCAGCGCTCCTCGTCCAGCGCCCGAAGTCGCTTGAGCGCGCGATGCAGCAACAGCGCCGCGCCCTCGCGCGATTTGCCGATTTCAGCCGCAATCTCGGCGGTGGCCAGACCTTCCACCTTGGCCAGCAGGATCGCCTGGCGATAGTCTGCGGGCAGGGCATCCAGGCGCCGGAAGAGCCTTTCGATCTCCTCCTTCTCCGCCAGCATCAGGGAAGGTGTGCGCGAATCCAGCGGGTCCGCACCGTTCGGGTTGCTGGCCGACCGGAACCGCACCACCTCCGCCGCATGTCTCTTCTGCCGCCCTTCGAAGCGCGCGGCGTCCAGCACCACGTGCCCGGCGATGCGGGCCAGCCAGCGCCAGAAGCTGCCCGGCGACTCGTAGGTGAACCCCTGTATGTCCCGGAACGCGCGCAGAAAAGTCTCCTGCATCAAATCGTCGATCGTTGCCCCGGCAAGCGCTTCCGGACCGGCCTTGTATCGCAGCAGCGCCGCCAGCCGCCGCCGGTACTTGGCGAACAGAACGGCGAAAGCCTCGGGATCGCCGGCCTTGACGCTTTGAGCGGCGCCGAAGCTGGTAGTAGGCGGCGTCATGCGGTTCAGAGCTAGTGTAGCGCGCCGTCGCCGCCCGCGCGCCCACCGCGGCCGGTTTATATGGCGATCTGCACCAGGCCCGGCGCGGCGATACGTGTATCCGCCTCGGTCGCCGGCAGCAGCGTCCCCACCAGGTCGTAATCGTGCGCTTCGGTGATCCGCAGGCGGCGCATCTGGCCGGATCTCGGCTCGCCGCCCTCGAAATCGTTGATCAGCGTCACCCCGTCGATCTCCGGCGCCTGCGTCGGCATTCGCCCTTCCCACAGCAGGTCCGTCTCCGCCGAGGGCCCCGAGACCAGCACGTCCGCCTCCCATCCCACCAGCCGGCGATTGCGCGCGCGTGCAATCTTGCGTTGCAGCGCCATCAGGTGCCGCTTGCGGTTGTAGATGGTGCGCGCCTCCACCTTGCCCTCCAGTTGATAGCTGCCGCTGGTGTCTTCGTCCGAATACGAAAACACGCCCAGCCGGTCGAAGCCGGCCGCCTTCACGAAGCTGCACAGCTCCGCGAAATCCGCCGCCGTTTCGCCCGGGAAGCCCACGATGAAACTCGTGCGTATCGCCACGCCGGGAATCGTCCGCCGGATGCGCTCGATCAGCTTCAGAAAGATATCGCCGGAAGCGCCGCGCTTCATCCGCTTCAACACCGCCGCGCTGGCGTGTTGCAGGGGCATGTCGATATACTTCACCAGCGCTTCGTGCGCCGCCATGGTGTCCAGCAGTTTCTGCGTCACCTTGTTGGGATAGGCATACAGAAACCGGATCCACTTGGCCTGCGGCGTCTCGATCTGCGCCAGCCGCGCCAGCAGGTGCGCCAGCCCGTCCTGGATGCCCAGGTCCTCGCCGAAGCACGTCGTATCCTGGCCGATCAGGTTGATTTCGCGTACGCCCCGCTGGAACAGGCGGGTAGCCTCCGCGATCACCGATTCGAAGCGCCGGCTGCGAAACTTGCCGCGATATTGCGGGATCACGCAGAACGTGCACGGATGGTCGCAGCCCTCTGCGATCTTGACATACGCGTAGTGGCCGGGCGTGGCCAGTACGCGCGGCGTCAGATCGTGGTAAAGATAGTCGCGCGCCGGCTCTCCGGTGGCGCCCTCGTTCCAGTCCTCGCACAGCCCTACGATGCGCTCCAGTTCGTTGGTGCCCACCAGCGCGTCCACTTCCGGCAACTGCGCGCGTATGTCCCCGCGGTACCGCTCCACCAGGCAGCCCGCCACGATCAGTTTCCGCGCCCGGCCGGTCTTCTTGTATTCGGCCATCTCCAGGATGGTGTCCACCGACTCCTGCTTGGCGGGATCGATGAAGCTGCACGTGTTGACCACCAACACGTCCGCCTCCGCCGGATGCGCCGTCAACTCGTGCCCGCGCGACACAAGCTGGCCCATCATGACTTCGCTGTCGACAAGGTTTTTGGGACAGCCTAAGCTGACAAATCCGATCTTCAATGCAGGCTTCCTGGGAGGGACGCTCCCAGGATAGCAGAGTGCCTGAATGCCGCGCCCGATCCGTCAGCGCGGCATGGCAAACGTGGCCCAGACGCCTACGTGGTCGGACCCGTACGGCGGCGTGAAACCGGCCGGCGCCGTCGCCGTCACCTGCTCGATCGCCACCGCCGAAATGCCCCGCGTGAAGAAAAGATCGATTCGCTCAAAGGGCGTTTGCGCCGGGAATGAGATCGGAATCAGGTCGTCCAGGTAGAGCGGCCACGTGTTGCCGGGATCGCCCGCATGGAGCGCCCCCCAGGCTTCCGTGTAGCCTGCCCCCCGAATCATATCGGCCGACGGCGTAAAATCCTCTGCGTCCGGGTTATCGTTCGCGTCGGAGTTGAAATCGCCGCAGATCACCACCGGCATGGTCACCGTGCTGAGCGTGTCGATCAGTTCCTGCGCTTGTGCCACCTGTACATCGGTCGCCGGCGAATAGCCCGGGACGGTGCTCTCCAGGTGCGCGCCGGCCAGCATGAATTGCTGATCCCCAACATGCACCGTGGCCGAGATCCAGCCTGACGGAACTTCCAGCCCGCCGATATCCAGCACCGTGCTGAAGATGTGGGATTTCACATCGGATAGGAACAACGGCGGCCAGTGGAACTGCGCGCGCACCAGCAGCACATTCCGGTCGGTGAGCCGCAAAGCGCCGATCTGGTTGCCTGCCAGAGCCACGTCGTCCACCGTGTTGACGCCACCCACTACGTATGGAACGCCTAGCCGGAGCATGTCCCACAACAGATAGCTGAGCTGGTCGTAAACCGGCGTAAACGCATGGTCGATATCCGGCCCGGTACGCCACAGCGTCACTTCCTGCAATACGACGATATCCGGTTTCTGGGCCGCGATCTGTTGCGCGATCAGCCCCGCCCGCTGCCTCAGGTGACTCGCCTGGAGTTCCTGGTAAGTGAGGTCCACGGCGTCGGGTAGCGGCATCGCGCCAAACAACGCAGCCACAATGTAGCCTTCGCCGGTGCCTTGATCGATGTTCTGCGTCATGATCTTGAGATTCGGGCTGCCACTGGCGCTGGCTGCCGGAACAAGCACCGCGAGGAGAAGAAATGCGACCGCTGCAATCCTGCGCAGCATATAGCTTCCTCCTGGTCGAAACGTTACTTGGCGAATTATAGACCTGAAAATCCCGGATTACATGCGGGTATCTTCCTGATCAGGCGGCCCACACCGTGTTCGCGCGCGGAGCGCACATCCGCTCCAGGGCCGCCCCATCCATTTCGGGTTGAATCGCCGGAAAATACGCGCGCAGTTCCGCGCCGCATCGCACGCAATTCGCCGCCGCCTGGCCGTCGCTGGTGCGCCACTCGCCGAGCTGGTGCCCGCGCAGACCCGCGGAGAACACGGCTATGTGCTGTAAGACCGAGAGTTGGTGGATAAATTCGTCACTCATCTCCGCCTCCCCGGCCCCGGGGAATCGTTCACTTATTAAGTAGTGTCGCGGCAAAGCATCCTCGTTTCGTCAGGCTGCAGGAGGTATTGACCTTAATATCGTAAAATCCACCGTAGGTTCTTAGGGTGCGTCGATCTCTTCCCCGATCGCATTCTGATCGTGCGGCGCCCTCTGTCACTGCCGCCGTGTCATGGTGTGGTGTTGGTCAACACGGTAATGTTCGTAGAGTTGTTGTTAGCCACCACTAAATCCGGCTTCCCATCGCCGTTGAAATCGCCTGCCGCCACCGACACGGCATCGCCGGCCACGATGAAGTTTGCGGGCGGCAGCCCAAACGTTCCGTCGCCGCGGCCCAGCAGGATCGATGCGCAACCCGCGGCCACCGCCAGGTCCGGCTTCCCGTCGCCATTGAAGTCTGCCACGGCGATGGAGGCGGCCCCCGCCGGAGTCGGATAAGTGCCCGACAACTGAAATAGCCCGTGGCCGTCGCCCAGCAGCACGGACACGCTGGCCATCTGGTGGGTGTCGCAGCAGCCCGCGCTCGCGACCGCAAGATCCGCATGGCCATCGCCGTTCAGGTCGGCAATCGTCACCGACTCTGGGCTGGCGCCCACGGCATAGTTCACCGGCGCCTGAAAAGTACCGTCGCCGTTGCCGAACAGTATCTGCGCCACGTTGGCGATTCCGTCCACCACCACCAGGTCCAGTTTGCCGTCCCGGTTGAAATCGTGCGCGGCCAGGCCATACGGGTGGCCCAGCGTGGTGTAGATTGGCTGGCGGAATGTGCCGTCGCCTTTCCCGGGAAAGATCGCCAGGTTACCGTACGGAATATTGAACAGTACGGCCAGGTCAGCCTTGCCATTACCGGTGAAGTCGCCGGCCACCACCGCCAAAGGCTGGTTTGGCAGCTTGGTGGTCTGGGGAGGCTGGAAGGTCCCATCGCCGTTGCCAAACAATATCGAAACGATGGCCGGATAGGCGGTGGTCCAGATCAGGTCGAGCTTTCCATCGCCGTTGATGTCGCCCATCGCCAGCGAGACTGCGGACGCGGTGCCGGCGGCATATGTCTGCAGCGTATGAAACGTGCCGTCTCCCTCGCCCTGCAGGATACTGACTCCGGCCCCGGTTAGCACCGCCAGATCCGGCTTTCCGTCCCCGTTGAAATCGGCCGATACCACTGATAACGAAATAGCGCCCACCGCATCGTTTGCCGGCTGCTCGAATCCGCCCGCGCCGTCGCCTGCCAGTGTCGCAACCGTAGAACCGTCAGCTATCGCCAGATCGAGATTTCCATTGCCGTTAAAATCCCCGGCCAGGATGGTGGACGCCACCACCCCGACGGTAGTTGGTGTGAAGGCGCCGTTACCCTCGCCCACCAGAATGGCGATACCGGATGAGTTAGCCACTGCCAGATCCGGTTTTCCGTCGCCGTTGTAGTCGCCCGCCACAATCGCATGCGACTGCGTGCCCGCCAGGTAACCGCCCGCCCATTGGAAGTTGCCATAGCCGTTGCCCAGGTAGACGTCCACGCCATTAGCGGCGAGGCTGTAGTTAGAGGCGACCGCCAGGTCCGGCTTTCCGTCGCCGTTGAAATCGCCGACGGCGAGCGCGCTGGCGCCAACGTAAGGGATTCGCGGACCGCGTTTGAATGTGCCGTCGCCGGCCCCCAGGAATATCGAGATATTCGAGTACGAAACCGCGACCGCCAGGTCGAGCGTTCCGTCGCCGTCGAAATCGGCCACGGCCAACGCGATCGCGTCAGATCCGTATATCCAGTAGTGCACCGGGGCCTGGAATGAACCATCCCCGTTTCCCAGCAGCACCGCGACCGTGTTCACCCCGCTCTCGCGGGGCAGGATGGTCACCGCCAGGTCGAGCTTGCCATCGCCGTTGAAATCGCCGGTGGCCAGCGAGGTGGCGGGATTGTAATGGAGCGGCGTATCTATCGGCGGCTGGAAGCTGCCATCGCCGTTGCCGAGCAGGATCGCAACGGTGCTTGTAGCCACCGCCAGGTCGAGCTTTCCGTCGCCGTTGAAGTCGCCTGCCGCGATTGCCGTGGCGATGCCGGCAGGATATGCGGCTGTCAGCGCGAACCCTCCCTGTCCGTTGCCCAGTAGGATCGAGATCCTGCCGGAGCCGTCTGCTACGGCGAGGTCCAGGTTTCCGTCCCTGTTGAAGTCCGCCGTCGCCATGGGGCCGGCTCCCACCGGGACCATGTACCCGCTCGGAGCATTGAAGGAAACAGGCAGCGCTATGCCCGGCGCCAGGAGTGCGCATAAAACTGCGAGTCTGATGTGCATGGGAACCTCCGGTCTGTCACCTCAGTATGGCGGCCTCTGCCTTGATGTGCTGTAAATGTTTGTAAAAGTCAAAAGTTGATGAACAAAACTGTTCGGTCAAGTGTTGTTCTCACTTACTAAACCGGACCCCGCCGGCATGGCACTCCTACCGTCCGAAACCCTCCGGGCCCGCTCCGCCGCGCACCGCCCCGATCTGTTATCATCCCCAGATCTACAGTTGCCGCCCCTATGATCCACAGCGACCGCGAACAGCATTTCCTCCAGGCCGAACATCAGGTCGAGGTCCACGGCGCCGAACTCAAGAAAGAGTTGCGGCTCGGCGACCTGGTCCTGTCCCAAGTCGTTTACATGATCGGACTCCAGTGGCTCGGCACCGCCGGCAAACTGGGCTCCGCCCACATCATGTACTGGATTCCGTCGGTCCTGCTCTTCTATATCCCCTCGGGCATGGTCGTGGTCCATCTGAATCGCGAGATGCCCCTCGAAGGCGGACTCTATCAATGGGCCAAGCTGCGTTTCGGCGACCTGGCCGGATTCCTGGTGGCTTTGAATATCTGGGCCACCCTGATTCTGGTGCTGGGCTCCTCGATCTCTCAGATCACCGACAATATGGCGTATTTCGCCGGTTCGTCCAGCGCCTGGATGGCCGAAAGCCGGCCGTTCACCCTGACCGTGGCGGCGTTCTTTACGGCGGGCCTGATGCTGTTGGCCCTGCGCGGCCTGGGAATCGCCAAGTGGCTGCACAACATCGGCGGATTCGTCCTGTTCGTGGTTCTCGCCGGGATGTTCTTTTTCGCCTTGCCGCACTGGCTGCGGGGCAGCGCGGCGGTCGCTCCGGTTTCGCTCCGCCCTCCGGCCGTCTCCCTGCTGAACCTGAATCTCCTGGGCAAAATGAGCTTCGCGGCGTTCTGCGGCTTCGATGGCTGCGCCATCTTCTCCGCCGAAGTGCGCGATCCGCGGGTCTCCCGCACCATTCGCCGCTCCATCTGGCTGGCCGCGCCGCTCATTGCGCTCTTCTACATCCTCGGTACCGCGTGCGTGCTGACCGTCACCAGGCCGGCC